>MNUG01000013.1 GCA_001871905.1 Alphaproteobacteria bacterium CG1_02_46_17 | reverse complement strand
CTCATAAAAACCTCCCCGCACAGATACTGCACGGGGAGGGAAAAATGATAGGGTGGCTAGGCTAGCTTGATCTGATTTCGTGGAGGAATTCAGTAACCTGATTTTGAAGGGATTCTGCAATCTCAGCCAGCTCCGAAGCCGCATCATTCAAGGCTCTGGCAGAGTCACCGGTTTCCTCGGCATTGCGCTGAACATCATGGATGTTCTGTGCAACCTGCTGTGTTCCCTGCGAGGCTTCATTCACATTCCGTCCAATCTCTGCAGTGGCCGCATTTTGTTCTTCAACAGCTCCTGCAACGGCCGATGTGGCATGATCAATTTCCTGAACGTCGTTAATGATGCGACCAACCGCCTCGACGCTACTACGAATGGCGTCTTGAATGCGACCGACACGTTCGTCGATTTCAATGGTTTTACTAGCCGTTTCGGTTGCCAGTTTTTTCACTTCATCGGCCACAACGGCAAACCCCTTACCGGCTTCTCCGGCACGGGCAGCCTCAATGGTTGCGTTCAAGGCAAGAAGGTTTGTCTGCTCGGCAATTGCCTTGATCGAAGAAATCACGTCTCCGATGGAATCGGCCAGTGTATTCAATTCATTTACCTGCTGACTTGTTCTCTCGGCTTCCGATGCAGCGCGGCTGGATTTATGTGCAACATTCGAAATTTGCTGCGCAATTTCACGGCTGGATGCGGAAAGCTCCTCAGTCGCGGCAGCCACAACTTGGACATTGTTGTCAGCCTCTGACGCGGCTGCTGCAACAATCTGGCTGGCGTGAGTGGTATTTCCTGAAACCGAAGACATTTGTTGCGCAGTTGCCTGCATCTCGGTTGCGGCCGCTGCCAGAGACTTGATAATACCCGCAGTCCGTCTATCGAAGTCATCTGCCAATTTACCCATTGCTTCTCGCTTTTCGGCCTCGGCGCGGGCTTCAAGGGCTTGCTGCTCGGCCTTCATCCTCTCGACAGCGATCAAATTTTCACGGAAGAGATGCAAAGCACGGGAAACATCGCCGAACTCGTCCTTTTGATCCTTTTTCAATTTGAACTCTTTACCGGCCCCGCCCAGAAGCGCTTGATTAAGGTCATGTTGTAAGGCTCCCATCCGGCCCCGAACCAGAGTGAAAACATAAAGACCGCTGAACACGGCCAGAAAGGTTGAAATAATGAGGATGGTCAGTTGCATCCTATACTGGTCTGTGGTCAGCGCCGCCGTTGTACGAAGATCGTCGGCAATTTCCGATTGGAAATCTACAGTCAGCTTGCCGACTTCTGCGTGCATCTGACCAACAGTTTCTGTAATATTAGAGGCAACACCATCAAAATCCTTCATAAACTTGTTGCCGACTTCAGGTCCCATGTCAACATAGGCTTTGGCCATGCGCTGCCCAGCTATATAATAGGGACCGAACGCGGCTTCAACCTCATCGAGATCCTTTAAAACAGTAGGAAGAGACAGCTCTGTTGCCAGAGCGCGCGTTTCCGAAAGACTTGTCGAAAACTTCTCGGCATACTCGGCAGCCTTATCGTCGCCATCGTCCATCCCATCGAGACCTCGCGTTGCCGAGATATCGGTCAGCCACTGCTGGACTTGAACAACGTCGAACTTCAACTCAAAGACAGCCTCTTTCAACTTCATGTTTTGCGCTATTCTATGTTGAATGACATCCACATTATTTCTAGTTTTTTTGATGTTTCTTTCAATGCCCTTAAGCTCGAAAAGAGCGGTAGTGGACGCGCCACCGAGAACCAGAAAGATAGCAGAAAGAACAAGGATAATTTTTGTCGAAAACTTCATAGAAAACACCGTTTTTGAGAGCTTGGGGGAAACGCAGGAAACAGACAACGCGAAGGCTGGCTGAGAATTCCCAACCGATGCAATAGGTGCAATAGGTGCAATACTAGCCGAGAACTAAATGCAGGGGAAGAGGAAATAAAAATGCGACTGCGCATTTACCTAGATGCAGTCGCATGGATTTATGTCTAACTTCTTAAGCCTCTACGGGCCTGTGCGATCGGATGAACTCATCTTGATCTCCGGAGGAGCTGTTCTGGCCCGTTTATCGACCAATTTATTAATCGCATGAACATAGGCACGAGCCGACGCCACCAGAGTATCCGCATCTGTTCCTTGACCAACGACAGTTTTGCCATCTTCTTCAATCTTAACGGTTACCTCCGCCTGTGCATCGGTTCCACCGGTCACAGCGTGAACCTGATAAAGTTGTAAAACAGCATCATCATGCGGGATAATCATCCGGATCGCTTTGAAAATAGCATCCACCGGCCCATTGCCCTCAGACATGGCAAATTGACGGACTCCTTCGACATCAAGTTCCAAAGAGGCAGTTTGTGGCCCTTTGGTTCCTGCCTGAATCATTAAGGATATAAATTTGATGTTTTCATTATCACGTCCTGTCTCGTCTTCAACCAGCGCAATAATATCTTCATCAAAAATACTCTTTTTCTTATCTGCCAGATTTTTGAAACGGTTGAAAGCGTCTTCAAATGCATTGTCGTTGAGCTCGTACCCCATATCTTCCAGCTTCGATTTGAAGGCATGACGCCCCGAATGTTTGCCCATCACCAGATTGGAGCGATTCAGGCCAACGGATTCAGGCGTCATAATTTCATAGGTCTGGGCATTCTTCAAAACACCATCCTGATGAATCCCGCTTTCATGGGCGAACGCATTTGCCCCGACAATAGCTTTGTTAGGCTGGACTACAAAACCAGTAATGGAAGATAATGTGCGGGACATCTTTGTAATCATCTCGGTCTTGATATTATTGTGGTAGGGCATGGCATCAGGACGTGTACGCATGGCCATGACAATCTCTTCCAAAGCAGCATTACCGGCACGTTCACCAATGCCGTTGATTGTACACTCGATCTGGCGCGCGCCTGCTTCAACACCTGCCAAAGAATTTGCAACGGCCAGACCCAGATCATTGTGACAATGGACTGACAAAATTGCTTGATCAATATTCGGAACCTTTGCGCGAAGCATCTGGAATTTTGCAGCATAATCATCCGGCATCGCATACCCGACCGTATCGGGTATATTGATGGTGGTTGCCCCTGCGGCAATGGCAGCCTCGACGCAGCGGCACAAGAAATCATCTTCTGTACGGCTTCCATCTTCTGCAGACCATTCTACGTCATCGGTAAATTGTCGCGCGAACGTAACGGATTCAGTAATGGCGTCCAATACAGATTCGGGGGTCATTTGAAGCTTGTACTTCATGTGCAGCGGCGAGGTTGAAATAAATGTATGAATGCGGCGCTGGGGAGCGGCCTTAATGGCATCAGCCGAAGCCTCGATATCAGCTCTAACCGCACGGCAAAGTCCGGCAATCGTTGCGTTTTTGATCTCGCGGGAAATGGCCTCGACCGCCTCAAAATCACCACGGGACGCAATGGGGAATCCGGCCTCAATAACATCAACGCCCATCTCGTCCAGAAGATGAGCCATCTTTAGTTTCTCTTCCAGATTCATCGAACAACCGGGAGATTGTTCTCCATCACGCAATGTGGTGTCAAAAATAATAATTCGGTTTGGGTCGGACATAGTAGTTCCTTCTAAGACTATCATGAAATTTTTTTGTGAAAATTCAAAGTGAAGATCTGAAACCCCTGAAAGAGGGCAGCATTAAAGCCAACCACCTGTCTCAGGGGTTGGTAAGTCGAAGAAGGAGGAGCGAGTTTGTAAAAACCGTTTGCATGGGAAATATCTAAACGTATTTTCTTGTGTGGTGCAAGGAAATATTAGAAAATTGGACAAGGGTATAAAGTCGCTATGATATGCTTACAACCATGAAATAAGAAATGAGATTTGTATTGACATAATACATGATAAAATGTAGCATGCCCTAATTGTTTTAACGAAGAGGAGATTGTTATGTCGGAATATGAATCTGCGTATAAGAACTTTATGGACGCTGCCGGAGATCTAAAAAATAACGTGAACCCGACATGTGTAGATAAGCAGCATGTTCTGGATGTCGCAAAAACCTTTATGGAAGTAAGAGATTCTAAGGCTTCACCTGATCCATTTGATGACTCAAAAATTTTCGATACTATTGCTGTATCAGAGACATTAAAAGGGTTAGGAATAGATCTTAAATAAACAAGCTTTGAATTTAGGGTGGGAGCTAGGGCCTATGAGGTCTGGCATGCGCCGTTTTTTCCGCATCCGCAGACATGGCTGGAGGAGTTGGGGGCAGGTTTATATTTCTGGGCCAGCTCATATAGATAAGACCACGAATAGAGCCCGGTGTTATGTCCGTCATCAAAGACCAGCCGTACGGCATAATTACCAACTGACTGGACTGCGGTAATGGTTACATTTTCTTTTCCTGTGACATTTATTTTCTCGGACGAGTGGTGTCCTTGAACCTCTGCGGAGGGGCTTTCGACGCGCAAAAGTTCAGCGGTCAAACCAAACTTCTCCCCGGTGTCGTATGTCACATAGAGGACTTTCTCTGATTTCTTATAGACCAGATCAGTAGGCCAAGGTGAAAGTGTGGAATTCATTTTTTAACCTCTTGATCGTCCAGATCGCGGGCTTCCTCAACCAGCATGATCGGAATTCCATTGCGAATAGGATAAGCCAATTTGGCTTGATCGGATAATAATTCCTGCCGTTCACGATCATAACGCAAAGGAACCTTTGTCAGCGGACAGACCAGAATTTCGAGGAGCCTCGGGTCAACAGAATGACGTAAAGATGATGAAGGGGCCATAATTGAAAACCTTTAATGCGAGCAACCGGAGCAATCTTGTTGAACCGACATCTCAAGTAATGACATAAACAGATTTGCCCGTGTATTGCAACATGGTGCTTCTAGCAAGGCTTGCTTCTCGGAAGCTGTAAATGGACAGATCATGGCCAGCATCGTCATCAGGACTTCGTCATCCTCGATTTCGTGCAACAAGGGCCAGTCCAGTGTAATGCTTTGCAATTCAAAATATCTTCTCAATAATCCGCAGAGATTTTTGCGGTCGATCTCAACACAATGTGACGAGTCCATATCATGCTCGAAAGGCACCCAGCTTGGTTTGACCAACCGATACCCTCTCTGGGTTTGAGGAAATTCTTTCAAGACATGAAATCGGCAGATACCTCGCAACGAAATTATATACCGACCATCTTCCGTTTCAGTGAACTGGGTAATGCGGCCTGCACAGCCGGTGCGGAAAATGGCATCACCATTTGCGGCTATCTTCCCGCCGAATGGTTGAATGATGCCAATCATACGCGACCCCCTCAAGGCGTCATCGACCATAGATAAATATTGAGGTTCAAAAATATTCAAAGGCAAATCACCTTTCGGGAGCAAGACCACTCCATCCAGAGGAAAAATCGGCATTTCCTCGGGCAAGTTACTAAAAGATGGGTCGAAAGGATAATTGCTCATGAATAATAATATAGGCTAATTTCTTTATGAGAAAAGGACAGAGGATAGTTTGCGACGTCCTGTCACGCTGGCTGGATCACCAAAACCCCATGCTTCGAGATATTTTAACAACTGCGCACGGGCCTTGTCTTCCTCCCAACTTCTGTCTTTCCGGATAATGTCAATCAACAGATCAACAGCACGGTCTTTTTCGCCCTTGGCAAAACAGGCTTCGGCCAGATCAAAGCGAGACTGCAAGTCGTCTGGATTTCTCGAAACTTTTTGCTCCAGCTCGGCAAGGTCTCCGATGTTTGCCGCATGACGGGCCAGATCCAGAGCGGTGTTGATAGAAGAAAAGCCCGAATCTTTCTTAAGATGATCGGGCGCAGTATCAATCATATTCTGCGCCTGATCCAGATCACCAGCAGCAATCATCACACGCACAAGCCCGAAATAGGCCGCAACATTCAGTTCATCCTGCATAAGAATATGCGCAAAAATTTCCTGTGCTGCGCCCAGCTCTCCTTGATCCATAAACGCTTGCGCTTGCTTCAGGGCAGAAGGAATATCAATAGCTTCCGGTACATCTGGCGCGTTCTGTTTTTGCAAGGCGATCAATTGTTGAACAAGCTGGTCGATATCGCTTTGCGGTCTTGCTCCGGCAAAGGCAGAGACGGGCTGGCCCATATACATGGCCACCACCATCGGGACGGATTGGACACGGAATGCTTGCGCCAATTCCGGATTCTGATCGACATTGACCTTGGCCAAAGCAATTTTTCCGCCCTGTGCTTTGACAGTGTTTTCCAACATTGGAACCAGTTGTTTGCACGGCCCGCACCATGGGGCCCAAAAATCAACCAGAATAGGCCTGTCCATCGACGCCTTGAGAACACTGGTTTCAAAATCGGCGGTGGTAACATCATAAATATCTGCCGCACTGTTTTGCGTCACTGGTGTATGAGAAGTCTTCATTCCTATCAACATAAGGGGCGGTCTTTCTTCGTTTATAAAGTTATGCTTCTTTTTGTTCCAGCAGGCCTTGATCCGGAGCCATCCGGCTCAAATCAAGAATATGGGGCGAGACAGCATGTTGTTCAAGAATATCGAGCAGAGTTTGTGGGGTCATTCCAACTGTCATGGAATTATCCAATGGATGAAAATTGACCATCTGTTCTTCCATCATGTCTTTCTCAAGGATAAGCTGAACTTGTTTTACCGTATCATTCAAAATAGATAAAGGTGTTACAGAACCGGGGCGAACGCCCAGATAAGTCCATAACCGTGTCGGTGACCCGAATGAGAACCGTCCAACACCTAAAAAATCGGAAAGTTTCTTCAAATCAACTGGGGTGTCGTGGCCAAGGGTCACTAGAAACATTCGGCCTTTTTTATCCCTTAAAAAGAGATTGCGCGTATGAAACCCGGGGATCTGTGCCGAGACCTCATCGGATTCAGCGACGGTGAACACCGGAACATGATGAAACAACGTGAATCTGTGTGATCGCGTTTTCATCATAGCCAGCAAGGCTTCAGCCGAATATGGCGGTGTATAGTCTTCCATATGGCTTAGATAGCTGTCACTTCAGGATATGTCAAAACAGATTTTCTGCATTCTATTACAGACAAGACATAAATTTGGAATAATCTGTGGTGAAACTTTATTTTTTCATATCATTCATGATAAGATGATATTTATCTCTATATAATTATGATGGTTTTCTATTGCCCAAAATGGGCAAACAAGGCGGATGTACCTGAAAGATAGATAAAATTTGATCTATTTTCAATAATTACGAAACCTTTCAGGTGTATATATTGAGACTGGAAATAAACAGGGGAATGAGTAGATGGCGATGGACGGACCTCAAAAATTTGAAATAACGGGCGGTGTGGAGTCTCTGGGCGTCATGATGGGATCAAAAGGGCCTATCGGGACAATTGTACCAGAGGTGGATCCTGTTAAAAACGCACAGGACGTACAGATTTCAAGATCTTCAGATTTCGGAATGGGAGGCTTGGGATGAATATAGAATTGGGACAATTGCCGGATGGGGACTTGGCGCTGGTCTGTGACCATTCCCTGCCGGGTGGCGTCAAGCGCGTCGAATATTACCGCGATCAGAAGCTGTTTATGCTGGTTTATGATATTCCCGAGCATGAAGGCGACCTGATGCACTATGAATTACAGGAAGATGTGGCAGAAAAGGTTAAAAAGCGCAGCTCGATGGTTATTGTAGAGCCTAACTCGGTGACTGGTCGTCCGATGGGCTACTATACGTCCCTGATTCAAGTCGGAGCATAAGTCCATGCAAAGAGTTTCACGTAAAAAAATCCAAAACTTCCTCTTGCAATTACCCAAAAGGGTGATTATAAATCCCACCTGTTCATAAACTGGCCAGCGCGGGTGTAGCTCAGGGGTAGAGCGTTACCTTGCCAAGGTAAATGTCGAGGGTTCGAATCCCTTCACCCGCTCCAGTTCGGAATTCTTCAAAAATATGTTGTCTCTTTGGAAGATCATGGTGTAGCCTTTACATATGTCATCCATTATCCGTGCCCATCTTATCCGCCACGTCCCAGTTATTAATCCTGGCCAAATTTGGTATGGGAAGGATATTGCTTTTGATACGACCTCACCTCGTGTTCAAAGTTATTTCAATCAACTGGCGCAAGCTTTGCCGCATGACCCTGAAAAATCTCTGTGGTTGTCTTCCCCATATCCCCGCGCCATAGCCACTGCCGAAGGTGTGATATCCGCGATTAAACATCAGGAAAATTGTGCTCTCGCCCTTCATCAGGATGAAGGATTTATTGAGCAACAATATGGTGTGATGGAAGATATGAAACATGATGAGGTGAAACATTGTGCAGGGGCTGCGGACTATTTATCCGATATGTGGAATAAGCCACCACAGGACGGAGAGTCGATGCAGATGTTGCAAAATCGGGTGTCCGCTTCTTTGGATAGAATAAGAAAGACAGCTCCCGAGGGGTGCGAGGATGCAGTTATTTTCACTCACGGGGGAGTGATTATGGCAGCCTACGCCCATGCAAGAGGCAAGCGAATGATTGATGTGTTTAAGGACAAGAAATCATCCTTGACCCCGAGCTTTTCTTACATCTCCTGCCTGACAATAAGTGCAGATCGGCAAAGTGGTCAATGGACATGGAACGATCAATATCTTAAAGGAATTAGCAAACAGCCAAGCTGATCTTATAACGAAAAGCCTTCACCCAGATAAACGCGGCGGACATCTTCATTATCAACGATCTCCTCTGGAAGCCCTTCGGTCATCACCATCCCGTCATGAAGAACATAGGCGCGATCAACAATTCCGAGTGTGTCGCGGACATTATGGTCGGTAATCAGAACGCCAATATTACGGGTTTTGAGTTGACCGATCAGAGCACGAATATCCCCGACTGCAATCGGGTCAATCCCTGCCAATGGCTCGTCCAGCAAAACAAAGTGAGGACGGGATGCCAGAGCGCGGGCAATTTCAACACGGCGGCGTTCTCCTCCTGATAGTGCAATCGCAGGCGTGCGGCGCAGGTGAGAGACAGAAAATTCGATCAAAAGATCTTCCAACAAGGCTTCCTGATCTTCGCTATTCAAATCCCTCTGTGTTTGCAGAATAGAGCGCAGATTATCTTCAACCGAAAGACCACGGAAAATAGAGGCCTCTTGCGGTAGATAGCCAATCCCGAGACGCGCTCGACGATACATTGGCAAAGTGGTGATTTCCTGACCATCAAGCAAAATGTCTCCGCCATCGGGCTGGATCAATCCGGTAATAATATAAAAACAGGTGGTTTTCCCCGCGCCGTTCGGCCCGAGAATAGCAACGGCCTCGCCGCGCTCGACACTCAAAGAGACATCGCGCAGTACCGGACGTTTTTTATAGGACTTGGATAAATGTTCGACCACCAGCCCACGAGGAACGGAAGACAAATGTTTGCGGGAATGCGGGGGATAAGGGGCAATTGTCATCAAGGTTCCTGCTACTTCTTCTTGCCCGAAGATGGATAAAAGATACCTTTGACGCGAGGGCGATCCTTCTGCCCTGTGATGGTGCTGATTTTCGTGGTCAGATTCATTTTTGCGTAGTCTCCTTCCAACCAGTTAAATCCTTGCATGATTTTAACATGCCCCATCAGCTCTGCAATGTTGGTGGTCTTGGTAAAAATAGCCTTGTCTCCGCTGGCTTTTTGTTCGCCTGCCGTGGTGATAACGACATTTCCTATAGCTGTTGCGGTTTCCAGTTCCTGATTTTTAAGGGTGACAATAATCTGATCTGCCTCAAGACTATTTTGTCCTTTGGTGATTTTGGGTCGCGTGTTAGTCGGCGTGCCAGTCAAAGTTATTGTGCCCAAAGCAAGATCATAAACGGCCAGATCGCCTGTGGCTGTGTCCACACCGTCGGCAGAAACGGAGGTCATGATCACATGATCTTTGGCGGTCACTTTAGTCAGATCGCTGGTGCTATTGTCTGCTCCCGCATATTCCGCAGTAAGAACATCCCCTTTAACGGATAACTCACCTTGCTTGGCTTCGGCGTTGCCACGGGCAATATATGTTCTGGCTGTCTGGTTCCATTCCAGAGCATGATCTGCTGTAATTTCCAAGGGGAGTTCGTCCGCAGCCAAAGCTACACCGCCTATTAGAGACATGGCAGCAAACAGAGTTATAAACTGTCTGGAAAGAATACGGGTCATTTTGTCTTTTGCTCCATAACAGGGTCTTGGGCGGCAGGTTGTTTAACGTGCTCAGAGTTACTGGTCTGGCGCAAAACTAACGTGGCAGGACCTTTGAAGATCACTGTATCTGTTTTTCCGTCGGCTTCCAAGCCTTGAGCAGAAATTTCTGCAGCAGGGCCATGGCCTGTCACGGCAACATCAGATGTAACCATTTGTTGCCCAACATCAATATTCATATGATCGGATTGCAACTCATACCCTGTGTCATGGTTCATTTGAACAGACCCATCAAGTTTTAACACACCGGATTTTTGATTATACTCTCCTTCGGTAGCTTTGATGGCGAGCCAATTTCCACCTTTAAGACTGATATCTGCCACAGGTTTGTCGAGCAAAATATTGTCCATATTGGAGGTGCTCTGTGTGGCTTTGTCCGCAGTGATGGTATAGGGCTGGCTATCACTGTCTTCTGATTGGAATTTCGGATTAATCAATTCATTGCGTGTAACGGTCTGGGGGGAAATATCGGCTCGTGGAATGGCCCTGATCTGTGTATCACGATCCGACCAGACCATCAGAACCACAACGATTGCAAGGGCTATAACAGGCAAAGTAAGTCGCAAACTCCGCACGAAACGCGAATAACGTCGCGTTCTTGTTGCACGAAGATGCACATCTTCATCTTGCCTGATCAAGCGATCGACCCGGGCATCTGTCGCAAGAGGGTCTTGCTGTCCCTGTGATTCCTTTAGATTGCCCGTTGAAAAAAGATCGTTCATTGTCAGGTTCCGTTAGACCAATCCGGCTTTCAACAGCTCTTGAATGCGGATCAATCCGACAACTGTTTTATCTTCGTTGGTCACGACCAGAGAGGTAATCGGACTGGCTGCCGAGCCAACCATGATGTCCAGAGCTTTGACCGCCAGAAGATCTGGTGTGATCGTGCGAGGGCCCTTGGTCATGATGTCTGCAACAGGTTTTTGTAACAAGTCTGGCCCCATATGGCGTTTCAAATCACCATCCGTCACAATACCGATCAGCTTTCCTTGATCGTCAACAGCAATCACCGAACCAAGATTCTTGGAGGATAATGTAATGAGGGCATCAGACATCAACGTGTTGGAAGAGACAAAGGGGAGATCATCCCCCTTAACCATCATGTCCGAGACTTTGCGAAGTTTCTGACCCAGTTTTCCGCCGGGATGCCAGACACGGAATTGCTCGGCAGTCAAGCCAGTACGCTCCAGAAGAGCGATGGCGATCGCATCACCCAATGCGATCATCTGGGTTGTCGACGTGGTCGGGGCTAAACCGTTCGGGCAAGCCTCGGGAATGCGTGGCAGGATTAGGGCAATGCTGGAATGTTGTGCCAAAGGACTTTCCGGATTTCCTGTCATGGAAATTAGGGGAATGTTAAATCGTCCCGCATATGCAATCATATCCGATAATTCTGCATTATTCCCTGAATAGGACAAAAGTATAATAACATCATCTTCGGTAATCATCCCGAGGTCGCCGTGGCTCGCTTCCCCTGGATGGATATAATAAGACGGGGTGGCAGTTGACGCCAAAGTGGCTGAAATTTTCCGTGCCACATGACCGCTTTTTCCAATGCCTGCGACAATCAAACGTCCACGACCTTTTTCTTTCATGGCCTGAATAATCTCGATGGCTTTGACAAACTCACCATTGAGAGAATGGGACAGAGCAGTCAATCCCTCGATTTCAGTAGCCAGTGTACGACGAGCCGATAGAAGATCATTCGAATCTGGCTGTCCTGATACGGAATTTTGTTGGGTCATAGTTTGTGCCATAGGAGGGAAATCCCTAAAAAGTTGAGCAATAAAATGTAGCTAGGTATTATGGGCGAAAATATCGATTTCTGGCCATCCTGTCAGGTCAAGATCTGCACGTGCCGGAAGAAAATCGAAACAAGCTTGCGCGAGCTCCACACGTCCTTCACGGACTAACATCGGATCAAGACGTTCTTTAAGTTTGTGCAAATATAAAACGTCATTGGCCGCATAAATTTTTTGATCTTCAGTCAAGACATCCTGACCCCAATCGGAAGATTGCTGTTGCTTGCTGAGTTCAACCCCCAGAAGTTCCCTGCATAATTCCTTGAGGGAATGGCGGTCGGTAAAAGTGCGTACCAGCCTTGAAGCGATTTTGGTGCAATAGACAGGATCGCAGGTCACCCCCATATAGGCCTTGATCGAGGCAATATCAAAGCGTCCAAAATGGAACAGTTTGACAATGGCAGGATCTTCCAGAAGGCGACGCAGGTTCGGGGCCAGATAATCTGACCCGACAGGGAACTGAACCAGATGGGCATCCCCATCGCCAAAAGAGAGTTGAACCAAACACAAACGATCACGGGTCAGGTTCAACCCCATCGTTTCTGTATCAATCGCCACTGATCCGCCAAACGCCAGATCATCGGGTAAGTCATTCCGGTGCAAATAAATCGTCATGTTGTTGGGATATAAGGTTTTTCGTGATTTTTCAAGAAAAATGGTGCCCTGGAGAAGACTCGAACTTCCACGTCCCGGAGGACACAAGTACCTGAAACTTGCGCGTCTACCAATTCCGCCACCAGGGCACTGGATAAAACGTCTAAACGGTAGGCCGATACATCTATCTGAGCTCAAAATACTTGTCAAATTAAATATAATGGCGAGGAACGCATGAAAATGACGTTTTTTAGCTTTTTTTTTACCCAAATTTTGCAATCATGTGTTGGAATACGATTCTTTAGCCCTCCGGACGCCGAATAGGAAACATTATGAAAATACTAATAGTTGATCGGGACGAAATGACTGCGAACCTGATAAGATCGCGTTTGGAACCATTGGGGCACACTGTCCTGATCCATCCGGAAAAAGGGGAAAGTTTGGACGCAATTGTTCGGGATGGATGGGATGTTGTTTTTATTGATCCGTCTCCACTGACCTCCATCAAGCCGATGACCATGCAAATACGCCGGAATATCCGCCGGAATGTCCATCTGGTTCTCTTGTCGGATACGCTTGATAAATCGGGGGCCATTGAAGGTGGATTTAATGAATTTCTGGCAAAGCCAATCAATCCGTTAGCTATTGAGGCAATTATTGATCGGGCGGAGTTTATGAACAATCTGATGCGCCATTTGGCCAATGACGCGATAGATTTTCCCAGCGCAGGGGGTGTTATCGCCAAATCAGCCTATAGCCAGTTGTTCTTATCCTGTATTGATCGTGCTGGACGGTATGGTGAAACGGCACACACCATCTTTATTACTTTTGAAAATTATAATACAATATCCTCGAACGATGGCTCGTACGATGCCGAGATGATTGCTGCAAAACTGGCACAGCATCTTGTCCGGATTCGCCGTCAGTCGGATATCATCGCGCAAATTCGTGTCAACGAATACGCGCTTCTCCTATTACGTCCCTTGAATGAATCAGAACCTATTGAGGCGGCCAACCGTTTTGCGGAGTCTTTATCGAAATGCACCGACTTGCCAACCACACCATATATGGATGTCGAACTTGGCGTGACGCTGCTGAGTTTACCTCAGGGCGAAAAGGTCATCGAACACAAGATTACCATCCGTCAGGAATAAGGCATATCCTCTGTTTTGCTTTGCTAATGCTGTTACCCGCCTGCGCGACTTTCGAAGGCGAGCAACCGCAAAGTGCTTCTGTCAGGGCGGCTAAGGCGTGCATGAAAAATCTGCGCCAGAATATCAATGACCAATACCAATATTATATTGGTGCTTGTACCAACACAGGAGTTTGGATGGTCGATCAGCGCGACGCCCAGTCTGGACAGACTCTGGCCCAATATGACTTTGTAAATAAAATGTATGCCGGCACAGAAACCGGTGGAGGTTTTGTGTCAGTCGAATCATTGGGTGGGGAAGTCGAACAAAACTTCCAGATTACGCGTAAAAATCTGAATGCTGCTCTTCTGGCCAAAGAAGATTAAAAAGAATGAAGCAGGCTGGGGAAAGCCTGCTCCAAAGAAATCCGAAGCGGTATTCGGATTATACCCAGTTCTACTGGTTATACTGACCCTTGATCTGAACCTGACGTCCGGACGGGGAAACATAAGTCTTGTTGACTTGGCCACTCGGGTCGATATCCGTGGTCATGGTGCCGCCATGTGTGTATTGCTTGTTTAGCGTCTTGGCCTCTCTGTCATATTGATAGGCAGTGCTATTGGAGCCACTTTTGCCGTTTGCTCCTGAATAGTTAGTTGTTTTCTGCCCGTTAGAATAGCTGGTATTGGTAGTTGAGCCATTTTCATATGTTCTATTGACGCTTTTAGTTGAGGAATCATAATTCGTGGTCACCCCACCACTTTTCCCATTGGCACCTGTGACATGAACTGACTTTGATCCATCACTGTAACTGGCTGTCCGATTTGCGCCGGTCGAGCTCTGGGTATTCAGGCTTTTGGTTTCAGCATTGTAACTGGTACTGGAAGAACGCTCTTCTCCCTTGTATTCTGTCACGCTGCGGTCATAGGATTTGGTGTCCTTATTATATTGACCACTACCGGATTTGTTTGCGCTTTTACCGCTTCCAGTGGTTAATTCCTTGTTCCAGCTATGCCCTGCCCCGGCCTTTGAACCGACTTCGCCCTTCTTGAATTCCCTGGCCTCAGCTGAAGACGAGATGGATGTGGTCGAAAAGCTGAATAGAGCGACGATAGCGGCAAAGCCCGCAACTGATTTGAATGAAATATTCGAGTGGCTCATTTTTTATCCCCTTTATCCCTTTTTGGTACTGATAAAACATAAATAACCAAAATAAAACGGAAGCTTATAGTGATTCTCCCCCACCGGAATTGATTATTTTTTTCAAAATTCTACCTTTTTTGTAACAAAACAATAATCTGGAGCGAATTGCTATTGAGAAGATATAGGCTAACTACATGAAAAAACATGAATTTTATTCCAGACGCCAGATGCTATTGCTCGGGACAAGAACACTGGCAATTATGTCATCGCTTTGGATATTGCCAAATGTAACCAGAGCAGAAGATCTAGTAGTAAATAACAAGAGGATTACAAAAATTACAAAATCGGATCAAGAATGGGAAAAAGAACTGTCTTCGCAGCAATATGATGTCTTGCGCGAGGAAGGAACTGAGCGACCCTTTACCTCTTCACTGTTAAAAGAACACCGTAAGGGTGTTTTTGCCTGTGCGGGTTGTGGGCTACCTTTATTTCGTTCAGATGCCAAATATGACTCTGGAACTGGCTGGCCGAGTTTTTATCAGTCGATAGAAGGACATGTCGAAACCAAGACAGACTTCAAGCTTGTGGCGCCGCGTACCGAATATCATTGTGCGCGGTGTGATGGGCATCAAGGCCATATTTTTGAAGATGGCCCAGCCCCGACGGGCTTGAGATACTGTAACAATGGCGTGGCGCTTAAGTTTGTTCCTGAGGGTGAAGAAGGTGAAGATCGGGGATGATCAGGAAATTTGCACTTATTCTAATGACAGGAGTTCTAATGCTTGGATGTTCCTTAAACGAAGCGCGCGCTGTCGCGTTGCCTGATCCGCAGCAGGATGAGCAGGTGGGTGATGCGGCGTCCGGTACCCGCAGCATCATTGTGGCAGGAGGCTGCTTTTGGGGTATTGAGGCCGTGTTCTTGCACCTCAAAGGGGTAAAGAATGTGGTCAGTGGATATGCTGGCGGGGAAGAGGATACGGCGACCTACGAGCAGGTTAGTTCAGGAAAAACAGGTCATGCCGAGGCTGTTAAGGTGACTTATGATCCCGCAGCAATTTCGCTGGGTCAACTTCTCAAAGTGTACTTTTCGGTGGCTCATGATCCAACACAGTTGAACGCCCAAGGGCCTGATCGTGGAACACAGTATCGCTCGGCCATATTTTATGAAACCCCTGAACAAAAAGAAGTCGCCTCGTCTTATATAGATCAACTGGCTGCTGCAAAGGCATTTGATAAACCGATTGTAACCCGTCTGGAGCCCCTTGAAAAATTCTATGCGGCAGAAAGCTATCACCAGAACTATATTGCCTTTCACCCTGATAGCCTTTATGTCATGATCCATGATGCGCCGAAACTGATTAGTCTGAAGGAAGCTTTTCCTGATCTATATGTGAAATAAAGGGGTGGCTTCATCTCGTTTGACAAAAATCTTTTGTCCAAGAGCTGTTTTTACCCATTTTTCATGCTAGGCTGCTATCATAATTTTGCAGTTTTTACAGTGGGTTCTATTACTTCATGACGTCTTCGGCCGCCGAGCTGGTCTCTCAAATCCATGCCTATTACCCAGATGCGGATCCCAAGCCCATCGAGGATGCGGTTGAATTCGCCAAAGTTAAACATGAAGGACAAGTCAGATCGTCCGGTGAACCGTACTACACCCATCCGCTTGAAGTTGCAGGCATCCTTGCCGACATGAAAATGGATCCGGCTACAATTATCACAGCAATCCTTCACGATACGCTGGAAGACACCAATACGACCTATGAGGAAATCGAAAAGAAATTCTCCCCCGAAGTGGCATCGCTTGTAAACGGGGTTAGCAAGTTGACCAAAATTGAAAGCCAGACCGTCGAAGGGAAACAGGCTGAAAATTTTAGAAAATTGTTGCTGGCAATGTCCGAAGATATTCGGGTTCTGCTCGTCAAACTGGCCGACCGTTTGCACAATATGCGGACGTTGCACCATATTGCCAAACCCGAAAAGAGATTCCGGATTTCGCGGGAAACGCTCGATATCTACGCGCCACTCGCTGAACGGGTTGGTCTGCATAAAATCAAGGAAGATCTAGAAGACCTAGCCTTCTCCTACCTCAATAGTGAGGCAAGAGACAGTATTACCAACCGTTTATCGTTCCTGCGTCAGGAAGGATCGGATCTGGTCAATATGGTCATTCGTGAATTAACCAGTCTAATTCACGGGGCAGGAATTAACGGTCAAGTGACGGGGCGCGAGAAGACCCGCTATTCCATCTGGAAAAAAATGCAACGCAAGAACGTCTCGTTCGAGCAATTATCTGATATTATGGCCTTCCGGATCGTTGTGGATACGGTGGCAGAATGTTATCACGCGCTGGGGGTTGTCCACTCGCAATACTCCGTTGTTCCGGGGCGTTTCAAGGATTACATCTCAACACCGAAGCCCAACGGGTATCGTTCAATTCACACAACAGTCATTGGGCCTGAAAATCAGCGGATTGAAATTCAGGTCAGAACCCACGAGATGCATGCCGAGGCCGATCTTGGTGTGGCGGCGCACTGGGCATATAAACAAACAGATGTAAAATCTGCGATTAACGAAGCCAAAAAATACCGATGGATGCGTGAACTGCTGGATATTCTGGAACAGGATCAGCGCCCTGAAGATTTCTGGGAAAATACCAAGCTTGAGCTATTTCAAGAACAGGTTTTTGCTTTCACGCCCAAAGGTGATTTGTTTGAGCTCCCGACCGGTTCCACGCCGATTGACTTTGCTTATGCCATTCACTCTGATGTCGGAAACAGATGTATTGGTGCCAAGATTAATGGAAGAATTGCACCATTAAATACCAAATTGCAAAATGGCGATCAGGTTGAAATCGTCACAGCCAAGACCCAGAACCCGTCCCCGACATGGGAACGGTTCGTGGTGACAGGTAAGGCAAGATCACATATTCGCCGCTTTATTCGCCAGCAGCAACGTTCCGAGTATATGATCTTGGGTAAGGCTATGCTGCAAAAGGTCTTCAAGACGGAAGGCTATGAATTTACTGATAAGGCTGTTTCCGGCGTTGTCGATCAATATCGCGAATGTGAAAATGCCGATGACATTTATTCCGGAATTGGATCCGGAAATATTGTGGCGCGTGATGTCTTCCGCAGCATCTTCCCCGCCCACAAATCTGATCAGGAACAAAAAGTTATAAATCCTGAGGATATTCCAACGATCAAAACGGCGCAAAACCAGCCTCGCAGTGGCAAGTTGCAACCAATGCCGATCAAAGGGCTTATTCCGGGGATGGCTGTGCATTTTGCGCGGTGCTGCCACCCTCTCCCAGGAGATAGAATCGTAGGGATTGTAACCACTGGAAAAGGGGTGACGGTTCATACAATTGACTGTGAAACGCTGGAACAATTCGCGGATACACCGGAACGCTGGATTGATGTGTCGTGGGGCGAGGGCCAAAACAATCCGGAAAACCGTGTAGGGCGGTTGATGGTAACTATAGCCAATACGCCGGGGGCGTTGGGAACAATCTCGACTGTGATCGGAAAAAGTGGTGGGAACATAACCAATTTGAAAATCACCAGCCGTTCGGTTGATTTCTGGGATATGTATCTCGACGTCTCGGTGAACGATACCAAACATTTGAATAATATTGTTGCCGCACTCCGTGCCACGCCACAGGTTGTAAGTGTTGAGCGGGCCAGAGGAAGGTAAGGGGTAAGACAAGTGGAAGAAAAAGTATAAATGTTTGGCCGAAGAAAAAGAAGAACCTTACCGCAGCATCTCCGCGAAGCAATATGGCCGAGTATGGGGTGGCGTCGGACTTTTCACTATGCACAGCACAGGCTGGTCAGGATTAAGGACACGACGACGTCTATTGCAAGGGGAATGGCCTTTGGTGCAGCTATCTCTTGCTTGCCATTGCCCGGAACGCACATTTTCTTTGCCGCTCTTCTATCATGGGGAACTCGCAGTTCAGTTCTGGCGAGTGTCGTCGGAACTTTGGCGGGAAACCCTTGGACATTTCCTTTCATGTGGTGGGGAGCTTATAAGCTAGGGGATTGGGCTTTCTTCGTTCTCGGACTGCCGGTGCGTGAAATGCCCGAACAATTTGAATGGAAAGAGCTGGTTCATGAAGTTACCACTGATCCGTTTAGCTTGTTTGTGCCGTGGGTTTGTGGCGGGATTATTCTGGCCTTTCTCAGCTGGCCCTTCTTTTATCTGGCCTTTTATCGTCTGGTGCGTCAGGCCAGATTGCGTCAGAAACAATGGAAAATACACCGCTTGCACAAAGCCGGTCGCAAATTAACGGAGCCTCCAAAAGCATGATTATCGGGATAGGCAGTGATTTGATTGATATTCGCCGTGTAGAAAAAACACTCGAAAAATTTGGCAACCGCTTTATTCACAGATGTTTTTCGCCCGAAGAAATTGCCAAGGCTGAAAGGCGACGCTCTGCCGGAACGCATATTGCAACCTATGCCAAACGCTTTGCTGCCAAGGAAGCTTGCTCTAAGGCTTTGGGGACAGGGTTTAATCATGGTGTTTATATGCGCGATATTGCCGTCATCAATGATGCAAATGGAAAACCAACCTTGCGCCTTACAAATGGCGCACGGGACTGGTTGGATAAACTGACCCCAACCGGAAAAACCGCGTTTATTCACATCACTTTGACTGATGAACCCCCACTGGCACAAGCTCATGTGGTGATTGAAGCTGTTTAGTGGCATGAGAGCCTGAGCAGGGCTGGATTTTCTTAAGGATATTAGGTATGACAAATAGATGAATATGGAAGATAAAAAGACGATGACAAACGAAGATCCTGCAAAAGACCAATCAGTTCCTGAAAGTTTGGTGGCAACTCCCAAAGAGGAAGATCAAAACAATAAGGAAACCATAGGAGAGACGACGCGCACCATTTTGATCGCAGTCTTTCTCGCTTTGCTGGTACGAACATTTTTATTCGAACCGTTCAATATTCCGTCAACTTCGATGGTACCGAATTTACTGGTAGGGGATTATTTATTCATTTCCAAATATTCCTACGGATATAGCCGCCACTCCATACCATTCGGAATGGCAACTTTTGAAGGACGTTTCATGCCCGAGCAACCCGAGCGCGGGGATGTGGTTGTTTTCAAATTACCCACTGATACCAGAATTGATTATATCAAACGTGTAATCGGATTGCCGGGAGATACGATCCAAGTGATCAATGGACGCCTTTACATCAATGACGAATTGGTTGATCGCAAGGCGGTCGGAATGATGGAATATAAGAAGGAAATTTCCGGAACGGCAAAGGCTATGGAGTATATCGAGACTCTGCCCGGCGGTGTAAAGCATACGATCTATGAAGAATCAGATGAAGGTCCGTTAGATAACACAATTAAATACAAAGTTCCGGCCGGACATTTCTTCATGATGGGCGATAACCGCGATAACTCACGAGACAGCCGAGTTCTTGATCTGGTGGGGTATGTGCCGTTCGATAATTTCGAGGGGCGGGCCGAAGTACTTTTCTTTTCAACCAATGGATCTGCCAATTTGTTTGAATTCTGGAAGTGGCCATGGGCTGTCCGTTACAGCAGGATTTTTAGCAGAATTGGAAATGGAACCACTCTGAAAGAGAGTGGTAAATGAGCAAGCGTCTGACGGATCGAGACATTGAGGAGCAGGAATCTGCCAACCTTCGTTTGAAGGTTTTTCAAGACCGTTTGGGGTATCATTTCAAGAATCCGGAACATTTGTGCCATGCCTTGACGCATGCCAGTATGACGGAAGAACAGAATTATGAACGTCTGGAATTTTTGGGCGACCGTGTTCTGGGGTTGGTGATTGCAGAAATACTCTATCGCTGCTTCCCTTATGAAAATGAGGGTGCGTTGGCGCGGCGCCATTCCGCACTGGCCTGCACGCAAACGCTAGCCAAAATAGCAACAGATCTGGAAATTCCTGAAATCGTTAGAACATCCGAGGCTGAACGTGCTGCAGGGGGGCGAAATCAAGAAAATTTGCTTGCCGATTGTATGGAAGCCATAATCGGTGCAATTTTTCTCGATCATGGATATGCCCCCTGTCAGGAAGTCATTACGTCTCTCTGGGGGGATAAAATCTATACATTGGTGCAACCGCCTGTCGACTCCAAAACGGCGTTGCAGGAATGGGCGCAAGGACGAAAACTACCCGTGCCGACATATGATATTATTTCCCGTGAAGGCCCTGATCACGCCCCTGTTTTTACAGTATCTGTTACCGTTGAGGGGTACGACCCTATAGAGGCCAAAGGATCATCTCGCAGAACCGCCGAAAAACTGGCAGCACAATCTTTATACGATCTATTGAAAGATAAGAAATAATGTCTGAACAACAGCCGGATTCGGCTCAAACACAATGCGGTTATGTCGCGGTAATCGGCGCACCCAATGCCGGAAAATCAACTCTGGTCAATCAATTGGTTGGGCAAAAAGTCTCGATTGTCTCGCCCAAGGTTCAGACAACCCGTAACCGGATTATGGGGATCGTCATTAAAGATAAGGCGCAGGTTATTCTGGTGGATACGCCGGGCCTGTTCAATGCCTCGACCCGTCTTGAACGGGCAATGGTATCTGCGGCATGGGGTGGCGCTGATGAAGGCGATATGGTGGCATATATTTTTGATGCCAAGAAAAAAGGCCCGAATGCATCTGATCTGAAAGCGATTGAGCGATTAACAGAGATTGTAAAAACCCGTCCGGTTTTTCTGCTCTTGAATAAAGTCGATGCAATTGCCAAACCAAAGCTACTCGAATTGGCGGCACGACTCAATCAACTCTGCCCTTTTACGGCGACTTTTATGATCTCGGCTATGACGGGGGATGGCGTTGAAGATGTTTTGAGAGAATGTATAAAATTCTTGCCGCAAGGACTCTGGTTGTTTGATGAAGATCAAGTTACAGATATGCCAATGCGCTTGTTGGCGGCGGAGATCACGCGTGAACAGGTTTTCCTGCAACTGCATGAGGAAGTTCCGTATGAAATTACGGTGGAAACAGAGGTCTGGGAACAATTCGATAATGGAAGTGTCAAGTTGCAACAAACAATTCATGTGACACGCGATCATTTGAAATCCATTATTCTAGGTAAAGGTGGGTCACGTCTGCGTGAAATCGGAACGCGTGCGCGTATGGAGCTGGAAACGCTTCTTGAAACGACTGTCCACTTGAAACTTTTTGTCCGCGTAACCGAGAAATGGAAAGACGATCCTCTTTATTACGCGGAATGGGGACTCGATTCCGGTGCATAACTCCAAAAAAACAATTCAATCATTCTTCGCTGTGGATAAAAGCGAAAAACGAATCAGGGATTCTTGAGCAGCGAATCAACCCTTTGATAAGGTACTTTCAGTTCCAAGAAAATTCGTAGCAAATTTTATTTCATTCGTTGCGAAGTGGATCATAACTGGAGGAGAAAAATATGAGCTGGACTGATGAACGCGTTGCGCTTCTCAAAAGACTATGGGGAGAAGGTAAAACCGCCGCCGAAATCGCCAAACTGATTGGTGGAGTGACCAGAAACGCTGTGATTGGTAAGGCTCACCGCCTGAAGCTTTCTGGTCGGGTTTCTCCTATTCAGGAAAATGGGGAAGGTGCTGCCGTTCAACGTGCCCCCCGTAAACCATCAGAAGCGCGCACGACCCGCGCCCCTAAAGTAACCAGCCGCGATATTATTGCGCCGATAGTCATGCCAAGAATCGAACCTGATTTCTGTGTTGGGGCAGGTGTTCAACTGGTTGAGTTGAGAGAAGGCATGTGCCGTTGGCCAGTTGGCGACCCTAAAGAAGAAGGATTTAAATTCTGTGGCGGAACAGCCGCTGAAGGCATGACATACTGTGAACATCATTGCCGCCTTGCCTATCAGGTCAATACCAGAAGCAAATTGCGTATCGATGATCTGGCAAAAATCGATGCAGATGTGTTGCGTAGAAAGGTTTCCTCCTCCTAAGCGCAATAAAGACCCAACCGAAAATGATCAAACCCCCTTATGGGGGTTTCTTTATGAACACTATCTTTTTAGAGCAAAAAAATTCTTCAAAATTTCTGCACACTCTTCTTGCAAAATACCACTGACCACAGATGGTTTATGATGAAGTTGTGAATGACCATATAAATTGACTGTGGACGTCAAACCCCCACTTTTTGGGTCAGATGCACCGAAATAGATGGTACCGATCCGTGCGAAACTGATAGCTGCCGCGCACATCGGGCAAGGTTCCAACGTAACATATAGATCATAATCTGGAATTCGTTGTGCCCCTTCATGTTGGCATACGTCACGAATAACTTGAATTTCAGCATGGGCTGTGGGGTCACAGTGTTCAATTGTCCTGTTTCCGGCACGGGCCGTAATCTTGCCACTGTCCCGATGAACCAGAACTGCGCCGATTGGAACTTCATCCCGTTCGCCAGCCAAACGCGCCTCTTCCAGCGCGGCCAGCATTCTTGTATGGTGTGGATCATCAGATATATGCATATGGGATTTGTACTGATAATTTTAGAAAAAAGCAAAAACGGAATAAGCTGATATGAGAATTATCGGAGGAACATGTAGGGGGAGACCGCTCAAGACCCCTAAAAATCAGGACATACGCCCGACGTCAGACAAGGTGCGTCAGGCTATCTTCAATGCGCTCTTCTCAAGAGGTGCGGTGGCGGGGGCTCATGTTCTGGATGGGTTCTGTGGAACCGGCGCTCTGGGACTGGAAGCGCTCTCTCAAGGTGCAGGATCGGCTTTATTTTGTGATATTTCCCGCACATCCCTATCTCTGGCGCAAGAGAATGCCACGGCGCTGGGGGTTCTGGATTATGCGGAATTCAAGCAAATGGACGTCACAAAAATCTCGAAGCCTCTTGAGGGAAAGAAATTCGATCTGGTATTTCTTGATCCTCCCTACAACAAAGAACTTATTGTCCCTTGTGTTCGTGCGCTACGCGAATTTGGCTGGCTGAATCAAGATGCGTGGCTTGTTTTGGAAAGTGAAAAAGGATGGGTCTGCCCCCCCGATATGGGAGAACAGGATTTTGAAAAGCAATATGGAGAAACAATCGTCAGGTTTTTGTCTGTCTAGATCAGATAATAGATTATCATCGCACTACCAAATATAATCCGGTAAATCGCAAAAGATATGAAGCTGTGAGTGCTGACATACCGCACCAAAAATTTAATAGCCACGAGTCCCGAAAAGAATGATACGACAAAGCCTATTGCAATCAATAGGATGTCATGTGCGGTTAGGGTGGTGGCATATTTTGTGACATCAAGAAAAGTTGCCCCAAACATCACCGGAATGGCCAGAAAGAAAGAAAATTCTGTTGCTGCCTTGCGGTCAAGCTTGGCGATCATGCCCCCCATGATGGTGGCTCCTGAACGGGATGTTCCGGGGATAAGCGAAAAAATCTGCGCAACCCCAATCCAGAACGCCTGTTTGAAAGTTAAGTCATCTATGGTGTGGGTTACAGGTTCGGGGCGGAATTTTTCAATGACCCAGATTGCAATGCCACCAATCACCAAGGATATAGCGACAATGAGAGGAGAGAATAGCTTCTCTTCAATAACACTATGAAAGGCCAGCCCGACAATGGCCGCAGGGAAAAAGGCAACCAACAGTTTCGCAACAAAGATTTGCTGTGGTCTCTTGTGAATGTGAAGGGCCACGTCCAGACATTTGGTGCGGTATAGCCAGCAAACAGCCAGAATGGCGCCCAACTGAATCACCACCATGAACATCTTGGCAATGGGAGAACTAAACCCGAGTGCGTCACCCGCCAGAATTAAATGGCCTGTCGAGGAAATGGGAAGAAATTCGGTAATACCTTCGACAAGGCCCAATATAAATGCGTGTAGATAATCAATCATGTTGGTGTCCGGTGGTTAAGGAGAAATGCGGCAACACCATGCCGCATCGCAAAAGGAAACACAATATAAAGATTGGGATAAAGATTGAGAAAAAATCAGGGTGTACGGCTGGCCTCAACATGAATTTTAACCAGAATCGGATCAGACACCCATTCTGCATTTCCATCGGCATCTTTTCCGATCCCGTAATCAAGGCGATTTAACGTCAATTGCCCATCCATAATGGCATGTTGCCCTTCAGTTTTAAGGGAAAAAGGCAGTTCCATGTCTTTGGAGACTCCTAAAATGGTCAAATGCCCATGAGCCACATAATGCTCAATATTTTCCTTGCCCGATCCTTTGTCTTCAAGAGATACGGTTTCAAATACCGCCTTGGGAAATTTCCCGGGGTTTAGCCATTCATCGGACGATAGCGACCCGTCGATCATTTTGTCTCCCGTCTGCGCAGAGGACATATCAATAGTCGCAAGGATATGTGACTGGTCGAGATGGTCGGCGTCGAATGTAATCTCGGCCTTAAAATCCCTGATCTGGCCTGTAAAAGCTTCCCCGCTTTGTGTGCCGGAAAACTCTATTTTGCTGTTACTAGGGTCAACAGCCCAAATAGGGGCGTCTGCCATTGCTGCTGGAGTCAATGAAAGAAGAATCCCACCAGCGATTAAACTCAAAACAAATCTCGGTTGCTTGGGTAAGAGGGACAACATTGGTGTCTCTACCCCCTTTGTGATGGAGTGGCAAGAAACGGCAACATACGGGTCAGGACGTTGTCGCGATTGATAAAATGGTGTTTGAGAGCTGCACCGATATGTGCCGCGATCAGGAAAATTGCAATCCATGCCAGAGTTTCATGGACTTCACCGAAACTATCCGAAACCTCTTTCTTGTTGACGATCTCTGACAAAACGGGCAGGTGAGGCCATTCGAATAAGCCAAACCAGATGGTTGGAAAGCCGCGCGGACTGCTTGAAACCAAGGCCCAACCGGTAAAAGGTAATGCAATCATTAGAAAATAGAGTGCAGCATGAACAGCATGAGCTGTAAATTTTTCCCATTTTTTCATGGTTTCCGGCAAGTCGGGAACTTTGTGTGTCAGTCTCCAGACTAACCGCACGACAGAGAGAACCAGAACAGTCAGCCCCAAAGATTTATGAACCATAAACGCTTCCATCCGGTATGTTTTTGGGAGGTCTTCCATGATCAGTCCCAGAGCCAGCAAGGCAATAATCGACAGTCCGATCAACCAATGTAACAGGATAGCCACGCGCGTGTAATGATCTGTCATCAGATCCTCCGAATTGAAAATAAAAAGCTATTCATATGCATAATATTAGGAAACTAATAAATCCGCACTGGCTCTCAATGTATAATTCGGTTACTCTAAAATCAAGATGCGCACATTATTTCACCTATGGCTGCAACCTTTTTCCCGCAAAGTCCGCATTATCATGTCGGAAAAAGGGCTCGATTTTGATCTCAAACTGGAAAAGATTTGGGAACGCCGGACTGACTTTCTTGCCTTGAATCCTGCCGGAGACGTCCCTGTTCTTGTGGAAGAAGATGGAACCACCTTGTCGGGAAGCTGGGTGATCGGAGAATATCTTGAGGAAGTTTATCCGGAAATTGACTTGATTGGCCGTGATGCCTACCAACGCGCAGAAACACGACGCCTAGTATCATGGTTTGATATTAAATTCTCGCGCGAGGTTACCGATAATCTGGTGGGTGAGAAAATGATGAAGCGTTTCTTGCGTCTAGGGGAGCCAAACGGCCCTGCGATCCGTGCTGGACACGCCAATATCCATTACCATCTGGATTACATCAGTTTCTTGTGTGAAAAACGGAACTGGCTTGCTGGAGATCATTTTTCACAAGCCGATATCGCCGCTGCCGCGCATCTCTCGACTGTTGACTATATAGGGGATGTTCCTTGGGATCAGCATTCGGGGGCTCGTGAATGGTATGCACGGGTTAAATCACGCCGCAGTTTTCAGGGAATTCTGGAAGAACGGTTGCCGGGTCACCTGCCCGCTCAACATTACGGCAATGTTGACTTCTAAAAGCCTGAAAAATAATAAATATAAAAGAAATAATGGAAATATTCCCAAATTCCTCTTGTGTTTTTCGCAGACGCAGCATTATGATAACCCCCCTGCATCAACTCGTGATTTAGTATAAAGCGAGGATAAAAACAGAGATCGAAAAGATCTTTAGAAATAAAACATCAGAGATGGACAGTAAAAAGAAACTTTTTTGTTTTGGATATGGATATACGGCGCATCACCTTGGTGAGGCGTTACGAGCATTGGGACAAGAAGGTGGAGAGACCTGGCAGCTTGGGGGAACAACAAGAAGTCGCGAGAAAAGAGCTTCTCTGAGAGCCTCTGGTGTTGATGGGTACTTGTTTGAAAAAGACAAGCCGCTGGGGGATCCGTTCTCGATGATGGCGGGAACCACACATTTATTGATTTCCACTCCGCCCGACCAAGAGGGCGATATTGTATTCGAGCATCATGCGGAAGATATTCTGAGTATGATGCCCGAACTGGAATGGGTCGGGTATCTTTCGACAACTGGTGTTTATGGCGATCGTGATGGGGCATGGGTAGATGAGACCTCTCCCGTTCGGCCATCCACAATTCGCGGAACCAGACGCGCTCGCGCTGAAAATCAATGGTTGTCACTCTTTAATGTACGGGGACTGCCAGTTCATATTTTTCGTCTGGCTGGAATTTATGGCCCCGGCCGTTGTGCCCTTGACTCTGTGCGGGGAGGAATTGCGCGTCGGATCATGAAACCGGGACATGCTTTTTGTCGTGTTCATGTGGATGACATTGTCACAACATTAATCAAGTCCATGTCCGCCCCCAAAGGGGGATCAGTATATAATGTCGCCGATGACGAGCCGGCCCCGAGCCATGAAGTCATTGCCTACGCTTCCCGTTTGTTGGGGGTTGACCCGCCACCTTTGGTACGGTTCGAGGATGCTAATCTGGCTCCCATAACCATCAGTTTTTATTCCGAGAACAAATCGGTAAGAAATCAGAAAATCAAGAATGATCTGGGAGTTAAACTGGCATATCCAAACTATCGGGTAGGGCTCGAAGCCTGTCTTGAAGCAGAGCAAACCTATATTGAAGAGGGCAAACAGGCTCCTTGGGTCGCAGGTGTTGGGCCTGAAATGGCTGGACAGATCGTTTCTTCATAGATTATGAAAAAAAATAGTGTTTTTTTTACAACACTCCCTTCTCAAATATTGCCTCCCCCCCGCCTAAAGCTTGAAAAAAGACTCGATAAGAGGAATATAGCTCTCGTGTCTGTCTGGATTCCTGAAAAACAGCAACACACTCGTGTGATACTGCTTCTCAGGGACTTGACTACGGAATTCAACACTTATTGGAGGAATGTTCCATGAATAAACTTATGCTCGGCGCTGCTGCTGTTGCTCTGACCCTTGCTGTTTCCCCAGCAATGGCACAAGATAGCTCAGGCGTTAAATTGAACCTCGGTGGCCACTTTAAAGGCTACGTAAACTACACCAACGAAGACAATGCTCACACGCTTGATATTCTTCGTAATACTGAAGTGCACTTCGGTGGTGAAACCACCCTCGACAACGGTCTGACCGTTGGTGCGCACATCGAAGCTCTGGCTGACGCTGGCGAAAGCTTTGAAATTGACGAGTCATACATCTATATGGCTGGTTCTTGGGGTCGCGTAAACTTCGGTGACGAAGATGGCGCTGCTTACTTGCTGCAAGTTGCTGCTCCTTCTGCTGATGAAAACATCGACGGCATCCGTCAGTACATCAACCCAACCAGCACAATCACTTCTGTTGATTACGCTAACGACATCGCTCAAGGCGCTGACAAACTGACCTACTTGTCTCCAGTTTACTCTGGTTTCCAAGTTGGTACCTCCTACACCCCTGAAGTTGCTGCGTCACGTTCTTTGAAAGGTAACTCCATGTTGACAGCTGTTGGTACAGTTGACGATGTATGGGAACTTGCTGCCCGTTACGAAGGTATGGTTAGCAATGTAGGTGTTATCGTTGGTGCTGGTTACACATCAACCAACAACGAAACCGACGAATGGAACGTTGGTGCTGATTTGGATATCGGCGCTTTCGGTCTGGGTGCTGTTTACACAACCAACCAAACTAAAGCTGGTACAGTTGATGTTGACCTCGATACTTGGGTTGTTGGTGGTGATTACACCTTTGGCCCATACAAACTCGGCCTGTCTTACCTGTCTGCTGAAGGCGACGCTGGATCTTTGATCAATGGCGACCTCGACCGTTACACCGGTGGTGTTGTTTACACCTATGGCCCAGGCATGACCTTCCGTGGGTCTGTTGCTTACACCGAAGCTGATTTCAGCACGGCTGCCGATCAGGATGCAACAACCGTTACTTTGGGTACCCAAATCAACTTCTAATTTGAAGTCGATCGGATAAGAGTTTAAAAGGGCGGATTTCTCCGCCCTTTTATTATTTGGTTCTATTCCAATGACAAGAAATCTTGCGTTCAAAAATTGGGATATAAAGCCAATTACACAGACAAAAGATGTGTCTTGAGCTTATCGAAATCATTCCCCATGACTGTATATTTCTCGGGACGATCCATCAGATCGGCCAAGTGGGTGGGAAGGGCCGGACGAATGCCAATGGCTTGTTCTACAACATCGGGAAACTTGGCCGGATGGGCGCAGGCCAAAGCAATGGCAGGCCCATCATGGGACTCCGGAATGCCGGATTTGAATAAGGCATGGACGCCAACAGCAGTATGTGGATCAATTATGATACCGCTTTCTTTATAAACTTTGGCAATGGTTGCGATTGTGTCTTCATCAAGACAACGCTGGGCTATAAAGTTCCTGCGGCTTCCTTCCAGACTATCACCATCCAGAGAATATTTCCCGGTTTGTTTGAAGGACGTCATCAACTTGTTCAAACGATCCGAGTCGCGTCCCAGACAATCATATAAAAAGCGCTCGAAATTGCTGGAAATCTGAATATCCATGCTGGGGCTGTGGCTGGGTGCCACATCACTTAATTGCATCGTGCCTGTTTCAAAGAAACGGGTCAGGATATCATTGCGGTTTGATCCAATCACCAATGGGCCTATATCCCCGCCGATCTGTTTGCCTACCCATGCGGCATAGATATTACCAAAATTCCCTGTCGGTACAGAAAAGGCAGGTGTTTTTCCCAACTGGCGCGCTGCATCAATATAATAAACAGTCTGGGCGATAATGCGAGCCCAGTTGATCGAATTGACTGCCGAAAGATTTTTGTTCTTACGCAAGTCTTCATCGGCAAAACTTTGTTTGACCAGATTTTGACAATCATCAAACGTGCCCTCAACCGCAATGTTGTGCACATTATTTGCCATTACGCTGGTCATCTGACGACGTTGAATATCTGATGTGCGGCCTTTGGGGTGGAGAATAGTAATTGATATATTTTTGCGCCCTTTGAAGGCCTCAATAGCTGCCGATCCTGTATCTCCGGAGGTTGCACCGATAATCGTAATGGTGCGACCGTCTTTCTCCAGAACGTAATCAAACAATCTCCCCAATAATTGCAAGGCCACATCCTTAAAAGCAAGGGTTGGGCCATGAAATAGCTCCATCAGGAAAATATCCTGCCCGATTGGTTTTAGGGGGGTGATATCAGGGTCGAAAAAAACTTTATCTGAATATGTATCCTCAATAATTTTCTTCAAATCGTCCGAAGGAATCTCATCTCCGATAAACAAGGACAACACATGGTGCGCGATATCCTGATAACGATGGTCTGATTTAATCTCTCCCAGAAAAGGCCAGAAAACAGGAACAAATAAACCGCCATCACTGGCCAGTCCTGACATTAACGTGTCAATAAAACTTCTGTCACCTACTTGTCCTCGTGTCGAAATATATCGCATGATTTCTCCTCTAAGAAAATTATATCATAGGCTACGCAGAAAAAGGGGCAAAAAAAGGTGCCGCATGAAACAAGGGCACCTGATTTTTTTATAAGGGGAATGAAAATCCCGATGAGGTAGAAATTTTTTTCTTGAGGCGAAATCTATCACAAAAATTTTTTTCTACAAACATTTATTTAATGATACGTCGTCAATACAACCCACCCGTACCTTGCAATGATCCAGAAGAGTCTGGGCGTGGTTCTAACATCTCCCCTGCAGGTAATGGTTCTTCAATTACTTCATACTGGGCATCATGCTGTGATTCTTCATTATCATAGGATTTATAACCGGGTGGCAACGTATTGGGTTCTGTCCCTGCAAGGAAAGGTTCCCAAATGACGTTAGGATTACCAGCGTATGTACGTTGACCTGTTTTGGCGTTGACCTGCACCATGCGCACACCAGATGGAACGCGGAACGGTGTTGGTGGCACGCCTTCAAAAGCCTTCTCGACAAATTCTTTGAAAATAGGCAGGGCAACTGATGCCCCTGTTTCTTGCTTGCCCAATGTCTTTGGATCATCAAAACCGGAATAAACACCAATCACCATGTCTGGAGTGAAACCCATAAACCACGCATCTTTTGAATCATTGGTGGTTCCTGTTTTTCCAGCCAGTGGACGGTCAAGTGAAGCCAGCTTGCGTGCTGTCCCACGTTGGACAACCCCCTCCATGATAGAGACCATCTGATAGGTTGTGCGCGGATCGGCAATTTGCTCGCGCGTATCGGGTAAGGCGGGTGTTGACTGATTTTCCCATCGGATCAGGGAACCACATCCGACACAGGGGCGTTGATCCGACTTTTCAATGGTTTTTCCGGTACGATCTTGTACACGGTCGATAAAGGTTGGCGATATTTTTTTGCCCCCATTGACAATCATGCCATAAGCCGTAGTCAGTCTCATCAAAGTGGTCTCATCTGCGCCCAGTGCGGCGGATAGATAGGGTTTCATATCGTCTGATATGCCAAAACGCTTGGCATATTCCGCAACAGTCTCAATGCCGATTTGTTGGGCCAGACGAATGGTCATCAGGTTACGGGACTTTTCAACACCAACGCGTAACGGGGTGGGGCCGTAAAACTCACCGGAATAGTTCTCGGGTCTCCAGACATTTCCTGCACTATCAGTAAAGACAATCGGGGAATCCAGAATAATCGTCGATGGCGTGTATCCTTTATCAAGGGCCGCCAGATAGACAAAAGGTTTGATAGCGGAACCCGGTTGACGTTCGGCTTGGGTAGCACGGTTAAACTCGCTACCATCGAATTTCCAGCCACCTTGAATAGCCAGAACGCGTCCGGTATTGGGATCAAGAGCGACAATGGCACCTTGAATTTTAGGGACTTGCTGTAAGTGATAAAGATCTTGTTCCGTTTGTTTATCTCCGGAATCTTTTTCAGCTAATATAATGTCACCCGATTTCAATGGTTTGTCTTTACTCCATTTCACATCTTCATCATCAAGGCGGCCTTTGGTAGCGTCACTAAAGCCGATTTCAATGCGTCCAGATGTGGTGTCCAGAACCATGGCCAGCCGCCATGACCCTAGCATACCGACTGGCCCGGGGGTGTCTTTGACAACGTTTTGCCAATCCGTAGTCGATCCTGTCCGTTCGATCGGGCCGCGCCAACCGTGACGGCGGTCATACGCGATCAAGCCATTTTGTAACGCTGTTTCGGCAATTTTTTGCAAACGCGGATCCAGACTGGTGCGAACTGATAGTCCTCCACCATATAGAGCATCCGACCCGAACTCCTTGATCAACTGGCGGCGAACCTCTTCGGCGAAATAAGGTGCGTTGACCACGTCATTATCCCTGACAGGAACCACAATCAGCGGAGATTTTTCGGCCAGCTCGGCTTGCTCTTTTGTAATATATCCTTCGATTTGCATCCGCTCTATAACCCAGTTGCGTCGTGCAATCGCCTGATCATGTTTATGGACAGGATTATAGTTATTCGGAGCCTTTGGCAAAGCAGCAAGAAAGGCAGCTTCTGAAATGGTCAGTTCGTTCAATGGCTTGTTAAAATAATGGAGGGCTGCCGCAGCAAATCCATAAGAGCGTGCCCCCAGAAAGATCTGGTTCATATAAAGTTCCAGAATCCGGTCTTTGGATAGAGCCTGTTCCATTTTATATGCCAGAATGGCTTCCTTGATCTTGCGGCTGAATTTCTCTTCGCTGTTTAACAGGAAATTTTTGGCAACCTGCTGGGTGATGGTGGACGCCCCGACCATGCGTCGGCCTGTGCCCATATTTTTCAGATTGGTTAATGTGGCGCGGACAATCGCCTTGGGGTCAATCCCTTTATGTTTATAAAAATCCTGGTCTTCAGCCGAGATAAGGGCTTCCTTGATGATATCTGGAATTTCGCTAACTGGAATGAAGATACGTTTTTCCTCGGCAAATTCAGCCAGAAACCGACCATCTCCTGCGTGAACCCGCGTGACCACAGGGGGACGGTAATCCTTTAACTGGGTAAAATCGGGCAGACTCTGTCCGTATTTATAGAACACGGCCCCAATCAGAATAACACCGGCAACGGCTCCGATAAAGCCAAGCGAGATAAGGAATAAAAAGAAGCGTCCAATCCATTTCATGGTCTAGTTTATCGCATAAGTTCATCATACAAGACAAGAGCGCAGAAAGTGGTTAGAATGAAGAAATGAACGCTATTTCAAAAGAGGATTTGATCCCGTTCAATTTAGTTGCCCGTATGGGATATCCCGTCGCGGTTGATCATGCTTATGCAAAGGCTTCACATCCAGAAAATGTCTTTGGCCAGATTTATCACCCCGATGCCAATTTGTGGGGTCATATTGATATGGTGGCCTTAACCGTTCTAGCTGCACAAAAACTGCATAAAGAATATGAATGGACCCTTGTGATTAAGGATTGCCTGCGGCCAGTCGAGGCGCAGCAAAAGATCATGGAAACTGATATTGTGCGGGCCAATCCGCATTGGCTGGTGGAACCAAAATTCCTGTCAAGCCCAGGACAGGGTGGACATCCGAGAGGGATGGCGATAGATATTGCAGCCCAAGATAAATTCGGACAGACCGTTGATTTCGGAACAGCCTTTGACAGCTTCTCAGGCGATGCTCACCCCGAAAAGAATCCGGCTCACCGTAACTATCCGTATTCCAGCGAACAGGTCAAAGAAAACCGCGCCAGACTGGATAATGCCATGCTGGAAGCAGCCCAAAAAATGGGCAGGAACCTACTTCTTTTGTCGACAGAATGGTGGGATTTTCGCTTCCCCAGCGACGAGATTGGCCATCTATCCCCTATTGAGGATGGGCATCTGGAAGATTGGCAAAAAATAATGACGGCTCCCGCCAAAATCCCACAACAACAAGAGCGGCGTATGGCCTCAATGTTGACGAACCTGCTTCAAAAATTCGATTATTCGTGACGGATCTTTGATACCAAGTTCACTCTCAACACCGCTGGAGACATCAACCGCATTTGGGTGAAGACAAGACAAGGCATTTTGGACGTTCCCCACATGAAGACCACCGGACAACATCCATGGTCTTTCGAAACGTTTTCCTTCAAGAATTTTCCAGTCAAATGATATACCGCTCCCCCCAGATACAGAACTTTTCTGGGATTTAGAGTCAAATAATAGCCAGTCCGCCACCTGTTCATATTCTTGAGCCTTTTCAAGGTCTTCTGGCCGTGCCACAGGAATAGCCTTGATGATGGGAAGATGGTGTATTGACCGTATTTCCTGAACGCGTACAGGGGATTCTGCCCCATGTAACTGGATCATATCAAGCGGAACAGCCCCCAGTACATGGGATAGCCAAGCATCATCAGGATCAACGAACAGTCCGACCATCCGCACCCCTGTTGGTGCAGATCTGGAAAGAAGCCGTGCCATTTCAGGGTCGATAAAACGGGGAGATTTCGGATAAAAGACCAGTCCTATGAAACGCGCTCCGGCTTGGGCGGCGACATCCAGATGATTCTTTTCTTTGATTCCACAAATTTTAACATCTGTCATGGTATTGTGGCCTGATTGATTTTTCCGTGATTCATTTGTGCTTTCGGCGATTTTTCAGTATAATAATCGAGAAAGCAAGGAAAAATATAGAAAGCTATATAACATCAGAGGAAGTGATAGTCATAAATGGCCTTGGATCTTGATGACGAAATAGATGTGCTGGGTGCGGCCAGGCACAGGTCAAAACAGGATGAAAAATATGTTATTCCTGAAAATGCACCTGTCTTGCCCAGCATCGTCAGTGGCGGACGTGATGCCGAGTTGATGGTGAATGCTGATGGAGATGCCGCAGTGTTGTATAATCAGCTTCTGCCGGAAGAGATTGATTGGGTTGAATATGATATGGATTTGGCACTGCTGACCTTTGTAACATATAGCGGAAAAGTTCAGGGTCTGGGAATGAAAATCCATAAGCCGTTCAGGAAATATCTGAGCAAAGCTGGAGAGGTTATGCTTATATATATGGAAGACTCCAAGATACCAAAAGATATGTACTCGGCTAAACTGATTATAAGGAACATCGGTTTGTAGGAATTTATATTAAGAAAATAGTCAAAAAGTAAGATTAGAGGAGAGTGGATATGGATAAAACTGCTGCATTGGGAGTAATGACAAACTCTTTTTATGAGTTGGAATACAGGGCGCAAAATCCGACTCAAGAAGAGGGCTTTTTGGCGGATGGGAAGCGCGCAGCTGCCGCTGGTATAGCAAAGACAAAAGCTGTTGCTGATATGGGCGCTGTGGGCTTAAAGCTTGACAAAGCTCCAAATGTCACGAAACTTGTCACAGATGTGGCCGCCAAGTCTACTGACGTTAAGCCTTTTGCTGATGCAATCGCACAAAAATACAAACAAGATCCCAATTTTATAGAAAAATTAGAAGCAGATATGGGCACAAACCCACAACTGGCGGAGCAACTACAGTCGCAAATTCTGAAAGACCAAGCACAAGCATCTCAGATTATATCGAAATATAATGGAAGCAATCTAGCAGAGTTGGTAAAGCCAGCTCCCGTTGCCCCCAAGCCTTCAGTTCAGGCAAAGGCGCCAGACACACCTTCACCAGTCACTGTTGCTGCCTCTGGTGTAACTCAGAAAAAAGAAGCGGCGCCTCCTGCTGCCGCTACCACTGCCCCTGCGGCAAAACCAGAAACCCCAAGCCCTGCGGAAATAAAAGTCCCCCCAATGCCTGGGGAGAAGGTAGGTGTTGCAGACATTGGTAAAGCTGCTTTTGCAGAATTGGCAAATAAAAGTAATAGTGAAATTGCAGATTTTTTTACTCACGGTGTGACTGGTAAAGATGGAAAAATCGCCCAGTTGGGAGAGGGAATTGCAGGTCAGGCCGCAAAATATGGTGTTTCTGCAAGCCTCATAGACGGGTTTGAGAAAAGATTATCGACAGATACGAAATTGCAAGAAAGAATTGCGGAGAATCTGAAAGAACATCCAGATTTTGTTAAGCGTCTGGCAAAAATGTCGAGCGATGAAAGTGCTCCTCCCGATGCTCAAAAAACAGCTATCAAAAAGGAGCTTGAGCATATGATGAGCAATCCCGAATTGCTCGCCGATAAAAATCATATTTCCGGTCTTGAGAAAAAGATGGAAGGTGGGGATTTCTTATCAAAAATTGGAGATTTCTTCAAAAACAATATGGGGTTTGATCTTGGTGGGATGATGGCTGGGATTGGGCCAGCATTGCAGGAAATGATGCAAAAGTTAATGGATATGTTGGGTAAGCTGTTTGGCAAGTCTGGCATCTCCATGGCTAGTGGAAACCAGGATATGGGTGGCAACTTGAGATCCCAGTACGAATTGTCCTCAATGAAGGCCATGCCGACTGAAGGTAGCTTGTTCAGAGAGGTAAAACATGGGGACAAGATGGTTAAAGAAGTGAATACCATTCAGGTTGAAGGTGCCGATGGAAAACCGCTCGACGTAATTCCGACGGATGGAGCTATCAGAGTTGGACAGGGCGCTAATGGAGATGTGAGACTGCGGGTCGCCGGCTCGATTGGGCAGGATGGAGATGTCAAATATACCAGAGATGTATATCTCTCAAAGAACGGGTTTGACACCTACAAGGCAGAAGTCGCAATGCGTAATGCAGAAGTTGGCGTCAAGGATCAAAAGCCTCAGCAGACGGTTCACATTAATCATGAAACTGGACAAGAGTTCGAGAAATCTACACCTCAGCAGGGTTCTACTCAACCAAGTCAAGATCGAATGGCTCAAACCTTCCCGGTGAGCAACCCAGGGCCAGTTGAAGTTCGCCCTCTGTCTCCCCTTGGGGGATAGACCTACCTGATCTAGTTTTTGAGTTCTTCCAGATCTTTATAAAGTTCCAGAGCGTCGGGGTTCGCAAGAGCCTCGACGTTTCTAACAGGACGTCCATGAATCACTTCCTTGACCGCAAGCTCGACAATCTTGTTACTCTTGGTTCGTGGAATATCGGTGACCTGAAGAATTTTGGCCGGAACATGGCGGGGTGATGCACCGGAACGAATACGGGTTTTGATGCGCGTCCGCAGATCATCATCCAACACGACACCGTCTTTCAACCGTACGAATAAAATAACCCGTTCGTCATTATCCCATAATTGACCGACGGCAATACTCTCAATCACTTCCGGAATTTGTTCGACCTGACGATAAATCTCGGCAGTTCCTATTCGTACCCCACCGGGGTTGAGCGTTGCGTCTGATCGTCCCAGAATAATAAATCCATCATGGGGTGTGCGTTCGATCCAGTCCCCGTGACACCAGACATTCTCAAAGCGATCGAAATAGGCACTGTGATATCGCGCACGATCTTCATCATTCCAGAAATAAACCGGCATGGATGGGAAAGGTTTGGTACAAACCAGCTCGCCTGATCCTGCCCCTGCGGGGAGGGGGTTGCCATCCCCATCAAAAACATCGATCGCATAGCCAAGACCGGCCCCTTGTATTTCACCGCGCCAAACGGGGGACAAGACATTGCCGATCACAAAACAGGAAACAATATCGGTTCCACCTGAAATCGAGGCCAGATGAACATCCTGTTTGATTGTTTCATAAACGTAATCAAAACTTTCATGCACCAAAGGTGATCCGGTCGAGGTAATGGTACGAAGGGTGGACAGATCATATTTATCTTTGACCACGCAGCCTTCGGCTTTGAGTGCATCAATATATTTTGCGCCTGTCCCGAACAGAGTGCATTCGTGCTTGGTGGTATAATCCCACAGTGCATAGGGGCTTGGGTAAAACGGAGATCCGTCATAGAGCATCAGGCAAGCACCGGAGGCCAGCGCAGAAATTTGCCAGTTCCACATCATCCACCCGCAGGTGGTGAAATAAAATACGCGGTCATCCTGTTTGATGTCACATTGCAAAAGATGTTCTTTCATATGCTGCAACAACGTGCCGCCATGCCCATGAACGATACATTTCGGAATACCGGTTGTTCCGCTTGAAAACATGATGAAAAGAGGGTGGTTGAACGGCAGTCGCACAAACTCCGGATTCTTTTCCACTGAATCTGCAACAAAATCAGACATCAGGACAGCTTGCGGCAAACCAGATATATCAGGAGTTTCTGATGCAAACGGAACAATGACCAGTTTTTCAATACTTGGAAGACGTGGCAGCGCTTCTTTGATTTTGCCCAGCACATCAACAGTTTTTCCGTTGTAGAAATATCCATCGACCGAGATCATAATTTTTGGTTCAATTTGGCCGAACCGATCAACAACACCTTGCACACCGAAATCCGGAGAGGCAGATGACCAGATCGCCCCGATTGAAGCAGTGGCAAGAGCTGCAATCAAAGTCTGGGGCAAATTTGGCGTATATCCCGCAACACGGTCGCCTTGTTGAATACCTGCACTCTTCAAAGCTTGCTGCAATCTCGAAACCGCATCGGCCAGCGCCGCAAAAGTCAGTGTCGTTTCACGGGCCTGTTCGTCACGGAATATAATGGCGGGGGCGGCATCGCGACGGCGCAGCAAATTTTCGGCCCAGTTGATCGAGGCATGGGGAAAGAAATGAGCCTTTTCCATGATGTTTCCATCAATCAGGGCAACCCGCCCTTTGTCCCCAATCACATCGGCATAATCCCAAAAAGCCGACCAGAAACGCCCCACATCATCCAAAGACCAGTCGTGCAGAGCCTGATAGCTGACATCATCGGCAAACCCGTTTTTTTTGGCAAATGCAATAATGTGGGAATTGGCTTTCAAAGACTCAGAGGCAACCCAGAGAGGGGATGTTGGCGCAGCGGCTTGGGCAGAAAAAGTATTGCTCATAAAAATACCTTGTAACTTTTTGGTCAGTTGAACCGAAACACTCTAGGAAGAAAGTGGCCAAGATGCAAGATTGGACAAAGCATTCCGATGGCGTATGTTGTATAAGACAATATAAAATAACAAAAACTTTATGAAGATTTTTAATTCAGGAACCTTAACCAATATGTCCAGATTTTCGGTACTTCTTGCAGTCTTGGTCACTTTTGCGGCCTTTCTTTTTTCATATAGCGGACAAGCTCTAGCCTCCACTGAAAAAGATGGTGTACCGCGCTATGTCACGGTCAATGTAATCCCTGAAAAAGACGCTATTGCCCCGGGAGAAACTCTGGCTATAGCCATCGAACAGATTCACCACCCCGAATGGCATACCTACTGGAAAAACCCGGGAGATTCTGGGGAAACTACTAATGTGGACTGGACTTTGCCTGCGGGGTTCAAGGCGGGTAGCATCGAGTTTCCAGCACCGCACCGCATAGCTTATGGCCCCTTGATGAATTATGGATTTTCGGGAGAAATTGTACTTTTAACGTCAATCACTGCCCCTGAAAAATTACCGGAAGGCGATCTGACATTCTCGGCAGATATTTCGTGGCTGGTGTGCAAGGATATCTGTATTCCTGAATTCACCAAGGCAACTTTGGTTCTTCCAGTTGCGACACAGGAAAATCCGGGTGCCAAGACCGCCCCAGATTTGTTTGCGGCAGCGCGAGCAGCCTTGCCCCAACAAAAAATCTGGCAAGGGATGCTTGAAGAACAGGATCAGGCATTGAAGATCTCCTTCACACCTGAACTGGAGTTTCTACCCGAACTGCAATCGGCAAAGGATTTTTTCTTCTTCCCTGAGGAATGGGGGATATTGCAAAATCCCGCGCCGCAGGAAATTGCGGTCAAAGGCGATCATCTTGAGATATTGGTACAGCGGGATACACGCCCTCTGTCGGACATTAAAAATCTTAAAGCTGTATTGACCTACAAGGACGCCAGCGGGACAGATAAGGCGCTTGCTCTGGATGTTGCGATAGTAGCCCATTCACAGTCCTCGGGTGGAGTGATATCCGTAGGCGATGACCCGTCAAGTTCAGATATATCTGCTGAAAATATATCAGTGGCACAGGCAATTTTTCTGGCGATTCTGGGCGGGATCATTCTCAATTTAATGCCCTGTGTTTTTCCGGTTTTGTCGGTAAAGGCTCTGTCATTGGTCAAAATGTCGGATAAGGAGCAAAAATATGCTGCGGCTCATGGCTTGTTTTACACGGCGGGAATCCTGGTCTGCTTTGGTGGAATTGCAGCAATATTGATTGCCCTCAAATCTGCTGGTGAAGAAATCGGCTGGGGGTTCCAGCTGCAAAATCCTGTTGTGGTTCTGCTGCTGGCCTATTTGCTGTTTGTGATGGCCTTGAACCTTTCAGGATTCTTTGAACTCAAAGGACATCTGTTTAGTAATATCGGGCATAAACTGGCTGCAAAACACGGCTATGCAGGGACGTTCTTTACTGGAATGCTGGCAACTATTGTGGCAACACCGTGTACGGCACCGTTTATGGGGGCTGCCATGGGGTTTGCCCTGACTCAGCCTGCTGCTGTCGCAATGACAGTCTTTTTGGCTTTGGGAATGGGACTGGCTCTTCCCTATCTGGCATTGTGCTTTATTCCGCCACTACGAAAATCATTGCCTAAGCCCGGCGCATGGATGGAATCCTTTCGCCAATTTATGGCATTCCCGCTTTATGCTTCTGTGGCGTGGCTGGTGTGGGTTTATGGCCAACAAGTCAGCGGCAGTTACGGGGTGATGCTTGCCTTGTTCGGACTAATCATGATTGCCTTTTCGGTTTGGGTTTCGCGTCATACACCCTCTCATCAACCAATGAAGTCAGCCATTCATGCTTTTTCCTATTCGTCCTTGGCGGTGGCACTATTGATCGTGGCGCTCAGCGCGATGAAGCCTCCCATTTTAATGGGTGATACGGCAGGATCTGAAATGCCATCCAACTTTATACCATATACGACGAAGGCATACCAAGACGCTCTGGCAGGGGATCAACCTGTCTTTGTCAATATGACGGCGGCTTGGTGTATTACCTGCAAATGGAATGAACGCGTGGCTCTGGCAACTGATGAAACACTGCAACTATTCAAGGATCATCAGGTTACGGTCTTTAATGGAGATTGGACCAATCAGAATGCCGAAATTACAGAATTTCTAACCGAGCATGGACGAAGCGGCGTTCCGCTCTATGTCTTCATTGGTGCGCGCGACCCTGCAACGGGAACGCGCCCCCAACAGAAAATTTTGCCACAGATTCTAACCCCCGGATTGGTGGCAGATTATGTGTCGGGAAAAAGAGAAAACTAAAACTTCTATAATTAAACGAGGAAAGGAATTGTTATGAAGAATTTTATATTGGCAGCTTTGGCAGCCCTATCGCTAAGTGGTGGAGCTCATGCTGAAGAGATGAAAATGGATGCTGTCGCGGAGGTTGGAAAGCCTGCGCCAGAATTTATGGCCAACGATCTCAATGGTGATCACGTCATGTTATCGGCGTTGAAAGGGCAAACAGTTGTTCTGGAGTGGACCAACCACGAATGCCCATATGTCCAGAAACATTACGGCAGTGGCAACATGCAAAAGCTCCAGAAAGAAGCCGCTGATGATGGAGTGGTCTGGATTTCCATTGTTTCTTCAGCGAAGGACAAGGAAGGCTACACCTCCCCTGAAGAAGCCAAAACAATCATGGAACAACAAGCCGCTCTTCCCACTCATAAAATTTTGGATGTAGATGGGACAATCGGTCATTTATTCGGGGCAAAAACAACACCGAATATGTTTGTAATCGATAAGGATGGCATTCTGGTTTATTCAGGAGCAATTGATGACAATAACAGCTTCAAACCAGAGACGATTGAAGGAGCGAAGAATTACGTTCGTGAAGCTCTGGCATCCTTGAAAGCAGGGAAGCCGGTCGAGATGTCCTCGACCCAACCTTATGGCTGCGGCGTAAAATACTAGATTTATGAAATTTTCAAACAAGTTCGCCTCGATTTTCCAGAGATGGAGTCGGGGCGAACTTTTTTATCGGCTATTTTTAATAAAAAACTCTACAAGATCGCGTGATCTATGCCATACTTGGGAAATCTTGATTCGTTGAGCATCGGATATTTCAGACATGCCCGCCAAAACACCTTTGAAAAAAACTGCCAAGACTGCGTCCTCCCCATCCCGTAAAAAAACGGCTGTCGGGACACGCAAATCGACACTGACTCGTAAGAAAGAGACAAGTAAACCTTCTAAAAAGAAGGATACGTCCTTGCGGCTGGTTGTTGGGCAGGATGGCTATATTATTTTTGCTACACCATCTATGCTCAAAAAGGCTGGCTTAAACGATCAGTCCTTGGGAGCGGTCAAGCTTCGCGATTTACTCGATTTTGATAGCCCCGAAGATGCGTTGCATGATCGTCCCTGTATCGGAATGTTTTCCGCGCGTGATGATGATGACGCTGATGCTTGGACTGCCTCGATTGTTCCTGGCGAATATCCGGTCAAATTGGGATATCAGGGGAAATCCTTTGCAACCAATTTAAGATTCGACCGAATAGACCTTCCGGGCAAAAAATCCTATCTGGTAATTTCCGATGAAGAAAATCCGGATGCAGATTACGGGGAACTCCTTGCTTCTATAGAAGCTGTGCCCAAAAAGAGAACTCAGATATCAAAAAAAGCAAAAGTCGATGACCAAACGGTCTGGCAAAGGAATTTACATGTTTTCCAGTCTATGGGGCATGATTTTCTAATTCTGATGTCAACCCGAGGCAAAGTGATTGAAAGTAACGATGTGTTCCGGTTGGCTCTGGGTTTTGACCAATCCGAAATCAATGGCAAGGCCTTTCTTGATCTGGTCTATCCGGATGATCGTCCCTACGTTCAACCGATTTTCAAAACAATGATTTCCAGTAATAATGAAGATGGATCATCCCCCTTGATTGCCTGCGAATGCCGCATTGTGGCTGCTGACCATTCGGTGCGCTGGCTTGATTGTCGTTTGAAAGTTGAAGGTGGCCACCTCTTTATGGTGGCGCGCGATCTGACAGAAGAAAAAGCGCATGAAATCGAACTGATTCGTCGCGAACAACAACTTTGCGAAGCTCAATCGATTGGTCGTATGGGACATTGGACTTGGCGAATCGGGGATGATCGGCTGGAATTTTCACCTGAAATTTTCCGCATTTTCGATCAGGATCCGGAACTTTTTGTTCCCACAATCGATAGTGTTAATGACCTTTTGCATCGGCGGGATCGCGGGCGCATGGCACAGGCTTTCCAACGCGCCATGATCGAACAGCGCAACTATGAAATGGAATTCCGTATCATTCGTCCAAGCGGTGAGGTTCGGTTTATTTTACTACAGGGTCGCTGCGAACAGGATGAAGAAGAAGATGTTGTTTCTCTTTTCGGGGTGATGCAGGATATTACTGAACGCACACTGCATGAGCGCGAATTGCAAGAAGCCAAAGAAGCGGCAGAGCGCGCCTATTCCGCCAAATCTCAGTTCTTGGCAAATATGAGTCATGAACTCCGTACACCACTCAACGCTATTATCGGGTTCTCGGAAATGATCGAACGCCAGATGTTGGGGCCGATCGGAACCGAAAAATATCTCGATTATATCGGTGGGATCAGGGAAAGCGGAGAGCATTTGCTCGACTTGATTAGTGATATTCTCGATATGTCGAAAATTGAGGCCGGAAAATATACGCTCGATATTGAAGAATTTAATCTCTATAAAGTGATGCGTCTGGCCGTGCATATGATCGAAGGCCGTGCATTGGATGGTCAGGTGCGGGTTATCTCTGCTATCCCTGAAAATCAGGATTTGTATATGTCTGGGGATCGTCGCGCCATCATGCAGATGGTTTTGAATATTCTCTCGAACGCCGTCAAGTTTACCGATGCCGGTGGAGAAGTCAGGATTGGCTGCGCGGTTGAAGATGGTAGCATCACGATGACGGTTGAGGATACAGGGATCGGGATTCCAGCCAGTAAACTCCGTTATGTGACCAAACCTTTTGAACAAGCCGCTAACCAATTCACCCGTAACCACGAAGGGTCAGGTCTGGGACTGGCCATTACCAAAGAGCTTGCCGAACTGCATGGCGGGATTTTGGTGATTAAATCAAAAGTAGGGGTTGGCACGATGGTTCGAATCACTTTACCTCAACATGTAGAAACAGTTTCTTCCAACGCTGCCGAGTAACGAATTTATCGTCAAAAATTTCGATACGGAGCGAAAAGTAATTAATTTCCAAAGTTTAACCTAATATTTTTTTAAGTACCTAAATATTGGTAAGGGTGCATTAACTATTTTCAGGCATAAAGGTCTGGACGACAACTCCCGTCTCGCTCCACTACGACCATTCAAATTTTTTCCGTGATAGACCTTAATGATGCGCATTCTTGATGACATGTACCCTGATGATTTCCTGATTGAGAGAGAAGATGATTTCTCGACCGATCTGTATGAGGAAGGGGAAGCCGTTGCACTTGAAGATCTTTTGCATCTGGTTCAGGAATCTGTCGAATATTCCAAACCGGATTTACGTCCGGCCCATTTCGCAACAGATGAAGACGCACTGGTCTGGGGACTATCTGTTTTGTGCGAAACGAAATTGGGTCGCGATCTGGCCTATGATGCGCGGTTTGAAGATTGGTCGATTGAGGTTGATGATATTGAGCAGGCATCCCATATCATTGATCCGCAACTGCGCATTTTGATTTTGCCTCGTTTTTCCGCGTCTCCTGCTACTCTGGCGCGCTCACAAAATGACCGCGCATCATTCCTGATGGAATTGGCTCGTGGCCTGCGTGGTATCTGGCACGATATGACCGGCGTACGGGATGATGCAGATTTAACAGCAGATGACCAGATTTTGTGGGAAAGACTGCGTGCCGCCGATCATGATTTATGCGCGGTGAGAATGGCCTGGGATTTGCGTGAACAAGGCATGGGTGGTCTGTGGCGTCAAATTATTGCCTCCCATCTTGGGGACCTTGCGGTTATGGCTGGCGAGCTGTGGGAAATGGAAGATCAAAACGAACATAGTGAGAAGAACCTTCCACTATACGGGTTTTCGCATTTGGTTCTGGAATGGCTGCGCGATGCATCCTTGGTTAATGCAACGGATAGCCAGACACTGGACGCCATGGATTTGCGTCTGCAACGAAATGTGCGTGAAGTGTGCGGGCCAGAACAAATCAGCACGGTAGAGTTGATGACCCTCTCGACCTTGCCGTCTGACGGATCGTATTTGGCACCTGTTGCACGCACTATTATGTATGCTGCAGAATTTCGTGAGATTCCCGATGGTGTCAATGAAGCCTACTTGCGGCAAATTCTGGAAGATTGTGAACTCACCCGCATCAGCCCGCTGGTCTTTTCAGACAGTGAGCTGGAGAAAAAATTCTTTCCCGATCGGGTGGATACGATTGCCTGATTACCTTAGGTCTTGTGCAAGAAAAGCGTTCGCTGCTCGATCTTGCGGGAAGATATCAAAAATTGCGTAGTGCGCAGCTCTTCTGATAGCCCCACGCTCAGTTGTATCTGCCTGTGCCACAGCTCTAAAGACATCAAGTTTGGTTATTTTCGGGGATTCTTTCATCTCAAGACCGGTCTGAATGGCGCGAATAAAATCGCCCGCAAAACGTGGAGGAATACCTTGTCCCATCAGATGTAATGCTTGTTCTTTTACGGACGTTCCCTGAGAAGGGTTTTGCACCGCGATCCAGTTTGGTTCTCTAGCCATGACACACTCCTAAAATAAAGTCTCTAAATTTTCATAAGCTTATAGAAAGTTCTGGCAGATTGCAACTGGAACCGCTCTGCTTAATAGATACAAAAAGCAAAAACACCTTGGAAAATAGGAAATTTCACTGTAAAACATGGGGTTATGAACACCGCTCTTCAAATTTTTCGGGAAAAAATCCCGTTTTTGCATGATATTTGTCAGGCCATCGGTCATTCGATCCTTAATGTGATACAGGCCTTGGGGGCAATCAGTCTCTTTGTCCTACAGACCTTGCGTCACTGCGCCACCCCACCGATTTTTATCAAACATATCCTGCGTCAGTTCATAGATATAGGATATTACTCTTTGCCTGTGGTCGGGATGACGGCCCTGTTTACGGGGATGGTGCTGGCGCTGCAAAGCTATACCGGTTTTTCACGCTTTAATGCAGAAAGTGCGATTGCATCTGTGGTTGCCCTCTCGATTACCCGCGAGCTATCTCCGGTTCTGGCTGGTTTGATGGTTGCGGGGCGCGTTGGAGCAGCTATTGCCGCTGAAGTTGGAACAATGCGGGTGACCGAGCAAATTGATGCGCTATCGACCTTGTCGGTTAACCCGATGAAATATCTGGTGGTTCCTCGTGTGATTGCCGGTACGATCATGCTCCCTGTTCTTGTTCTAATCGGGGATATTATCGGAGTTTATGGCGGGTATATTGTCTCGACCCATGTACTGGGTTTCAGCTCTGGAAGTTATCTGTATCAAACATGGCAGGTCTTGGAAAATATCGACGTGGTCTCCGGACTGGTCAAAGCTGCGGTCTTTGGGTTCTTTGTGACCTTAATGGGTTGCTACCACGGATATAATTCCGGTCGCGGTGCCCAAGGGGTCGGAATGGCAACAACCAATGCGGTGGTCACGGCTTCGATCCTGATTCTGATCTTCAACTATATCCTGACACAGGTTTTCTTTTCATGACCAAGCGCAATAAAATTGAAATGACCGGTGTCTATAAAGCATTCGGAACAAAAAAGGTCTTACAAGGCGTTGATTTGAACGTACCTGTGGGCAGCTCGATGGTGATCATCGGGGGCTCTGGTACGGGGAAATCCGTCACACTGAAATGCGTCCTTGGTTTGCTGCAGGCGGATAAAGGATCAATCAAAGTGGACGGCATGGACATGATCAAGGCCTCGACCCGTGCTCGTGAAGAAATGATGAAAAAGTTTGGCATGCTGTTCCAAGGTGGTGCTTTATTTGACTCTCTGCCGGTCTGGTACAACGTTGCTTTCGGCCTGATCCACGGTAAGGACATGGATAAAAAGGATGCGCGTAAAATCGCCACCGAAAAACTCGAACAGGTTGGAATGGGTGAGGCCATCGCAAATCTTTATCCGGCTGAACTCTCGGGTGGCATGCAAAAACGTGTGGCGCTGGCTCGGGCGATTGCGACTAATCCGGAAATTATATTTTTTGATGAACCCACCACGGGCCTTGACCCGATCATGGCGGATGTTATCAATGAACTGATCGTCAAATGCGTGAAAGATCTTGGGGCAACGGCCATGACCATCACGCACGATATGGCGTCTGCGCGCAAAATCGCCGATCATGTGGCAATGCTTCACGATGGAAAAATTGTCTGGACAGGCCCGATCGATGATCTGGATAACTCAGGAAACCCCTACGTTGACCAGTTTATCCATGGTCGTGCGGATGGGCCAATTACAGATCTTCAATCCGAACTTCTGAAATCGGCCTAGAAAATTAACTCGTCTTCCATTTGGTGCCATGTGGAGTGTCTTCGATGACGATTCCCTTGGCCGCAAGCTCATCACGGATTTCATCTGATCGCGCAAAATTTTTGGCCTTGCGCGCCTGTGTCCGTTCAACCAGTAATCCTTCAATCCATGCAGCATCGATATCACTGGATGATAAATCAGCCGCAAACCAAACCGCTGGGTCTTGGGTCAGAAATCCCATTAAACGGGCCGCCGCCAGAAAATCACCTTTGCTCTCAGGTGTTTTTAGTTCTGTTGCTGTTTTGGCCAAAGCATTAAGTTCCGCATAGGCTTTCGGGGAATTCAAATCATCGCATAACGCCTCCATGACGGGGATGGGAACTTCGCGGTCCATATCCGGAATGTCTTTAAGCTCATCCAGTATGCGGTAGAATTTATCAAGCGCCTTTTGTGCCTGATCGACCGCCTTCTCTGACCAATCCAGCGGCTGGCGATAATGGGCAGATAGTAAAACATGGCGGATCACTTCACCTTTAACGCCTTGTTCGATCAGATCATGGGCCAGAATGAAATTACCCAATGACTTGGACATTTTCTCGCCTTCGACGGTCAGAAAACCGTTATGCATCCAGTAACGCGAGAAAGAGGCAAGATCGTGATTCCCATGAGCGCAGCAACTTTGGGCAATCTCGTTTTCATGATGGGGAAATTTAAGGTCAGCGCCGCCGCCATGAATATCAATTGGCAAGCCCAGATGCTTTTCCGCCATCGCGGAACATTCGATGTGCCAGCCCGGGCGGCCAAACCCCCATGGGCTATCCCAACCGGGTTGATCTCCGATTGATGGTTTCCACAACACAAAATCGGCAGGATCTTTCTTGTAGGGAGCGACTTCGACGCGCGCTCCTGCAATCTGGTCATCGCGGGAACGACCAGATAGACCGCCATATTCAGGGAATGACGGAACATTGAATAACACATGTCCGTCCTTCTCATAGGCATGACCCCGATCAACGAGATTTTGAATCAGGGAAATCATTTCAGGGATTGTTTCCGTGGCGCGAGGCTGGATATCTGGGATACTTACGCCGAGGGCAGCCATATCCTCGTTATAGATGCGCTCATATTTACGCGTAATAAACTCGATGGCCTCGCCGGCCTCTTGTGACGCGGTAATAATTTTGTCTTCAATATCGGTGATGTTCGAGACATAGGTGATTTTTGGATAGAGACGCCGCAAGAGGTTGGCGAGGAGGTCAAAAACCACCGCCATTCTGGCATTACCAATATGAGCGTAACTATACACTGTCGGCCCGCAGGCATAAATCCGGACATGATTCATCTCCAGCGGCACGAAGTCCTGTTTTTCCCGTGCCAGCGAATTATAAAATCTGAATGTATATGTATGTGCCATGGACGTGCTCACTCCCGCATAATAAAGCGGGAACAGCCTAACGTCTCCGGCGATTTCTCGCAAGCACTCTCACTGGCTTCGGGCTTTGCTTTTTCATCAAAACCACATTTCCTGCCAGAAGAACGGCACTTATAACGGACATTACTGCCACAAATGTCATTTCAAAGTCCTTAATCCTGTTTGCCTAAAAGGCATGCAGACTCATAACAGAATCCGCATTCTATCAGTGTATCACATCAAAAACTGATAAAAGGTTAAGGAAACAGGTTTTGACAAACTATCTGTGTGTATTAGATTAGTCCGGCGCAAAACCCCCCGAGGAAAAAATGACCACAGCCCAATATGATCTGATATTCAAAAACGGTACAGTAATCCTGCCAGGTGTAACCAAAGTCATAGATATTGCCGTTCTGGACGGAAAAATTGCCGCTATCGGTGTTCTGGCAACCGCAACCGCCAAAGAAATCATTGATTGCACTGGACAACATATTTTGCCCGGCATCATTGACACCCAAGTTCATTTCCGTGAACCGGGCGCAGATCATAAGGAAGTTCTGGAGTCCGGAATGAAAGCTGCGGCTATGGGAGGGGTGACCACTATTTTCGAAATGCCCAATACCAACCCGTTGACCACAACACCGGAAACCATTGCGGATAAGCTTTCTCGTGCCGCTAAGACCCCATGGGTTAATCATGCCTTTTATCTAGGGGGAACAGCACAAAACGCTAAAAGCCTCGGCGAGTGGGAGAAATTAAACGGTGTGTGCGGCATTAAAATCTTTATGGGGGCAAGTACAGGTGATTTGCTTTCGGCTACCGATGAAGAGGTCGAGGCTGTTCTGGCCAATGGTCGCCGTGTCGTGGCGGTTCATGCCGAAGACGAAATGATGATGAATGAAAATAAAAAAACCATTCTGGGGGATAGTCACGATGTAAAACTTCACCCTGTATGGAGATCCCCTGAATCTTGCCTGTCTGCCACAACGCGTCTGGTGTGGCTGGCGCGTAAATATATGCGTCGTGTCCATGTACTGCATATTACAACGGCTGAAGAAATGGAATTTCTGGCACAAAATAAAGATGTGGCCAGCGTCGAAGTTTTGGCCAACCACCTGACTTTATACGCACCGGATTGTTACGAAAAATTAGGCAGTAAAGCCCAACAAAATCCGCCAATTCGCGAGAAACATCACCAAGACGCTTTGTGGACAGCCATTGCCAACGGCACTGTGGATATTCTGGCGTCCGATCACGCCCCCCATACTCTGGAAGAAAAAGCAAAAGAATATCCTGCAAGCCCCAGCGGAACCCCGGGTGTTCAGACCCTTCTGCCCGTCATGCTCAACCATGTGAATAATGGCCGGCTGACACTCGAAAAATTGGTGGAATTGATGTGTTATGGCCCGCAACGGATTCACCGAATTATTGGCAAAGGGCGGATTGCGCGCGGATATGATGCAGACCTGACCATTGTCGATATGAAGAAGCAGCAAACCATCACAGATGCCCAACAACTTTCGCGTGCAGGCTGGACGCCATTTGACGGCATGTCTGTCACAGGATGGCCGATGATGACGATTGTGAATGGAAAGATTGTCATGCGGGAAGATCGTTTGTTGGACTCAAGAGCTGGAAAAAGCGTCCGTTTCGAAGAAAATTATTCTGCGTCATAATCACTTAGGGACTTGAATATGATCGGATGTTATACTTTTATAGAAGCTAATATATACGAAGTCTTAATCATGCCTGTGTATTCTAGGAGATTGTGAGGAAGGCGAGAGCTTTCCGGATACATTCGGGATGGGTCAGAAATATGGTACTTGGTGTAGAAACACAATATTCATCCGTGCCTAGCACGGAACAACTGGGGAGAAGGTCTGGTTTGTTTTCCTGGGCTCAAGATAAAAAGAAGGCTGCATCTCAAACAAGTATGTGGCGCAGTCGATTAAGTTGGAAGATTGTCATGGCAGTCTTCTTGACGATCATGACGGTTCAGGCCACGTTGATGGCTCTGACGCTGAAAAGCTATCAGCAGGATCAGCTATACGAATTAAAAGAAGAAGCACGGCAGAATCTGGTCACAGTGGCCTCTGCAAAGGCGGTTGACCGACTTGCTCCACCATACACTATAGAGCAAATGAATCGTCTGGTTTCTTTCACATCGATCTCTGGATTGGCAGTCTATTCGATTGATTTCCAGCTTTTGGGTCTGGGGGGCGAGAATGTCATTACCACCCTGTTCTCTGAAAGTGATCTGGGGAAAACATATATCAGTTCTGATCGCAAGAGCTACGAAGTTGTATTGCGTCCAAAGGATATCGACGGTCTTCCTTATTTTATTGTAGCGCGGCTGGATGCTTCCAAGGCGTTCTCAAGTGTTGGCCTTTATGTACGCCAGAATATTCTGATTATGTTCCTGATGTCTGCTCTTGTGACAACGGTCTTGATGATTGCACTTGGGAAATGGTTGCTGGAGCCGATTCTGTTCCTCAGGGATAATGTCCGTTTGGCGATTGCTAATCCGGAGGCGCCGAACATTGAGCACTCTCCTTATGATGATAAGGACGAGGTGGGAGGAACAATCGCCGCGACTCAGGAATTGATAAAGCAGAATGCGAAAAACATTCGTCAGGTCAAGAATGCGGCACAGAGCCAGATCCATAAGCTTGCTTATTATGACACTCTGACGGGTCTGCCAAACCGGACACTTTTCCTGCAAAAATTGGCCGAACATGTCAAATATGCAGCAGAGAATCAAACCGAAGTAACCCGCCTTGCCATTCTGGCCTTTGACCTTGACCACTTCAAGGATATCAACGACTCGATGGGGCATAATGTCGGGGACGCGATTCTAAGCGCGGTTGGAAAACGGTTACGCAGTTCCTTGCCTGAGAGTGCTGTCGTTGCAAGGTCGGGAGAGGATGAATTTGCAGTAACCTTCCCATTAAACTCCAGTTCTTTTACAGCAAAAGATGTTGGGGAACGGGTGCGTGCTATCATCACGCATGAGCCGTTCCGCGTCTTTAATGAAACATTCCAGGTGCGTGCATCCATTGGGGTGGCAACTTTTCCGGATGATGCCATTGATCCCGATCAGGTTTTGAAGAATGCAGATATAGCGCTTAATCGTGCGAAAGAAGACGGACGTGATTGTATCCGTGAATATCTGGAAGATTTTGATAAGGCAGTACAAGCCAGATTCCAGATGTTGCGTGACCTGCGTAACGCCCTAGAAAATAAAGACCTGACTTTGTATTATCAGCCGCAACTGGATCTGAGAACCGGTCACGTCATCGGGGCAGAAGCTCTAATCCGCTGGTTCAAGAAAGATAACAGCAAAGAAGGCGGAAAATTTATTTCCCCTGTCGAATTCATCCCGATTGCTGAACAATCCGGTTTGATTGTACCGATCGGTGAATGGGTTATGCGTGAAGCCTGTCTTGAAGCAAAAAGATGGCACGATAGTGGAAATATGATCCGAATCGCAGTCAACGTTTCGGGAGAACAATTCCAACAAAGCGATCTGGTGGCCTATACACGTCAGGTTATCCAAGAGACGGGAATTAATCCGCATTTACTGGAGCTTGAGGTCACTGAAAGTGCCTTTATGGAAGATATCCAGCAAACCGTTCGTATTTTGAAGGAGCTGCATGCTCTGGGTGTAGAACTTGCTATTGATGACTTTGGAACTGGATATTCTTCCTTGTCTTACCTGCGGCAATTCCCGATTGACCGCTTGAAAATCGACCAGTCATTTATCCGCAATGCTTTGAACAACCCTGATGATGCGGCGATTGCCAGAACCATCATCGGTCTTGGACGTTCTCTTAATCTCAAGATTATTGCAGAAGGCGTGGAAACCAAAGAACATGAATCCTTTCTGGTGGAAGAAGGATGCGACGAGGTACAAGGATATCGTTACTCCCGCCCAATTCCGGATTACCAAATGAAAGAGTTTATCCGTCAATATACGGGCCAGCTCGAATATTTCGATCAGATCGCTGTATAATTGAAATAGGACGCTGCCGACTTAAAAGTCGGCAGTTTCTCGATAAATTCCAAAACATCTGTTTTCCACAACCTCAACATACGATATGATGCGCGACAGTCTTTCAAACAAAGGCAAAGACGTTTTTATATTTTAGACCAAGAGGATGTTATGGCTTCCCGTTTTTATCTCTCACTCACCACAATATTGGCAATATGCACTCTGACGGGGTTCTCGGTGCAGGCTGCGACGGGTAAAGACGGAAATCCGCCATTGCCTGCTCCTTTGGAAAACATGGTTACCCAAGGAGCGCAGATTCGCTATTTGGGTCGGGAATTTGGTCTGGATGGCTGGGTCACGATCCAGAACGGTCAGGAACAATATTTTTATGTCACACAGGATGGTCAGGGGCTATTGCTCGGCATTCTCTTCAACAACAAGGGAGATGCCGTGACGTTGCAACAAATCAATGCGTTGAGAGATAAAGAAGGTCCGGCAATTGATCGTTTGGCGGGTTATTCACCACCTCCTGAAACCAAAACTTCTTCCTCGGCTTCTTCTTTCGAAGACTCTCAGTCAATGGCGTCAGTGATGAAGTCGCCAGATTTGAGCAACCCGCAAGAGGTGATGAAGTCTGTCGCCAAAAGTAAAGCAGAGCAGCTTTATGGGACAGTTGAGTCGGCCAACTGGATTTCATTGGGGGATAGTAAGGCTCCGGCTATTTACTCGTTTATTGATCCGGAATGCCCTCATTGCCATGATTTGATTAATGATATCCGCAACTCGGGTTATCTCGAGAAAGGTTTTGTTCAGCTCCGCCTTATTCCGGTCGGGGTTTTAAGTGATAAATCTTTGAAAGAAGCCGCTTATCTTTTGGCGAGCCCACAGGCTCAAAATGACCTGTATAACCATCTAGATGGTAAAACGGACGCCCTTTTGGTTGATCAGAACGCCAATACACAAGGGGTTCAGCGCAACATGCAATTGATGCAGGATTGGAAGCTGGACGTCACACCATTTTCCGTATATAAGGACAAGAATGGAAAAATCAAGGTTCTTCAAGGTCGGCCCGCCGATCTCAAGAAATTAATAACAGAGTTGCGATAAGATAAGGTTTGAGCTACAAGGCGTCTTTATGGAACAACGTTCAGCTTTTTTATTACAGGTATTGGAAAAACTCGCTGCGCCCTTGGTGGCGGCAATCAGTGAGGTTTCTGTTCGACAACAAATGAGTCCTGACCCAGCCCAGCCCAGCAGTATGAAGCCTGAGGCCGAGCAGGTTGCAGGACTTTTGACAAAGTCCACCCAGATGAGCATCTCGCTGAGTGACTTTGTTGATATGAAGTTGCCGGAAAACGAGGCAGATTCGTTGAGGCTTGCTCTGACGTCTCTGGCGTCCCCTCTGATTGCAAACATCTATCGTTTGGCAGGGCGTGCTCCGACGGATGCAGAAATTGAACGGGTTACCTCGGCCTTGAATGCGGTCATCAGCTATGCGGACGGGTTTGCTCCTGCGGCAGATGCTACGACCCGCATGACCAACCTTGAAAATGATTTTGCGCCGACTGATGCTTCACAGGTTAGTATATTATATATCAGTGCCTTGTTGCCTGCGATCAATTCAGTGATGTCCTATTCATTCGGCGTTCCCGAGAAAAGACTGGTTCAAGATGTTGGAGAACGCTTGGTTCGTGAGGCAAAAGTTTTGAGAACCTGCATGTTCCCATCTATGTCCGATGATATGATGATGGCCAAGGCAGATTTGGCCTTACTGCGAATAGTGGCCTCGATTTACAGCCAATGCCATTTTGCGGAAATGGCAAAATTAATGGCGACAGAAGAACAATCGCGCCAAGGTATGGCTCCTGCGATGACCAGTTTGTGGCAAGCTTTCATCCTGAGAGTTCAGATGATCGAGGTTTTGGGATCTATTTTAATCCCGGGTGTAGCCGACGAAGAAAAAGCGGGAACGGCCAGATCAGGTGGTGGTGGCAAATCGCCAGGCGTGGCAGCCTTGAAAACAACGCCAGAAAGTCTGGAAAAGCCGACAAATCCATTCCGGGACAAAAATTTATCCGACAAAGCAGCAGAGGGCGCTGGTGGAAAAACCGGACCGATGTCATTCTTTGTTAAGAAAAATTCGGCATAAACACATTAAGTAGAAGCCACTCAAGGTGCTTACGATATGTTAAAAGGTACTAGGAAATGAGTAAGATATTGGCGGCCTGCCTGATGCTTGCGGCACAAACCTATTCGGTGCCACCGGCTGTTATGCTGGGAATTTTGCAAGTCGAAGGTGGAAATGTTGGCCAGCAGGTCAAAAACACCAATGGAACCTACGATCTTGGGCCAATGCAGATTAATACCATCTGGATTCCTCAATTGGCTGATTATTGGGGGGTTGATAATGGAACGGCTGCCAGATGGGTACGGGACGATGCCTGTACCAATATGGGGGTCGCGGCCTGGATTCTTCGTGGCCACATTGACCAAAGCGGTTCTTTGTCCACGGCTATTGCCCATTATCATTCCAAAACGCCCAGCAAAGGCTATGGATATCGGGCGAAAGTCGTTGAATCCATGCGCAAAAACGGACTCATCAAGAGCGCCTCACGCTAACCGCTCCCAATTTTTAATCCAAAAAACAAAATCGTGACGATTCCATGATTAAGGTGCTTGTTTCGATTCAGTTAAACCGCTAATGTGTTATGACTTTCATTCGGCCTCGGTATTCGAGTCGGACTTCGGATAAGTATTTTTGATAAAAGGGTGTTTAGGCACAATGTTACGTTCACTTTTTCTGGTATTCTCACTATGTGTTTTGTCTTTCGCGCTCTCTGCCTGCGAGACATACTCTCCCGTCAAGGTCAAAGATCCACAGTTGGTCGCCCAACCTGACAAGGTTTCCATGATGTTGGCTCAGGCTGCTGATCGCGCTTCGAATGCGTTGGAGACGTTGGCGGCGGTTGAGCAAAAAAGAACACCGGAAGCCGGCGTACCGGCAATCGGAAATGTCCCTGCCGAACTCCGCCGTGCTGTGACAGTGAACTGGATTGGCCCAGTTGATTCAATCACTAAGATGCTAGCTGATCGTGCGGGATACAAATTTGTAACACTTGGTGCTGTGCCGGCAACACCTGTCGTGGTCGAGGTCAATGTGACCAACAAGCCAGTGATCGACGTTTTGCGGTCAATTGGGCTGCAATTGGGACCACGGGCTAATGTTCATGTTAATTCATCAGCCAAACTGGTTGAATTGGGTTATTCTCCTGTAACTGGCCTTGGAGATGTTGCTCAAGGAAATTGAGTAGATGACCAAGCCAAACGGGGAAACTAAAAGGCTAACAAGATAATCGGGATAAAGGGTATGACCCAGACTTCAAACCATAGTTTACCAGTCATTGAAATGATTCGAAGCCATACTGGATTTTCCGTGTGGCGTCCTGTGGTGCTGATCTGTGCGGGGGTGTTGCTGTGGACACACTCTGCCACCGCTCAAAGCATGGATGTCTCTCTTGAAGAAGATTCTGAAACGCGCAGTCTGGAAGTTGAAACTTCTATTCCTAGAACATTACAAGACTTGCAGGAAATTCCCGGCTATGTCGAAAAAACAGGCGAAGAGGGCCTGCCGGTTGATATCCGTCGCGAGGCGATCAAGGAAGCGGCATTGTCTTACGGCGCACGCGGAGGTCTGGCAACCAGAAGCTTTGAGATCCGTCAGGAACTTGATGTCCGCGCCAGCTACCTCGACAAGGTTTTTAATTTTCGCCAGCTTTTGATTGCCGCACCATCCGGATTTATGATTGAGCCTCCGATCATCTCTGAATCCTTGAACTCGCTGCTGATTGATGGTGATGGTCAATCTGCCGCTGTGTCCGATGCGATCTACCGGATTAATGAAAATGTCAAAATTGTCTCGGCTCCTAAAAACTGGAGAGCCTATCTTGAGCGTGGTTGGGGTGCAGTAGAAGATCCACCCGAAATTCTTCGTCCCAAAAATGACGAAGAGCGGGTATTCTGGCGTCAACAGGTTGAGATTGGCTGGAAAGCCGGATATGAACAAGGCAGCGAAGTTTTTGAAGAAGATCTCAATCGCCTCGCCTCGGATTTTGATGGCATGGTTCGCTACAGGAAGTTGTTGGCTCAAGGAATGGTGTCCCCACCATTTGCCCAACAAATTGATCGTGGCGTAACCGGAGAGGCCGAAACCATGCGTATTGGTGATCGCGCCGTTGTGATTACCGGGACTCCACAGCTCATTTCAGGATCTGAAAGATGGCAACCCGCAAGCCGGTAAGTCTGGTCAAAGGGGATCAAACCCTTGTTGAAACCTGGCCAGATGAACCACATCGTTTCTCCGAAGAACATGTTGACCCTTTTTTGCTCTTCTGTGTGAAAAAGGGCGCATCGGATATTTCTATTCAGACTGATCGCCCGGTTTATACCGAGGTGCACGGAATTTTATACCCTTCGACCTATCGGCCTCTTGATGCCGCGGACATGAATGCGTTCCTGACCAAGATCTATGGGGCTGATGCGTCTGCTCGTCTTGCCTCCGGTAAGGATCTGGATGTATCTTACGAAGTTCGCCCTGACCGTTATTCCCGCTCTCGTTTTCGTGTCAATATCACGGCGATTCTGGCGCGTGGCCGTGATGCGGCGCAGATCACGATGCGTGTGATGCCTGCGGAACCGCCGCGTATGACAGATTTGAATATCGAACAGCCCATCATCGACAATTGGGCCCCTCGTCAGGGAATGGTGGTTATTACCGGCCCGACAGGTTCAGGGAAAACGACCTTGCTAGCCGCTGGAAACCGGATGCTGATGGAACGTCCGCAAGGGTGCGGAAAAATGCTGACCTACGAGGCTCCAATCGAATTTACCTACGATACAATTCATTCACCTCGTTCTTTGGTTTCACAAACTGAAATTCCCCGACACTTGCCGGACTTTGCGGGAGGGGTGCGGAACGCTTTGCGCCGGAAGCCACAGATTATTCTGGTGGGAGAAGCCCGTGACCGTGAAACGATTTCGGCGGCAATTGAAGCCGCGCAAACCGGTCACGCCGTTTACACAACAACACACACTACTGGTGTGGCCTCTACCATTCGCCGTATGATTTCAGCTTTTGAAAACGAAGAACGTGCAGAACGGGCCTATGCTTTAATGGAGACGATGCGCATGATCGTGACGCAGGCTCTGGTGCCCAAGCTCAGCGGGGGACGGATCGGAGTCAGAGAATGGATGATCTTTCCAGACGAAGTTCGGGAAAAATTGCTGGATATGGATTTTTCACAATGGAGTGTTGAAATCCAGCGTATGATTCCGTTCTATGGGCAAACCATGAGCAAATCGGCGACCATGATCTTTGAAAAGGGCCTGATTGAAAAACGCTACTATCTCTTGCTGACCGCGGGTGGCGGAGCAGGATAATATTTATTAACCTTCTGGACAGAAATTAGGATTAGACTGGGACAATGGCCAACCAGATTTCAGATATGCAAGAACAGGTGAATTGGCATTGGAGAAATTCAATGCGTCCGGTTCGTTTTCTTGGGTTTGATGCGCGCGCGATTATCCCGTTTTGTGTCTTGTTGTTTTATGCGCGTATCTCAACCTTGATTATTTGTTTCATCGTGACGATTTTCTTCTGGCTACTCGAGAAGAAGGGTCTGACTTTTCCTGCGGCTTTAAGATCCAGCCGTCTATTTATTTTCGGCAATTATCGACCCGGCCTGACCAAATTCCGTCACCGTAAACTGAAGGATTTCGGCCGATAACCGCTCTGGCGTTATGTGGTTTGGCTTACTGTGCCGCGCCTTCCGGTGAATTTTCCAATCTTTCTCCTCGAATTAACAGATTGTTTCTTGAGTTTTTTTTTGGTGAACCGTATGTTAGGGGACTATGACATTTCGGCAAAATCACCTTGCCGTTATTTTCCTTTATTATTGTCAGGGTGAGTGGAGATACTTATGTTATTGAAAAATATAATTTTTTCGTCTTTTTTATTGGCAGGATTGACCTTAACTCCCGTGATTGCTCACGCCGGATTTGACTGGACACCTTCACCGAAAAAGGCTGAAAGCCCGACCGTGCAAACGGGAAATGCACCTATTGACCAGCCTGAAGCTGGCCCTTTGACCCCTGATCTGGATATGGCAGAAGCTCCACTACCAGTTCCTGTCGGAGATGTAGATTCCCAGTCTTTACCCCCTCCTGGCACATTTGCTACAGAACAGGAATCTCAGGAAACTCAAGTGGCGCTCTCAGTGGACGCTTCCGATGAGGCTGCTGCGCCGGTTGTTCTGACCAACGATAAGAATGAAATGAATGATGTTGCCGTACAGGATGTTCCAGTACAAGCGCCTGTGCAAACAGCATATGTTGCAGACTCTTCACTCGAAACCTATGAAGGTTTCGGCAACGATCTGTCATTGGTTCTGGCGTTGAGGGACATCGTTCCGACACAATATGCCTATTCATTCTCTGATCCGTCTTACGCAGGGCTGACAGTATCATGGCGCGGCGGGAAACCTTGGCAGGATGTCTTGAATGATGCCTTGGCGGCTCACCAACTGACCTCTTTTCTGGAAGGTCAGGCAATTGTGATTTCTCCGGTTTCTAACCAACCACGAGAGGCGCAGACTGCACCAGTAGCGATTACTCCTGCTGCCGAAACAGAAGATTCTGATCCGACATCGGTTGTGCCGGTTATGAAGGGGAGTATGGTCAAAGACTGGACTGCCCGTCCCGGATATACTCTGAAAGAGGTTATGGAAGACTGGGGTAAGGTTGCCAAGGTAGATGTGGAATGGAGCAGCCCATATGATTACCCGATCAATAACTCTTTCCTTTTTAAAGGAACCTACGAAGAGGCTGTGAAAGGCCTGCTCTCACAATATTCTCGTGAAACGCCTCGTCCTCGCGGACGTCTGTATCCGAACTTGCCTGAAGGGCCGTCAGTTCTGATGATCAATTAATCAAGCCCCATAAGCTTGTAAGGACGATCGAGCCCCTTCGGGCTCGTTTGTTTTTTTAGAAAAGAGTTTGGCAAAAAAACTTGACGGTTTGGTTTTTCTCCCCTATAACCCCAGCATTCCTGTCCAAGACTACAGGTTTTCCGTGTCACTCTTGACAAGGAAAATAAAGGGGAACCACCTGTATAGATAGGCCGATCATGATTTCATCCCTTGTAAGAGAGATGTGTCTGTTTGGTTTTATCAGGTTTTTGGGTAGGCGGCTTTTTATAGGCCGCTTTTTTATTGGTAAAACACGAAGGAGGTACGCGATGGATCGCGCACAAAAACAGACAGAAGTTGAGGTTATCAAATCAACTCTCGAAGCATCCGAGATCGTGATCGTCAGCCATAATACAGGCATGACCGTGGCACAAGTGACCGAATTGCGTAAAGGTCTGCGTGCGAACGGGGCCCGTTATAAAGTAAGTAAAAATACTTTGGCCAAGATCGCTATCAAAGGAACCAAATATGAAGGAATTGCCGACCTGCTTGCAGGCCCGACGGCTCTTTCAACCACGACTGAAGAACCTTTGGTTGTTGCTAAAACCGTTTATGAATTTGCCAAAAAATTTGATGGCAAGCTCGTGATTATGGGCGGTTACTTTGGTGACGTGAAACTGGACGCTGCGGCTGTCGAAAAATTGGCAAAACTGCCAACCCTCGACGAAATTCGCGGCACCTTGGTTGGCCTGTTGCAAGCCCCGGCTGCACAACTGGCTCGTTTGGCTCAGGCATATGCCGACAAACCGACCGAAGCTTAATTTTTACTACTATTCATAGCTAATTATTTTATTAAAAGGAGACTTAAATTATGGCTGCTAACTTGGAAAAAATCGTAGAAGACCTCTCTGCTTTGACAGTGATCGAAGCTGCTGATCTGGCAAAATTGCTTGAAGAAAAATGGGGCGTATCTGCTGCTGCTCCTGTTGCTGCTGCTGCTGCTGCTGCACCAGTAGAAGAAAAAGACAGCTTTGACATCGTTCTTGAAGCTGCTGGCGACAACAAAATCGGCGTGATTAAAGTTGTTCGTGAAATCACCGGTCTGGGCTTGAAAGAAGCAAAAGACTTGGTTGAAGGCGCACCTAAAGCAGTTAAAGAAGGCGCACCAAAAGCCGAAGCTGAAGAAATCAAGAAAAAACTCGAAACTGCAGGCGCGAAAGTCGCTCTCAAGTAATCTCGAGATTTTCTCTGAATTCCCAAACACCCCCGAAGTCGGGGGTGTTTTTTATTGAAGGTTTAACCATTTGGTATGGTCTGGCCTGATAGAATGGCCTGTTATGAGAGTAATCCAGACATATCAGGCCAACAGGGACAGCTTTTGCAAAAAGGCTCTCCAATGCGGTGCGCGGCTTTATCATCTGCCTTATGCCGGAAGCACTGACCCTGATCTGGCAACAGACATCGCAGTTCTGGGTGATGATAATGCAGAAAATGTCATTGTGGTTTCATCCGGCCTTCACGGGGTGGAATTGCCTGCCGGATCTATTGTGCAGCAAATCGCCCTTGATAAAATCAAAGACAGGCATCTCAAGGCCACAAAATTTGTTTTTGTGCACGCTCTCAATCCGTATGGGGCAAAATATAGTCTGCGCACCGATCGGGGAGAAGGAACCTCGCGCAATATTGACCCCGCACGAAATTTTCTGGACTTTGCCTCCCCTGACTTTATTGCGACATCTGCCAATCCGGCAATTGCCTCGGCGTTCGATAAAGCCAGCCTGTCCAATTCGTCCTTAAGTATGATGTGGGCACGGTTGCTTTATACGGCCTTTATCGAACAGGGACAAAGCACCTTCAAACGCAATTTTGTGCGCGGCCAATATACCAACCCATCGTTGCCTTATTACGGCGGAGACACGGCCTGCTTTACCAGACTGACATGGGAGAATATTGTCCGCCATGAAATCCTGAAGCCCTCAGCCAAGAAAATCTATCATTTTGATTGCCATACCGGCGACGGCCCTTTCGGAGTTCTCCAGTTATATTTATGCGCCAAGGCGGGCCAACACACTAGGCAACTGGCTGAAAAACTCACAACCCTTGAAAAAATCAAAACCACCGATGACTATTTCGCACAGGTTACAGGGGATATAGGTGATTACTGGGCATCATTCGATGTGCCCGAAGGCACACAGATTTATCCCATCACATTGGAATTTGGCACAACTCAAGCCCGTGTCACTGGGATTGATGTTCTAGGTGCAATCCTCAACCGCACATTATTGTCTGAAAAATATAATGATGATCATCCTCAAAAAGACCAGATCATCCAGAAAATGTGCACGGCCTTCACCCCCACCCAAAAAGAATGGTCAGACGTGGTGATGAACCAGTCCCATGATATTTGGGAAAAGTTCCTGACATTGGAATAATCTGTGCTCTTACCTCGTCTTTTGGTCTTCGAACTCAGTTCGTTTTTCGAAAAAAAATTTTTGTGAGGAAAAATTTCATCAAAATTTGGGCAGCACGATTCCCCCGTACAGCATTCCGGGGCCAACGGGCCGGTGCGAGGTTCCTCTCTCGAGGGCAAGGGGGATATTTATACTGTCCCTTCCCTGCTTTCAAAAACCGGAACACTCCGGCGCACGAGAAAGGTG
>MNUG01000005.1 GCA_001871905.1 Alphaproteobacteria bacterium CG1_02_46_17 | reverse complement strand
TACTCTTTTGGCGGAAACCGCCCAGACCGGTATTCCGTTCGGGAAAAGGTTTCCGTCTGTCTATGGCCCATTCCGGTTGGTTCTTGCAATCCTTTTGCTTCTTCCTTTGGCCTACGGCTATAATACTGGCCAGTATATGACGCTCTATATGGCAAAATGGGGATCGAGCTTTGCGACCAATGCGTGGCTGTCTTATAATGAGGTGATGTCAACAACGTCATCCAATAATCCGTTGGGATTATCACCACAAGAAATTATCGGCAATCCAAATATCCAGCCTGTTGATAGTCTGATTAATTTCTTCTATGTGGTTCATACATGTAAAGCCGCATATAAAATTGCATATGGGGGATTGAAAACGGATATCCAGCCTTACTTTGTTGTCCGGGCAAACGGTGCCACAGCATCTTCTTCGACACTTATGACGGCTTCCAGTGCTTTTCCTACGACCATGGGTTTATTTGGTCAAAGTGATATAGTTGTAACGTTTGGCGAGAAGAACAGCAAATACAAGAACTATGACGGCAATGTAAAACCTTATTGCGGCAAACTGACGATTCCAATTAATTCCAAGGATGTCACAAGTGTTAAGGATATTTATGATGCATATTTCCATTATATTGTGACGTTGTGGCAGAATAATGACCTGAAACTCTATGGCCAGAATATGGCCTATATCCTCCGTTTTGCGGACAAGCCACATAGTTTCACTTCTCCAACTGTAGGATGGGGAGCCCCCTTATCAGCAACGCAGGCTGATCCTGCGGGGATTGATTTTTATCGTGATATGCGCGTGAACTTACAATCTGTCTTTAACGCCAGTATTGATGCGGCTATTACAGCAATGCGAAGCTCTAATATTCCAGATTTGCAAATGACAACTGCGGTTCTTGATCTCGGTTGGGGCGGGGCGGGTATCTGGTACACGCGCCTTGCAGACTTTAATGGAGCTATGGTGGACGCTGTTTTTATGATCCCTATACCAACTGACTATCCGATGGTCATGGAACATGTCTCCAAGCTCAAGAAGACGCTTGAGACAGATAGTAATCCAAAATTGAGATTCTCACCTACAACAGTTTCTGGTGATAATGTCACGCTGGATAAATTTTCCAGCGGGTCAGGTCTTGATGACCCTTCTGTCGATATGGAGATAGCCAGTCTCTTGTCCAAGGTCTATGAGACAGCTGCCGATGATAGCATTACAGCCCGCCCGAAGCCGAGTGTTGTGGCCAACGACCCTGTGCGTAATATGTTTATGTTTATTTTCTCGGAATCCGGTCTGATGGATGTTCGCGGAAATGATGGTGTCAATCCATTGGCAAAGCTTTCCACTTTGGGAAAAACCATTATTAACAAGACTATTGCATCGTTAGGAATCGGAACGCTGGTGTCTGGCTTTGGCGGAATGTTGTCTGGTGCTGGGGCGGATGAGCTGGGTGCGGCATTCCAGGATGGTGGTGGGGTTTTATTGAGCTTTGCAACAATGGGGCTGATAATCGGGTTTATTTTGTACTATTTGATCCCGTTCTTCCCGTTTATTTACTTCTTTTTTGCGGTAGGTCGTTGGGTCAAGTCGATTTTTGAAGCGATGGTGGCCGTCCCGTTATGGGCTCTGGCTCACTTGCGTCTGGATGGTGAAGGTGTTGGAAATGCTGCGTCCAAAGGGTATTTCCTGCTTCTTGAAATTATGTTGCGTCCAATATTTACTTTGTTCGGGCTCCTTGCCTCTGTTGGAATTTTTGGTGCATTGGTGATCGTGTTGGATACAGTGTTTGATCTTGTGGTCTGGAATGTCGCCGGATTTGATATGACAACCTTGTCTTCCACCAGCACCAATCCCGCAGGTGATTTTCTTGAATCCTTCAGGGACTCGATAGATGCTTTCTTTTATACGATTATTTACACGATTATCTTGTATATGATGGCAATGGCATCCTTTAAACTGATCGATCTTATTCCGAATAAATTGCTTAGATTCTTGCAACCGGTTCCGACCTTCCATGATGATGCAGGTGACCCTGCAGAGAATCTGGTTCGAAACACAGCCTATGCAGGGCATACGGTTACAAGCCAAATTGGTAGCGGTTTGGGCGAGTTTGGGAAAGGTGTTGGCGGCACAATTGGGGCGATGGGGAAAAATGCGGGTATGGCCGACAAGATGGGCGGTCCGGGTAACTAGTCAGTTCGGTCAGAATGATTGTGCTTTTGACAGCCAATTCAGCTGTCTAACCTAGGTCTGGGAATTTTATTGAGGAAAATGTTATTAAAATCGGTTATAATTGAGTTGGTGTCAGTATGTTGAGGAGAAAATATGGCGGTGTCTGGTAATCAAACGCTTCGTGTAGCCAAATATGCGTTGCTTCCGCAATTTTTGCCGCGGATGTCTGAGTTGTTCTTTAGTGGATTCTCATATTTCGCTTATTTTATTGCTCAGGTCTATTCAGGGGTGCGCTTGTTGCCACGGGGCCATGCTTACCTCAATGTTCATAATGTTGGGAGTTTTTCGGTCTTTGATGTGATAGCGGCGGCAGGTCGTGGGCTGAAGTATAGACGCGAGAATATTGACCAGATTATTCTTTTCTATGTCATCTTACTTGGCCTATTCCTGATGGTGATTCAGGGTATTTTCATGTTGGCATCCCTAGTGATGCCGCAAGCAATGGCTTTCTCTCTTTCCTATTTTTTTGGACAATCATGGCAGCCCTTCGGTTCGGATCAGGATCTGGCTTTTATCCTTATGGATCGAGTTTTTGGTGTTCCGGGGATATTTGACTCCTGCGTCTCGCAGGTTACCCCTTGTTATCGGTCAACTTCAAATCTTATAGCTTCCGGCACAGTTTACACGCCGGCCGTTTTCCCTTGGCCCTTCCATGACGCATTGCACGCGCTTTATGAGTTTTACAGCATTGGCCTGTTGATTATCGCAATGTTTATCGTGCTGTATTTTGTGGTGGTGATTGTGGCTGAAACTGCCCAGACGGGTGTTCCGTTCGGGAAGCGCTTCAATACGGTGTGGGCACCTCTCCGTCTGGTTATTGCAATCGGCCTGCTGGTGCCCATCGGATATGGCTTGAACTCTGCTCAATATATTGTCCTTTATGCAGCAAAATATGGATCGAATTTTGCAACAAATGGTTGGCTGGTTTTTAACAGTAATCTGGCCTCGGGGCACTTGATCGAAGGTATGGTGGCAAAGCCCCAGAAACCAGAAGTTAATAGCCTGTTGAAATTTATGATGTTGGCTCATGCCTGTAAGGCGATTGAAGAGGGGTATATGGAGTATGCCACTGAGCCCGTTCCTGTCACAGGTGATTGTGGTTCCGCAGTAAATGCTACGGATCAGAAAGATACAATTATCAATGGCTATCTTGTTACCAAGGGACCAGCAGCTACAAATTCTATGCTTATGGAATCAACCGATTATCTCGGGACAATGGGATTCTTTGAAAACCAGTCTTTCACCATTCGTTTTGGTGATCGAGGATGTACTGAAAAACATGCTTCCCAGTTAGGTAATGTTCGGCCACTTTGTGGAGAACTGGTCCTGCCTCAGGCGGCATTGGATGATGCAGGTGCTGTTGCCATTCAGGAAGGTTATTATGAGTTGGTTCGCCACTTGTGGGGCGAATATGACGGAAAGGTCTGGGATCATTTCGGCTTTTGTGATGCCTTGCATGTTATCCAGATGACGAGGGCAGGCGGTAATCTAGATTTCAAAATCAGGTCGTTATATTATGTTCAGGAAATGTGCCCTGAAACAAAAGCAGGCTTACTTGATGCGACAACCAAAATTGAACCAACGAATGATTGGGTCAATAAGGAAGTTGGGGCTTTTATGGATGGGAATATCTGTTCAGACCCTGGTTATGCCAGTGGGTCTCCAGGTAAAGTCAGCCCACCAGCAACTGTTTCGATTCTACAGAGTGTGATTGTCGAGAACATCATTCGGGCAGGACTCTATGCTCAAATTCAGGATATTGCTGGGGCAAACAAGGATGATTATATCATTCCGACTGACCAGTTGGCTCGTGGATGGGCGGGTGCTGGTATGTGGTACAACAAGATTGCCCAAATGAACGGTGCCTTGTCCGGAGCTGCATGGAAGATGCCACAGATTTCCAAGTGGCCTTTGATCCAGACCAGTGTTATGACCCAGAAAAAAATGAACAATCAGGGTGATGCCGCAGCAAATGTCAAGTCTTCGAATATGGGCGGGAAGACATCCATGAAAACTGATCGTGGTGGTCAGGAACTTCAAGGAGCTGGGGCCTTATACAAGATTGATATGGTTTGGCAAGGAGCTTCCATAAATTCGAAGCCTAAGTCAGGGAATATGGCCTATGACTTCTTGAACTGGCTGTTCGGGACGCGTGGACTGTTTGACCTCAAAGATCCAGTTAACCAAACAACTCACCCACTGGCATTGATGACGGGGTTGGGTAAAGGTCTGGTTGAAGCATCAATCCGTAACCTTGCATTGGCTCTGACCGGTCAGGTTGGCCAGATTTTTAGCGGTGAGATTATGGGGCCTTTGGCTGGTGGTGCTTCCGCGCTATTCTATACGGCAGCTTCTACAACTCTGACAGCAGGATTTATCCTTTATTATGTTCTGCCATTCCTGCCATTTGTTTACTTCTTCTTTGCCGTTGGGAACTGGGTAAAAGGTATCTTCGAAGCCATGGTTGGGGTTCCTTTGTGGGCTTTGGCACATATTCGCATTGATGGGGATGGTCTGCCGGGGAGCGCCGCGCTGAATGGCTACTTCCTTATCTTTGAAATCTTCCTTCGGCCTATTCTGATTGTCTTTGGTCTGATCGCCTCGGTCAGTATCTTTGCGGCGATGGCGATTGTGTTCAACTCGATCTTTGATCTGGCTGTTTACAACGTTGGCGGTGTTGATTTGTCTCCTGTGACGTGTAGAACCCCAAATTCTGCGGATGTGATGGATATGGTTCGGGGCCCGATTGACCAGTTCTTCTATACGGTGATGTATGCGGTTGTCATGTATATTATGGCCTTGTCATCATTCAAATTGATTGACCTTATCCCTAACAAAATCCTACGTTGGATGGGTGCTTCGGTTGATACGTTTGGTGATATGGCTGGTGATCCCGCACAGAACCTGACCAACTACGCTGCGATTGGTGGATCTCAGATGACCTCGGGTATGATTCGAAGCTTGCGCGGTGGTGTCGGAGCCCTTGGCAAGGCTGCACAAGGGATCGGAAAAATCGAGTAGATCTGTCAACTTTCAGCTATTGAATTGAAGCAGCCGGGTGGTATCATCCGGCTGTAACTTTTCCTACAGGATATTAATATGCTGTTCCAGACACCTTGCTCGCTATCCCGGTCCTTACTTTTTTTGGCTTTGGCTATTTCTTTGATGGTTCTGTCGGGATGTTCTCTTTTGACGATGTCCTCAGATCAAACCCAGAAAAAGGCTGAACTGAAGCTATCTCCTGCATCCTTTTCTGATCTGAAAGGGTGGAAAACAGATTCGCTTGTCGATTCTATAACCGCTTTATCTGCTTCATGTAAAAAAATAAAGGCAGTTGATGCCAATAAGAAAATGGGCGTGGATGCAAGAATGGGGACGTACAGGGATTGGCAAAATATTTGCACAAATCTTCCGGATACGAACCTGTCCGATAGTAATCGCCTGCATGACTTTTTTGAACACTGGTTTATTCCGTATCACATGTCTGGCAATGATTATCCGGAAGGTCTGTTTACCGGATATTATGAACCGACCTTATATGGGTCTTTGATTAAAACTTCAGAATATAACATCCCGCTTCGGTCGCGACCTCAGGATCTGGTCATGGTTAATCTCGGGGAGTTTCGCGATGAATTAAAGGGACAAAGAATTGCAGGGCGTGTACGGGACGGACATTTGAAACCTTATGAAGATCGCGCGGCTATTGAAGATGGGAAGTTGCCGGTTCAATCTGATGTGCCTTTGCTGTGGGTAAAAAATGCAGTTGATGCTTTCTTTTTACAAATTCAAGGATCAGGTGTTGTGATATTGCCTGATGGATCTGCCGTGCGGGTCGGATATGACGGGCAGAACGGACATGTTTATACAGCGATCGGAAAAGAACTGATTAATCGTGGGGTCTTAACCAAAGAGAATGTTTCCATGCAGACGATCCGCCAATGGCTGGAAGCCCATCCGCAGGAAGGGCGTGACGTGATGCGTACCAATAAATCCTATGTATTTTTCCGTCAACTTGACACGGACGGGCCGGTGGGGGCGCAAGGGGTTGTGTTGACGGCGGAGCGATCTTTGGCGATTGACCCTGTTTTTATTCCCTATGGTGTCCCGATTTTTATTGATGTCGAAAATCCTGAGGCAAGCGCAGGAAATATCAGGAGTCTTGTCATTGCCCAAGACACAGGAGGGGCAATCAAGGGGCCAGTCAGGGGTGATTTATTCTGGGGGTATGGAGATCAGGCAGCCCATATGGCGGGGCTCATGAAATCAAAAGGCCAAGCGTGGATTTTATTGCCAAGAGAAGTGCAAAGATAATAAAAAACGGCCTCTTTATTGAAGGCCGTTTTCTTGGTTTTGTTCTCTCTATTCTTGAACAGGGGCGCTTGCAGAATTTATATCTTGTGTTTGATTGACTTGTGAATCTGAACTGCTATCTGCATCATTTTCGTCACCGGCTGCGGGCTCGATAGATGATGGGTCGAATGGTGCGGGATCACCGAAGGCTGCATAGGCTTTGCTTTCAATGCCATGTGTCGAGAAGCTTCCTGTTTGAAAGTCAGCTTTGTTTTCTTGCTCTTCTGCATGGGCTGGGACTGCAAAAGCACTCAGGGTTATGATTGTTCCAAGAGTTAGAATGCGTATCATCATCACTTTATCCTTTGTTCATTTCATCATTATTCAGGATGTCTGGATCAGAAGGTATCTTGTACAGTCTGTCCCCAGTTTTCCATGTCTCTTCCGGCACCGTTTAGAGTGTTGCCGCACGCCGAGAGTGCCAAAGTGGCTACACCAAGCCCAAGTAATATGACAAATTTTACTTTCATCGTCAAACTTTCCTTTGAAAAATTGTTTTATGATGTATTTAGACTGTTTACAGGCTCTTGACCAGTACCAGTGCTGCGGCACAACCGACTAATCCCAGTCCTGCCCATATTTTGCTATGATCTTCGCGCCCAGTCAGGCGGTAATAAAAGATAATCCAGAGCGCATCGGTAAATAAAATGACAGATAATAGGGCCGGATGGTCGCAATAAATGAGAGCTTGGAATTTCAGGGCAAGCTTAGCTGATGCCACAACACCAATGGATAGTCCGGCTTTCAATGAATCCTTGGAGAGAAAAACGGCTCTGCTGACAGGCCTTTTGATGAGGCTGTAGCTTGCCCAGAAAACCAGCATGATCAGCCCTTGAGAGAACATAAAGGCGGAGGGAGCTTTGGCAGCAGGGGCGTAGCCTAGTGAGAGTTTATCAATCAAGGGCCCGATTGCGGCTGCCAGAACTACGAACCAAATCATCCTGACCCCTTTCCATGTGATCGGGCATGATTTCATCATCATGGAAAAGCTGACGGATAACAGTACAATGGCAAACAAGGCTCCGGCTTGCCACGGACGTTCCAGATAAGTTACGAGCAAGGCTGGGTCAAAGGCAAACCAGACCACAAACGACAATATGACCGAAGCAGGCAGAATGCGTGAGACAACTCCGGCTCCGACCACAGGAATGGTACGGAAATAGATGATATCGTTAATACACCAGATGGCGCCGGATATGGCCGTCATCACATAAAATCCGATGTCGGTTGGAAATCCCATATACAAGACAACGGGAAGCGAGGTCACGACGACGGTTATTTTTACCCAGACGGCCACGGCAAAACCATCGGCTTTGACTTTTTCCTGAATCAGCGGAATGGCAGTATTGAGAAAGGAGGCTGCAAATCCCAGCAGAATCCAGAGAGGGGTCTCAAAGCTCATGGTTTCAGATTTATTCCAGAGATTTGGCACATATAGGCAACAAAATCTTCGTCCTCTCCTTCCATCAGGAGGGGAAGCTGGTCACGGAAATTTTTATGAATCATCCATTGTTTGATGTAATCAACCCACGAATTCCACATGCGTCGATATTCGGGATCGTCTTCACCATAAAGTAATATAAAGCTCCTCTCGAACAGGGAGACCACCATCTCATAAAGAATATATTGGCGACGGGCGTCTTCTGCATTAGCAAGGGGTCTATCGTGAATGTCCAGTTCGGGATGTTCGAATAATTTATCCTGAATTTCGGTGTAATGATCCATTAACTTGTCATATATTTCCTGTTGCTCGATGCGGCGTTCTTTCTTTTCCTGATGGGAAAACACATAAATAGCCAATGGAATCCCCACGACTGTGGCGACATAGCTGAGAAGTTCCATCGATTCGAGAAGGTCATATGACATCATTGGTTCAGGATGGCATAACTCATTGATTCTTAACAGGCAGATTTTTGTATGTTTTTGTCCGGTTTTGCTTTGTTTTGTGGTAAAATTAATCTATATAACACTATAGAAGTTATATAACCATTTTTGGAGGACATTCAGTTATGTCAGATAATTATTCATTCTCGTCTCTGTCACGGGCTAAATCTGCGGCGATTGATGCGGGTTTGCGCGAACATATGCTGCGTATCTATAACCGAATGACGCTGGGGGTTCTGGTCACTGCTGCTGTGGCGTGGTTCTTATCCGGTTCACAAGAGTTGATGCAATTTTTCCTTGGTGGGCCACAAATGTGGCTTGTGATGTTGGCGCCGCTTGCGATTGTCTTTTTTGGGTTTAATCCAGCCAAGGTCTCCTCTGGCACCATGAAAATGATGTTCTTGCTGCTCTCCGTTCTTTATGGGATCAGCTTCTCGGTTATTTTCGTGGCCTATACAGGGGAAAGCATTGCGCGGACATTCTTTGTGGCGGCTGCTATGTTTGCGGGTCTTAGCATCTACGGGTACACAACCAAGAAGGATCTGTCCGGCATGGCCAGTTTCCTGATTATGGGGATGATTGGTCTGTTCGTCTTGTCCATTATCAATATTTTCATGGAATCCAGCATGATGGGCAATGTGATTGCGGCCGCTGGAATTATTGTGTTTGGTGGTTTGACGGCTTGGGACACGCAGAAAATGAAAGAGATTTATTCTCCACGTATGGATCCTGAAATTGCCAGCCGCCTGTCATGGCTGGGAGCGTTGAGCCTTTACATCGACTTTATTGCGATGTTCCAATACCTCCTCCATTTTATGGGAAACAGAGAATAGGAGCTGGTTTCATAAGATATTCAAAAAATGCCGGGCTTGTCTCGGCGTTTTTTTTGTGCAAAAAAGCTCTCTGATTATTTAAGGAGAGTGAAGATGCTCAAGGAATTCAAAGACTTTATTGCGCGCGGCAATGTGATTGATATGGCGGTTGGTATCGTCATGGGTGCTGCATTTACCGCGATTGTAAACTCGGCTGTGGGCGACATTGTGATGCCGATTGTCGGCTGGATCATGGCTGGCGTGGATTTTTCCAATTATTTTATCCAATTGGGTGGCGAACAACCTTTTGAGACTTTGAAGGCAGCCAAGGATGCAGGCGTTCCTGTTCTCAGCTATGGCATGTTGATTAATGCTGTGATTAACTTTTTGGCGGTGTCCTGGTTCGTGTTTTGGGTGGTAAAAGGTACCAATAAGCTCAAGAAAAAAGAGGAAGCTTCGCCAGCAGAACCTGCCTCGACACCAGAGGAGATTGTGTTGTTGCGTGAAATCCGTGATTCTTTGAAAAAATAGTCTTTTTAATAAAAATATACTTGATTAGGGGCTATGAAATGACTATTCATAGCCCCTGTCCTTATGACGAAGGGCCCATAGCTCAGCTGGGAGAGCGCTTGCATGGCATGCAAGAGGTCGTCGGTTCGATCCCGATTGGGTCCACCACTCTAAATTTTTCCCAAAATATCAGAGTTTGAACAATCTGGTGAATCGAAGATCGTCCGGTTAGCTCTTGTGTTCCAGCTTGTTCATAAACTCAATCAGATGTCCTCCGAGATAAAGGCCGCCATACTGGTTCAAATGATCGACATCCAAATATAAAAAATGTCCCTCCTGATCAAATGCTGCGTGCATATAAGGTAAGGGATCGAAATAGGAAATGCGATATTTGCCAAGTGCAGGGACAAAATCGGAGAGGGTTGGTTCCAGTTCCTTGTCACTAAATTCCTGATCAATGGACAGGCAGCTTTCTGCTGTTTCTTTGCGTGGGATCAATTGGGTAATCAGCAGATGGTTTTTGACCATGCAGTTATGCGGGTTTTGTTTGAAGATAGGGACGCTTCCCAGAAAAACAGTTTCTTTGTGAAGTTGCGAGAGATCAGACAGAGAGGTTTCTATGTCCTTATTGATTTTAGGAAGTTTCAGGCTCAAGAAAACATATTTGACGGATTTTTGTGCCGAGAGAGTCTTATAAAATTCATCACGAATATTCATGCAGTCCGTATCAATCGCGCCATCGCGCATTGGAGGATACTCACTTCTAACCCATGCCTGACAGGCTCCACGCATAATTAGGCGTACTGTGTAGCCTTTTTCTTGTGCCCATTTAAGGACAGCAGGCGTGTAGTGGGACGCGTGAGAGTCTCCGCTTAATATCACCTCATATTTGTCCTTGTTGGGACCAATGATGCAATCATTGAGGTTAAAAGCGCTGCCCGGAGAAGCGCAGAGCTCGAACAGGTTGTTTGGCGCGGTTTCAACTGGGTCAAGCTTATAGGTAACGCGCCAATTGGACTCAGCGGATCGTTTCATAACGTTCGAGGAAAGAATGAAGACTGTTACGATTAAAAGTCCGGCAAAAATAATCCGCTTGGGGTGGATGGTGATCTTGCTGGTTGGCTGTTCAATCCATTTATAGGACGCAGCAGCAAAAATAAAAGAGGCCAGAGCAAGGCCAATTTGCTGTGGAATGGTCAGGGCTTCTTCAACGGAGCCGGTATCCGCCATTTTGAAGAATATAATGAGTGGCCAATGCCAAAGATAAAGGGAGTAGGAAATCAGGCCTGTCCAGACCAACGCTTTATTCGAGAGGGCATGGTGAATGATTCCGGTTTTCTGTTGGGCAGAATAGATGATAAGCCCTGCACCAAGACATGGCAGTAAGGCCCAGATACCGGGGAATGTTTTCTGGTCAGTCAGCAGAACGGCCAGAATAATCAGAATTAATCCCGAAAGGGATGCGAGGTTGATATGCTGCGCCTTTGTGAGAGGAGGTATAATCCGCAGAGCTATGATCCCGCCTAAAGCCAGTTCCCATGCGCGGGCGTGAAGCAGGTAGAACGCATGTAAGGGGGTAGTCTGAAGCAGATACTCGCTTAATCCCAGACTGAGAAAAAAGAGGGCTGTGAGCGTTACATATATTTTTTTCAAACCCAGAAATTTATAGGAAAAATATAATAAAAATGGCCAGACAAAATAGAACTGCTCTTCGACACCCAAAGACCATGTGTGCAGCAAGGGAGAGGCTTCGTGGCGCAGGGCGAAGTAATCAACGGTTTTGCTGAATAGGATATTAGATGCTTGGGCGCTGGCAAATCGGAAATCCTTAAAGAATGCCCTGAACTCTGAAGGCCCGAGCAGAAAGATGGCTGCGATGGCTGATGCGGATAGCATTACAAATAGGGCGGGGAAAATCCGTCTGATTCGTCTGGCATAGAATCTGGCAAAGGAAAAATTTTTGTCTTTGATCTCGTTGGCGATGATTTGGGTAATCAGGAATCCGGATATGACAAAGAATATGTCCACACCAACAAAGCCACCCTTGAGCAGGTTTGGATTCAAGTGAAAGCAGAGAATAATCAAGACAGCAAGTCCCCTTAACCCATCAATAAACTGGATGCGTTGGGTTTTCTGGGGTGGGGGTTGATTCGCTGGGTTAGACATGAAAGGTAGTCTAAAAGAAAATTTGGGGTTTTGAAGTCATAATATCGTTCTTCTCTTTTTTTCTTGCTGCGTTGCCGGTGAAAGACGGTATAATAGGCCTCATGGCAACACAATCCCACTCATCCTATCTGACCGGAAAGCTTTTGCTGGCCATGCCCTCTATGGGTGACTCGCGCTTCCACCATGCGGTTATTTTTGTTATTTCCCACCACGCGCTGGGGGCTATGGGCTTGATTATTAATTCTCCTGTTCAGGATTTTACATTCGATCAGTTGATGAAAGAAGCCGGCTTGGGAGATATACCGATTAAGCGTAGTGGCGTCGTACTGTTAAATGGGGGGCCGGTGGAAATACAGCATGGGTTTCTATTGCATACGTCCGACTATATTCAGGAAAATACAATCGAGGTTAATGCGGGGCTGTCAGTGAGTGCCAGTCTTGACGCGTTACAGGCTTTTGCTGGGGGGCAGGTTCCCAAAGAAGGTTTGCTTGCGCTGGGGTATGCCGGCTGGGGATCAGGGCAGTTAGAGCAGGAATTACAGGACAATGCGTGGAGTGTCGTGGATTCCGATTACGAAATCTTGTTTAATACGCCGTTGGAGGATCGTTGGGAGCGTGCTTTTAGCCGTTTGGGTGTCGATCCGTCTCTGATGTCTCATGAAGCAGGCCGCGCTTAGAAATTCAGTTTTATTATGCGGCGATTTTTTGCTGAATTTCTTCAGGTGTCATAAGATTTCCAATAGGGCCGACTGCCGACACCAAAAGTTTCCGTGCAAAAATATCTTGTGCCAGATCAATAACATTTTGTGCTGTAACTGAGTTGATTTTCTCGACATAAGGCATCACTTCGAATGGGATGCCGTGGTTCAGGACATATCTGCCTTGCTGATCGGCACGGGTCATCATTTTTTCACGACCCATGCGGGTGCTGGACGTAATTTGTGTTTTGGCGCGTGCCAGTTCCTGATCAGTGATATGATTGCTCATACTGCGGATTTGCTCGACTGCCAGCGGAATAAGCTTTTGCAGCTCATCAGGTCCGGTTCCGGCATAGATGCCAAATAGACCACTATCCTGATAACTGTCCTGAAAACTTTGAATGGTATAGACAAGGCCGTGTTTTTCACGAATTTCCTGCCACAGGCGTGACGACGTCCCTCCACCCAGAATATTCGAGAGAATCCGTTGGGTTGGATAACGGGGATCAAGGCGTGATAGGCCTTCAAATGCCAGAACAATATGCGCTTGCTCGGTATCCTTTTGTAACAAGGAATGGTGTGGCGCGTACTGTGCCGCTTTATACCCTGGATCTTGTCCCACCAAATTCACTGCTGGAAGATTTGAAAAAGTTTTTGCGACTCTTTTGACAAAATCATCATGATCAACATCACCGGCACAGGAAATTACAATTCTGTTCGGGGCATAATGAAGACCGATATAGCCTTTCAAGTCGGCTTGGTTGATCTTGCTGACGATGGCCGGTGTCCCGAGGCCAGAGGCCCCCAGAGCCTGATCCGGAAATGCTGATTTCTGGGTATATTCAAACACCAGATCATCCGGGCTGTCTTCATACATCTTGATTTCCTGTAAGATTACAGCGCGTTCACGTTCGATTTCGTCTTCAGGAAAAAGGGAGTTTTGCAGCATATCCGACAAGACATCAAGAGAGAGATCAAGATGATCTTTCAGGATGCGGATATAATAAGCCGTTGTTTCACGGCCGGTATAGGCATTGAACTGGCCACCCGCATCTTCTATCTGGTCGGAAATTTGCTTGGAACTTCGGGTAGGGGTGCCTTTGAACATCATATGTTCAAGCATATGGGCAATCCCGTTTTCGCATAAATCTTCGTGGCGCGTCCCAACACCGACCCAAACGCCCAGCGCAAGACTGTCCATTTCGGAGGCGTGATCTGTGATAATGCGGAGGCCATTCGGCAGGGTGGTTAATTGAATGCTCATTGATATGGAATACCTTAGATGTTTCTTTTGTGCAATTGCCAAATCTCCATCAGTTGTTTTCTAACCTCTGGTTTATGTCATCAGGTTTATACAATCCTTATATTCCCGAGCATCTCCCCTATCGCTTCCTGATGACATTCACACCATGTTGAGTCTCTTGGAATTTAGAATGGCGCAGTAGCTTGAAAAGCAGCCACTGCATTCAAAAAAATCTTAACAAGCTTTACACAAAAGGAACTTTAAATCATGAAAAACAAAATTTTAGCAACGGTCTCAATTTTTGCTCTAATGGGAATAATTCCTGCTATGGCTGAAACCTTGAAATCTCAATCTCAGATCAGTGCCGAGACGAGTGCCATCGACAGTCTCTCTCAGGATTCAAAAAAAGCCATGGAAAATATTAAAACTGATGCTGTAGAAGCTTATGAGGAAATCAAGGCAACTCTGATTGGGAATGAGAAGGATAATAAGAACGTACCTGTTGTGATTGATTCTAGACGAACAGCAAGCGGCATGATCGGCCATGATATTTACAATGAGAAACATGAAAGTTTGGCAAAACTCACTGACATTGTTCTTGATGATAATGGAAAAGCAATCATGATCGTTGTCGTCGGTGATAAATTTCTCGGAATGGGCAAGCAAGCAGCCTTTGATTATGATTCTGTTGTACGCGTAGAAGAGGATGGTGATGTCATCATGCCATTAACAGAAAAAATCATCGAAAATGCTGCCCCATTTTCTTACGACAAAGTGGATGGAGACAAAAGGGTTCGTGTTGTTCCAAATAATGGCTACCGAGTTTCCGTACTTCTTGATGGAAAACTGGTTAACCAGAAGAATGAGACCGTGGCAGATATTGAAAACATTTCTTTCAAGAATGGTATGGCCGACAAACTTATTTTCGGATTTGATAAAACACTAGGCTTTGGTGGACAGAGAGCCGCTCTTAATTACAATTCTACGACAATCGTCCGGGATGGAGAGGCGCTGCATTTTCAGCTTAATAATGAGAATGAAGCCCGAGTTAATAGCTATAAAGAAACAACCATGCAGTAGAAAATATTTTGCCCCGAAAACAAAATTTATGCATTCTTTATATTTGTCAGCTTGAGTGCATATCGAATTGTTATCTGGAACCTGCGACAACACAATCTGCAGTCTGGAATCTACAGATTTGCAATAACAAACAAGATCAAGGAGATCAAAATGTCAAATACAGTTCAGCCAATGGCTAATGCTAAAAATTCTGGAAATGCAGCAAAACTTCATGCCAAAATCAAAGAAACATGGAGCAAACTGGGGGATGATGACATCAAGCTTTATGATAGTAACCGCGCCCAGTTTTTCTCTAAACTGAAAGAGAAGCAAAATGTTTCAAAAGAAGATGCGATGAAAAAAATACAAGAACTTGAAAAAGCTTGTGGATGCAGTAGCTCAACAAAAGCTGCCTAGTTTTTAGCGCTATCCAATTTATAAAGCCGTCCAGCGAAAGCGGGGCGGCTTTAGTTTGGTATTTAATCCTATAGCGATATCAGTAAAAACTAATAAAAAGCATTGGTTTTAAGTTTCAATCTTTAGGTGTGCAGATGGGTTTATTTATACTTCGTTTGCGTTGCAACAGGAATCACCTTACTATTTCACCAGATTTTCTTTTTAGTGGTGCTAGTTATGGAGAGTGTTATGCCGAAAGTTCTGATTGCTGATAAGATGGATAAACAGGCCGAAGAAATCTTTCAACGTAATGGTGTTGAATTTGATATCAAGGCTGGCCTCTCTCCCGAGGAGTTGAAAGAGATCGTCGGAAAATACGATGGAATTGCCTGTCGTTCTTCTGCAAAGATTACGGCGGATGTTATTTCTGCAGCCGGAAACGTCAAAGTGATCGGACGCGCAGGAATAGGTGTTGATACGATTGATGTACCGGCGGCCACTGCGGCTGGCATCGTTGTGATGAATACACCATTTGGAAATTCGATTACGACAGCAGAACACGCCCTAGCGATGATGATGGCCTTGGCACGTCAAATCCCACAGGCCAATGCTTCTACCCATGACGGTAAATGGGAAAAGAGCAGGTTTATGGGAGTTGAACTCTATGCCAAGGTTCTGGGTGTGATCGGGTGTGGCAATATCGGTGCGATTGTTGCTAACCGTGCTTTGGGGCTGGGTATGAATGTCATCGCTTATGACCCGTTTCTGACGGCTGATCGTGCGCGTGAATTGGGGGTTGAACAGGTTGAACTTGATGATTTGTTGGTTCGTGCAGATTTTATTACCATCCATGTTCCTAAAACTGACAAAACCAATAAAATGATTGATGCGGCTGCCTTTGCTAAGATGAAGAAGGGTGTACGTATTATCAACTGCGCGCGGGGAGGTCTGATTGTCGAAGAAGATTTGAAAGATGCTTTGGATAGCGGCCATGTTGCTGGTGCTGCTCTAGATGTTTTTGAAGTCGAACCTGCCAAGGAAAATATTTTGTTTGGTCATCCGAATGTGATTTGTACTCCGCATTTAGGAGCTTCAACAAGTGAAGCGCAGGTTAATGTTGCGATACAGGTCGCCGAACAAATGTCTGACTTCCTGCTAAAGGGTGCGGTGGTCAATGCGATTAATATGCCATCTATTTCGGCGGAAGATGCACCAAAACTTAAACCATATATGGGGTTGGCGACACAGGTCGGAAAATTGACCGGACAAATTGTCGATAGCGCAATCAAGTCGATTGAAATTTCCTATATAGGGTCTGTAACGCAGGTTAATACCAAACCTCTTACCGCAACGGTTCTGGCGGCTATTCTCGAAGTCATGTCCGAACATGTCAATCTGGTGAATGCGCCGATGATTGCCAAAGACCTGAAAATTTCGGTGTCTGATAGTTATAACGAAGACGCGTCGGAATGGCCTGCTGCAATCTCGGTCAAAGTGACTTGTGAAAGTGGTGTGCATGATGTGATGGGAACCTTGTTTGGTGGGCGTGAACCAAGAATTGTCCAGATTGAATCTGTTCCTATTGAGGCTGCCCTTAGTTCACACATGCTCTTGGTCAAAAATGACGATAAACCGGGAATGATCGGAGCGCTGGGAACCATTCTGGCTGATGCTGGATGTAATATTGCCGACTTCAGATTGGGGCGGGTTGGGGCGGGTCAAACAGCCGTTGCGTTAATTTCTATTGATACGCCGTTGTCCGATGATGTTTTTGCGAAAGTTTCGAACATCCCGCAGGTGCGTCAGGTTCGGCGTCTCTCTTTTTAGATTCCGGGCAGGCTTGCCTGAGCCTTTAGGATACCTTATTTTATCAACCTAGCGGTTGATAAAGTTATGTGGATTTTTTGTATAATAACGGCGGCAGGCGTCGTTCAGCTCGGCCTTCAGTAGAGGGCCGCTTCCGCCGCCATCCCCTTTGATCCCTTTGCTGATAATCAAGCTTAGTGTTTTGTGGTGTGCTTCGACAATATCGATGACATCTGCATCAAGTTCCTTGATATGCTCCAGAAACCCCAGCACAATGTCAGCCAATGCGGTCACCAGATCAAATTTGAACATTTTTCCGTGGGCTTTCAGGGACATTACCGGTCTTATCAGGCCAGATGTCAATTCATCCGAGGTGCCTGCACCAGCCTTGGCTTTTCGGATCCCCTCAAGCAGACCCATAAGAAAATCATTTGAGATTTCTGAAAAATCTATGTCGTTGTCCTCAATGACACGGTCGGCTTTCATGATTTTATCGGGGGTAAGGTCTCCGACACCGGCTTTGAGCTGCAGTGATTTTGAGGCCTTGTATATTCGAACTTTTGTATCGGGTCTATTCATATGCGGGTCGTTCCAAAATCTGTGTCTGTCACATCATCTATTCAAATAGAAATATCACATATGTGTAAAAAATTACTCAACATGGATGTCCCATGAGTCTGATTTCTTACCATCATCTATTTGGCGCCGTTTTGGTCCTTCATAATCATCTATTTTCCTGCGCCTACGGTCAGGGCCGAAAAATCTTGGTGTTTCGACAAAATCACGGGGACGGTTGATAACGTGGGTAATCCTTTTGGCCAGATCCTGTCCGGTGAAGGGTTTGGTCAGAAATTCTGTGACACCCATGTCGCGGGCTTGAATTACCCTGTTTTTAGCGCTGTACCCTGTAATCAGGATAATCGGAACAGTCTTATTGACCGAGGTGGGGTCATTGCGAATGCGGTGAATCATCTCAAATCCGCTGACCGGCTCCATTTCCCAGTCTGTAATAATGATATCGGGATTATATTTCTTGAATTCGGCGAAGCCACTGCCACCGTGCTCTGCCTTGTATATCCGGCCTACACCGAGTGCTTCCAGCACGCCGATCAGAAGGTTCCGCATCGGATGAATATCTTCAACAACCAGAACGCTTATTTTGTCTAATTTCAGGGCCATAACAGATTTAGGTGGGTTGTGATCGTGTTTTCGACATAATTCGTTATTTAACAGATGACCCCGGTACTTCACCCTCCTACCACACGGTTTGTCCGGGTGGCACAAGGATAGTACCGAGGCCTTGGCATGATTATAGGTAAGCGTTTTCCAAAAGGCAACCGTAAATCTTGATGTGGTTTATTATAATAAACTAAAATTTACTGATGATACGCAACTTTTCGTATATATTAGAAATATCAGTGGTTATTTTGATGTCAAAATTAATAAATAACACTCCACGTTACGTTTTGGGTGTTGAATATAATAACCTTTTGCCTATTTCGGTATCAGGATTGTTGATCTGGCTTCTGTATTAAAATTTTATTATCCATATTATATAAGATTCTTTCTCTGCTTTTTCATAATTTATTGACACCTGTGGAGAAAACATGTTACTAAGCTTGACTGTTTCATAGTTTTTTAAATAGAGAGATACATACTGATCTGCAAGGAATGCGGAATCGGTGAGTGTCCTAAAAAAGAGGGGAATGCATTAATATGCCCAAGGATGTAAATGTGATTGGCTCTACAGCAGCCAACAAAGTTTTTGATTTGCCAGTGACATTAAGTCCAGGTCAAGTCAACACGCTAGCGTTTTCTCAAGATAGCATCTCGTCGATGCATTTGACGCCAAAGGGTGAGCTTGAAATCTCCTTCCGTGATGGTTCCCGTCTGATTGTTGAAAACTTTCAGGAACTGGCGGACTCCGCACAGTCTTGTGGTCGCGATACATTGCTTCAGCTTTCTGACAACACGATCATTTACCCCGAGGATCTGCGTGGCCAGCTTGCTCAAGGGCCTGTTCTATTCGAAACGTCCGAAAGTGGTATGGTTGCCCTGTCTGAGCCAAAGGCAGGCCAAGTGGTTGAAGCCAACATCGAGCCGGGTCATGAATATCAGTTTGGTTTTGATCTGAGTCAAGTCAGCGCGGCACAGTCTGGCCAAAATCTGGTTCTGTCTTTCGCCAATGGCGGGGTTTTGATCCTGAACAATTATTTCGCTTCTGCAGGGACAGAGCTCCCTCCGGTCATGACGTTGGCTGATGGTGCTGTCGTTGACGCAACGGCACTTTTGACTTCTTGCAAACTGATTGAAATCCCTACTGTTGCTGAATCTGTTGTGGCTCAGGTTCCTGCTGCAACCGGCCTTCGTGAAGCTGCTCCGAATATCGAGCCTGCTGCTGGTGAAGAAGATGTTCTTGCTGCCGCGGCTGCGGAAAAAGTTGCTAATATTGAACCTGCTGCTGGTGAAGATCTTGCAAATATCGAACCTGCTGCCGGTGATGCGGGAGGAACTCCAGTTTCCTCTAGCCGTGGGTATGGATTTAATAGTTCTATTGATGGCGCTGGGTTTGGTGGTAAAAGCCCGATCGGGCCGATTGGTGCGACTGCTTTGAATTATAATGCACCTACTATTCCGACAATCCCTTATGTTCCAGGCTCGACTGGCTCTACACCAGTTGATTACCAACCTGTTCTGGGCAAGTCTTCCGCTTCGGTTGATGAAACAAATTTGGGGTCTGCCTCCGGTACAGTAACTGCCGATTTTGGTGGTGACGGCCCAGGTGAATTGACCTTTAATAATGATTTCTCCTTTGGCGGTTCGGTTGGCCCTGCCTTGTTGTCCTGTCAGGTGCCTGTCGCAGTCACTCACACAGACGATACTTATACCGGGACTGCTAATGGCGCAGTTGTCTTTATTTTGGTGATTGATCCAGTGACGGGTGATTATACATTTACTCAGTATGCTGCTTTGACACATGCCGATTCTACCAATCCCGATGATGTTCTGACTTTGACATTCGGTGTTGATGGAACGGATGCAGACGGAGATGTCAGCACAACAACCATTACTATAGATGTTTATGATGACGGCCCAGTGGCGGTGGATGATACTGCATCTGTTGGTTCCAGCCCGCTTGATGTTACCGGAAATGTTCTGGCCAATGATGATGCGGGAACCGATGGCAATGGCCATGTGACGGCTGTGACATTTAACGGTACGACCTACGCTGTACCTGTCGGTGGATCAGTGACCGTTACAGGTCAGTATGGGACTCTCGTACTCTCTTCTGCGGGTGATTATACTTATACATCCTCGAATACCACACTGGGTACCGATCAGTTTACCTATACTATGGCGGATTGTGATGCGGATAGTGCTCAGGCTTCCTTGTCTATCGAAGTGACGGATCTGGATGTTGTACCAACAGTTCGTTCTTCCTCTTCTGTGCTTGATGAAAGTGATCTTGGTACTTCCAATTCTGTTTCCGGCTCTGTTGTGGCCGATTTCGGTGTGGATGGCCCGGGTTCATATGCTTTCAATACGAGCCATGCTGCTGGAGGATCTCTGGCTGCCGGAACATTAACCTCGAACGGTGTGCCTGTTGTGGTGTCGCTGGTTGGTGGTGAATATGTTGGGACAGCTGGTGGCGTATCTGTTTTTACACTCTCTATTAATGCTTCAACTGGTGTTTACACCTTCACCCAGTTGGGTCAGTTGGATCATGCCGATGGAACCAATCCCGATGATGTGATTTCTCTGGATTTCGGTGTGACCGTAACGGATAGCGATGGTGATGTTGCCAACGCGACTGTTACCATCAATATTCATGATGATGCGCCAGTGGCAGTTGATGATGTGGCTGTTGTGGCTCCTCATACATTGACGGTATCTGGGGATGTCACGGACAATGATACGGTTGGTGAAGATCAGCCGGGTTATGTTGTTTCGGAGATATCTTTTAACGGTACGGCAGTTACTGTTCCTGCAATCGGTACGGTGACAATCAATGGCACTTATGGTGCTGTTGAAATCTCTCATACCGGAGCTTATACCTATACCTCTTACAATACGGCTCTTGGAACTGATGTATTCTCATACACGATTGTCGATCAGGACGGAGATCCTGCTTCTGCTAATTTGACTTTGAGTGTCCGTGACCTTGATACTGTTCCGACAATCGATGTGGTTCCTGAAGCTGTAGATGAAACAACTGTGGATGAGTCTGGAACACAAACGGTTCATGGCACAGTGGTGGTTGATTTTGGTGCTGATACTCCTGGTACAGTCGCTTTAGCTGGTGCATCTGGTTTTGCGGCTACCGGTTCTGTTGCTGGTGGATCATTGACCTCGAACGGTGTTGCTGTTGTGGTGACCCAAGTGGGTAACCAGTATATTGGAACCGCTAATGGAACTCCAGTTTTTGAACTGACCCTAAATCCTGATAATACATATGACTTTGTTCTTCATGGCCAATTGGATCATGCGGATGCAACAGATCCTGATGATATTATCACCTTGAATTTTGATGTGACGGCGACCGACTCCGATGGAGATGTGGTAACCGGAACCATTCAAGTCAACGTGCATGATGATGCTCCGGTTGCAGTGAATGATGTTGTCTCCCTGGGGAATCAATTCTCTGTCTCTGGTAATGTGACAGGGAATGACACGATCGGTCAAGATCAGCCGGGTTACGTTGTAAAAGAAGTTTCATTCAACGGCCATGACGTTGGTGTGCCCGCGACGGGAACAGTAACGATTGCTGGTGCTCACGGAAACCTGACGATTGCTTCGAGCGGCGCTTACACCTATACCGGTGCGAGTGTTGGGTCTGATGCGTTTACCTACAAGATTGTGGATCAAGACGGCGACCCTGCTTCGGCTCTGCTCACCGTGACGGTTGAAGATGTTGATCATCAACCATGTGCGACCAACGAGTTTATCAAGGTTGATGAAACTTATGTTGACGACCACGGATCA
>MNUG01000014.1 GCA_001871905.1 Alphaproteobacteria bacterium CG1_02_46_17 | reverse complement strand
GAGGACGCAGAGATTATGGGGAAACCATAAAACTTTTGTCATCACCCGATTTATTCGGGGTATCCATAGCTTTCAAATGGATCACCCGAATAAATCGGGTGATGACGGTATGTCTGAAGTGCCGTGCGTCTTTCAGCCGCTCACGATGACGAAGAAGAACAATATCTCTGAGGACTCTGTGTGTTCTCTGCGGACTCTGTGTGAGGGTCTTTCTATTTTCTGGATTGGTCAAGGTCATGCATATGAAAGTCGTTCACGCGAAGAACGCGAAGAAGACGCTATGGGCGCGAAGGGGTTTTTTATCCTGCCCGTCATTGCGAGCGACAGCGAAGCAATCCAGCTAGTTCTTTTCTGGATCCCGTTCGTGCAAGCGCCCCTTCGGGACGCCAACGGGATGACGGTTGCTGACTCTTATGCGGGGCGCTGTTGGACAGCTTGCAATAAAACACTGCGAACTTTTTTGTCCCCAAGCACTTTAGCTGTAATCTTGCTCAAACGTTCTTTTACGCGATTCACCTCAATAACGCCGTCCGGACTTAGAACACCCTTACCAGATAAGGCGCCGTACATATCTTGAATATAGGCATCTTTCAGACGAGGGACGAATTTTTCAATTTCTTTGGCAGTCTCTGCATCAGTGGCTTCTAATGTGATGGAAATATTGATAACTTGGATTACGCCCTTTTCATTCACTACGGGTAAAACAAGCGGGTCAAGCTTAACAAACGCAACCTTCGCGTCGGCCTCGGCTTTCTCTTTATCAGTCAGTTCTTTTTGGGCTTGTTCGGACAGATCACCCGGAGAGATCGAAGCCTCCGCAGTCGTCCCAAAGAACATGTAGGCTGCACCGCCGATACCGCCGAGCAAAAGCAGTGCCACAAGTATAAGAATGCCCTTTTTCATTGATTGAACCCGATCCCCTAGAACTACTCTTTCTACAGGATAACATCCAACTTATTAACGTCGGGTAACAATTAGGTAAAATTTGAATAGATTAAATTTATTAATATATATCAATGGGATATGCGGCGATTTGACCCTGTTAATTTCGCAGTTCTTTCGCAATTGCATCAAGGATTCCGTTAACAAGTTTTGGCTCGTTTCCTTCATAGAATCCCGCCGTAATATCCAGATAATCTGAAATGATAATCGGTGTATCGACCTCAGGATTAGCCAATAGCTCATATGTGCCGCAGATCAGTATAGCGGCCAGTAGATTTTGTACCGCACCTATCTCCGTAACACGGGGCTGGATAATTTGTTCCAAATCACCCCATCTTTCAGTGATACCGGAGACCAATGTCTGGAATAATTGGACATCTGGTTCGACCATCATCCCGTCATCAAGATCCATTCCTCGACGATATGTCATATACTCATCATATAGTGAAGATGGGGAAACCTTATTTTGTAGGGATTGATAAACAACCTGAACCGAAAGAAGGCGAGAAGCTGTTTTCCTGGCTTTCAGAGATCCTTTGGAACGCTTGGTGTCCCGTTGGCTTTCATTTTGGGAAACTTCAGACATTTTTTATTCCTCCGTCAATCCGCAAACTTGTTTCAAATGTAACATGGATAGGGCTGCAATGGCTGCACCGCCCCCCTTGTTCTGGCGTGTTTTATCTGCGCGTTCCATAGCTTGCTCATAATTTTCGACCGTGACAATCCCATTCCCAACAGCCAAATCATGTTTCAGAGAGACTTTCATAACGCCTCTGGCACTCTCGTTCGAGACAATTTCATAATGGGTGGTTTCTCCACGAATAACACAGCCCAGCACTACAAACGCATCAAATTTACGTCCGTTTTTCCGTTGGGCAGCATATTGAAGGGCAACGGGGATCTCCAGAGAACCCGGAACTGTCAGTTTTTCCCAAGTGGCATGGGCATTTTCCAATGCATCAACTGCACCACCGACAAGATGATCGTTGATTTCATCATAAAATCTGGCTTCGAGAATCAAAACATGGGGGGGGGAGATAAATTGCAATGCACTCGGGGAATGAGTGGGCTGACCAATGTGAACCATTTTGTAATAACCTTTTGTTTCAAGGCCCCCTATTAAGCTATTAGCTTTTATACGTCAATATATTCCTTAAAGCATCCCTCTTGCATCATTGATGCTGCTTTGCTAGCTGTAATATAATATAGTTTCATTTGAAGGAAAGGCACATTTCATGAATAACAAAAAAGGACTAAATTCAGGTCTTTTGTGCATGGCCTACTCAAGAAATAATATGCCAGCAGACCCTCAGGGGAACGAGAAATACGAAATTATATATGATTGGGGATACAAAACCTACGAAGACATCTCAAAATCCTTGGGAGCAACCACAGCAGAAGATTTCCTTCCTGCGCCGACAATACTGTTACCAGATAGAAGTATTGTTTCTGTATTCAATACAATATCCTCAGGCGAGGTTCTATGGGATGGCGAAGTCCAACTTGAGTCTAAGAGAGGCTACCGACCCTACCCATTAAATCCTCAATATGGTCAACAAGAGATTTTTGGTTCCTGGGTACATGGCTTTGAAAAGACCCTTTCACCCGAGACATGGGCATCTATGTTTTTCTCCCATCTCCCGGCAAAGCTCGAAAAAAATGGTGTTGTCAAATATGGGGCACTTGAGCCTTTCTTCGAAACGGGGACCGAAGGAGTAATCTGGTCTTTGCAAGATTACAGCCAAACAGGGTACGCTTCCCTTAACCCCTTGACGGATGGAGATAAGCTGACAGTTTATTCCACTGTAGAAAAAGGCAATATTCTCTGGTCAGGGAAAGTCAGCTTCGAAGATCAGCAAACTATTAGCAGTTATTTTTTCTCCAATGCTTTATTCAAGAGATGCCCGAGGGAAATTACCCCACCAGATTTAAGTCGATTGGCACAACATTTACCCTGCCAAATATCCTAGTACAGGAAGCGCTGTCTTAGCCTATACTCTTAAATCCCACTATTTTTAGATTATATGCATCGATCCCAATGATAGGGCCGGGGTTGTTGGTCAAAGTAATCATATTTTTGACTCCCAGATCGGCAAGAATTTGTGAGCCTATCCCGTATTCAGGTCTCCTGTTATCCTGCGACATCAGATTACTACTGTTATGATCGCGAATTAGGATCAGAACACCGCTGCCTCTTTCCACGATTTGTTTCATCGCATTATCAAGAGCATTCTCGTCTGGAGAGAGGAGATCATGAATTGTGTTTTCCACATGGACACGCACCATCACTGGCTCGTCAGTCAAAATTTTTCCAACCACCAATGCCAGATGCTCTGTTCCATCAATAATATTCCTGTAGGTATGGAGTTTTGTATTTGCTACCCACTTACTATCAAAATCTATTACCGATGTCTGTTCGACGACTTTCTCGGTCCTTCTGCGGAATGAGATCAAGTCCTCAATCGTTCCAATTTTAAGATCATGCCTTTTCGCGTAGGGGATTAAGTCATCTAGACGTGCCATTGTGCCATCATCTTTCATGATCTCACAAATTACACCCGCAGGGCGTAATCCTGCCATACGAGAGACATCGACTGCTGCTTCTGTATGCCCCGCCCGCACAAGAACGCCCCCATTACGGGCGCGAAGAGGAAAAACATGACCGGGCGTAACAATATCCTCAGGACGAGAGTCAGGGGCAATCGCTTTTTGAATCGTATATGCGCGATCTGCTGCAGAAATGCCCGTAGTCACGCCCTCGCGTGCCTCGATTGATACAGTAAATGCCGTTTGCATTCTCTCTTGCTGTTGCCCCATCAGCGGCAAATTCAAACGATCAATCATTATCCCGTCCATCGCCAGACATATCAGCCCTCGCCCCTCGCGGGCCATAAATGCGATGGATTCAGGTGTCACCATTTGGGCTGGAATAATCAGGTCACCTTCATTCTCACGATCTTCGTCATCAACCAGAATAAACATTCGACCATTACGGGCTTCTTCAATAATTTCTTCGGCACTGGCCAAATCTTTTTGCTGTTGGGAAATTGATTTCAACATCTCTAGGCTTCCTCTTTCCCCAAAATACGCGCGACATATCTTGCCAACATATCTATTTCAATATTTAGTGCATCGCTTTCCTGCCGCTGCCCGAGCGTTGTCACGTCCCAAGTATGCGGAATGATATTTACACCAAACACATCATCTTCAACTTCATTGATGGTCAAAGAAATTCCATCCAGAGCCACGGAACCTTTCGGAGCAATAAAATGTTTTAGATTTTTGGGCACTCTGATTTTCAAGCGATGAGAGTCCCCTTCGGGTGTGATTTTTTCCAATGTGGCAACACCATCCACATGACCTGAAACCAGATGCCCGCCCAATTCGTCGCCGAACCGCAGGGAAGATTCCAGATTTATCTGGCTACCGACTTTCCAATCTCCCAAATTGGTTTTTGAAATACTTTCTGCGGAAACATCAACAGTAAAACTGCTTGTCGTTTTTCCTACCACTGTCAGGCAACATCCAGAACAGGCAATCGAAGCCCCTAAAGGGACTTCTGTCATATTCCATGGTGTTTCAATCACAAATCGTTTATCGCCCCGTGTCTCATCCACTTGCAAGATTGTACCCATTGCAGTGATAATTCCTGTGAACATTTCTTTTTTACTTTCTCTTTTTGATCTTAACTCTGTTTAGCACAGCCAATCCTGCAGGATCAATGGACGAACATCTTTTTCTATATTATCCACCCGTAATACAGGGCGAATGGCAAATGAATTGGCTAACCATATGAAATCTGCCTGTTCCAAGTCCTCCAAAGTCAAACTGATTGTTTGTGCGTCATATTGATCCATGATCTTCGCACGGGTTATTCCATCCATCACCCCATCTTCCAATGGCGGGGTCATAAAACGTCCTCCCTTTTCAAGAATAATGTTTGAAGTCGTAGCACAGGTGATATTCCCCTTCATATTGAGAAAAATAACATCGTCATATCCCTGCTCTTTTGCTTGTTTCCTGAACAAGGCACTTGTGCCGTAATTTCCTGATTTGATGCGCGATAACGGGTCGGTTTCATTACGACGATATTTCTTTTCAACAATCACGGATACTGAAGACGCGTTTGCAGGATTTGCGGCTTCATTGCAGGTTATAAATACAGTCGGTTTTTCAGGATATTCCAAACCCCGCGCTCCAATCCCAGCTGTAACTTGTATCCTTAGGGCAGAAAAATCCCATGCTGTTTTGGACAATAATTCTTGGCCCGCGCTTGACATATCCTGAATTGAGAATGGCACTTTAAGATCAAGTACGGAAGCATGACGGAATAATCTCTCTATATGGTCTTCTACCCAAATCAATTTCTTCTTGTTTGCCAATATTGTTGTGAACACCGACATACCGAGGTTAAGTTTATCTAAAACCGAAAGCGCCATGTCATTTTCTGTGAACTGTCCGTTTATCCAGATCATGCAATCTCCTTGAAAAAATTTTCGATCAGCTTGTCACCATATTGAGTCAAAATTGACTCAGGGTGAAACTGCACCCCATAAAGACGCCTTTTCTTGTCTGAAATCGCCATTATTTCTCCATTTTTTGAATGAGCATCCACATGGTCTTTATGCAATCCACATACATCCACAATCAAGGAATGGTAACGTCCTGCGCTGAAGGGCGATGGGATGTCTTGGAACAACCCTGTCCCATTGTGAAAAATTTCCGAAGACCTTCCATGCAATGGTTCTTTTGCGTGGACTGTTTTAGCGCCAAGAACCTCCCCTATACATTGATGGCCCAGACAAACGCCCAGCACTGGAATCTTTCCCCGAACTTTCGTAATCAGCTCAAGAGAAATTCCTGCATTTTTAGGAGTTGACGGGCCCGGCGAAATCACAATCGCTTGCGGCGAGAGTTCCAATATTTCCGAAACCGACTTTTCGTCATTGCGAATTACCAACGTTTCATAGCCTGCCCGCCGGATGTAGCGCGCCAGATTATGCACGAAAGAATCATAATTATCGATCAGGACAATCATGCTTCCCTCCGTTAAAGCTATTTAAGATGCGTTCGGCCTTCAAACAAGTTTCTTCAAATTCCAGTGCAGGATCAGATGATATTGTGATGCCGCCGCCAACATTAAACCAGATATTCCGGTCATCACAGATAACTGTTCGAATGGCTATATTGGTTTCCATTGCTCCGTCATAACCTGCCCACCCCAAAGCTCCGCAATAAATTCCACGACGGCCGCGCTCCAATTTTTCAATTATCCTCATTGATTCAATTTTTGGGGCGCCGGTAATCGAGCCTCCGGGGAAAGCGGCTTGCAATACATCCAAAGAAGTATTTTCTTCCTTAACCTGCCCCTCAACAACAGAAACCAAATGGGTTAACCCTTCAAATTCTTCGGAATGGCACAAAGATGATACGGTAACGGACTCATCCGTACATACTTTCGAAAGATCGTTACGCAATAAATCAACAATCATAATATTTTCGGCACGATCTTTTTCGCTTTTCTGCAAGTCATCGCCATTTCTTGCAGTTCCTTTTATCGGTCTCGTTGTGACCCATCCCTTTTTATCTACACTTAGGAAAGATTCCGGCGAAGTCGAGAGAATATGAAAGCTATCCATGTTCATATAAGCAGAATAAGGGGCAGAATTTTCTTTCCTTAGTTTTAGGTAGTGAAGAAATGGATCAAAATAATCCGGTTTTGCAGCCTGATACCTGCGTGACATATTGGCTTGAAAAATATCACCCTCAAAAATGTGATTTATAATTTTTTGAACAGATAGTTCATATTCTTTCCGGGAGAAATCAGAGATGAATTTTATTTCTCCCTCTTGTTCATTTGAGGATTTATATGACTGAATTTGATCGAGACGACATTTGAACTTTAAAAATTTTTCATCCGCATCTTGTTTGCTATCCGAATAGCAAACATACCATGCGACTTCTTTCAAATGATCAAATGCGTAAAATTCATTATACATTCCCAATACACAGACAGGCAGGTCATCTTTATCCTGCTGATGACACTCATGGATATTCTCTTGCTTGCGAACAAGGTCATATCCCCAATATCCGGCTAATCCTCCACAAAAAGGAACCGGAGAAAGAAATTCTCCGTCATCTTGTTTTAACGAAAACAATATTTTCTTTTGATCTTCAAAAGATGTGTTTTTGAAAATTTGTGAAGGTGAAAACAATATATAGCTGAATTGGTTTTTTGCGTGGCCGGATCGCGCACTATCGAACCACAACGTATATGGTTCTTTTGTAAAAACGCGTGCCACATTTTCAGGGGAATCTGATACTGGGAAATAATAAAGGGTCACGGCACATTCCTACCCTTTAATAATCAAATCAACTGATCCAGAGTTTTTACGAAATCCTTAAAATCTTCCGGTGTACTAAAATCCTTATAGACAGAGGCATAGCGGATATAACCGATTACATCGAGCCCCATCAAAGCCTGCATCACCAAAGCCCCAATCTGTCTGGATGTCACTTCGCTTTCCCCTGTAACTTCCAACTGGCGAACAACGCCATTCACAGCACGCTCGATATGTTCTTCTGTCACGGGGCGTTTCCGCAAAGCCACTTCCATCGATTTGATAATTTTATCGCGATCAAATGGCTGGCGTTTATCACGCGCTTTAATCACTGTCAGCTCGCGCAATTGAATCCGCTCAAAAGTTGTGAAGCGTGCGCCACATTCGGGACAAGCGCGACGACGACGGATCGACGTCCCGTCCTCACTAGGACGGGAGTCTTTCACTTGCGTTTCTTCACATCCACAAAACGGGCAATGCATAGCTTATACCGCCACACCTTCCGGATAAATCGGGAAGCGGTCACACAAGGCTTTGACTTTGGCGCGGACAGCTTGTTCAACTGCTGCGTTGCCGTCTTCACCGTTGGCGGCCAAACCGTCAACAACTTCCAAGATTAATTCACCAATGTGTTTCCATTCGGCTGCACCAAAACCACGGGTGGTTCCGGCTGGTGTTCCCAAACGAATACCGGATGTCACCATTGGGGGCGCAGGATCATAAGGCACAGCGTTTTTGTTGCAGGTAATGCCTGCATGTTCCAATGCCAGATCGACGACTTTACCGGTCAGGTTCTTCGGCCGCAGGTCAACCAGAACAATATGGCTGTCTGTGCCACCTGAGACGATATCCAAACCACCGGCGATCAAAGTTTCTGCCAGAATTTTTGCATTCGACACAATGTCGGCAGCGTATTGTTTGAATTCCGGTTTCAAAGCTTCACCAAAGGCAACGGCCTTACCAGCGATCACATGCTCCAACGGGCCACCTTGAATACCGGGGAAGATGGCCGAATTAACTTTCTTGGCAATTGCCTCATCATTGGTCAAAATCATGCCACCACGGGGCCCGCGCAAAGTTTTGTGGGTGGTGGTGGTTGCAACATGTGCATGTGGGAATGGAGATGGATAAGATCCTCCTGCTACCAAGCCAGCATAGTGCGCGATGTCGGCAAACAGGATTGCCCCAACTTTATCGGCAATCGCGCGGAATTTTGCAAAGTCGATTGCGCGGGGATAAGCAGACGCTCCACAGACAATCATCTTTGGTTTGTGTTCAAGCGCCAGAGCTTCCACTTCGGCATAATCAATCAAGCCATCTTCTTTTTTCACGCCGTATTGAATGGCATTAAACCATTTACCGGATTGGTTTGGTGCCGCACCATGGGTCAAGTGGCCACCGGATGCCAAGGACATTCCAAGGATAGTATCTCCCGGCTGCAACAGCGCGAAATATACACCTTGGTTGGCTTGAGAGCCGGAGTTCGGCTGGACGTTTGCAAATCCACAACCGAAAAGTTTTTTTGCGCGGTCAATTGCCAACTGTTCGGTTATATCGACGAATTCGCACCCTTGATAATACCGTTTACCCGGATACCCTTCGGCATATTTGTTGGTGAGCACAGACCCTTGAGCCTGCAAAACTGCTTTTGAGACAATGTTTTCAGATGCGATCAATTCAATCTGGTTCTGCTGACGCTCAAGCTCTTTCCCAATGGTCGAGAAAACTTCCGGATCAACTTGCGATAATGGTGCCGTAAAAAACGAATTGCTCATCAAGATTTCTTCTTTCCTTTGTGCTGCGTTGGACATGATATTTTTTCCTTATTTTTAACAGGGTGTCAGTTTATCGACGCGACGCTGATGCCGTCCGCCTTCGAATTCGGTTGATAGAAATGTTTTAAGGCAAGCTTTTGCCATATCGGGGCCGATTAATCTTGCCCCAAAAGCAATCACATTGGCGTTGTTATGCTGGCGGGATAATCTGGCGGTTGTCTCTTCAGAACACAAAACGCATCTCACCGCAGGATTACGGTTCACGGCAATTGATATGCCCACACCTGATCCACAAATGGCCACACCATATTGGGCATCGCCTCTTGCGATGGCCTCGGACAATTTATAACCAAAATCCGGATAATCGACAGATTCTTCTGAATTGGCTCCTAAATCCAGCCAATCAATATCAAGATCCTTGAATGTTTCTACCAGAACCTTTTTCAGGGCGTATCCGCCATGGTCACACGCAATCGCAATTTTTAATGTCATGGCTTAGGATATAGTCTGTAGGAGGCTATATCCGCAATAATTAAATCAATTTTTTCAAGAGCTTTTAGATGACATCTATATTTGATTTTTCATATTCTAAATAATGCCCTGTTTCCTGAGGAGATAAATCAATTTATTCAGGGCTGTTCTTTTCAGCAAAGCCTCTCCTGATGATCGGGGGCCTTGAATAATTGCCTCAATACCTGTGGCTGCGTCAACAGCAGATACCTTGGCAATGCCGCCTATCACTCTGATTTCATAGAAAATTTCCCGTCCACTCACAGAAGCTTCTGACAAGATTAAAAATCCTCGTCATCCAGACTGGTGAGTCCGGAGAAGGATGTCTGGGAAGCCCAGAAGCGTTCCAGTTGTTTCATAGTGTGATTTAGATCCACTAAATCAGGATCTTCAATGCCAATAGATTTTAGTTTGTCTTCATGGCGGGTAAACATCTCATCCAATATCTTATGTAATTCAGAGCCCTTGTCGGTCAATTTGACGCGGATCGAGCGCTTGTCATGAACTGAACGTTCTTGGGTGATATACCCGTTCTCAGTCATCTTCTTGACGTTATAAGACACGTTTGACCCCAGATAATACCCGCGCAAGGTTAGCTCGCCGACAGTCATTTCATCGCGGCCTACGTTATGCAAGATCATAGCCTGAACGTTGTTAATGTCCTGAATTCCCTTACGATCCAGCTCTGTTTTCACCACATCCAGAAAATAACGGTGCAGACGTTCAATCAACTGGATTGATTCAAAATATTGTGACGTCATAAGAATACTCCCTGAAAGTAGGTAAAAGATAAAAGACAAGTGAAGGATTACGAAATCCGAGGACAGTCTGCATCATAACTGGATAAAAGTAAATTTTCCGATAAATCTGGATAAAGTTTTATTGACCCCTCCCAAATTCCTTTACAGGGATTCTCAAAAGTCTTAATAGTTTCTTCTGTAAACACGAGAGGACTCGGAGCGCAACATGGCCATTACCCAACTTAAACCATCTTCTGACAACAAAACACAAAATCAAACTGGCCTGATCCATCGTCCGCGCCGCCTCCGCCAATCTGAAACCATGCGCCGCCTGATTCGGGAAAATGTTTTAACAACCAACGATTTTATTTATCCTATTTTTGTTGATGAATCTTTGAGTGAACCAACGGAAGTCTCTTCGATGCCGGGGGTATTCCGCCAGTCTGAACAAAGCATGGCTGACTTACTCAAACAGGTTGAAGCTGCAAAAGTTCCTGCTGTTATGTTATTCGGTGTTTCCTCACATAAAGACCACGAAGGAACAGATTCATTCCGCAAGGGTGGTTTAATGGATCGTATGGTTAAACGTGCAAAAGACACCTGCCCTGATTTGATTATCATGGCCGATGCCTGTTTTTGTGAATACACAGACCATGGACATTGCGGCCCGCTCGATCATGTCCACAATGATGTCGATAATGACCGCACCATCGAAAATATTGCTCGCCAAGCCGTGTGTGCTGCCGAAGCAGGTGCTGATGTGATTGCACCGTCCGGTATGATGGATGGCCAAGTGGGTGCTATTCGTTCTGCGCTTGACCAAAGCGGATGCGAACGTACTGCCATTCTGGCTTACGCTGCAAAATATGCATCGGGATTTTACGGGCCCTTCCGTGATGCCGCAGGGTGTTCTTTGGGGGCAGGAGAAGGCCCCGCTAACCGCAAAACCTATCAAATGGACCCCGCCAATTCGGAAGAAGCATTGCGCGAAGTGGCGCTTGATATCGAAGAAGGCGCAGACATGGTGATGGTTAAGCCTGGTCTTCCTTATCTGGATATTCTTTATCAGGTTAAACATACTTTTGGCTTGCCGACTTTTGCCTATAACGTCTCCGGTGAATATTGCATGATTAAAGCAGCAGCACGTAATGGCTGGATTGATGAAGAAGCTGCCACAATGGAAATGCTGATGTCTTTCAAACGTGCTGGTGCTGATGGTATTATCACCTATGCTGCTCTGGAAGCCGCGAAAATTCTGGCTCGTTCATAATTAAAGTTTTGAAATGAATCAGGAAAAAGAATTTACCGAGCAGTATAATGCAGGCCAAAATCAAATCCTGCATGAATGGGTGGTGTCGGATTTCGATACCCCCGTTTCTGCTTATCTAAAACTTACCAATAATGAAGACTATTCTTTTTTGTTTGAATCTGTTGAGGGTGGCGAGAAATTAGGGCGTTACACCATCATCGGATATGATCCGGACATTATCTGGACATGTGATGATTATCGCCATGTCAAAAAAAATCCTTTGGATGAGCTTCGTGCCTTGCTCAAAACATCCAGAATTGATTTGCCTTCTGATGCCGACCTGCCGCCTATGGCTGCGTCAGGGCTGTTTGGCTATATGGGGTATGATATGATCCGTCTGGTTGAAAAAATTCCAGATACCAATCCGGATACTTTGAATATTCCTGATTCCATTTTTGTTCGCCCGCAGGTTCTGGTTGTCTTTGACAACATCAAACATAAGATCTGCGTTATTGTCCCTGTCTATTTCCAAGAAATGATAACTGCCGAAGACGCCCTGTCTCAAGCCAAAGAAAAACTGGAACTGGCTATCACAAAAATTCGTGGCAATCTGGATGCCCCAGCCCATATTTCACAATATACCGCCTTACCTGCCCCGCAATTCCAGATGACCAAGGCGCAATATTTCGAGATGGTTGAAAAGGGCAAAGAATATATTCGTGCAGGTGATATATTCCAATTTGTTCCCTCCCAAAGATTTGTTGTTGATTTTGATCTTCCGGCATTTGATCTGTATCGTGCCTTACGCCGCACAAACCCCTCGCCCTTCCTGTTTTTCATTCGCTTTCCAGAGTTTTCTCTGGTTGGTTCCAGTCCGGAAATTCTGGTACGCGTCCGAGATGGTGAGGTGACGATCCGCCCCATCGCCGGAACCCGCCCACGCGGTAAAAACCATGCACATGATATCGAATTGAAAGAAGACCTTTTGAATGATCCGAAAGAGATCGCGGAACATTTGATGTTGCTGGATTTGGGGCGCAATGATGTCGGCAAAGTATCAAAGATTGGCAGCGTTAATGTCACAGAACAATTCATCATCGAATATTATTCCCACGTCATGCACATTGTTTCAAATGTCACGGGGAAATTGCGGGATGATCTGGATGCACTGGATGCTTTGATGTCTGGTTCCCCCGCCGGAACAGTCAGTGGCGCACCAAAAATCCGCGCCATGGAAATCATTGACGAACTGGAACCTATCAAACGTAAATTTTATGGCGGTGGCGTTGGTTATCTGGCGTCGAACAGCAATATTGATACTTGTATCGCGCTGCGGACATGCGTTGTAAAAGACGGAAAAATTCATCTTCAAGCAGGCGGCGGTGTTGTGGTTGACAGCGTTCCGGAGAATGAATTTCAGGAGAGCATCAATAAATCAAAGGCCATTTTACGGGCTGCAGAAGAAGCCATTCTCGGCAGTCGGAAGAATTAAACATTATGATTACACTGATAGATAATTACGATAGCTTTACCTACAACCTTGTCCAATATATTGGAAATCTCGGGCATCAATGTTCTGTTGTAAGAAACGACCAGATGACCGTTCCCGAAATTTTAGACGGATCTCCACAATGCCTGATTATTTCCCCTGGCCCCAGTGACCCTGACCACGCAGGAGTTTGTCTCGAGTTAATCGCTGCCGCGGCAGAATATAAGATTCCGCTTTTTGGTGTATGTCTGGGACATCAGGCTATTGGTCAGGCCTTCGGAGGTGAAGTTATCCGCGCGCCTGCTCCCATGCATGGCAAACTCTCTCCCGTTACCCACAGGAATACAGGTATTTTCAAAGACATTCCCTCTCCTTTTACTGTCACGCGCTATCACTCTTTGATCGTTGATCGGAATAGTTTGCCCGATGTCTTAGAGGTCACGGCAGAAACCGAAGATGGTCTGATTATGGGATTAAGCCATAAAACCTTGCCGATCCACGGGGTACAATTCCATCCCGAGAGCATTGCAACCCAATATGGACTTGACCTTTTGCGGAATTTCTTCACCATAGCTATCCCATGATGAAGGATATTCTAAAATCTATACGAAACGGAGAAACTCTCCCCGAAAATATATTTTCGGATACGATTTCTATGATTTTGGATGGGCATTGTTCCCCTGCGCAAATTGGAGCCCTTCTGATGGGTCTATCCCAACGTGGTGAGAGTGTTGACGAGATTACCGGTGCTGCAAAAATACTTCGCGCACGCGCTTCAACGATTACTGCCCCTGAAGGAGCCATTGATTGCTGCGGCACAGGCGGAGATCACTCCAATTCACTGAATATTTCTACGGCTGTTGCTTTTGTGGTTGCAGCTTGTGGCGTCCCTGTCGCCAAACATGGAAATCGTGCTGCCAGTTCGAAGTCTGGCGCGGCAGATGTTCTTGAGGCACTGGGGATTCAACTTGATTTATCACCTTTGCAATGTGAACAGGCCTTACAAGAAATCGGCTTTTGTTTTTTGATGGCACCTCACCATCACAGTTCGCTCAAACCCCTCGCTGCATTGCGCAAAGAGTTAGGGTTCAGGACAATATTCAATCTACTTGGGCCTCTGGCTAATCCTGCGGGAACCAAGCGTCAATTGCTTGGTGTTTTCGATAAATCTTTTGTGAGGCCTATGGCGGAAAGCCTTTTGAAGCTTGGCAGCGAAGCCGCGATGGTTGTCCATGGTGAAGATGGCATGGACGAGATTACGCTGAGTGGACGGACATATTGTGCAGAGCTTCGCAATGGTCATATTATCGAATACATTCTCACCCCTGACGATTTCTGCCTACCTTCTATTCAACCTATGGACATTCTCGGTGGAGACGCTACATTCAATGGCACCTCCCTAATGGAACTTTTGAATGGAGCTGATAATGCGTATCGCCGCATTGTGCTAGCCAATTCAGCAGCAGCACTTTTGATTGCTGATAAAGTTCAGGATTTGAAATCTGGTGTAGAAATGGCTGCCCATGCGATTGATCAGGGTAATGCGTTAAATATTCTTTCTGCTTATTGTCTCTTTACTCAGAAACAGGTGCGCACATGAATATGGTCGTGAATACTCTGGAAAAAATTTGTGCCGATAAACTCAACTATGTTGGCAGAACGTCACATCTAATCCCTGAAATTGTTTTCAAAGAACGGGCGGGCATGAAACCTGCTCCTCTTGGCTTTTGTCGGGCAATTCACGAGATGAATGACAAGGGCAAACCAGCCCTGATTGCCGAAGTTAAAAAAGCATCACCCAGCAAAGGCATTATTCGTGCCGATTTTGATCCGGTTAAAATTGCCCATATTTATCAGGAGTCAGGGGCAACCTGTATTTCCGTTCTTACGGATCAACCTTATTTCAAAGGTTCTGACGAAGATCTGGAAGCTGTCAAATCAGTCGTTCAAATTCCTGTCATCCGTAAAGACTTTATGCTGACCCCTTACCAGATTTATGAAAGCCGCTCTTTGGGGGCAGATTGTATTCTGCTGATTATGGCAGCTTTAACGGATGAAATTGCCCATCAGCTTTATCGGTGCGCTATTGATCTGGGCATGGATGTACTGGTTGAGGTTCATAACCGTGAAGAACTTGACCGCGCCTTAAAACTTAATCCCATGATGATTGGCGTGAACTCCAGAAACCTCAAAACGCTCGAGGTCAACCTTGATACAGCCTACGACCTTGTTCGTCACATCCCTGACTCTGTCATTCGTGTCGCGGAAAGCGGCATATCCACGTATGAGGAGCTAAATTCCTTATACAAAGCGGGATATAACGCCTTTCTGGTCGGAGAGAGCCTCATGCGGCAACCCGATATCGGGGCGGCTGTGCAGAAACTACTTGGCAATTCCTCAGAATCAGAGTAAAACAAATACAGAACAAATCAAGAATATCTGGGAACAAACGTCGAGGGAGCTGCCATGCTGACCAAGAAACAAAGAGAATTGCTGCTTTTCATCCATCACCGCCTGCAAGGTGGCGGAGTTGCTCCCTCTTTTGACGAGATGAAAGAAGCCTTGGATTTGAAATCCAAATCCGGCATTCACCGCCTGATTACGGGGCTGGTGGAACGTGGCTACCTTCAACGTCTTCCCAATCGTGCGCGCGCGGTTGAAGTCATCCGTCTTCCGGATGATATCAAAAATAACGCTAACAAGGCACAAAACAGAGCCAATACGGGGTCTTCAGTTCTTGAGAGTATCTCGGAAAGAATATCGGACGTGACCAGCCTACCTTTAGTTGGCAAGATTGCCGCCGGGACGCCGATCGAGGCCATTCAAAACGATACCGACTTTCTTGATGTCCCCTCTTCAATGCTGGGGAATGGGGAATATTACGCCTTGCGTGTTGATGGTGATTCCATGGTGAATGCAGGTATTAATGATAACGATATCGTGATAATCCGCAAAAGCGATAACGCTCGTGATGGTAAGATTGTTGTGGCTCTGGTTGATGGTATGGAAGCCACGCTCAAACGCATTTACCGCCGCGAAGGAAAGGTTATTCTTGAAGCAGAAAACGAAGCCTATAAACCGCGCATTCTTACTCCCGAACGGGTGCAGGTGCAAGGTGAGATGGCGTCATTGATCCGCACTTATCATTAAGGCAAGAGGGATATCATCCCATCAGTCCCAATAAATTACTTGGCCCACGGTCTGTTTCCACGCACAGTTCTGGAAGTCAGATATCTTGTGTGACTAATCTCTGTACTCCCTTCCTCTCTAAAAAACCCTGCTCCCATTACTTTTGCGTTTTCGCAATATGATCTTTTTACCCATTTGGTTGTGATCAGGAAATCAGCCCACGGACAATCCTCTGCCATCGCGTTATAAGAGTCTCCAAAAGAAATTTTTGCGCCATTCATTCCGATACGGCATTGAGATTTATCACACCGGATATAATCCCCGTTCGCCAAGGAAATTTCTCCTTCTGCAGGAAATGCTTTTATCTCATCCAATCCAAGATGTTTCTGCCATTGATCACGGATGAATTTCTCACGGCGCAAACTGGAAACATAACCAATATTGCCCTCGCGAACCAATATCAGGTTTCCTTCATTTGATACCAGAATATCAGGATATTTCGTTTGTGCGGCCATCCAGATCGCAATAAATGCGACTGGAAGGGATACCCATTTCCAACGCCCCCTGAATAGCAACACAATCAAACAAGACCCTGTTATAAAATACAAGAATGCTTCATCGACCATTTTCCCCGTCACAAGTGCCCCCGGCAAACTCTCGACAAATCGCGCAACTTGTAACAACCATTCGACACCCATTGCCATCAAATGCAATGCAGGCCCTTCCCATCCGAACGGGATAAGAACATACGATAAAATCAACATTGGCATGATGATTAAACCAGATAGAGGCATCGCCAACATGTTCCCCAAAACACTATAGGTCGCCATTTGTTGAAAGTGGTACCAGACAAACGGGGTGGTTGCTATTGAGGCCACAAAGCTGGTTATCACGGCTCCCGCAAGATAAATCATTATTTTTTTGAACCAGCCCGCCTCACGATTTATGCGCAGCCACACTGGACGCATCCATCCGGCAACCGCCACCAAAGCTGTTACGGCAGCAAAAGACATTTGAAAACTCGCAGACCAAATGCTTTCTGGCGAAAAAAACAGGACAAGCAAAGCGGAAAAACCAACAAGGCGCAAAGAAAACGGTGACCGATCAAGCATAATGGCAATCAAAGCCACGCCAGTCATCAGCAAGGCGCGTGTGGTTGGAACGCTTGGCACAACGAATCCAACATAAGCAGAACACCCTAATAGAGCGATAAATGCCGATATTTTTTTGATGTCAAATCGCAAAGCCATCATAGGAATGAATGACAAGAAAAGCCGGACAATAAAAAATATTGGTGCGGCCACCATTGCAACATGAAGACCGGAAATTGAGATAATGTGTGCCAATCCGGATGCCCTGAGTGCCTGCCAGTCATCTTCCTCGACCGCGGCGCGCTCACCGGTCATCAATGCCACCACAATTCCTTGCGTGGGGCCCTCCACTTTGGATTTTATTTTTTGAGATACAGATTGCCTTGCAATATCTAAATCAGGCCATAGCGAGGGGGGCTGTTTTTCCACGAGAGAAATTTTCGAGACGATAAACCCCATTCCTCCAATTCCCTCGAAAAAGAAATGACGCGCGTAATCATATGCTCCGGGCATAACGGGTGATGCGGGTGGTGTCAGTTTTGCCAGAAAAGAAATCCGGTCACCGACTGCTACTTCTTCTTCAATTTTTGTTCGTGCAATTAATCTTAAGGATTTTGGAGTTTCCTCTTCATCAAAACCATTGATCTTCAAATGATCGATCAACAATAATTTTCCTTTGTTCCCGCCCCGATCTTCAAAATGGAGAAGATCACCCTCAACCTTCAAAACCCGAGTTTCCGTTTTAATCATGGGGGTGCCCACCATATAGGTTCCCAACTGAGAGAGAGAAAACCCGAACTGCGTTAACAGGATCACGCCCATGAACAGATAAAAGAGATATTTTATTTCAGAGGTATCGACACTGGCTTGATGGTAAATTTTTTTGGCATACAGAAAAAATCCAACACTGCCTGCCACGGTTGCCGAGACAGCAAAGTTTGTAGGTTCAAAGGATAACCCGAAATATAACGCCGCCCCCAGAGCAATAAAAATAGGCGGCCACAAAAGGCGCGTTTCTTCCTGATGGGCAAAAAAATCTGCCAAATCGGTGATAAGTTTTTTGATAAAGCCTCTTGTCAATTCCACCAGAATTGAATACCAATCTTTCATGACTGTTGTAACCCGTTTTCCACCTTCACCCACTGGTTTTATGCATATTGGGACAGCTCGTACGGGGCTGTTCAACTGGCTCTTTGCCCGTCGCCACGGGGGAAAGATGCTGTTTCGCATCGAAGACACTGACCGCGCACGTCACTCCGAAGAGGCCGTTGCGGCAATTGTAAATGGCCTACACTGGCTGGGGCTGGACTGGGACGGAGATATTATCTCCCAATATGGTCGCTCCGACCGCCATGCAGAAATCGCCCATGAACTCGTTCAGGCGGGCAAAGCCTATTATTGCTACTGCACTCCTGAAGAGCTTGAGCAAATGCGTGAAGATGCAAAAAAGGAAGGTCGTATTACTTTTTATGACCGTCGCTGGCGTGAGAGTACCCTGACGCCACCAGAGGGAGTTAAACCTGTTGTCCGCATCAAAGCCCCAATGTCCGGTGACCGCGTTGTGTTCGACAAGGTTCAGGGTGAAGTGCGCGTCCAGTCCGAACAGCTTGATGATTTTATCATTCTTCGGGCGGACGGAACGCCAACCTATATGCTAGCCGTTGTTGTGGATGACCATGATATGGGTGTGACCCATGTTATTCGCGGCGACGACCATCTCAACAATACATTCCGGCAAAATGTGATATATGAAGCCATGGGGTGGGATATTCCAGCCTATGCCCATTTACCCCTTATTCTGGGGCCGGACGGGGCCAAATTATCCAAAAGACACGGGGCAACCTCGGTTGAGGAATACCGTGATATGGGATATTTGCCCGAGGCCATGCGGAACTATCTTCTGCGATTGGGCTGGTCGCATGGTGATGACGAAATTATCGATACAGAACAAGCTCTTCAATGGTTTGATCTGGAAGGGATAGGACAGAGTGCCTCAAGGTTCGATTTCGACAAACTGAACCATGTTAACGCCCATTATATGAAATTGGCTGATAATCAACGCCTTACAGATCTGGTTTGTGACCTGTACAAAATCCGCAATATTGAAGTTGACGAGCTGGGGCGCTCCCGCTTGATGTCCCGCATGGATGAATTAAAGTCACGCGCGAAGAATCTTGTTCAACTTGCTGATGATGCTGAGTTTTTTGTCAAATCTGTTCCTTACGATTTTGATGAAAAAGCTCAAGCTCAATTAAATGAAGATGGCAAATATATTGTCAAAGTTATTCGTGACAATTTGTCAGAACTCTCCTCCTTCACCGCACCAGAGCTTGAGGTTCTTTGTAAGTCCGTTGCCGACTATCACCGCGATGGAAAGCTGGGTAAAGTTATGATGCCTTTGAGAGCTGCGATTACCGGACGGTCATCCTCTCCCTCACTGGTTCATGCGATGGAGGTCTTGGGACAGAGCGAAGTTCTGGCCAGAATAGATTTTGCACTATCAAAAGCAGTTTAGTTTTCCATAGCAAATTAAAATCCTGTTAAATCCGATATGGCACACTGCACATAAGGACAAGTTTCTGTTACTCTTTTTTTGAATTTGTTCTGATTCTTAAGATTGGATTTTCATGAAGTTCCTAGGTCTTTTTCTCGTTTTGGTCTTTACGTTCGGCGGTTTGCTGATCGCGATGCATTTCAATTTCGAGCATTTTGTAAAAATTGTGATGATTATTGTCAGCGCCTTGCCCGGGGAATTTACCATTATCTTCGGGTGTGCCGTAGCTGCGTTCATGGTGGCGAACCCGCCACATGTCATTAAGACAACCATGTCTTACTTCAAATCCCTAAGCCAACCATCCGCCTATTCAAAACAGGATTATATGGAACTGTTGGGGATGATGTATTCAATCTTCAAACTGGTCAGAACCAAAGGCTGGCTGGCCGTTGAAGCCCATATTGAAAACCCTCATGACAGTTCTATTATCAAAAGCTTTCCGAGTTTCGCATCCAATCATCACGCCGAAGTATTTCTTTGTGACTATTTGCGGATTATCTCTCTGGGCAATGATAACCCCATGACGATCGAATCGTTGATGGATGAAGAGATTTCTACTATCGAGGCTCACCATGCTCATCCTGGACATGCAGTTCAAACTATGGCGGATGGTGTTCCGGCGCTTGGTATTGTGGCTGCTGTTCTCGGTGTTATTAAAACAATGGGATCGATTACCGAGCCGCCGGAAGTTCTAGGTGCTATGATTGGTGGCGCTTTGGTTGGGACGTTTCTCGGGGTGTTCTTGGCCTATGGTTTGATCGGCCCTATAGCTGGGGCTATGACAGCCCGTGCTGAAACCGAAGTTATGTATTTCAAGTGTCTAAAAGTTGGTGTCCTTGCTTTCTTGCAAGGCGCGGCGCCTCAGGTTGCTGTTGAATTTGCGCGTAAATTCTTGCCTCACGATGTTCAGCCAACATTCCAAGAACTTGAAGAAAGCCTCAATACTATTCCAGCCCCAAGCTGATTATAGAATACTATTTATATAAGAGAATAAGGAATCCGTTAGAGTGGCAGACGACAAAGCCCCTATCATTGTTATCAAAAAAATCATCAAGGGCGGCGGCGGTCATCATGGTGGCGCGTGGAAAGTTGCGTATGCCGACTTTGTGACGGCGATGATGGCTTTCTTTTTGTTGATGTGGTTGCTGAACGCGACAACCGAAGAACAAAGACGGGGTATTTCAGAATATTTTGACCCAACACCCATGGAAGTTTCCAGCAGCACCAGTGGAGCTGGCGGTGTTATGGGCGGCCTTACTGTGTCAACTGTCGGGGCGAGATCTAGCGATGTCCAGCCTATCGTTCATAATGACAATCCCCCATCACCTAACGTGAAGATGCAGATTGACCCCGAACAATTGGAAAAAGAGCAGCTTCAAGCCGAACTTCAAAAACGCGAGAATGTAGAATTCGAGCAGGTTAAAGCAAAAATCCAGGAATCCATCCAAACTTCAGACCTTAAGGATCTTGCCAAGAACCTGATGGTCGATATGACGCCGGAAGGACTGCGAATTCAGATCGTGGATCAGAATGGCGAGTCAATGTTCCCAAGCGGCAGCGCCAAGCCTTATGAGAAAACCGTCAAGTTGATCGATATGGTCGCCGACATCATCAAAACAATGCCGAACCAGATTTCTGTTCGTGGACATACGGACTCTGTGCCCTATTCCAAAGGTGCGGACTATACAAACTGGGAGCTTTCCGCTGACCGGGCGAATGCCAGCCGCAGAGTCCTTTCGGAAGCAGGAATTGAGGCCAAAAAATTATCCAATGTGGTCGGCAAGTCCGATACAGAGCATTTGAAGCCTGAAACGCCAAATGATCCGCAAAACCGCAGAATTAGCATTATCCTGTTGCGTGAATCGCTTACGAAACCTGCCACAGGCAAAAGTGCAGCGTCCGGTGGGACTGGTTCAGTTCCTGTTGATCCCGGCTATCGCAAAACAACAGGCAATGTTCAGTTTCCCTAGAGAAATAAGGATTTCATTTTCCCCTTGCATTTTTTTCTGCAAATCTCTATGTTTTCATAAAACATGATAAGGGGTCATTATGATGACAGATAATAAAAGTCAATTCACGCACTGCGCCACTCCGTTTATACGTCCTGAAGATACTCTTTCCGAAGACATCCTTGCTGCGGCAGCCAGAGCAGGATACTGCCGTCCTTTCATTAACGCTGAAGCAGCGTATGCGGCTCGCATTACCCAGAAAAAGCAAGAGCACGAGCCTCAGCCAACTCCTGCTAAATAAATCGGGTACTTCGGCTGACTGGCTTAAAACCTATTACTTCTAGGGAAACCGTTTGGGGGTAATTTACCAACCTGAGCGCGTTCTCCGAGCCATTCCTTGACATTCGATACCGACATTTCTCGTGTACCTGAAGTAAAGGTCAGTCCTTGCTTCATATTGAATGTTTTAACGTCGGAGATTTCAGCGTCTTTGTATTTTTGTAGAATAACGCCTTTGCCTTTTGCCATCTCCGGAATTTGATCAAGTTTAAAGACCAACATTTTGCGATTGGTTCCAACAATTGCAATATGGTCATCTTTTGGATCAAGCCATTTACAAATTTGCGCATCACCGTTATCGGACACAGACATAATGGTTTTACCATTCTTGGTCTGAGCCAGAATCTCATTGGACGAGACGATAAAACCCTTTCCATCCCGACTGGCCACCAGAATTTTACGGTCGCCCTGCCAGATCATCATCTGAACAATATCCGCATCGTTTGGAATATCGACCAACAGACGAACCGGCTCTCCATATCCACGCCCTGCCGGCAATTTATCGCCTGTGATGGTATAAAAACGACCATTGCTGGCGAAGAGCGCAATCTTATCTGTTGTCTGCGCCTCCATAACAAATTGTTCGCGGTCGCCTTCTTTATATTTCATGTCATTGGAATTGATTCCATGGCCTTTCATGGCACGAATCCATCCCTTGGCAGATAAGATGATTGTCACAGGTTCTTTTTCAATCATGACTTGCTGTAAATCGACATCAATCGGTGCAGGAGGTTTTCCGATCGTTGTGCGGCGCGCCCCCAAGGATGTTGTCGGGCCATATAGTTTTTTGGTGACTTCGATTTGTCTTTTGATCTCTGCCCATTGTTTGGCTTCTGATTTCAAAAGTTTTTCCAAAGACTCTTTTTCTTTTTCCAAACCATCAAATTCCTTGCGGATTTCAATTTCTTCCAACTTACGCAAAGAACGCAAACGCATATTGAGGATGGCTTCGGCCTGAACTTCTGTCAGACCAAATTTTTTCATCAAAGCAGGTTTTGGCTCTTCACTCTCACGGATAATTTTGATGACTTCATCAATATTCAGGTAAACAATCAGATACCCCGCCAGAACTTCCAGACGGTGTTTAACTTGTTCCAGTCTGTAGTTTGAGGTTCTGACCAAAACATCCTGACGGTGGTTAAGCCAGCATTGCAAAACCTCTTTCAAGTTCATGACACGCGGAACAACACCATTTTCCAGCACGTTCATATTAAGCGAGAAACGGTTTTCCAAATCAGAGGAGCGGAACAATGCTTCCATCAGTAACTCAGGTTCAACGTTGCGGTTTTTGGGCATCAAAACCAGACGAATATCTTCGGCACTTTCATCACAAACATCATCCAGCATCGGAATTTTTTTGTTGGTAATCAGATTGGCAATTTGTTCGATCAATTTTGCTTTTTGAACCTGATACGGAATTTCAGTGACGACAATTTGCCATTGCCCTTGCTTCAAATCTTCCTTGACCCAACGGGCACGGGTGCGGAAGCTTCCTCGTCCTGTTCTGTAGGCCTCAAGAACAGCTTCTTTGCTTTCAATTAATATCCCACCTGTTGGAAAGTCAGGGCCTTTAACGATTTTAACAAGTTCCTCGATGCTAACGTCTTTTTCCAGCATCAACTGCATGGCTTCGCACAACTCGGCAACATTATGAGGAGGAATATTAGTGGCCATCCCGACCGCAATCCCTGCCGCACCATTGGCGAGCAAATTAGGAAAGTTGGATGGTAGAACAACAGGTTCTTGGGTATCCCCATCATAAGTATATCGGAAATCAACGGCGTCTTGATCTATGCCTTCCAGCAAGGCAATGGCTGTCTCGGTCAAACGCGATTCCGTGTATCGCATCGCGGCAGCATTATCACCATCAATATTCCCGAAGTTCCCCTGCCCATCGACCAGAGGATAACGAACGGCAAAATCTTGTGCCAAGCGCACCAAAGTATCATAGACAGACTGGTCACCATGCGGGTGGAATTTACCGATGACATCCCCGACAACCCGCGCAGATTTCTTTGGTGGAAGATTGGGACTCAGTTTGAGCTGATACATCGCATACATGACTCGGCGGTGAACAGGTTTCAGCCCATCCCGAACATCGGGCAACGAACGCGCCATGATTGTCGAAAGCGCATAGGACAAATAACGTTCCGACAATAACGATGTCATCGGTTCGTCAATAATTTGTTCCTGAACTGATTTGGGAGGTGTCTTGCGAGCCATTGATATTATATTTCCTTTTAATTATTAGGCAGCGGATTCTTTTTGTGAGTCATCATTGCGCTGTGAGCCGTATTTTCTCGCAAAAACTGAAGCAAAACGCAAGCGTGGCTCCGGTGTTCCGTGCGAATGATGTGCAAAAACCCAATTTTCCAGAAAATGCCCAGTTAATTTCAGGCCTTTGATAATTTCTTCCTCATCAAGGTTTTTTAGTGGTTCGGGTTTTAGAAAGTCAGGTAATAACAACAACTTATCCTTATACGGATAGCCCAGTTTCAAAGAGACCGCACAGCCGGATTTTGGGCTGACATAGGTCAATGTGCGGCTATCCCCCCCTGCTACGCAGCGCGTCAAATCCAGTCCGAAGCCCAGCTCTTTCAAAAGGGCAATCTCCCACAATACATAAGCGGCCCCCCATATCTCGGAGGGTAATGTTTCAAGAAGGGCTTTCATGCCAAAGAATAGTCCGACATGTATCTCGCGTTCCGGCAGAGCAGCATCACACAAAGAACAAGCAGACAACAGAGCTGCCAGTTTCATGGGGTCACCGAGAATCATTGCGGCAGAATTTTTGCCATGTTCAAAAGTGAAATTTCCCAGTTGATCCGAGATGCGTGATTTCCATTCAACTTCCAGAATAGTTCCCACCTCAAGCAAACCGCGCATCTTCGAGGATTTTGCGCCATAAACATACCCGTTATGGCGTCCATGCTTTTCTGTCAGCAAGGCAACGACAGCCCCGCTTTCGCCATGAGGCCGCACCGAAAGTACGATTCCCTGATCTGTCCATTGTTCCATCGGCAGATTATGGCATGCGGCCGTGCATTGGCAAAGGCTTTAAGTGTGTGTTTCAACAATCATTGCAGGGAAAGGATTTTTGGGCTTGGATGTCTCTGCATCGCGCAAATAAAGCGGCGTTGCCGGATATTGAGGCCACTGATCTTTTTTTAAGCTTGCAGCTTGCTTGGCCAACAGGAGAACATCAGGAACTTCATCACACATCACCTGCCCTGACCATGACTCCACCTCTTCTTTTGAATAGATTCTGGCTTCACGTTTGCTCGAACCATAGATTTGTCCGTAATAATCTCCGCGCTTTGTGTCAATTATGACCAATAAATCCTGCTGATCTGAACCTTTCATTGAAATCAAGTCCAATGTTGAGAACCCCAGCACCGGAATATTCAGCGCCATCGCCAGTGTTCGCGCCGTTGCCAGACCAATCCTTACCCCTGTGAATGATCCGGGCCCTCTGGTCACGGCAATGGCCTCCAGTGAGGATAGAGGGCACTCTGCCTCTGACATGAGCTCTTCAATCATTGGAATTAACCTTTCCGCTTGTCCGCGATCGGTATCCTCAAACAATGTATGTCCGGTTTCGGTTTGGCTGTCCCAAAATGCCGCAGCACACCCCCTTACAGACACGTCGATGGCCAGAATTTTCATTCTTCTTTTCCGTATTTATGCTTCACCATTGAAACTTTGATCTCTCCTTATTATAGTCACTCCATCATGTCACGCAATTTGATCATATCGCTTTTATTGGGAATCCTGATTTTCTCCTCTAAAGCGGCTTTATCCGCCCCAATTTCAGAAGATTTGAACTCTGCTGTTGCCTACGCTTATTTCCAAATTGGGGAGGATGACGCAGATGACCAGTCCCTCTCTTTGGGTGCATTCCTCGGGCAGATCAAAGAAATAACAGAAAACCATTATAATGTGGCCTCTATCACACAGGTTCTTGATGCTCAGAAATCAGGAAAGACCCTGCCCCCAAGAACCATTATCCTGACATTCGAGAAGTTTGATCGTGGTTTTTTACGCGATGTGTGGCCGATATTAGAAGAAAATAACCTGCCCTTTTTATTATTTCTCAATGCGGCAAAACTTGACACGGCAAGTTCAGATGAAGACAGTCTCGACCCGAATTGGGATGATGCCCGCACTCTTGAAAATTCGCCACTGAGTGAAATCGGCATAACACCATATTCTTACACCCACAGTGCAAATATTGATAATTCAGATATCGAGATGGACATCAATCGTGCAAAAACTCTGTTTCGTGAGAAAATGGAGATTGAACCACTTTATTTTTCCTATCCGTTTGGTGAATTTACCCCCGATTATCTGGATGTCATCTCAAAACAGGGGTTTATGGCGGCTTTTACTCAAGCCTCTGGCGTAATCGGATTATCAACTCCCCGAAATTTAATTCCCCGATTTACGATGACCGACTCTTTTTCTGATATCGAACGGTTTCGCATGACCTCTTCTGCTCTTCCTTTTCCTGTTACGGGGATCACTCCCATGAGTGTTTTTTCCAAGGCCAATCCACCATCTCTGGGGTTTACAGCCTCAAACGACATTCCAGATCAAGATATCAAAAAAATGAACTGTTTTGCTTCGGGAATTAGTGATGTTTCCATTCACAGTACCGAACATCGTATCCAGATAGAGATTCCGACAGCCTTTGATGATGGAAAAGGGAGGGTCAACTGCACCATTCCCGTTTCTGTTACAGATGGAAGCGGCGACGATGATAATTTACGCTGGCGATGGCTGGGGTTTCAGTTCTCGTTTCCTGAATAGAAAAATTTTCTTATTAGTCCTGCACGGCGCGAACTTCCAGAACTTCTGGGATGTAGTGGCGCATCATATTCTCTATGCCCATTTTAAGAGTTATGGTCGAGCTTGGGCAACCTGAGCAAGCCCCGCGCATCCGCAGCCACAATATTCCCTTATCAAATTCACAGAATTCTATATCTCCCCCATCTTTGGCTACCGCAGGGCGTACGCGTGTATCGAGTAATTCACAAATACGTCCTTCTATCTCGCTCAAAGGAGCCGATGATTTTCTGGCCACAGGCTCAACCGGTGTTAAAAGGACAGGATGGTTCATGCTGAAATGTTCAAACAAAACACCCAGAACCAGCGTCTTTATCGCAGTCCAGTCTGCATCTTCCGATTTAGTAATGGAGACAAAATCTTCTCCCAGAAAAATGGACAAAATATCGTCAATATCAAACAACCGTTCGACCAATGGCGAAATGTTTTTTGCCTCTTTGCGGGATGAGAACTCAATTCCTTGGCCTCCTGTCACAGGTTTGCCGGGCAGAAATTTCAAAGTATTCGGATTGGGGGTATTTTCTGTTTGTATAAACATTCTCTTGTCCGTTTGTTATTTCTTATCAGATAGTTTTCTCAGGTGTAAAAACAATTGGTGCAAGAAGCTTTCTGACTTTCTTTACATCCATATAATCGGGCAGATCAGACTTCTCGCAAGATACTATAATTTCAAATAAGTTTTCCTGAGCCGAAAGACGGATCAACGCATCAAGAGGCATTCCCTCTTCAATGTAGAATTCCGGAATCAAATTATAGGTTTCCTTGATATGCCCAGCAATGTGCCAGAGTTCTTTTTCTCCTGCCTCCCTGAGTTCTTGCTTCATCTTATCCTCAACGGTTGCCCAGTTCTGGAATTCGTCGAGCTCCATAGTCTGGAACAACCCGATGCGTCCTCCGGAAGCAAGAGCATGCTGGCACGCATAGCTGATGGCTGCACTTTCATGCTGCTGTGAATCTATGCAGACCATAAATAAAGGAAAATTTACATCTCCGGTCATTTTAACGCCCCCTCTTTTTCGAAAGACTGTCGGAAAATATGCCCATTCCTACTGCCATCATAATACCGAAAAAAGCATATAACAGAGAATATGTATGGGCATAATGGTTGATAAAGGCCGACATTCCGGCTTGCTGGACATCCAGTAATTTTTCCCGCTTATCCACCAGCTTGCCACCCTCAAACAAAAAAGCCTCAACCTGATACAGTCCTGTCGGGATGTTTGCAGGAAGCGCAAAATCTGCACGAAACAGTCCAGCCCCGATAAATTTTATCTTGCGACCACCCAATGGAAAATTTCCGTGGCGTTGCCAAATACGGATCAAAGCTTCCTGAAACTGGCGGAATTGTTCCGGATCTTCTACATCATCTTCATCATCAGGTTCGAACGTCAGTGTATTCAGTCCGATTCCATTTTCAATCAATGTCTGGGCCGATGCGATATCTTTTTCATTCATGCTCATGGCATAATCGTAAAAATGAGGAATATTTTTGAACTCAATCGAGTCACTATTCAACCACATTCCCGCAACAGATTCCTTTTTGCGGACAACAACATTACTTTGTGGGCCTTTGAGCAAAACCACAATGCCGGGTGACTTTATACTTTTTCCGTTTTCATCCTGCGCAACGCCGAAAACAACGATATCGCTTCCGGAAAATCCGGTTGTTACATCCACATTTTCTTTGGCCATATCAATCATAATCCCTGATTGGGATGCTGCAAATGACGAACCAAAATAGATCCCGCAGGAAACAAAAATGGCCATAAAAGTGATGAGAGTTTTTACTTTTATCCTCATTTATCAAGCACCTCGGTTGAAAAATGCTCGACAGGTTCGATAAAGAGGTTTTCCCACAGCATAAAGCAAACTCCCAGCAGGATAAGAGCGAGCATTAAACGGGCTGTCGCTCCCCGCACATAGGGCGACAATCGTGAGCCAATCTGATTGCCGATCAACGCCCCTACCATCAGGATAAAGGCCAGCAGTAAATCAACTGTATTGTTACTGACAATATGGAGTAGTGCCGAAAGTGACGTCGTAATCAATATTTGAAACATCGAGGTTCCAACCACCAGATTGGTTGGCATCCCAAGAATATAGATCATGGCCGGAACAACCAGAAACCCGCCACCAATTCCAAGAACCGACACCATCAAGCCACCGATAACCCCCAAAATGATTGGCACCAATGCGCTAATACTCAGATTTGATTTTGGGAACATCACAGTGTAGGGCAAGCCGCTTGTCGCCCGTAGCCAGAATTTGGAGCGGGCAGCTTCGGCCTTGTGCTTTTTCTTCAAAATAGCGGAGAAGCTTTCATAGAGCATCATCCCGCCAACCGTCCCCAGAAGCAGGACATAAAGGGCATTAATAACCACATCAATGTGGCCAGTATATTGTAATAATTTGAAAATCAGGATGCCAAATATGGTTCCAGTCAGGCTTCCTGCCAGCATCACACTGCCGAGCTTGAAATCCACGCTTCCTTTGCGCCAGTGGCCAATGACACCTGACAGAGACGTCGAAATAAGCTGAACGGCTTGTGTCCCAACCGCAAAAGACGCCGGAACGCCAAGAAATACAAGGAATGGGGTTGCCAGAAAACCGCCGCCCACACCGAACACAGTTGAGAGTATCCCTACGGCTACGCCCAACCCGATGATTGTATTGAGGGAAACTGCCATTTCCGCAACTGGAAGATAAATATCCATTATGCCTCCTGCACCCAGAAGGCATAGCGGATAGAGCCCTTCGGAATCAACTGATTTCTATAAGATTTCCTCTAATAAACCGTACGGCTTACTGTGTTCGGCAGAGGAGCATTGATTGTACCCCAGTCCTTCAGGAAGTTGCGGTAATCCCCAACTGTGGTCACGCTATATGCAGGCTTGAACGAGATTGTTTTGAAAAAGCTCAGGAAAGACGTGTGGTACTTACGGTAATTCATTGCATTCGAAGTGCATTCCGCAACGTAAACCTGATCTCCATAATTGGTAACTAACATCAAACCGGCTTTATTGGCAAATGGCTCATCTGGCGGTGTAACAAAGGAAATCAGGGTCATGCTGGCGAATCCCTGCCCTAAACCTGCTTCGTTTTGTTGGCGAATGACATTCACGTTATCATAGGACGCGGTGTAGTCTTCCCAGAAATTATTGGTGAAATTTATGTCGCGGATATCACTGCGAAACCGATTCGGATATATCAAGAAACGGCGGTCTTCATTCGCCCTCAACCTGCACACGGCGTTATCTTCACCGGATGGTAAGGATAGCGTAACAATATCATCTGGCTGCTGGTTATTAATAGTTTTCCATGTATCGGGGTAAGAAATGTGTGCTCCGGTATCCAAATCTGTCCATACGACATAATCAGCTTTGACTGGAGCCGCAAAAGCCACCATTGCCATTGCAATCATTAAACCTGTTTTTATCATATTCATTTCGGAAAACCGCCTCTGGAATTAACTCGGACTTTATTGTGCTATTTTGCCTGAAAAAATGCAAACGGGAACTTAACTTTTCGAAAAAACTTGATATTTTTATCACTTAATGGCATTTATTATAGAAATAGAACAAAGTAAATTGGGTGTAGCCGTGGAAAATCTTACTTATTTGATTCAATCTTCTGATGGGGAGAGCTTTCTGACTGTTCGGAAAGAGAACCGATTAGCCCTTCCCGAATCTACTTTAGAGCTTAGTCGTACGTTTGAAAATCAAGCGGCTCAAAACTGCCTACTGGCAACCGGCGTGGATGTTGATCCAAAAGCTATTCGCTTGAATACCTGCGGCAATGATCACATCATCTTGTGTTTTGCGACAGCGGACTCCCAAACACCCCCAAAAGGAAGTGAATGGGTCGGAGCCGACGAAATCAAGGATATCGCGCCAGAATTACCTGAAAATGTCCGCAAGTATCTGGATCGGGTTTCTCAATCAAGGCTTCCAGAAGCCCATTATGGATTTGACGTCCTCTAATATCGGGGCGGCGATGACGCGGGCTTTATCGGCCCCTTTCACCAGAATTCTATCAATCTCCGCCGGATCTGCCATCAACTCACGCATGCGAGCTGTAATCGGCGCAATTTTTTCAACTGTGACCTCTGCTAATTTTGGTTTGAATTCAGAGAATTGTTTTCCGGCAAATTCATTAATGACTGCGGCTTTCCCCAGCCCAGACAACGCAGCATAAATCGTTACCAGATTATCGGCTTCAGGGCGACCTTGCAGCCCATCAATCGTATCGGGTAATGGGTTGGGATCGGTTTTTGCCCGCTTGATTTTATCGGCAATTATCTCGGCTGTATCAGTCAGGTTAATCCGCGACATGTCGGATTCAGCTGATTTGCTCATTTTTTGTGCCCCGTCTCGCAAGGACATGACACGAGTTGCTTCGCCCATAATCAATGGCTCGGGTAATGTAAAGAATTCTTTCCCGAAACGGTGATTAAAGGTTGATGCAATATCCCGCGCCAATTCCAGATGTTGTTTCTGGTCTTCGCCTACTGGCACATGTGTTGCGTTATAGACCAGAATATCTGCTGCCATCAGAACCGGATAGGCATAAAGGCCAAGACCTGCTTTTTCAGCATTCTTGCCTGCTTTATCCTTGAATTGGGTCATGCGATTGAGCTTCCCAATCTGGGTCATTGTTGCCAATAACCACATTAATTGCACATGTAAATCACCCACGGCAGATTGGGGGAAGATAGCTGACTTTTCAGGATCAATTCCTGCCGCGATATAGGCGGCTGCAATTTCACGGGTTGCCTGCGCCAGATTCAGCTTGTCATTCGGCACAGTAATCGCGTGCATATCCACAACACAAAAGAGATTTTCATTGTCAGGCTCTGCATTTTGCAAATCAACCCAGTTTTTGAGGGCTCCGAGATAGTTTCCAAGGTGCAATTGATAGGTTGGCTGCATGCCGGATAAGATACGTTTCATAGAAGTTACCCTTTTCTACGTTTCAAATAATTTTTGATGTCTGAAATTTTGAGAATTCCACTGACCTGAACCGCCAGTGCATAAGTGATCGCGCCGCCCCCGATCAGGGCCAGCAACGCCAGAATTTTGACGTGTAATTCGCGATGGAAGTAATCTTGTAATCCATAGTTCAAGCCTGCCAGAACCATTGCCATGATGCAAGAACAAACTACAACTTTTGGAAAGACGGTTCGTAAACGTTTATCAAAATCGAGGGCGTCTTTTCCTTTTAATTGTTTATGCAACAAATAAACCTGCATCCATCCGACGATACCGGTTGCCAATGAAATCCCTGCCACTCCCAAAAGGCCGATCAGGAGCAAGCAGAGTGCAACATTTGATAGCGCCGAAAGAATGGAAATTTTTACTGGAGTGACCGTATCTCCATGTGACCAGAACGCCGTCATAAAAACTTTTGATGCAATATAAGCCGGAAGCCCAATCGCATAGCCCATCAAGACATACGAAGTTTGCAATGTCTCATGGGCGGTAAACTTTCCATGCTCGAATAATGTGGCAACCATCGGGATCGGAATAATCAACAACGCAACTGCCGAAGGAATAGCTACAAAAAAACAAAATTCCAGAGCGCGGTTAAACAGATCTTTGCTTTCTTCATGATTTTTTTCTGCCAAAGCTCTGGATAACATTGGCAACAAGGCTGTTCCAACGGCAATTCCTGCCAATGATAACGGCAGTTGGTTCAATCTGTCTGCATAATAAAGGAACGAAATGGCTCCGGCAGGCAATAAAGACGCCACCATCATATCGACGAATAAATTGATCTGGAAAACTCCGGCAGACAGAACTCCGGGGCCCATCAACTTGAACATATGTTTGGTTTTCTCGCCCAGTTTCGGACGCTGGAAATGAAAAGTAATTTTATAATGGCGGATAAAGAATGCCATCATCGCCAGCTGTACCAATCCCGATACACTTACTCCCACCGCCATGGCATGACCTGCAGTTGGGAAAAATGGAGTTCCTGCCAGCATAAAAGCTATCAGAGTGAGGTTGAAGATAATTGGAGCCGCAGAGAACGGGCCAAATTTACTATGTGCGTTAAGCATCCCCCCGAATAGCGCGACAAGGGACATCAGTAACAAATAGGGAAATGTCAGTTGAGTGAGAGTGACTGCAGCCTCGTAACGTTCAGATCCTTCATAAAAACCCGGGGCTATCACATGAATAACCCATGGCATAACCAACATGATGAGGGCCGAAAATACCGATAAAATTAACAACATGACCGAGAAAACCTGCCCTGAGAATTTTCCGGCGGCGTCATCCCCCTCTTGTGCCAGAGTTTTGGAATATAACGGGATAAAAGAAACACTAAAGGCGCCTTCTGCCGCGATGCGCCGAAACAGGTTCGGGAGCTTCAAGGCCACAAAAAAAGCATCGGCAATCGGCCCTGCCCCAAGGACAGAGGCAGTTAACATATCGCGAATCATTCCGGCCACTCGACTAAGAAGTGTGAATCCTGCAATAGTTGCCATGGCCTTTAACAATTTCATGTGCTATCCCACAATCTGTATATTTGGAGTCCCGATCATGATTAATCCCGAAAGCCAATGGTTTGGCAGAAAATCTGTTAACCCGCAAGAGAAGACGCGGATGGTTCTGGATGTTTTCGACAGCGTCGCATCTCGTTATGATCTGATGAATGATTTGATGTCCGGCGGAGTTCACCGTTTGTGGAAAGACGCGTTAATCCGGAAAATCCGCCCGACTGCAAACCTCTCTTATCTTGATGTGGCGGGAGGAACGGGAGATATTGCTTTTCGCATTGCAAAAAAAGCAGGAGCAAAAGCTCATATTACAGTTTCCGATATCAACGCATCGATGCTGGAAGTCGGGAAGGCTCGCGCTATAGATCAAGGCTTTATCAAGGGGTTTGACTGGGTTGAAGCCAATGCCGAAGCCCTCCCCTTTGAAGATAACAGTTTTGATGTTTATACAATCTCCTTTGGTCTGCGGAACGTCACACATATTGATACGGCACTGAAGGAAGCCTGCCGCGTTCTGAAACCGGGCGGACGTTTTTTCTGCATGGAATTCAGTCATCTGGATAATGAAGTTCTACAAAAACTTTATGATCTGTATTCCTTTAACGTTATCCCTAAATTGGGGAAATATGTAACAGGTGACGAGGAAAGCTACCAATATCTGGTCGAGAGTATTCGGGCCTTCCCTTCACAGGAAGAGTTGTGCGCCCGCCTGTTGGATGCAGGGTTTGGACGGGCCATCGTTGAGCCTCTAACTTTTGGTGTTGTTGCTATACATCAAGGCTGGAAGTTTTGAGTTGAATTTACATATTTCAATAAAAATCTGCCAATTCCTCTACGTTGGCATCAATATTCCCGATATTTGCCCGTTTATATAAGTAAACTCTACTGTATCCTTGATATAAATATCAATTGTATAAACATAATCATGAAATAGTACTTGAAAACTGATCGCAATATGATTTATGTATGGCCTACCCGGTGAGGACATACGAATCAGGTTGTATGCTGATTATGGCTACAGAAAATACTAAAAACTCTCTTTTGGAAGGAAACCTAAAATGAACAAAACTACATTGACTATCGTTGCTGCTGCAATCGTTGTTGCTCTTGCTGCTTTTGGCATCATGAACAGCCAATCTCAACAAGGTACTGAAATGCAAAGCATTATGCCTGCTGCTGGTGAGATTTCTTCCACCATCGAAGGTGCTGCTGACCAAGCGACCACTGCAATTCAAAATGCTTCTGAAGAAGTAGAAGCTGCTGCTGAAGAAGCTGCTACTGAAATGAAAGATGCTGCTAGCGAAGCTGCTGACTCTGTTAAAGAAGAAATGGCTCCTGCTGAGGAAACTGTTCCTGCTGAAGAAGCCGCTCCTACAGAAGAAGTTGCTCCTACCGAAGAAGCTGCTCCTGCTGAAGAAGAAAAAGCAGCTGAGTAATTCTCGCTTTTTGATTATTCAAGAGGCTCTGTGCTATGGTGCAGAGCCTCTTAATTTTTTGAAGGAACAAGCGTATGACCATTTTATCTGGCAAGCGTATCTTACTCGTCATCTCCGGCGGCATTGCTGCCTATAAATCTCTGGAACTCATCCGTTTGCTGCGTAAGGCGCAATGTGAAGTTCGCTGTATCCTAACCAAAGGTGGCGCTGAATTCATCACAGCTTTAAGCGTATCTGCCCTTTCCGAACATCCCGTTTATACTGACCTGTTCTCGCTTAAAGACGAAAGTGAAATGGGTCATATCCGTCTATCCCGCGAGGCCGATCTCATTGTTGTTGCGCCAGCCAGTGCAAATTTGTTGGCCAGACTTGCCAATGGCATTGCAGATGATCTGGCCTCAACCACTCTGCTTGCCAGCAATAAAGAAATCATGATCGCTCCTGCTATGAATCCGGAGATGTGGGCAAAACCCGCGACACAACGCAATGTCGAAACTTTGCGTCAGGATGGTGTGATGTTCATCGGCCCTGCCACTGGTGAGATGGCATGTGGCGAAACTGGCTTGGGCCGCATGGTCGAAGCTGATGATATTCTGGCCTCAATTGAGCATTATTTTTTGGCATCGGCTCCACTGTCAGGAAAATCTGTCTTGGTGACGTCTGGCCCGACATACGAGCCAATTGATCCGGTACGTTTTATCGGAAACCGCTCTTCTGGTAAACAAGGCCATGCAATTGCCGATGCTCTGGCACATGCCGGAGCCAAAGTGACTTTGGTCACAGGCCCCGTTGCCCTGCCCGATCCTTTGGGGGTCACTACAATTCATGTCGAAACAGCTTCCGAAATGCTTGCGGCGTGCCAATCTGCCCTGCCCGCCGATATGGCAGTCTGTGCGGCGGCAGTTGCTGACTGGCGTGTTACAACTCCGGCTGAACACAAGATGAAAAAGCGCACTGGAGCAGAACCTCCCGCCCTCAGTTTTACAGAAAATCCTGATATTCTAGCTGAAATCTGCCGCTCCGGGAAACGCCCTCTGCTGGTTATCGGATTTGCTGCCGAGACAGATGACGCGGTAAAATCTGCCCAAGAAAAGCTGGTTCGTAAGGGATGCGACTGGATTTTGGCCAATCAGGTGGGGAAAACCGAGAATCCTGTCTTTGGCACTGACTATAATCAGGTTACACTCGTATCACGCTCAAACTGTGACGAATGGCCTCCTCTTTCCAAGAAAGAGGTTGCGGCACGTCTTGTTGAAGCGATGATTTCTCATTTTAACGATACGGGACTAGATCAAGATGACCAACCAAGCCGCCGCCCTTCAACAGCCTCTTGCCAATGACAATCGCGTCACCATAGATATTAAAGTTCTGGATCACGCCAAAGATTTGCCTTTGCCTGCCTATGCAACAGATCAGGCCGCAGGAATGGATCTGGTCGCCGCTATTGATGCGCCGATGGTATTGGAATCCGGCGCTTATGCGATGGTACCAACAGGTATTTCTATTGCCCTGCCCTCAGGCTATGAATGTCAGGTGCGCCCACGTTCTGGTTTAGCAGCCAAGAATGGCGTCACCGTTCTGAATTCTCCTGGTACCGTCGATGCCGATTATCGCGGCGAGATCAAAGCCATTCTGATTAACCACAGTAAAGTGCCCTTTACGATTGAGCGCGGAATGCGTATCGCGCAAATGGTTATCGCCCGTTATGAGCAAGCGGTCTGGAATATCTGTGAAGATCTTTCTGAAACTTCACGCGGCGCTGGCGGATTTGGTTCTACGGGAACGAAGTAATCAAAATGTCCCAAACAGCTCAAAAAACTGAACCTACACATACACCGGAGACACCCGACGATTTTATAACGTTGGGGCATACGCCGATGATGGCGCAGTATATGGCGGTTAAAGTTGCCCATCCTGATTGTTTATTGTTTTACCGGATGGGTGATTTTTATGAGCTGTTTTTCGAGGACGCAATTATCGCCTCTGCGGTTCTGGATATTACCCTGACCAAGCGCGGAAAGACACAGGGCGATGAAATTTCCATGTGTGGCGTTCCCTTTCATTCCTGTGAACCTTACCTTGCCCGTCTTATCCGCGCAGGTCATAAGGTTGCGATTTGTGAACAAACAGAAACGCCGGAACAAGCCAAAAAACGTGGGGGGTCAAAAGCTCTTGTTAATCGTGAAGTGGTTCGCATTATTACACCCGGAACACTCATTGAAGATACTCTTCTCAATGCTCGAGCGAATAATTATCTTGCCGCAACCATTGATATTGGTGGGCAGTGTGGTCTGGCCATTGCGGATGTTTCGACTGGTGAATTTTTGGTACAAACCGTGGCCAAAGACGCCATTTTATCCACGTTGATCCGTCTTGACGCCAGTGAAGTGCTGTTGCCATCTTCTATGAATGCCAAGGATTTTTCGATTGTTCAGGGATTAACCCCTCTTCCCTCTTCCGAGTTTGACAGCGACAAAGGACGAGGCCGCTTGGAACATCTGTTCGGCGACCAGATCATGTCCGACCTTGGTGCCTTTTCACGGGCAGAGATTGCTGCTTGTGGTGCGCTGATTTCCTACATTGATACGACACAAAAAGGCCAGTTGCCGCATCTCCTTAAACCGCATCAAATTTCATCTTCCTCTGTTATGGAGATTGATCCATCAACATTGAGATCTCTTGAATTGCTGAGGACACAATCGGGTGAAAAAAATGGCTCCCTGATTGATACAATTGATATGACACTGACTGGGGCCGGGGCGCGGATGTTACAATCGCGCCTGACCTCGCCACTTCGGGATGTGGGGAAAATTACCCGTCGTCATAATGAAATTGAAACCTTGATTGCGAATTTTTCATTGAATGACGATATACGCAGATCACTCAAACTTGTTCCGGATATGGAACGGGCGATTGCTCGTCTTAGTTTGATGCGTGGAGGGCCACGCGACTTGTCCTCCATTCGAGATGGGCTTGGCATTGCGGCTGCTCTTCGCGCACGCATTCTTGAAAAAGGATTGGGGCAGTCCGCTTTAGAGAAAATTTGTTCGGCAATATCCCTTTCCAGTGACATTGAATCGATACAGGATCTCTTATCTTCTGCTCTCGTAGAAAGTCCACCCATGTTGTCACGGGATGGTGGATTTATTGTATCTGGTTATTGCCCCGAACTGGATAAATACCGAGGGCTTAAAAATGAAGCGCGCCAACATATCGCGGCCTTGCAAGGCAAATATGTTGCCATGACCGGTGTTGATGCGCTTAAAATTACACACAATAATATTCTAGGATATTATATCGAGGTTCCTGCAAAACGCGCAGATGCCTTATTGGTCAAAGATGGGGGCATTGAGAATAATCCTTTCGTTCACCGTCAGACAATGGCAAATGCCATGCGTTTTACAACGCCAGAACTCGCCGAGCTGGAACGGGATATTTCTGCGGCTGCGGACAAAGCTCTTGCACTCGAAGAAAGTTATTTTTCTCAATTCTGCAGCCATGTTCTTTCACTGGCGAATGAAATCAGCCTTATTTCCCGTGCAATCGCCGAACTTGATCTGGCCTCGGCCAATGCTGTTTTGGCGGTTGATCGCGGTTATGTTCGTCCCCGAATTGTTGATGGGACAGACTTTGAAATCATTGGCGGACGGCATCCGGTTGTCGAATATTCCTTAAAGAAAAACCATACGGAATTTGCGCCGAATAACTGCATGCTTCAAAAAGATGAAATGCTGTGGTTGTTAACGGGGCCTAACATGGCTGGGAAATCAACTTTTTTACGGCAAAACGCGTTGATCGCCATCATGGCGCAAGCAGGATTTTATGTTCCTGCTCAATCAGCCACCATCGGCATCATTGATAAGGTTTTCAGCCGTGTTGGTGCATCAGATGACCTCGCCAAGGGGCAATCCACCTTTATGATGGAAATGGTTGAAACATCCGTCATCCTTAAAAACGCGACCTCAAAATCATTGGTCATTCTCGATGAAATTGGACGGGGAACCGCTACCTATGACGGGTTATCTATCGCATGGGCGGCGCTTGAGTACCTTCATAATAAAATTGGGTGCAGAGGATTGTTTGCCACCCATTATCATGAGCTGACCAATCTATCCAAAGATTTGAAAAATCTTGCCTGCTACACAATGCAAATTCGTGAATGGAAAGGTGAAGTTATTTTTCTGCACCATGTCGCAAAAGGAACCGCCGATCGTTCCTATGGAATTCATGTTGCCCAGCTCGCAGGGCTTCCGGCTGAAGTCATTGCGCGTGCAGAACAGGTTTTATCTCTCCTTGAAGAACACAAGACAAAAAATGCAGCATTGGAATTGCCTTTATTTCAAGTTCCTGCACCTGCCCCTGTGAGAGTAAAAAAATCTGCTGTCGAAGAGGCACTGGAAACTATAAATCCGGACAGTCTTACTCCACGCGATGCTCTGGATTCTTTGTACCGACTGAGGGCTCTTTTGCATCGGGAATAACCACCAACGCCTTGACGGCCCCACCATCGACCTCACCGGATAATTTGAAGGCCAGCTTGGCGATCGGGGGGCCGATTGTCTCGAGAACTGCCACTGCTGCGAAAATCAGGATGGCAACCTGTGCCCCAATATAAGGCATCAGGGAATTTGTTGTCTGCAACAATCCGATTGCCATCCCCGCCATTGGCATTAACAACATGCCTGTGGCTGATGATTGTTTGAAAGTATAATCCAGAGATCGTGTTGCCCCAATCAGAACCAGATATTTGACTGCACAGCGGACAAATGGGAACAAAATGGCAATCCAGCCAGCCGTAACCAGTTCATTGACGTGCAGGCTAGCCCCTGCGGTGACAAACAAAATGATATAGAAAATATCTTCCGCATAGCCAAAGTCTGTATTGGTGATGGGGTGGGTTTCTTTTTCAAACCATCTGACCATAATTCCAAAAACCAGACAGGAGAATAAAAACGACATCTGCAATGCCACATTCAGCCCCAATGTCAGCATAATCCCACCCAGCATTAGCGGAAAAACATAGTGGAATGTTTTAGGCTGCAAAAATTTTGCTAACGACGTCACAGCATAGGCCATTACAGCTCCGATGGCAAATCCGCCAATCATGCGATAGCTTGGAATACCAAAGATATCGCCCCATGTTGCCTCAGACGAATAGAGCGCGAAAGGCAAAGCGCTACTAAAAATAATGAATGAAATCAGATTATTCAGTGCCACAAGAACCTTGGTATTTTCTGTCACCTCCCCTTTGGCGCGCATTTCACTGGCCACATGAACCAGAACAGCAGGCGAAGAGGAGATTCCAATGGCTGCGACAAGGACAGAAACAATTCCAGAAAATCCAAAAATAGTAAGGAGCAAGAATATGCTGACAAAGGTCACAAGTGACTCAACCACTGAGACAATAATAATTTTGGGGTGCTTAATAACATGTTCGGGATGCAGGGAGCACCCGAGTTTATATAAAATCAATCCCAAGGAGATTTGAACCAGATGTCCGGCCTGAGTAATAACCTGATTGCTAATTAACCCCGTCCCCTCTGGGCCCATCAGTAGTCCAACCAGCATAAATCCCGAAATGGTTGGCAGCCACTGGATGCGTGTTGCGACCAGCCCTCCGACCACTCCCAAAATCATGAACATCCCGAAAATAATCGGAAAATTCATTTGCAGTGGGAAAATGCTTTGGAAAATTTGCTCTAACATGCGGTGATTCTGCCCTTCTTTCAGATAAATTGTAGCCTTTTTCACAATACCGGAACAGACTCTTGTCAATTTTCAATAAAATGACCGTGAGAATGCTCGATCTCATCAAGTCTATTGGGAAGAACTCCCATATTGAAAATTTGGAAATATTACTTATTCTCTTTATCCTCTATAATAAATGAACCTCTTAATAGAAAGCCTTCCTGCCATATGTCGCAATTATTCGATCCTTTACTGCTTGGTGATCTTCAACTCCCTAATCGTATCATTATGGCTCCCTTGACAAGAGCGCGTGCTGACAATCCGGGACGTGTTCCCAATGATTTGATGGCCGAATATTACGCGCAACGTGCCGGAGCAGGACTGATTATTAGTGAGGCAACCTGTGTAACCCCGATGGGTGTCGGATATGCAAATACCCCCGGCATATGGTCGGACGAACAAGTTGAAGGATGGAAAAAAGTAACCAAGGCTGTCCACGAAAAGGGTGGACGGATTTTTTTGCAACTCTGGCATGTCGGGAGGATTTCGCACCCTGTGTTTTTGAATGGCGAAACTCCTGTCGCACCAAGCGCCATCAAGCCCGCCGGACATGTTAATCTGGTGCGCCCAATTACCGAGTTTCCGACCCCGCGCGCCCTAAGCTTGGAAGAAATTCCCTATATCGTTGCTGCCTATAAAAAAGGTGCAGAAAATGCTAAAAAAGCTGGATTTGACGGTGTAGAGATCCATGGTGCCAACGGGTATCTGCTTGACCAGTTTTTACAAGATCGCACCAACATCCGCGATGATATTTATGGCGGATCAATTGAAAATCGGGCGCGGCTTATTCTCGAAGTTACGGATGCCGTCATCGAAGTCTGGGGGGCCGGACGTATAGGCATGCATCTTTCCCCTCGTGCAGACAAACATGATATGGGGGACAGCACTAAAACCGAAACATTCTCCTACCTTGCCCGCGAACTGGGTAAGCGTGGCATTGCCTTTATCTGTACCAGAGAACATGTGGCAGATGACAGCCTATCCCCTCTTCTTAAAAAAGAGTTTGGCGGCGTCCTGATTTCTAACGAAGGCCTTACAAAAGAAAATGGCGAAGCCTTACTGGCGACAGGTAAAGCAGATGCAATTGCTTTCGGACAACTTTATATCGCCAATCCGGACTTAGCGAAACGGTTTGCGGCAGGTAAAGACCTCAACGTCCCTGACAATTCCACCTTCTACGGTGGTGGGGCAAATGGTTACACTGACTATCCTTTTATGGGCGAATAGGTCATGGAGGGGTGTTTGGAATTATCTAGACTATCCCTCCTTCCCTATATAGAATGCCGGCTTATTATAACCCGAACATGAATTGAATTTTTATGCCAGATAAACCGAATTGGCTCAAATGCCTCTTGCCTGCTGTGGGCGACACTCTCAAATGGAATGAACCTTTGTGGGCAGAACCCAGCAAGCCACGCGGCAAACCAGATAAAATCGGCGAACAACAAGTTATTGCCAAGGTCCTTTCCATCCATGAGATCATTGAATTGGAAGTGATCAACGTTGAAAAGATTTCTCCTGCCCCTGCTCCGGTCAAAGTCAAAATAGGCGATATCATCCGGCGCAAAAAGCCGTCTATTGCCTTGGGCAACCCTCATAAACTCGTGAATTAAACTCTTTTATATAAGGACTTCTTACATGGCTATCGGCAAAATCTTATTATTCAAAGAAGATAAAGGTTACGGATTTATTGCGCCTCAAGACGGCGGAAATAACGTATATCTACATATTTCGGCTCTGGAAACCGCAGGGATAAAAACCATCAATGTCGGGCAAACTGTCCAATATGACCTTCACACTGAAGAAAATGGAAAAATCTCAGCGATCAACATTTCTCTCATTGATGCGGCCTGATTGAATGACCTTACCTTTCTTTGTTACCGAATTTATTTTGGCCATTGAAAAAAGTTTGCAGGATAACAGTTTTGCAAAAATTTCTTTGGGGTCGTATTCCGGTGATGAACCGGGAATGAGAAATATTCACATTCGAAAGATCAAAGTAAAACGTCAGGATAAATTAAGCTTCACCTACCGTTTCAAAACGCGCGACATCGTTAAAAATTATGACTTCCCTGATGCCTTTGCAATGATTGAAGATGCTTTATGTGACGGGTTTCATTCAGCAACGCTTTTTACCACTCAATTTGATCTGGTCTTGGAAAAGAAGACTCTCAAAACCAAAGCGGCCACTGTCAAAGAAGCCCCTCCGTCAGATCATGACCGCCAGAAAAACCGCTTAATTTCCTCAGAAGGAAAACAATATCTATATGATCTGAAAATCACCGACGACAAAGGTCAGGTGTATAAAAACGCACAAGACAAGTTTCGTCAGATCAATAAATATATAGAAATCCTGAGCGGCCTTATTAAAAATATTTCGCCGGATCAAATCAAAAAAATTGTCGATATGGGATCAGGAAAAGGCTATCTGACTTTTGCTCTTTATGATTATCTGTTGAGCCAGAATATAAATGCCGATGTGGTCGGGGTCGAGTATCGTCAGGATATGGTTGATCTGTGCAATGGCATCGCTGATAAAAATGATTTTATTTACCTGTCTTTTTCTCAAGGCACAATTAATGACTATGATTGCTCGGGGGCCAATATCTTGATTGCACTTCATGCCTGCGACACGGCAACAGATGATGCGATTGCCAAAGGCCTTGAAGCGGATGCGGAATTAATTGTGGTTGCCCCGTGTTGTCACAAACAGATTCGTCGGGAAATCGAACAGAATAAAGCTTCAAACGATCTCGACTTCCTTTTGAAATACGGGACGTTTTTGGAGCGTCAGGCGGAGATGGTCACAGATGGCCTGCGCGCGATGATCCTTGAATATTGTGGCTATTCCACCAAAGTTTTTGAATTTATCTCAGACGCCCATACGCCGAAGAATGTTTTGATCGTTGCCGCGCGTACCAATAAAGAGAAGCATGATCCTCAGATTCTTGAAAAAATAAAAGCGGCCAAAACCTATTTCGGAATTGGCCACCATCATCTGGAAAAAGTTCTCTAGTTTTTTATAACAGGTTATTCCCCATCGCCCATCAATTCATCCCAGCGATCGGACGGGCACATGCCGATGACATTAAAGCCACAATCGACGTAGTGAATTTCTCCAGTAACTGCCGAAGACATATCGGAGAGTAAATAAACGCCCGTACTTCCCAGTTCTTCCAATCCAACAGGACGGCGCAAAGGCGCGGTCAGCGTGTTATATTTGAAGGTTTTGCGAGCAGAGCCAATCGCAGATCCAGCGAGTGTTCTCATCGGGCCAGCAGAGATCGAGTTCACGCGGATATTGTCTTGTCCCAGATCAGCCGCAAGGTAGCGCACAGAGGCTTCCAATGCTGCTTTCGCCACGCCCATGACATTGTAATTTGGCATGACTTTTTCTGAGCCGTAATACGACAAGGTGATTGCGGAGCCGCCATTTTTCATCAATGGCGCGGCACGTTTCATCACGGCTGTGAAGGAATAGCAAGACACATTCATTGACAGCAAGAAGTTATCGAGGCTTGTGTCAACATAACGGCCTTTAAGTTCTTCCTTGTTGGAAAAAGCGATTGAATGAACAATAAAATCAATGGTACCGAATTTTTCTTCAATCTCGGCAAAAGCGCGGTCGAGATCAGCCATGTTGCTGACATCACAATCAATCAATGTTTTCACGCCAATTTCTGCGGCCAAAGGCTCAACCCGTTTTTTGAATTGGTCGCCTTGATAGGTGAATGCCATCTCGGCCCCCTGTTCAGCACAGGCCTTGGCAATCCCCCAAGCAATCGAATAGCCATTAGCAACGCCCATGACTACGCCACGCTTGCCTTTCATTAATCCAGTCATTTTTTACTTCCTACTTTTTCTATTTTATATTTTTTTATTATTATTCGGCAGCGGCGAAAGCCAACGTGCAATTTGTTCCACCAAATCCAAAACTGTTGGACAGAATGATCTGGTGATCGACATTATCAATGCGTTCGCGGGCAATTGGCATGTTTCCTGCCGCTTCATCCAAGTTTTCGATATTGATGCTTGGGGCGACAAAACGCTCTTTCATCATCAACAAGGAATAGACTGCTTCTTGAACGCCTGTGGCTCCCAAAGAATGTCCGGTCATCGACTTGGTTGATGAAATGGCGGGCATATCCTGTTCCCTCGGTTCGAATACTTCCCGAATAGCTTTCAACTCCGTTACATCACCAACAACGGTCGAGGTTCCGTGGGAATTAATATACGTTACCGGCTTATCACAACTTGAAAGGGCTTGTTTCATACAACGAACAGCACCTTCTCCGCTTGGAGCAACCATATCGGCTCCATCAGATGTCGCGCCATAGCCAACCAGTTCGCCATAAATTTTTGCGCCACGGGCTTTTGCATGTTCGTAATCTTCGAGAACCAACATTCCCCCACCACCCGCGATGATAAATCCGTCACGGTCAGCATCATAAGCACGCGAGGCTTTTTCCGGTGTTGCATTATATTTGGAGGACATAGCGCCCATACCGTCAAACAAAACGGAAAGCGTCCAGTCGAGTTCTTCGCCACCACCAGCAAACATAATGTCTTGTTTTCCCATGGCGATTATTTCAGCTGCGTTGCCGATGCAATGTGCAGAGGTCGAGCAAGCAGACGAAATCGAATAATTAACGCCCTTGATTTTATAATTGGTGCACAAATTGGCGGACGTTGTTGACGACATGCAACGCGGAACCATGAACGGGCCCACTTTTTTTGGACCACTTTCCAATGTAATGCGAGCGGCTTCAACCTGATTGCGGGTGGATGGGCCACCAGATCCTACGACGACGCCAGAACGCTCGTTGGAGACTTCATGTTCTTCCAGTCCGGCATCGGCGATGGCCTGTTGCATGGCGATGTGGGTGTAGGCCGCGGAATCCCCCATAAAACGGAGCATCCGGCGATCAATAAAGTCAGCAACGTTGATTTTTGGCAGACCAAAAACCTGAGACCTAAACCCTTTTTCTGCATAATCTTCCGAAAAAGAAATACCGGACTTCCCTGCTTTCAAGGATTCCAGAACTTCAGAAACCGAATTACCGATACAAGACACAATGCCCATTCCGGTTACAACGACACGACGTACTCCATTTGCTTGAATCAAGGCCATGGAACTCATCCTTTCTGTTTTTGAATAAAATAGTGATTACATTGCACTTTACATTGCTCTGGGATTTTCAAACAATCCAACACGCAAATCTTTTGCTTCGTAAATGACTTTGCCATCGGCCAGAACTTGTCCATCGGCAATTCCCAGAACCAACGAACGGTTAATCACACGCTTGATATCCAAACGATATGTTACCAATTTGGTTTCCGGCAAAATTTGTCCGGTGAATTTCAACTCACCAAGCCCCAGCGCGCGACCAGAACCGGGTGCGCCAGTCCAACCAAGATAGAAACCCAGCAATTGCCACAATGCATCCAACCCGAGGCAACCCGGCATAACAGGATCACCTTTGAAATGGCATTCAAAAAACCACAGATCGGGTTTGATGTCGAATTCGGAAACCAGCTCACCCTTACCATAGGCTCCGCCTTCGGTGGTGATCTTGGTGATCCGATCAAACATCAGCATCGGCGGCGCAGGCAGTTTTGCATTGCCTGGACCGAATAATTCTCCGTCACCACACGCGAGTAAATCTTCGCGCGAGTACGCACCCTTGGGGGAAAAGTCCCACCCTGCTTTTTCTTTTGTCACAGTCATGGCCCCTTTATAAGGCTTTTGGGTTTTTGTTACAAATGGAAATATTTCGTTATCAGGCGATTTTCTATGGAACTTAATATCCCAGCCAGAACGCATGATAAGTTTCCGTAATTGCCATCATCGCGAGAGGTTTGGCGATAACGTCAGCAATTTCCGGTTCATCACCCGTGGCGACAACGGCGAGCATTCTTCCTGCGGCTTTGGCGCACGCGACAGCTTGATCGCGGACATCCGACATCGGAACAGCAGAGAAAAATAGTTGGGCGTAAGGCTCAACCCCTTCCAGAAGTTCAATCGGTGGATTAACGGGGGCATCATTGGCAGCAAGGCCGAATTTCCAGTCACTGCCTGCTGGCACGCCCATACGGGTTGCCTCGGCGGTCATCACGGTGACCAGATGATCAAGGTCTGCTGTTTCAGGATGAGGCACCGAATCTTTAGGGAGTTTCTTTTTGAGCAGGTTCAGCTTAGCCAAACGCCATCCTGCGGCACCAGATAATCCACCCAGACAATCGCCCAATGTCCAGCCATCACGTCCCATTTTCTTTTCAATCAGGACGTCACACAGTTCTTGGGCTGCGACTTCGAAACACATACAACGTGTTGCATATTCAATCAACAGGCGGAAGGTTTCTGAACGGGGAATTCCCTCTTCTTCCCATGAAGAAATAACGTGATGGCAAACCATCACCAACATATCAACGAAACCGAATTCACAATCAGCCCAATCATGGATTGCCATACGAGCGAGTTCGCGACCGCGCTCGGTATAGGTATCAATCTGTACCGGATCAAGATCGAGCCAAACGGGTAGTTCCCCTTCGTAAGCATCGCATCCCAGTACAGCAGAGATTTTGGTGAACATGGCAGCCAGCGTTTCATCCGGCTCTTCAAAGAAGAATGCGGTCTCTGTCAACACGCCTCCCATGACCTGCAACATCAGACGGATATCCGTCCCACGCTCGGCGTCATAGGCCATTTTGGACAGACTCATCTGCAAGAGGTGGGCAACCTCGGCTTTTTCTACACTCAACATTTTGACTAGGGTTCCAGAACGGAAAAGGTGGGTGAAACTGTGGATAAGTATGTGGATATTTATAAGAGGTCAGGAGGACGTGAAGAACAACCCTCTGATTCGTAATGTTAATTAAAAACTTCGGAGCCGTAAACTCCCCAAAGGTGTTTTTTCTCGATCCATCCCTCATAAGGTGGGAATGTTGCAAAACAGGCACGCTTATCGCATTTTTCGATATTTACCAGAAAATCAGGGTCAAGCTTGGCAATCGGACGAAGCAGCTCGTCGCTAGCGTATGCCAGAACACGTTCTTTGGCCTTAATCGCTGAGGTTCTGCGTCCGGACAGCAGGATTTTATGAACCCAACCTGTTTCCCCCTCGGGGTCTTTAATGCGCCGCCATGCGTCAAATTCCTGAATAATTTCAACAGGTAGCCCTTCCTGTTGGTAAATCCAGCGGATTGGATAATCCATGGATGGGCCGGTCCGCATATAAACGTTACCGGATTTCAGCGATGCAAAACGTGGCAACGGCAGCCCGGATACAGAATTCATTGCATTTTCAGTATCTTCAGCAATAGCCCCGCCAAAAGGCAAGGCCAGAAAAATCAGAAAAAGAAAGCTTAATATGGTGAGGTTTCGTGTCATTATCCGTGCGGCGCTGTTATATAAATCTGGAGCTTTTACAAGTTTTCGCGTAAAAGACGTGCCATTATGAGAAAAGCCATTCAAAATTCAAGCCTTATCTCGCCCCTTCTGTCCGTCGCGCCCATGATTGACTGGACGGATCGCCATTGCCGCTATTTTCACCGCCAACTCAGCCCGAATGCACTTGTATATACTGAAATGATTACAACGGGAGCTGTCCTCCATGGTGATTTGGACAAACTACTGGGTTTTTCCGAATGCGAACACCCGATTGCCCTGCAATTGGGCGGCTCCGAACCGGAAGATCTCGCCAAATCCGCAAAAACCGGTGAAGATTGGGGTTATAACGAGATTAACCTCAACTGTGGCTGCCCAAGCGAGCGCGTTCAAAAAGGGAGTTTTGGCGCTTGCCTGATGCGTGAACCGGATTTGGTCGCAGATTGCATTAAGGCCATGCAGGATGCCGTGTCCGTTCCTGTCACCGTAAAATGCCGGATTGGAATTGACGACTCGGAAGACTATCCTTTTCTTGAGACTTTTGTTGAAAAAGTTGCTGCAACTGGTTGTAATAGATTTATAATTCATGCTCGCAAGGCATGGCTTAAAGGTCTTTCTCCGAAAGAGAATCGGGAGATTCCACCGCTGCGCTATGATATTGCCGCCCAAATCAAAAAGACCCACCCTGATCTCACTATTATCCTCAATGGCGGAATCAACAGCATCGACCAGATTGATACCATACTGAACGAATTCGATGGCGTCATGATTGGGCGTGAAGCCTATCAAAATCCGTGGTTTCTTGCCCAGATGGATCACAAACTTTACGGCACGCCGCTTCCCGACCCGTTTGAAATCGTTGCAAAAATGGGGGGCTATATCTCCGAGCGGCAAAAAAATGCTGACATGCCGATCCACTCGACCACCCGTCATATGCTGGGATTATTCAGCGGATTACGCGGGGCAAAAAAATGGCGCCAGACTTTGGGCGGGGAAGCCCATGCGGCCTCCTCGGCACAGAGTCTGTTTGATACAGCGCTCCAACAACTCCAAATGCATCAAGATGCTAAAGAACACGCTCAATGCCCCCTATAACCTATTAAGACCGCGATAAGGCCAATGATGCCGCATGTGATGCGGCAAATTCAAGGGCAACTATACTGATTTATATACTTAAATTTTCAGTTTTCCTTTTTCCAAACCTGTTATACTGTTCGTCATGATTTGGCATCGACTCGACCGCGATAAAACTGTTTCTATGATCAACCGTGTAAAATCGGTTGGAGATTTCGTTCTTTTCTCACCGCAGACCAGTGAGGCAAAGGCATTGAAGCTGCCTTTTTACGAGTCCTTTTTGCTGTATCGCCTAACTAATTTCTCGTCCCTGCCTACCTTTTCCATGGACTTTTTGAGCGATGGTGAGTCCTATTTCTATATGGATGGCTCTGATGGCCCTATCATCCATATTAACCAGAAGGCTGGCCTAAATCTGAACGCTCAGACTGTTATTCCGTACCTTAACTTCTATTATTGTTTTGTGCGTCTGCCAGAAGGAGAGATTATCCTCCTTAAAAGCCCAGAAGAGGCTGGGATCATTGATTTATATGATGATGAGCGTCGAGAGGACTTTGATGCTGTGCCGACACCGTTGTCGGTTGAAGACGTCGATGGGGACGCTCTTTTCAAGGTCACGGCTCCAATTTTATATGATGGAAGCCCTATGGAAGCTTTGATTACAGTTACAAAAGATGGAAAAGTGACGACCCAGCCCAAGCGTATGCTCACTATGGGTCGCACCCAATAAGGCCAATAAATAATAACTGAGGGTATTTTAGGTATGAATGACATGTTGAAAGAATTCGGGGATATGGGGGCTCAAATGGCCGGAGGACAGACCTCCTACAGCCATCCACAAGCTGGTATTATTCTCGAAGAATGCGAATCATTGCTGTCAAAGATCCCCGAAGGACAGCGCCTGCTAGCCTTAGCCAAAGAAAAAGGCTTTAAAGCTCATGTTATTGCCGGAAAAATTCCGGATTTTAATGTTGTGGGAGACGATTCGCTCCTCCTGCTATGCCCTTTAAATACCAAGGCTGTTGACCTTGACGAGATGGCCTGCAATCTCGGAATGGGCTTCAGAAACCTTGAACAGCCCCATATTGGCATCCCTAAACCATTGATGCAAAACACCCCTGAACAAGCTCACGCCTTGCGTAGGCATTTTCTTGACATAACTGTTGAAATGTGTAGAATAGTCAGTGAGATTTACGATCTTAACAACAAGACGAAAATTGTTGACTTGGTTGAAAAGTTAGGGCATCGTGAGTTATATGAGGCATATAGGTCAGGAAAATCCGATAAAGAGATGGCTGATATATACTTCAAAAGTGTGAATGCGGTATAATATATAGGAGAAGAAATAATGAGAAATAAAAGCACAAGCAAAGCAGCAAGCTTTCTGTCCATGAGCCTCCCTACTCTTTCGGGGCCTACTCACGGTATGAGATAGTTTTATTACTAGATTTCTTCTTACTGAAGGCCGCGACTGCGGCCTTTTGCTTTTTTACGCCCCAAAGGTTAACAAACAGTTAATATCAACATTATTATCCACAAAGCTACAAACAGGATATCCACACTGTAAAGGGGACACCCCCGAGATAGTATTAGCGAGATAACATTAGATGGAGCTTAGTCTAACGCGGAACTCGTCTGCGGCGTCACTCAATTTTGTGACATCACTGCTGACTGTCTGGGTTTGCCCTACAACGTCCGTGCTGAGCTCGCGCATAGATTCCATTTCGCCTCCAATTTCCTGAATGGTGCGAGAAACGGAAATCGAAAAACTGGCAACATCAGAAATTGCTTGCCCAATCGAAGCCGTGCCAACTTGTTGTTCATTCACGGCATCATTAATATTTCGGGAGTTTGTTTCGATTTCACGAACACAATCAGCCAGCTCGTTCATATAGGTCAGAGCGTGTGCAGAAATATCCGAAATTTTTGAAACCTGCTCGCGGATACTCTCGGTTGATTGGGTTGTCTCAATGGCAAGCTTTTTCACTTCGTCCGCCACGACAGAGAATCCTTTACCAGCAGCTCCTGCTCTGGCGGCCTCGATTGTAGCATTTAACGCCAATAAGTTTGTTTGCTCTGCCAAAGTGTTAATCAAGGCAACAACCTGTTCGATTTGTTCTGATGCTGCAGACAACTCATAAATAACTTGTTCCATTTTTCCGGTACGATCAACCGCTGCATCACTACGATCCAGAGACTGCACTGAGATCCCCTGAATTTGCTGGATTGAACGCTCCAACTGTTCTACGGCAGAAGAAACAGTCGCGATATTGCTGCTCATGGTAGCCACTTGCTTTTCGATGCTTTGCCCTCGCTGGTTTACATCGGCAACAGAACGCGACATGCGCCCTACGTTTGAGTTCATCTCCTGGCTTGTCCCGACCACATGGCTGACTGAGTTTTTAATATTTTCAAATCCACTGAGAAGAATCTTTACCGTCACGGACAAGGTTCTCATCAAATATGTCACCAAAATAACAACGGCGAATCCCCCCAGTATTAAAACCAGACTTGAGGCCCATTTGAAAAAACTGACCGTTTCATTGCTGCTTTCAAGTTGCTGATTTTGCATTTTCCTCGAATTTTGAACCAGATTATCAATTAAGCCTGAAACTTCAGACATAATTTCCTTGGTTTCATCAAGATTTCTGCCAATGCTTATAATGGCTTCAGAAACCTTTGAAACATCGGACTCATAGGACTTATCATTAATCAAGCCCTCAATGAGTTTAATGGTTTCTTTGTCATTAATGTACACCTTCAACATCTCTCCTGATTCACGGAAAGAGGCCATCGCACGAAAAAAGTTCCGCACTTTGGTGTTTGGATCGCTTGTACTGTTTGTCACTTCCATTGAAGCCATAGCTGCTGTCAAAAAATTGGCCTTCATCTGGGCTGCGGTTACAGCCGCATCAGCATTACCGGAATAGAATGCGGCATCACTCAGTTTTGATACTTTTGAAGAAATCTGCTCTCTCTTCTCTTTCAGTTTTTTTAAAGATAAATCCTGCTTATATTCAATCAAATCGTGAACTTCTTCAATTTTACCCAGAAATTCACTATTCTTGTTAAGAAGACTGGTAAATGCCTCTTTGCTGTCAGCCTGTTTTTCTTCTTTTGCGAGGACTATGATCCTTTCAGAAATCGCCGCCCCTCCTGCAATGGCTGATTGATATTTTTCGCCATCCGCCGTCAGGGAATAGACCTGTAGATCTGCTTCTAAATTCAGAAATTCCGAGTGAATATCCTGAAGTTCAGTGGTCTCTTTCGAAATCGCAGATATATCAAGAATATAGGACTGCATTTTATTCAGAGAGAAAAACGCACCCGATGCGAGTGAAATGACAACAAGTGCCAAAAATACAAATCCGAACAGCAGCTTTTCTCTAAGACGAATATTCATAAGTATCCCCGGAGGCTATTAATTGTAGAAACTAGTTTTGAAAGTTGTATCATTATGCGATCATGCCGAACCAAAAACAATATAAAACCTCATGAGGCCAGATATGAAAAATTATTTCAGATCAATGAGTTACGCCATTTTACTTATGTTCTCTTTATCAGCAATTGTTCCAATCGCTGCGCTTGCAGAAACCGGAATTACTGATAGTGAAATTCTACTTGGCGTTTCGAACGCCCAGTCTGGACCTGCAGAGGCTCTAGGCAAAGGTGTAAGCACTGGACTATCCGTTTACTTTGATAAGGTCAATAAAGCCGGTGGTATTCATGGGCGCACGGTTAAATTGATTACGACCGATGATAAATATGAACCATCAGCCGCTATTAAAAATACCGAGCAGTTATTGAATGAGGACAAAGTCTTTGCGCTAATCGGTTATGTTGGAACCCCGACAGCAAAAGCAGTAACTCCTCTTATTTCCCGTGAGAAGGCCCCTTTTATCGCTCCATTTACAGGTGCAGAATTTCTTCGCTCTCCCGTTCTCCCAACCGTCTTTAACTTGAGATCAAGCTATAATGACGAAATGGAAGCTATTGTTGCCCAACTTGTTGATCAAAGACACCTTAAGCATATTGCCTTGTTCATGCAAAATGACAGTTATGGCCAAGCGGGAGAATCAGGATTGAGCGCCGCTCTGGAAAAACGGGATATGTCCATTTCCACAGTGGGAACTTATGAACGCAACACAACAGAGGTTACAGACGCTTTAACCATACTCAAAAGTGCCAACCCTGACGCTGTTGTGATGGTCGGAACCTATAAGGCCTGTGCAGAACTCATGAAGCAGGCCAAAGAATCTGGGATGAACCCGATCTTTGTTAATATTTCTTTTGTTGGAACCTCTGCCCTGATCAAAGCATCCGGCGAATTCGGTGAGGGCAGTTACGTCTCACAAGTTTTGCCAAGTCCATCTAGTTCAGACCTTCAGATTGTCAAAGAGTATCGGGATGATATGACCGCCGCCGGAAAAGCTGACTTAATCGACTACACTTCACTGGAAGGATATGTTCAGGCTGCTATGTTTACCAAAGCTATGGATGCTGCCGGTGATGACATGACTCGTACCGGACTGATTAAATCCTTGAACTCTCTGGATGTTGATCTGGGTGGTTTAACATTGAAATTTACACCGGACGATCATCAGGCTTTGGATAAAGTCTATCTGACCAAGTTGGTTGGCGGTAAACCGGAAACAGTTGAAGGATTCTAAAATTCATCCGCATCATGAACATGAAGAAGTCCCCGATCGGGGACTTCTTAAAATCTAGAATGTTACAGATTTCCCGCAACCGCATTGCCCGGATTCATTAGGATTTGTCAGCTCAAGACGCGTATTTCCTACTTTATCTTTGATCAAATCTATATTTGTTCCAAATAATTTTATACTGTCTGTAGGATCAACAAACATCCGGACACCATTTCCCAAATCAATATAGTCATCTCCGGTTCTGATCTGGTCTGCTGCGACCAACGCAAAATCATATTCCGAACCTCCGCAGCCTTTACCACCGAGAATTGACAGGCGAACGCCTGCATATCCTTGGGCTTGCTTTTGGAAATGTTCTTTTGCTGCCTCGGTCAAAATAATATCACCTTTTAATTCCATTTTATTTCCTCCTGTCATGTAAACATATTAAGTTGCAACTTGGCAGTTTCCGCCATATAGGACGGGTCCCAAGTTGGCTCCCAGATAATCTCGACATCGACCTGCCCCACTCCGCTGAGCGGGAAAATGGCTGACTGAACCATTCCCGGCATTTCCTGTGCCACCGGACAGCCCGGAGATGTCAACGTCATCTGGACATCCACATCACTGGTTCCATCATCGGCATCCATGATCCTGATAGAATATATCAAACCCAGTTCATAAATATTGACCGGAATTTCCGGATCATAAACTTCCCTCAATGACTTGATAATTGCAGGCCACAACGGATGATCCCGGTCACCCGTACAATTTGGTGGTTCGGCCAGTTCATCATAATCATCGCCAAAGGCGTTTCTGACCATCTGTTCGTCTGCGACTTGTTCCATTCTATTATACCCTATTTTTGATCTGTCCTTACATCAGCATTTTCTGTGCTTTTGTAATGGCATCACATAATTGATCTATATCATCTTTATCCGTGTACAAGCCTATCGAAGCCCGAAGAGTTCCCTCTACACCCAAGGTTTCCATCAATGGTTGGCAACAATGATGGCCTGACCTGACCGCAACGCCCATCTGATCCAATATCATCGCCACATCAGACGTTGGGCAGCCCTTTAAGGTAAAGCTGATAATGCCTGCTTTGTCTGATGTCGTCCCATAAATTTTCAACCCGTCTATCTGTGATAATTTTTCGTTCGCATATCCCAGAATATCTTTTTCCCATTCAAAAATATGATCCATCCCAATGCCAGAAATATAATCAATGGCGGCCCCCAAGCCGATCACTTCGGCAATAGCGGGCGTTCCGGCTTCGAATTTATTTGGCAATGGCGCATAGGTCACTTGTTCAAGGGTTACTTGTTCGATCATATCCCCGCCACCTTGCCATGGTGGCATTTTTTCGAGGATAGCTTCACGTCCATACAAAACCCCAACTCCAGATGGGCCATATAATTTATGTCCCGTGAACACATAAAAATCGGCTCCCAGATCAGTCACATCTACAGTGCCATGAACAACAGCTTGTGACCCGTCAACCAATGTTATGATTTCAGGCGCATATGATTTTATTTGCGCGATCATATCTTTGGCCGGATTCACAGTGCCCAGAACATTCGACACATGTGTAAACGCCACCAGTCTTGTTTTCTTTGTCAACAGTTCGGGAAGCACAGATAAATCCAACGCGCCATTATCGAGCAAGGGGATATATTTAATGACTATTCCAATCTGGTCTTTCAAGATATGCCATGGAACAAAATTGGCGTGATGTTCCATATGGGTCAGAATAACTTCATCCCCCGCCTCTAGAAAAGTTCGGCCCCAGCTTTGGGCCACCAGATTGATGGCCTCGGTGCTATTGCGCGTAAATATAACCGAACGGGTTGAGGGTGCCTGGATAAATTTTGCAATCTTCTCCCGAACCTGTTCAAATTCTGCCGTTAGTCTTTGCGAAAATTCATAAAGGCCACGATGGATATTCGCGTAGTGGGATTGATAAACCATCGTGACGGCATCAATCACTTGTTGTGGTTTCTGTGCGCTGGCCCCGCTATCCAGAAAGGCTAAACGCTTGCCGTTCATGGGTTGCTCCAGAACAGGAAAATCAGAGCGCCAAGGGTTATGATTTATTTCAGCCATAATTTCACCCGATCATCAAACAAGGCGCGGATCTGTTCATCCGAAACTTTGTCCAGAACTTCTCCGACAAAGGCTTCGATCAACATATGACGCGCATCTTCTTCATTTAACCCGCGAGATCTCAGGTAAAACATTGGTGTTTCATCAAGTTCACCCGTCGTGGTTCCATGGGAACATTTCACATCGTCGGCATAAATTTCCAGTTCTGGTTTGACATCCATTTCCGCAAGCGGTGAAAGCAACAGATTATTGGAGAGTTGATATCCATCTGTTTTTTGTGCGTCTTTATAGACATGTATTTTTCCCTGATAAACGCCACGCGACTGATCTTCCAGAATGGTTTTGAAAAACTGGCTGGATTTGCAATATGGTGCGATATGATCGATACAAACCGTTGTATCCCCATGCTGTTTTCCACGCAACAGCGCCAGTCCTGCCAAATCGGCTTCACTTCCCGCCCCATTCAAATTGACTTTGAATTCGTTACGGCCAAACCCGGAACATCCGTTGACCACCAGAGCATTGAACCGCGCATCGCGTTCCATGTTGACCGTCATAAATTCGGTGACCACACAAAACGGGTCTTCTTCACACAAACGGTAATACCCAACTTGTGCATTCGCGTCGATATTGAGTGCAATCGAGATATTCTTCCAATACGCCCCTACGCCGACCTGACGTTCTACGAATTTGACGTTTGCACCCTCTTCGACATCAATCACAACATTGGTATGCAGATTTTTTCCATCTTCACCGATTAGCTTCAGATCAATCGGTTTATCCACCTTACGGTTTTTAGGAATAATCAGATGGATTGTATCCTCCTGATCGACGGTCATAAATTCGAACGCACCGGTCATCTCCCAAAGTGGTTTCTGGTCAACCAGTTCGAGTTTTGCCAATACCGCGTTCACATTGGAATATTTCCAATGCTCTTTATCAAGATCGGGCAAGGATTTAGGCAACAATTTCGGCATAGCCTTTGGCCTCTAATTCTTTGGCAAGCTCTGGGCCACCGGATTTGACAATTTTCCCTTTAGCCAGCACATGCACCACATCCGGCACAATGTAATCCAGCAAACGTTGGTAATGGGTAATCACCAGAAAGGAACGATCAGGCGCGCGCAAACGATTAACTCCATCTGCCACGATTTTCAGGGCGTCGATATCAAGTCCGGAATCTGTTTCATCCAGAATACAGAATTTTGGTTCTAACATCGCCATTTGCAGGACTTCATTACGTTTCTTTTCACCGCCCGAAAACCCGACATTCACGGCACGTTTTAACATCTCGTCTGCAATATCCAGTGCCTTTTGTTTGGCCTTAAGCATTTTCAGAAAATCGAGGGCTTCGAGTTCACTTTCTCCGCGAGATTTTCGAATAGAATTAAGTGCAGTTTTGAGGAAGTTGGTCATCTGCACACCCGGAATTTCGACTGGATACTGAAATGCCAGAAACAGCCCAGCGGCCGCGCGTTCATTTGGATCAAGGGCAAGCAGATCAACACCGTCCAGTTCTGCTGTGCCCCCGGTGACTTTGTATCCGTCACGGCCAGAAAGAACATAGGATAGGGTGGATTTCCCCGCTCCATTTGGTCCCATAATGGCGTGCACTTCTCCGGATTTAACCTCCAAATCCAGACCATTTATAATTTGTTTGCCGTCAATTTCGGCTGTCAGATTTTTAATTTTGAGCATTTATATTTTCTCTCATTCCTTTACGCGTCATTACCCGATTTATTCGGGTAATCTATACCATTCATGGATCCCCCGAATAAATCGGGGGATGACGATTGAGGCTGGGTAAGGTTATTTACAAGTTTCATCATACAAATCTTTCCATTCGGAATTCATTTCATTTATCAAGTTTATCTTCCATTGACGCGGATATTTCTTCAGCCTTTTTTCTTTTCGTATTGCACTCTCTGCATTGTCATGGTGTTCAAACCATACCAGATCATGCACGTTGTATTTTTCGGTAAACCCTTCGACGACGTTATTCTTATGTTCCCAGATTCGTTTCTTTAAGTCCGATGTTACACCTATATATAATGTTCCATTCTTTCCGCTTGCCATCATATAGACGAAGAAATTTTTATTCATTCCCACTTCCCCGTCATCCTCCGACTTGTTCGTGGGATCCATAGATTACCCGCATAAAGCGGGTAATGACGAGAAAGAGAAAAACCCATCACCCAACACTCCCCTCCAAACTAATTGCCACCAGTTTCTGCGCTTCGACGGCGAATTCCATCGGCAAATTTTGCAGCACTTCCTTACAAAATCCGTTGACGATAAGCGCCACAGATTCTTCTTCCGAGAGCCCCCGTTGCTGACAATAAAATAACTGGTCGTCTGATATTTTGCTGGTAGTGGCTTCGTGTTCCAGACGGGCTTTTGGATTTTTGCTTTCGATATAGGGCACAGTATGCGCCCCGCATTGGTCGCCAATCAGCAAGCTGTCGCATTGTGTATAGTTTCTTGCTCCTTCTGCACCAGCCAAAATTTTCACTAGGCCGCGATAGGTCGAGTCCGATTTTCCTGCCGAAATCGTTTTGGCAATAATGCGTGATTTGGTGCGGGCGCCCATATGGATCATCTTGGTGCCGGTATCGGCCTGTTGGAAATTATTGGTGATGGCCACGGAGTAGAATTCGCCTTGGGAGTCATCCCCTTTCAAAATGCAGGATGGATATTTCCATGTGACGGCCGAGCCGGTTTCAACCTGTGTCCATGAAATTTTTGACCGCGCACCGGCGCACATCCCGCGTTTGGTCACAAAGTTATAAATTCCGCCTTTGCCTTCTTTATCACCCGGATACCAGTTTTGAACCGTGGAATATTTTATCTCGGCATCCTCATGAGCTATCAGTTCCACCACAGCCGCATGAAGCTGGTTTTCATCACGCATTGGTGCGGTACATCCTTCGAGATAGGACACATAGGCCCCCTTCTCTGCAATGATAAGCGTACGTTCAAATTGTCCCGTATTCATTTCATTGATGCGAAAATAAGTTGAAAGCTCCATCGGGCAGCGTACGCCTTCGGGGATATACACAAATGATCCGTCGGTGAACACGGCAGAATTCAAACACGCATGTTTGTTGTCTGTATAAGGGACAACAGAGCCCATATATTTTTTGACCAGTTCTGGGTGATTGCGCACTGCTTCGGAAATTGAGCAAAAAATAATTCCCAGTTTATTCAGATCTTCCTTAAACGTTGTTGCAACCGACACAGAGTCAAACACCACGTCAACGGCGACCCCCGCCAGACGGGCGCGTTCTCTCATCGGAACACCCAATTTTTCAAAGGTTTCCAAGAGGGCCGGATCAACTTCATCTATCGAGTTGAGTTTAGGCTTAGGCGCGGCGTAGTAATACGCATCCTGATAATCAATCGGTGGGTGATGGATTTTTGCCCAGTTTGGTTCGGGCATTTTTTTCCACCGCTCGAATGCTTTTAGCCGCCAGTCCAGCAGCCATTCCGGTTCCTGTTTTTTTGCCGAGATAAACCGGATAATATCTTCGTTTAGACCTTTTGGGGCCTTATCAGACTCAATATCGGTTACAAATCCAGCTTCATATTTGTTTAATGCCTCGACCTGCTCGGCTACACTTAATGGATCACTCATGCGCGCCCTCCTTTCCTTTGTGGAGATACGGGCAGCAATAAATCGGATAAATTCATCCCATCCAGTGCCGATTTTACTGCGGAGTTAACTTTATTCCAGTTTCCGCGCATCGGGCAAAGCTGGGCAATGTGGCAATCAGATTCGATCTCGCTATCCGCGCAAGATGTAATTGAGATAGGGCCTTCTAGGGCTTCGATCAACTCGGTGACCGTGACCTGATCCGGAATGCGAGTCATGGAGTACCCCCCCTTAACGCCGCGCACCGAATTAACAATTTCTTTTTTTGATAATAGTTTCAAAACCTTAGCTACGGTTGGCTCAGGAATTCCGGTCTGTTGGGCCAACATGACCGCTGTTTGCAATTGTCCTCGTTCAGCTGCAAGGCAGCTGAGCACGACAATCGCGTAATCCGAGAGTTTTGATAATTTAATCATTTTAATCCGTACACTATTAGTCCGGTTTATATCTCATAAACGGGGTAGGATTTCAAGCTTTACAATGCTAGCCTATCGACTGGAATCTGTTTTATTTGGAAGCGGGATATGCACAAGTCTCAAACTCTATTTTTTACCATAACAATATTTTTAAGCGCCTATCTTCTCTTCGTTGTCCAGCCCATGATCGGCAAGGCCATTTTGCCCACATTGGGTGGAACTCCTTCGGTCTGGAACACAACGATGCTGTTCTTCCAGATGTTATTGCTCGGCGGCTATTTCTACGCCCATGCCATTTCAAAGATCAAATCCCTAAAACTCCAGTTTATATCCCATTTTGGATTTGTTCTTTTGGCGGGACTATCAACCCTCCCGATGATGACCACCATGTCTCCCCCTGCCGACCTTGAAAATCCGATGTGGTGGCAAATTAAAAATATGATGGTTTTAATCGGTCTTCCATTTCTTTTTCTTTCGGCCACCGCGCCGTTGCTCCAGAAATGGTTTTCACATACCGACCACCCCGATGCCCATAACCCCTATTTTCTTTATGCCTCCAGCAATCTTGGTTCCGTCCTTGCCCTGCTGTTTTATCCAGTTCTAATCGAACAGTTTTTGCCTCTTGCCGACCAATCACTTTATTGGACTATCGGGTATGGTGTTTTGCTAACCCTGATGTTGGTTTGCACATTTACAGTCCTAAAACATATCTCTGTAAAGGCCGATGATGAGGCCTCCCTGGCAAACGCTGAAAGCCCTGATTCATCTCCCACTTGGAAAGATATCTGGCTCTGGATGTTTCTGGCCTTCATTCCATCATCATTGATGTTGGGATATACCAGTTTTATTACGTCTGACATTGGCTCTGCGCCAATGTTCTGGGTTGTACCATTAACCCTTTATATTTTGTCCTTTGTGATCGCCTTTGCTAAAAAGCCAATTATTCCACTGAAAGCCACCCGTTTTATTTTTGCCATCCTGTTTGCTGTTATTTACGCAATGATGGGCAGTTCGTATTTCCTAAAACTCCAGCTCGGGATTGCGTTGGGGGTTCTCTTCTTTGTGACGGCTATCATGTGCCATCAGGAACTGGTTCGTCTGAAACCGCCCCCGAAACACTTGACACTCTTTTATCTTATCATGTCCCTTGGAGGGGCTCTCGGCGGGTTATTTAACGCCCTCCTCGCTCCGATTATCTTTGTAAAACCCTATGAATTTATGATTACCGGAATTCTGTCCCTGTTTTGCTGGGATCTATCTTCCAGCCTGTCTTTCAAATCCATTTCATCCCATAAAAAACCTATAATGATTTTTGCTTTGGTCTGTGGGTTGGCGGCGGCATCGTTCTTCTTATTACGATATTTTGTCGGGACTCCATATATCCTATTGATGCCTTTATTCGGCTTTGCAGCGATCCCACTGGTTTTAATTCTCATGGATAGAAAACCATACTTTATTCTCGGATGCATTGTCTTATCGATTGCCACCCCATTTATTCCGTGGCAAGGCACAGAAAAAATCGTAGATATGTCGCGTAATTATTTTGGAACTTTGATTACCGCCGATGATCTTCTGACCCGCAATCTATCACACGGAACAACTTTGCATGGTTCCCAACCATTGAATGCGGCGGACAAAACAATTCCTTTAACCTACTACAATCCCAAGACCTCTATCGGAGAATCTTTCGAGATGGTGAAGAGATTCCATCCTTCTTCGTCTTTGGAAGTTGCTGGGCTTGGGCTGGGAACAGGAAGTGTTTCCTGCCTTTTAAGGTCACAAGACCATATCCAATTTTTCGAAATTGATCCTGATATCATTCGGATTGCCTCCAATCCTGATATATTCTCCTATCTGCATGACTGCCCTCCCAAATATGATCTTACGCAGGGTGATGCACGGCTCAAGATTCGAGATTTCGCAGATGGATCTTATGATCTTATGTTGGTCGATGTTTTCAGCTCGGATAATATCCCACTGCACCTTATTACAAAACAAGCCGTTGAGTTATACTTGAGTAAGATCAAAGAGAACGGGATCGTAGTCTTTCACATCACAAGCAGATATTTCGAACTTGAGCCTGAACTGGCTATTATTACAAGTTCACTCAATGTCCCTGCCTTCTCTAAAATGTCATTATCCGGAAATGTAGATGGAACCGAATACCAATTCTTTCATACAATGTCCGTTGCTATGACTTTCAATGAAGATTATATCAAGACATTAGGCACACAGGGATGGACGCGCCTTAATACAAATGATCAGCGCATTGCTTGGTCAGATGACTTTGCAAATCCCCTTCGCGCAATGTCCTTCAATATTATTAAAAAACGCAAGAGCCCTGAGGGTGATCATAAAGGCGAATAGCTTTTATGATCTATTTTGTTGCTGTGAATTTGATATCAGGATTTTTATCTTGCGTATCATTCATGTGCCAAGCATTCCGCGCCATAAAGACAGGATCATTATCATGGTCGTCGGCAATGGCTGAACGGTTGGCATCCAGAAATGCTTTTAATTTTCCAGCGTCATCACATTGTACCCAGCGAGCGGTATAGAGGCTGGTCGATTCAAACTTAACCGGCAAGTTATATTCAGTTCTGATCCGATCTGCCAGAACATCAAACTGCAACATCCCGACAACACCGACTGTCCAACTGTTATCCAGCCGGTTTTTGAAAACACGCGCCACACCTTCTTCAGCCAACTGTTGTAAAGCATTGCCCAGATGTTTGGCCTTCATCGGGTCTTCCGATGACACTCGTTGCAAATATTCCGGAGCAAAAGAAGGGATGCCGGTAAAGGTCAGTTTTTCCCCTTCGGTCAGGACATCCCCAATCCGCAAGTTCCCATGGTTGGGAATGCCGATAATATCCCCCGCATAGGCGTCTTCAACCATTTCACGATCTTGGGCAAAGAACATCAACGGAGAATGGATCACCATTTGTTTTTGGGTGCGGCTATGGAGCAACTTCATACCACGTTTGAACGTCCCCGAACAAATGCGGGTAAAGGCAATCCGGTCGCGGTGTTTGGGGTCCATATTGGCTTGGATTTTGAAAACAAAACCTGTCACCTTGTCTTCATGTGGATCTACAATCCGCTCAACGGCTTTTTGTGGACGCGGCATCGGGGCAAATTTTTCAATTCCGTCCAACAGCTCGCGAATACCAAAATTATTGACGGCAGAGCCAAAGAATACAGGGGTCATATGTCCGCCCAGATATTCTTCCAGATCAAATTCCGGACAAACGCCACGGATCATCTCGACATCTTCACGAAGTTTTGCGGCTTGATCCTCTGACAATTTCTCGTCGATCAACTTATCGTCAAGTCCCGTACAGGTCAGGGAATCCAAAAGAGTGTCCCCCCTACTGCGATCAAACAAAACAAGCTGGTCTTTCAACAGATCATAACATCCTTTGAAGTCACGCCCCATGCCGATTGGCCAACTTGCTGGCGTTACCTGCATCTGGAGTTTTTCTTCAATTTCATCCATCAGTGAAAATGGGTCTTGGGATTCCCTGTCCATCTTATTGATGAAGGTGATAATCGGGATATTACGCAGACGGCAAACTTCGAAAAGTTTCAGCGTTTGGGTTTCAATCCCTTTTGCCGCATCCAGCACCATGATGGCACTATCGACTGCAGTAAGCGTCCGATATGTGTCTTCCGAGAAGTCTTCGTGACCGGGAGTATCCAGCAGATTGTAGGTAATATCGCTAAAATCGAAAGTCATGACTGAAGAGGCCACCGAAATGCCGCGCTCTTGTTCCACTTTCATCCAGTCTGAGCGTGCGCGACGACGTTCCCCCCGTGCCTTGACCATTCCGGCCATCTGGATAGCACCCCCGAACAACAATAACTTTTCGGTCAATGTCGTTTTACCGGCATCCGGGTGGGCAATAATCGCGAAGGTGCGCCTTGTATCAACGAGGGAACTCATAAAAATCTTAAATCCTTTTGCGCCGAGAATATACGCATTAGGGGGCAATTTCGCAACCCGTTTTCAAATATCACATCTTAAATATGTGACCGGATGTTTCAGAACCGGATCTTTGCCAGAGCTTGCAGCAAAAAAATCATTCTTCATAAAGCTCGCGAGACTTACCAGATTATCATCCGCCACTTTGGCTAAAAGATGCTTGTGACCGCTGAATTGCGCCAGATATTTGGCTGTAGCCAGAAATATATGCGAAAGTCCATGGCCCTGCCTATCCGGATCAACCCCCAAAGACTGAACAACTGCAGTCAAGCTATCGTCTTCACGCACAGGATATCCTTGAATATTTCTGATCACATTCTTTTGACTCAATGACCCTAAAATACCTTGGGCAACCAATTTTCCGTCATTTTCCCTGATTGCAATAACCGGCATTCCAGCCGAAATATGGTCTTGCAAATCCTCGGCGGTTCTTAACTTGATATGATGTTTCTTATAAACAGGCAGGGCATTCCACACTTTGGCTTGTAACGCCAAAAAGTCGCCAATCTCTCCTATTTTCAGCAAGGATATATTGTAACTTTTTTGCCCGGCCCCCTCTGTTGTCAATGATGGGGGGGCTATTTCAGGTTTTGTTATCTGGTTAAAACTTGGCTCTAACATCGCTTCTATTCTTTCGGGGACTAAATTGGTCTGGAAAAGATAAAAGAGCTCTCTGCAAAGAGAAGCTCTGAACCGCTAGCGATGGGAAGGGAAAATCTTAAACGATTTAATAAGTTACAACAGAACTCACCTGAACCACGCGGGCGGTCAGATCATAGGTCGTCGGAGAAACCGGACGATATTTAGAGACTGTTCGTTCATAGAAATGAGGCTAACGCATAATCTGTTCTTTTGGCAATCTTTTTTTGCATTACAATAAAATTTTTCCCTCGAACGGATTTTCTCCCTGCCGATCCTCAATTTCGATCACCCACAAATCAGGGTCACGACTTAAGGCTCTTTGAATGTAGCCATCAACCTCCTGCTCCGGTGTAACGTCCTGTTTCAGAGCCGCCATCCAGCCCAATTCCCCCTCCATG
>MNUG01000019.1 GCA_001871905.1 Alphaproteobacteria bacterium CG1_02_46_17 | reverse complement strand
GTGATTATTTCAACGCCTGTGAATATTTTTCAGACGACCAGAAAATCAGGATTATCCTCGCCACTGGCGAATGTGGCTACAGCTTCGATTATCAATCAGATGATCCAGACGGGTACGACATCGATATATATGAACTGGATAGTCTGCATGATCTGGCAGAGCAATTTATCGAAGACGGTTTGTTTGGTGATATTCCAGAAAACATTCGTCATTACCTTGATTTTGACGCTATAGCTCGTGACCTCGCCATGGATTATTTCGAAACTACAATAGCCGGAACAAACTACATCTTCAGATGCGCGTGAAAACGCGCATCTTTTTAACTCGTTTTTTGGAATCAAATTCCCTCTTTCAAAATCTCGGTTCATCTCTATACTTGAATTCGTTGATTTGGATGCGGCCCGTGCCAGTTTTTTCAAAGATTGGTGTTACACAGGCCTTACACATTTTCACAAAGCCTTACACATTTTTGATTTGTTAATAATTTTATTAAATTAAAACAATAGGATAGCCAGCTTATGCCGGACTTGAAAGCCGCAAGGTCTATGCTGAAGTGCCTCCGAAAGTCGAATATTCACTCACGACACTTGGCCGTACATTGGAGCCGCTCTTACGTGAACTGTATCATTGGGGCGAAGAGTTCAAAGCCCATGTCGAAGATGTGACGCCACAAACACAAAACAGAAAGAAGAGAAAAAATGCGTAAGCTCCTAGGCTGGTCGTTATGCGGCCTAATGACGATAGCTCCTCTGTCGACCGCCCATGCAGCGCAGGAATTAAGCCTTTTAACACCTGAGCAGTTTGCGGAGTGGAATGAGCATCCGTTCAAAGACCACACGATATATACGCATGATAACGCCGGAGATGGATTCTCACTCAAGGCCGAATGTAATGACACCGCTTCAGCACTTTACCGTGAAGTCTCGATAGATTTAACCAAAACACCGATCATGAAATGGTCGTGGAGGATCGATAGCATCCACTCAAAGCTCAAAGAAAAAGAAAAAATCGGCGATGATTATCCCGCACGGATTTACGTCGTTTACACTCCAAACGTCCTAACACCCTGGCGCACGCTGGCGATTGACTATGTCTGGTCGAACAATCAGAGCATCGGCAGCGTCTGGCCGAATGCGTTTACAGGTAATGCAATTATGGTCGCTCTCCGCTCTGGAAAACCCTCGGCGGAAAAAAAATGGGAAACAGAAGAACGCAATGTGCGTGCCGACTTTAAGAAATACTTCAATCAAGATCTGACAAGCATTGATGGCGTTGCGATCATGACAGACTGCGATAACGCAGGTTTCCCCATGACGGGATATTATAAAAACATTCGATTTACAGCGGAGTAAGACACGCCATGGATACTGCCATTCGCCTTTCCGTTTTTGCATTTGTGTTCATATGTGTCGCCACTGCGGAAGCACTATGGCCGCGACGCAAACAAAGCCTGGGGAAACAAAAACGGTGGCCACATAATATTGGTATTGCGGTTCTGAACGCTCTGGCTGTACGTTTCTTTCTGCCCTTTTCATTAGCAGCGTTCGCTCTTTTTGTGAATCAAAATCAATGGGGGGTTTTACCGTGGTTGCACATGCCATTCTGGGCGGATATTTGTTTAAGCCTGATTCTTTTCGATCTCATCATTTACGGACAGCACATACTGTTTCATAAAGCTCCAGCATTATGGCGTTTGCATCGCGTTCATCACGCCGATACAGAGATCGATGTAACAACAGCAATTCGTTTCCATCCGATCGAGATTTTTATATCCATGGGGATAAAATTCGCCGCTGTTATCGTGATTGGGGCGCCGCCGGAGGCCGTTCTATTGTTCGAGATTATCCTAAACGCCTGCGCGATGTTCAATCATGGCAATCTTCGTTTACCTCAAAAGATTGATAATATTCTTCGCCGCATCCTTGTTACGCCAGACATGCACAGGGTGCACCACTCCGCTATCATGGAAGAGACAAATAGCAATTATGGCTTCAATATCCCTCTATGGGATCGGTTATTTGGCACCTATTGCGCTCAACCGAGCCTGGGGCATGAAGGCATGAGGATTGGCCTTGATGACTTCCGCGATCCTGTGGAAGCAAACCTCGACAAACTGCTAACCCAACCATTCAGGCAATCTATTAAAAGCCATATGTAATGATCCACTTGAACCGTCCTTCCGGCGCAGCATCCGTCACACCTGCAAGAAAACCCGTTTCGTATTTAAGACTATCCGTTATCTTACCTGAGAATACAGGGCCGATCTGATATTTGTAAGCGTCCGGTGACGACCGCATCAGCGATGCATTGATAGGTATCCACCTATTTTAGGTGGGGGCCTATCGGTGCTTCCGGGTTTTTACAGTGCGATGTTCCAGGGCAGAAGCTGGTCGATCTTTTTCATCGGGTGATCGGCGATGCGGTCGATGACGGTGCGGAGATAAGCTTCAGGCTCGACGCCGTTCATGCGGGCGGTTTCGATCAGGGTGTAGATGACGGCGGCGCGTTCGCCGCCCGCATTGGAACCGGCGAAGAGCCAGTTTTTCCGGCCCAGAGCCAAGGGGCGGATGGCGCGCTCGGCGGCGTTGTTGCTGATCTCAAGGCGGCCATCTTCTGTGTAGCGGGTCAGCGAGGCCCAGCGGGTGAGTGCGTATCTGAGCGCCTGCGCGAAGGCGCTTTTGCCGCTGACCTGCGCGAGCGTGGCTTCGCACTCCGTTTTGAGCCGGCTAAGCAGCGGAACGGCTTGGCTGATGCGTGCGGCCAGTCTTTCTGCGGGCGCTTTGCCCCGGATGGCGGCCTCGATGGCGAAGAGTTCGCCGATCCGATCCAGCAGGTGCCCCGCCGCCGGCGAGCGTGTTTGCTCATGGACCTCATAGATCTTGCGCCGCGCATGCGCCCAGCACGCAACTTCGCGCAATGATACAGCCCCGGTGATCGGATGTGGCTGGTAGAGCGGTTTGAACCCGCCATAGGCATCGGCATGCAAGAACCCCTCGCAATCCTTGAGCAGAGCCCGCGCCTGTTCCGCCTTTCGATCAGGCGCGTACCGGTAATAGGCACCGGGCGGCACGCCAGAGCCCCAGGGCCGCTCATCCCGCACGGCCACCCATAATCGCCCCGTTCGTGTGCTTCCCCGGCCCGGCTCCAGCACCGGGACTGGCGTATCATCAGCATGGATCGCCCGGCCCGCTCTTACGTGCCCCGCAATCTCCTCCGCCAGCGGCTCCAGAAGATACGCCATGCGCCCTACCCAGTCCGCCAGCGTCGAGCGCTCGATCTCTACGCCCTGACGGGCGAACATCTCGCTTTGACGGTGCAGCGGCAGGTGATCGCCGTATTTTGACATGAGGACATGGGCCAGCAACCCCGGCCCCGGAAGGCCGCGCTCAATCGGCAGGCTCGGCATCGCAGGCTGTGTGATCCGCTCGCAGCTCCGGCAGCTCAGTTTCGGGCGCACATGCACCACCACCTTGAACTGAGAGGGTACGTATTCCAGAACTTCGCGCTCATCCGTTCCCATCATCGAGAGCTTCGTGCTGCCGCATTCCGGGCAGGCGCAAGGCGCATCATGTACCACCCGCTCGCGGGGAAGATGGTCCGGCAAGGCTCGCCGCACCGGCTGCACGCGCTGGCGGGTTTGTGCCGGTGATGTTGTTTCCGCTGGCTGCAGCCGCTCATCGGATTGGGCATGCAGCTCTTCCATGTCCGTAATCAGCAGCTCAAGCTGCTCGATCTCACGGTCGATCTTCTCAGAAGACGACCCGAACCGGGCCCGTCGCAACGTCGCCAGCTGAACTTTGAGTTTTTCGATGTGCAGGGTCTTGGCGTAAAGCTCGGCCTGAACGGCGAGATATTCCGATTGAACGGCAATGTATTCCGCCTGCAATTCTTTCGCAAAAGCCCGCAGTTCATCGTGGTCTAACGGCAACTCTTTACGCACGGCGTTCATGCTAAAAATTATAGCAGGCAGCACCGGCAATGTGTTTTCGTTGTTGGGCCGCTTTCGATTCTTTTATGAGCCATCATAAAATCACGCATACACCGGCACGCGCGGTGCCTCGGGCATCACCGTTCGCCGCCAGTCCATCCCCTCCAGCAACATCCCCAGCTGCGCCGTATTGATCTGCAATCCGCCATCCACAATCGGCGGCCACACGAAGCGTGATTTTTCAAGTCGTTTGGCAAACAGACACATCCCCGTGCCATCCCAGTACAGGATCTTCACATAGTCCCCGCGCTTGCCCCGGAACACGAACAGATGGCCGCTGAAGGGATCGGCGTGAAGAACGTGCTTGGCCTCCGCCGCCAAGCCCTCAAAGCCTTTGCGCATATCAGTGGTGCGGCACGAGAGATAAACCCTCGTATTGGCCGGAAGCTTCATCATGCCCGGTCACGCACCACACCCAGCACCCGCGCCAGAGCCCTCTCATCAACATCGGCCCATGCCCGAATGGTGGCCCCCGAGGGCAAGACAATCTCCATCGCCCCATCGCCAGCATCACGCGGCCCGGTTTCAATCTGCACACGATCGTCCTGCGCAGGTGCTTCGTCCATCACATGCACAGGGATAAAATTGCTCGGCGCTGGCAACAGCGCTTGCTCCGACGGGCCCGTCAGACATCCATCACGCAGCATCCGCCGCCAGCGGAATATCACATTCGTATTCATCCGGTGCCGCAGCGCGATCCCTGCAACCGAGGCACCCGGCGCTGCCGCCTCTTCCAAAACCTTCAGCTTGAAATCCAGGCTGTACCGGCGGCGCGGCTCTCCAGCCAGCAACATCTGTCGTTGCCGGTTCGCTTCTCTCACGGAAATAGGTTTGTTCTCTTCAATATGCATCGTTAGGTGCCCGCTTATTTTTAGGTGGGGGCCTATCGATACCTTGCATCATTACTAATGAGCGCGGTAGGCGGTCGTCACCGGACGCTTACTGATATTTTCTAGGGCCAGACGTCTCCGTTCCGAACTTGCCAAAGTCCATGAACAGCTCCACACCAGGCTCGAAAGATGGTCGGTAACGATATTTTGTTTTCCATCTCACATTAAAATCTGTACCATCCTTGGCATATGATCCAACCTCATTCTCAAAGTTGATGTTCGTGACATGGGTCAACGATCCCATGTCTTTACTCATTAAAACCGTGGCTTCGAACTTGTCAGGCTTTCCCGATTGAAGAGAAAATTTGTAATTGCCCTGGATGGAAAGTTTAGGAAGCCCTTCATCCCCTTTAAGAATCTGAAACCTGTTTGACCATTCCAAAGCTGTCCAATCATAACCTTTACTGCTCTCGGCTAAAATGCCCTTAGTTTCCATTCTCCATCGATCCGTCAGGCCGTAATTAGCCACAAATTTATGAAGCTGGTTGCCGTCTTTATTATCATCCTCGTCAATATCGTACCCGCCGCGATATTCAAGCTCGACTTTGTCCTTGGTAACGTCAGGACTGGACACCTTATTTGATGCCTGCACTGAGGTCGGCAAGAGGACGATTAGCGCCAGAAGAAAGTTGACCTTTAACGTTAAGCGTTCGATTCCTTTCAAAGGATATCTCCTATATCTTTGCAGGCGGCACGCCGTTCGGAATCCGACATATTTTCAAGGGGTAATGCAATGAGCATGCGGATTTTCTTTTGCAGAAGGGCATAGGCACTCTCGAATGCAGCGAGACGCTCTACATCACTTCCTGTGACAGCTGCAGGATCAGAAATACCCCAATGTGCCGTGACAGGATGTCCAGGCCAGACGGGGCATTCCTCATCGCGTGCATTGCCGCATACGGTGAATACGAAGTCCATCTGCGGTGCACTCTCTCCTTCAAATATATGCCAGCTTTTGCTGCTTAATCCATCAATCGGGATACCGCGCATAGCAAGAAGTTGGACGGCGACAGGATTGACTTTACTCGAAGGTTTACTGCCCGCGCTGAAAGACTGGAAACGCTCCTTTCCCTCGTGGCGCAGCAAGGCTTCGGACAGAATGCTTCGCGCGGAATTCGCCGTGCACAAAAAGAGAACCTTGAAGGGAGGCGTATGGACGGATGTCATGGCTTATTCAGGCTCCAATCGTAGTCGAAATAATCATTTATATTTTTGTCGTCGGAAGATATAGAACCGTATTTTCTCACAAAGACTAAAACGCCTTTCTCGCCGCCAAAATCCTCAGAAAACCATTTAAAGATCGGTGAAAGCATCAGGCCAGATGGTGTGCCTTTTAATCCCTTCGTCGAATTGACTAGAAACTTTCGTGCCTGATCGTCCAGCTGGGAATCCAAAGTTTTCGTTTGATAGGCCTCGTTACGAATATCTGGGCAAGAAAGCGATGCACAGACAATGGCCATGTGAATGCGCGGATCTTTCATTTTGCGCAGGATGCCATGCTCAATATCGTCGAGGGTGTATTTCTTTCCGGCAATCTCCCATGAATGCGCTTTCCAAGGGCTTTGTAGAAGCGTTCCCAGATCCTTGATGCTTTCAATATCAGGATTTTTGACAATCAAATCTATCGTCAGCAGGTTATAGGTATTGATCCAGAACACCTTTGCCTCAGCTGAGGAAAGTTTAAATGGATCCGTCTTGACAAGAGCGTCCATCGCTTGCGCGTGGCGTTGGTCTTGCGCCCATGCGCCGTAATCAACAAGATTTGCCGTGATTCCAACCTTGGTTCCTTGGTGCACATATTGATGCAAAAGAGCATCATAAGGTGCGGCATACGTATCTGCTGCCGATACCATTGAAGCAGAAAGTGAAAATAGAAAAAAGAGCAACAGCCCCAAGAAAACTTTAAAACGTGTATTCATGCATTCTCCCATCTATATATCTTTAAAGTCTTTTGCAGCCTGACGAATCCTGCCGATGGTTGTCAGCCAACACAACGCACCGAATATGTAAGCGATCCAATCAAAGTGGCTTGGAAAAAAACATATCAGAATGATGACCAATATCGTTTCCGTGCCTTCTGTGAGACCTTGCAAATAGAAAAAAGATTTTTTACCCTGCTTATCGTGATTTATATCGTGTTTTTCTGCCATAATTGCGTAGGCTAAGAAAGAACTTCCTGTCCCCATAAAACTGAAAATAAGAAAGGCAGCTGGCAATGCGAAGCTTGGTTGCCCCACAGCAAAAAAGAAAACAGTTCCAGCATAGAATATAAAATCGAGAACGATATCGAGATAACCGCCGAAATCAGTTGCTTTTGTTTGCCGTGCTAAAGGCCCATCCAACCCATCCATCGTTCTACTTAAGGCAATAAATAAAATTGTCAGACCATATGCTTGAAAAGCAACCGTGATAAAACCTAAGACAGAAAAAATAAAGCCAATGATCGTTAGTGTATTAGCGCCAATGCCACATTTTGCCAGCAACCTGGCAATGGTATTGAGGGTTGGATCTATCAACTTTCTAACCGTTGAATCTAGCACTGAGCATTCTCCTCTATCGAAGCAAGCCACGCCAAGAGTTCTCTCTGGGGCTTTGTTTTCATATCATCTTTTCTCTTGAGTAACTTCCTCAGGTCATCAGACATATCAACGTCAAAATCCATTTGAAGAAAATGCACCCTTCCGTGGGAAGTGAGCTTTTCAACAAAAATATTGCATGTGGTGGAAACACTGTAGGGAACAGAAAGCCATAAATCGTGTGGCAGAGGCTCGTGACCACCGTAAAGATAATAACCGCCATCCTCTGCGGGGCCGATAACATGGCCTGTCTTTGTCCTTAGGTGTTGGTGCGCCGCAATCAGAATATCGGGCTGCAATTGGGGACTATCAGTTCCAATAAGAATAACGTGATCATGTTTCTTAAGAAGAGATGAATAGACGTGATCCAGCCGTTCGCCCAATCCTCCAGCACCTGTCCATAAACGATCCATATTTTGCCAGAGCGGACAATCAAGTCCGTTTTCTTCTCCGACTGCCCAATAGGGCACAAGGTCACCACCAGTTGCCTCAACAACCCTTAAAGCAAGGGCTTCAAGACATTGAACGCTATGCAGATAAAACTGCTCAGCTTTTGGTATGCCGATGTCCACAGCAAGGCGGGTCTTGATCGGAGACAGCCCTGGCGTTTTGGCAAAAATGGCGAGTGCGCCTGTCATGCGGCACCGCGCCGGAACACAAGACGACAAAACTCAGGCCATGCCTGCTTATAGGTTAACGTCACATGGCGAATGGTCGTCTTCAGCCAACCACGGTCTCGATATTTTCTGGCGCTCGTATAGATAGGAGCTTCGATCGGGCGCAATTTAATCCCGCGCCCACGTGCGCGCCAGACAAAGACATGATCTTCACCATAGGCCACATTTTCAGGATAGCCGCCGATGTCATGAAAAAGCTTCTTGCGGATGCAAAGACCTTGATCGCCAAAGGGCATACCAAGAACGCGCGACCGAACCCATGTACCGATCTCGTTGATTTTCATCAAGTGTGTAGCATCGGAGAGAAATTTCAAATCACCGTATAAAAGCCAGTCAGGATATTGCCTAAGTCTGCGCAGCAAGGCGGGGATGGTATCTTCGCGTAGACGGGAATCCGCATGGAGAAACCACAATTGTGTACCTTCGGCCCCGTGTGCGGCGGCATTCATCTGCGCTGCGCGGCCTGTGCCTTCACTCACTTGTCTGATCGTCATCCATGGATGCGGTACAACAATCTCAAGATGCGGCGCACCTTCGGGTAACGCTAGGATGATCTCGCTGTTCGGCGGCAAATGGGCAAGATCGGGAAGCAAGCTCTTCCATGCTTGTTCTTGTATGGCCAAAGGAATGATGACGGATAATTTCACGAAATCACGCCCTCAAAACCGTGAGCATATCGAGTGCCTGCGTTGATAAAGTCTCGTCAGGCGTCATAATCGCACCCCTCAAGTTCTCACGAATGAGCGGATCAGCTTTCGGAAGTGGCGCTTCCAAAAAAGACTTAAGCATCGCATTGGCTTTGACAAGGCTTGCGCCATACCGCGCGATGATGGTGGCGGTATCAGCGTGATCAGCTGGGTCTTCCTTCCAGCAGTCGTAATCCGTAGCGATGCCGACCGTGGCGTAGCAGATCTGAGCTTCGCGTGCCAAAAATACCTCCGGCACATTGGTCATGCCGACAAGGTCGCCTCCAATCTGGCGAAAGAAATGACTTTCAGCCTGCGTTCCAAGGCGCGGACCGTCCACGCAGATATAGGTTTTTCCGGTATGAAGCTTGGTGTTTATTCGTTGAGCCGCATCGGCAAGCGCTTGTGTGAGGTTCGAACAAACGGGTTTTGCTGTCGAAACATGCGCGGCGATTCCACTGCCGAAAAATGTCTTTACGCGACCATCTTTTACCCAATCGATGTATTGCTCCGGTATAGCAAACTCACCAGGCGCGATGTCTTCTCGCAAACTACCAATGGCTGAAAATCCGACGATCTGACGAATGCCAGCTTGCTTCAACGCATAGATATTGGCGCGATAATTCACCTCGTGGGGCAAAAATTGATGCCGTGCGCCGTGTCGTGGCAAGAAAATGACTTCCTTATCCGCATAACGCACCCGCGCCAAAGGGGCGGACGGCTTCCCGAAAGGCGTATCCGCATCAATCTCCTCGATAACTTCCAGCCCCTCAAGTTTATAAAAGCCAGTCCCGCCAATGATGCCAAGCATGATATTTCCTTTCTTAACAGCACGCGCCTGCGGGCGCGCTGCTTCCGGTTCCTGTGGATGGCGCACAATCAAACACGCCGTAATGCGTTGAAAAATCCCCGATGACAGTGAAATGCTTTGCAAATCGTGTCTCAGCCAACATTTTCAGGGTGTTGCCGCAGACCCGTTCCGGCATGCCCGTTTTAAAGAGGTGATGATCATCAAGGCGGAAAGCATGCGGGGTTTCGGAAATCGTGCCTTTGTAAGTGACAACATGACCGTAATCCTCGCAGATATCTTCAAAATCACTTTTGAAAGCACGTACAGTAATCGAATAAAAATCGATCATGCCGACCTTCTGTTCAATGATAGGGTCGTTCAGGGCAATACGGCCTTTACTCATCATACGGTAATCAAGACAGCCGATATTACGAAGCATGCGCCGAAAATCTTCGATATACAGCGCACCCCCCAGACATTCGCCCAACACTTCCTGATCATGCTGCAAATGCTCTGGCACACGTCGCCCTGCAAAAACATCCGAAAAATAAAGTTCTCCACCTGGTTTTAGGACTCGAAAAATCTCACGAAATACAGCCTCCTTATTGGCCGAAAGATTGATAACGCAATTCGAGACCACGACATCAACCGAAGCATCGGCAATGCCAAGAGATTTTAAATCCTCAATATAGCCATGGTGAAATTCCACATTCGGCTTCTCATAGTCAAAAGCCCCCATGTGATAGTCGATATGTTGTCTTGCCACAGCCAGCTGTGCTTCGGTCATGTCAACACCGATGACTTTTCCCGTGCTGCCAACAAGCTGAGAGAGCATGTAGACATCGCGTCCCGTGCCGCAACCCAGATCGAGGACAGTCATACCTTCGAGGGCTTGTGGGATTGGGGAGCCGCAGCCATAAAATTTTTCCTGCACTTCCGTATGCACCCTTCCCAGCAGAGGTCTTAAATGCTGCGGTATTGCGTCAATCGGGCAGCAGGCACTGGTTTTAAGGTCGGAGCTTCCCTTCAGGGTTTCTCCATAATATTCCTGAACATTCTTTTGTATGGTTTGCGTAGCTGATGTCATGCCTTTTTTCCTTCTTTTAATAATGCTCCCGTGCAGGAACTGCCTGCGCCCGCCGTGCATCCAAAGCAATGGTCGGCAAAGGCGATGTCTTGATCAAGCGTCGAAAACGACGAGATGTCCCAAATCGTTCGCGGCTTAAAATTCAACGGAATTTCCAGCATCTGGTTAAAATCACAGTCGTAAAGTTTTCCATCCCAACTAATCGAGACAAGCTGCTTGCACATCACTTCCTGCACAGCCTGGACATTGAAGCTATCGATCAAGAGCTGCATATATTGTTCGGCCAGACCATCGCGCTCTAGCATATGGGCAAAACGCTTGATGGGCATATTCGTGATTGTGAACAGATTATTAAAGACGATACCAAAATGCTTTTGCAGATGCTCTCGATACGCCGCTTCCAGCTTTTTCTGTTCTGGTGGCAAATGCGTGCCGATAGGATTATAAACAAGGTTAAGTACGAGACCTGAATCAGGCTTGCCGTATCCAAGAGCGTTCAGTTTTTCCAAAGCTGTAATACTTTTACCAAACACCCCCTTGCCGCGCTGAGCATTGACATTATCTTCCAGGTAGCACGGCAGCGAGGCAACAACCTGTATGCGCTGCTCGGCTAAAAATTCCGCCGTATCCTCTTGTCCTTTTTCAAAGAGAACTGTCAGATTACAACGGTCAATGACATCCTTGCTCATGGCGCGAAGAGCTTTGACAAAATCACGAAAATGCGGGTTCATCTCCGGCGCGCCGCCCGTGATATCAATAAGTGTAATTTTTGGCTCATCCTGTAAAAGCTCAAGGATCCTATCAACTGTCTTCCGTTCCATATTCTCTGTGCGGTTCGGCCCAGATTCGACATGGCAATGGTGGCACGCTTGATTACAGCGTTTGCCGATATTGATCTGCAAGGTTGTGATGCACTCACGTTTGATTTGCAGACCATGACGCCCAAGCGTTTCCCCAAAGCGGCTTGTTTTATACAAACTTCCGTCCATTCTACATCCTTCTCCATGCGTGGAATATCTTCATTAATTTTAATCCGAATTTGGGCACATGGGCCTTGCGCCAAACTCCCGCCGCGTATTTGTTGGCCTCGCCAAGCGTCGGGTAGATGTGGATCGTGCCGAGTATTTTATTCAGCCCCAGACCATGCTTCATGGCAAGGATGAATTCGGGGATAATGTCGCCTGCGTGCGTGCCGACGATCGTTACGCCAAGAATTCTGTCTTTTCCTGGTACCGTCAGGACTTTGACGAACCCATGCGCCTCGCTGTCAGCAATGGCGCGATCCAGATCGTCGATGCCATAGGTCGTTACCTCGTAAGGGATACCTTTTTCCTTGGCTTCTTTCTCATTCAAGCCAACGCGCGCAACTTCAGGATCCGTGAAGGTCGTCCATGGAATAACGCGGTAATCGACCTTAAAACGCTTAAACGGTGCAAGCAGCGCGTTGACACTGGCGTACCAGGCCTGATGTGCGGCGGTATGAGTAAACTGAAATGGCCCCGTGACATCACCACAAACATAGATGCCTGAAACATTCGTCTCCAGAAAAGCATCCGCCTCTATGGTTTTACGAGGGGAAAGTTTAACACCCAATTCCTCAAGCCCAAAACCGCTGACATTCGCCTGCCGTCCCAAAGCGACGATGATCTGATCAAAAGGAATTCCGACGTCTTTGCTATTATGCTCGCAAGTCAAAATCTTTTGTCCAGACTCTATCTTAAACGATTTTGCTTTGTGATCGGTCAAAACCTGAATGCCTTCCGCGCGAAAACGCTCTGTGACCAGTTCAATCACCTCCGCATCTTCGCGCACGAGAAGATGCGGTGCCATTTCAATGATGGTGACTTCCGATCCCAGCCTTGCGAAGGCTTGTGCCATCTCCGCGCCAATCGGCCCGCCGCCCAGCACGACTAACTTTTGCGGACGTTGGCGTATATTCCAGACTGTATCACTAGTGAGATAGTCTGTTTTATCAAGGCCAGGAATGGGCGGAACCATAGGGCGCGCACCCGTGGCCACAATGATGCTACGCGCGGTCAGAGTTTTACCATTGACCTCGACACGATGCGGTGCAACGATTTTTGCTGTGCCCTCGATACACTCAACACCGAGCTGCGTATAACGTTCAACAGAGTCATGCGGCGCAATAGCCAAAATGACACTCTGAACACGTTCCATTACTTTAGCAAAGTCAAAATCGACTGTAGTTTTGTTAAACCCAAATTCCTCGGCACGGCGCGCATACGATAGCATTTTTGCCGATCGCAGCAATGCTTTGCTGGGGACACAGCCCGTATTTAGGCAGTCGCCACCCATTTTATGCTTTTCGATCAATGCGACTTTGGCTTTCAATGCCGCTGCAATGTAGGAAGAAACAAGCCCCGCAGAACCGCCGCCGATAACAATAATATTGTAATCATATTTGCTCATTTTCTTCTCCTGCCACGGATGGTGGCTATAATTTTTTTAGCAATGATCGGGAATAGGCCCAGCAGAACAAAGGCAGCCAGCATGGGAGGCGATGCGATATCTGATAGCGACTGAAGTTTGCCAAGTTCTGTTCCAGCATACACATAGACTGCCGTTCCAGGCAGCATGCCAAGCTGGCTGGCTCCGTAGAAATGGCGGGTTTTGATCGGCATAACACTGGTCAGGATATTGACAAGGAAAAACGGAAAGACGGGAATGAGGCGCAGTGCAAAAAGATAAAAAACGCCTTCATTTTTAAATCCTTCGTTGAGCGTTGTTAATGGCTTCTGATAACGACCCTGTATCCAATCTCGAAATAAAAACCGTGCTAGAAGAAATGCAAGCGTTGCACCGATGGTGCTTGCAAAGGACACAACCACAAGCCCTTGCCAAAAGCCAAATAATGCGCCGCCCAAAAGCGTCATAATGACAGCGCCAGGTAAGGAAAGCGCCGCCACCGCAACATAGGCAAGAAAGAATATCCCGCTAACAATAAACGACTGAGCGGCTTGAAAATCTTTGAGTGCTGCTTGTTGCGTACGCATGTTTTCCAAGGTCAAATATTGGCTAAGATCAAGCAGCCAGATAGCGATAAATATCCCTGCCAGGGCTAATGCGATAACGGCTTTAATTATTGTTTTGTTCATAGACTGGCCACCCAATAAATGACGGCCCCAGCCATAGCTGCCGAAGGAACGGTGACGAGCCATGCGAAGACAATATTCATCACAACTTGTTTATTGAGACCTGTCTTTGCCGCCAATCCTGTCCCCATGATGGCCGAAGCTGATACATGCGTGGTGGACACAGGTAGGCCGAAACGGCTTGCACCGATAACCAGAAATGCAGCAATGATATTTGCTGAAAACCCTTGTTCGTGGTTCATTTTTGTAACCTTGAAACCAAGAATCTCCGTGATCTTCTTGCCCGCGATTAAGCCGCCCAGGGTCATGGCTGTTGCGGAGACAATAAACATCCATACCTGCATGGGGGCATCGTTCATGACAATGAACGGCAGCACGACAGCGATAAGCTTTGGTGCATCATTCAATCCGCGTGACAGTGATAGAAGCCCGCTTGTCAACCAATGCAGGCTATCGACAGAAACAACAATGCCAGGAGTTACTTTAGCTTCAATGCTGTCGCAATCGCAGACAACACAGTCCTCGACGGTTACGGCGGAGCGATTGCTGGTTGAGGATGATGCAACAAGAACCGGTTTCGGAAGGCCTGGGATGCAAATCTTAAACCCGTGGATGCGTTTAGCCGCTCTTTGCAAGATCGGCCCTAGAAACCATGCGAGCGCAACGGCAATGACGGAGCTGAACAACAAAGGCAATAAAATTTTATGAGCGGCAACGCCCCATGATATGTTGTTAAAACCAAGTGCTACAATACCACTTCCAATCAATCCGCCCACAATCCCATGTGTGGTCGAAACGGGCCATCCTCGCCATGTCGCAAGAAAGACCCAGAATATAGCGGCAAGCGCAACAGCCAACGGTAAAGCCATGTCGTCTGCTGCGGCAGGCACCTGATAGAGACTGCCCATCATATTTTTTATGAGGTCAGCCCCCAAAAACAATCCTGCCATTGCCCCCGCCGCTGTCCATACTGTACCCCAAAGCACTGCTTTTTTGACGGAAGTCACACGAGCACCAGCCAGTGTGGCCACAGCCTTCGAGACATCATTCGCTCCATTGGCGAAACTTAGGAAAAATAGCAGGGAAAAAGCGATAAGCATGTACATGTGTTTTCTTTCTTATCTCGTTTTATAAAAGCGCTTGATCAGCCAGTAATCAGCCCCGAATTTTCCGCTGCCGTGAGTAATCAAAATTCCCAAGAGCAGCATCCAGTGATAATGGTCGGTCGTGCCTGGGTAGATAAACAATTCGATAACCATGGTCATGACAAAAAGCCCCAAGGCGGCAAGCGGCGTCATAAAGCCAAGCACCAGCAGAACTGGCAGGGATAATTCCGCTGCTGTCGCCATATAGGCGGCAATTTCAGGCGGCAGGATTGGCACTTTATATTCATCCGTAAAAAGAGCGATGGTCGAATCCCAGCTTTTGATCTTTACCATGCCGGACATCAAGAACGTCTTGGCAATCCAAAGCCGCGCCGCCAGCAGGGCCGCTGATTGCAGCCAGTTTGACTTGCTGGTGAGGCCGGACATAACGGCGCATGCGTGCTTAATCATTTGAAAGTCCTTTCATGTGGTTCTAAAAATTGCAGAACATCCGCATTCTTTTTGTTTAGGCGGGCATGGCACATCGCCATAGGAACAAAATACACAGCAATCCCCGCTCTTTGGTTTTAATTGAACATGACATTTCGTGCATTCGTAGAAATAGGTACAAGAATCCTGCGGCATATCTTCTTTTTTCTGAAACCCACATTCTGGACAAGTTAGAAGAGAAGAAAGGACGGCGCGAAAACGTCTTTTCCAAAGCAGAAAAATGCTCAGCATCCAAGAAAGCGCCCCAACAATCAAAAGCCACGTCGCATAATGATAAGAAAACACAGCGATAACACCCAACAGGCCTGCAAACCCTGCCGCTACAGGTAAACAGCAGATAGACAAACCAAAGATACCCAGGCCTCCTGCGATTGACCCTGACACCATCGATAAAATAGATTTCCATTGCATGATACTTATCCTTGACCATGGGCGAATACGCCCAGAGAAACGGCTTCGGCAAATTCCCTCTGAAATCCCTGCGCGTTATACAACTCATCACCTGCCAACGTCACAGCTTCGACAAAAGGTGTGTTCTTCTGACACGACTGCAATAGCCTTATAAAAGGGAGTGATATACACCGCATAAGAACGGTATTGTCTGGCGCGCGCCAGATCAGGAGCGTGTGGGGCTGTGATATGAGTTGAACGGCCCCGATGTCTTTTTTCTGATGCTCCTGCCAAATTTCAAGCGCATTGAACGTCTGGGGACACACATGAACACTGGGATGCAACGGTAAGACAAAAGAAGTATCTGAAGACATAGCGGTTGTGAGGGTGGCAAAATCCATGGCTACCGCATCATTGGCGATGCCCGCCTGAAAATGCGCCCATTCCAGCGCGGCAATGTCAGGCAAATAAGGGAGGGTTGCCGCAGACTCAAAATTACCAAGAAAAATCGATAATTGACCGCCAAACAGATGGCGGTTTCCCGCAGGCTGTGGGTGAGCCTTCAAATAATGACGGGCGATTGTTTTGAAAAAATCCTCACCAACGATTTTCTGCAAAACAGAATATGTGTTGGCCAGAACATCCGTGAGGCCAAACAGCGTGTTGTTGTAATAAATATCCAACCTTGCTGATGAGCCGATGGCGGGGTCAAGAAAACCCGCGCTTGTACGCTCGCCCGTGTAAATATCGTGCATAAAAGCGGCTTGTATATCACGCAGCGCAGTCATGACGTTCTCCTTTAATACGGGCGCGGACATCATCAGCCTTGGCAGCCTCAAGCACCAGAACATCAAGAGCAGGAATGTCAGTGTCCCATTCGATCAGGGTTGGCACATCACCGAAACGACGTAAAGCGTGGACATATAAATCCCAAACTTCGGGATAAACAGGTTTGCCATGAGTATCGAGATACACCTTATCGCCGTTTTCAAGGTCGTTGACCTGATATCCAGCCAAATGGAATTGCTTCACACGGCCATCAGCAACAATGCCCTCAATATAAGTAACGGGATCGTAGCCAAGGTTATGACCGCTGACGGCGATATTGTTTATGTCGAGCAAAAGCCCGCACCCCGTGCGCTCTACCAACAAGTTCAAAAACTCTGTTTCTGTGTAATCGAGATTGGCAAAAGCTAGGTAATTGGATGGGTTCTCAACGAGGACTTGCCGTCCGATCTTATCCTGGAATTCGTTGACATGCGCGGCGAAGACATCCAACGCTTCGTTGATAAACGGGATTGGCAGGAGGTCTGGCACATGGATATGGCTGTAGCCACTCCATGTCAGATGCTCGGAAACGAATACAGGATTGATCTCATTAACCAAAGATTTTATTTGCCGGATATGCTCCTGATCCAGTCCATCGGCACGGCCCAGAGAAAGCCCCACGCCGTGGAGCGTGACGGGATACATCTCAGAAATCTGTTTCAAAATTTTACGCGATTGTCCGCCGCCGAAGTAATTTTCTGAATGGGCCTCAAGAAAGCCAATATTCGCTTTTAAATCCAAAAGCTCCCGCACATGCGGCGCACGCAATCCGATTCCGGATAATTTGGGCATATGATTTTGCATGGCGGGAACTCCTGAACTTAAGTGGATTACATCTTAATGACGTGACCGCCGACGATCTTATCGCAGGTGCCGTTCGGAACATAAACGAACTCCATTGCATCAGCGTCTTTCTTGGCTTGGCCCGCGCAGCTGTGGCTATTGCCTTTACAGTCGTTCTGACCAGCTTTGACGATACCGCCGCACATTTCATAGCCTTCCTTGGCGTGAGCGTCGGGAGCCATAAGCGCGGCTCCTGCGACGAAAGCACCAAGAGCAGCGACAGTCATAAGGGATTTAGAGAGTTTCATGATATTTTCCTCTTGAGGTTGGTTGTTACGTGGACAAAAAGCGGCACATTCGTTAGAATGACCACAAACGAGCCTTCATGGCGCGTTCAATGGTGTTAATACGTCCGCTTAACGGTCTGGTTACACCTTCAGATAAAAAAATCTGAACAAACTTTTTTTACGTGAGGATGTAACCGCCAACCGATGACAACGTATAACAGCAATAGATGGGATGAATGGATGCGATCCGCCTTGAAGGGCGACCAGAACGCCTACCATCTGTTGCTGGCCGATCTTCGACCATGGCTGACGGCTTATTTTGGAAAACGCATCCACCGCAACGCCGTCGAGGACTTGGTACAGGATACGTTAATGACGCTACATAGCAAACGACAGACTTTTGACCTGAACTATCCTTTTGGCCCCTGGATAGCGGCGATCGCGCGCCATCGCTGGATTGACCATATGCGCAAAACTTTAAAATATGTCGAGTTAGAAATAGATCAAGAATTCCCCTCGCAGGAACATGAGCGTGACGAATGTGCCAAGCACGATGTCAAAACGCTGCTTAAACTCATTCCACGCGCTCAGGCGGAAGTGATTGAAATGATGAAATTGCAAGAGATGAGCGTTGAAGAAGTCTGCAAGAAAACAGGCCGCAGCGCGTCGTCCGTCAAGATTATGGCGCATCGTGGCATGAAAAAGATAATGGCTGCCGTAGAAGAGGCTCAAGATGACTGATCGCCTTATCGAACAACTCGTTAACGATTTACAGCCAAAAAAACCATTGGTGGATTTGAAGCTGTGGATGCATTGCACGGCGTGCCTTGCCATGGTGAGCGTTGCCATCTTGATGTTCATGGGCTTGCGCGGCGATTATCTCTCCGCCATGCAAAATGGCGCTTTGTTCTGGAAGCCTGGCATATTTCTGATGGCCTGGATTGGCAGCTTGCTTCTAATCACCGACATTTCCCGTCCGAATGGTGGATTGAGGAAGGAACACACCATCCCTCTCATGGCGGCAGGCACGCTGTTGATTTGGCAATTCATCGTTCAGTCACGCCAACTTTCCTTGACAGACATGACGCACAGCCTAAGCGATGGCTCTGCTCTCTATTGCCTCTCCGTCATCATGGGCGGCGGGGCAATAGCCATGATGATGGCTTGGAAATACTGGTTTTCAAAGACGGCTTCTCGATACCCAACTCTTCTAGGAGCCTTGGCCGGACTAAGCGCGGGGTGCTTGGCAGCAGCAGCTTATGCCTTACATTGCGACCACGACGTGGCTTTGTATGTCTCTGTTTATTACGGAGCACCTGTACTGCTTTTGTCCCTTGCAGGGGCGATCTTGGGTAGAAAATTCTTAAGATGGTAATCCCGCATCTGGACGTATGCCCAGAAAAATCGTAGCATCTGAAACTGTCGGGTGCGAGCTGAACTATTTTATGTTCAGCGACATTTGACTGCGCCACTTGTCGCAAAATACGGGTAACATTTCGGCGGAAATCGAGGAACATAAGTAAATCAAGGGACGCATCTTATAGGTAACTTGGTTCGAGTCCTCCGCCCACCGCCATTTTATAAATTAGTAACATCCATCATCAAGCTCTTTCAAGTGCAAGAAATTCGTGAATACCCGACCTTTTCCCATGGTGACCATGCAAAAATAAAACATTTCATTCCACGAGTCTCAAGTTCAAATCAGAACGCGTGTAGCTCATTCTAAAAAACTGGATATGTTAACTTGCAACATTGTTAAAAGGGGTGTAGGTAACAAATATGGTACGGAATAGATCACTATTATCTGTTTTGGCGCTGGTCTTTTTGATCCGCGCGATGGTACCTGTGGGATTTATGCCGGATTTTTCCGGTAAACATACGATTCAGATTTGTTCGGGTACGGAGCTAAAAACTATTACCGTCGATGACAATGGGGCTCCGACCTCCCCTGACCATCAAAAAAATCCCTGCCCATACTCTTTTTTATCTGCTGCGATTGATGCTCCTCCAATTTATACCCCTGCTTTTGAAACGCCTGTTTTGATTATGGCTGAGACCTCGCCGATCGTGCAGGTTCTCGATACAAACCGGTTTCATTTTTCTCCACCATCAAGAGCCCCTCCTTCCCTAATCGCTTAGTTACTCTTTCAAGGCAACTAATTTAGGGAAAAATTTTCCATGAATTCCACTGTATTTGCGGCATATGCCGCCAAGCCTGTATCGCATGCAGGCTTAAACGAGGGACGTCTATTAGAGACCATCCTTAAAAGGGGAGCAGATAAGGGACATACAGACGGACTCCTTAATCCGGAAATTTCGAAAGATGTTCGTACACTTGTGGGCATGCACGACAGAGGGAGAATAAAGTCGTTCGAAGTTAAGGATACATCTTATAAGGCACTGCTGAGCCTTGCAAAATACCTTGATTCAATTTTAGGAGCCCCACGCACAGACGGTTTGGCTCCAGAGCTTTTGGCTCAAGCGGTAAGGTTTATTAAGACCGTCCCTGCCGCCCAGGTTTTTTTGCGCCTCGAAATCACTGACAAAAAGCCGGATGTCCCTGACTATAATCCGGCACATATGTGTGCCTATGATGCTGATCGCTCCTATGGAACAGATTACCTTCAGATTGCGCGCCGTTTGACCATTCATGGGTCAACATCCAGTGTAATGAATAATACCGATCTGGGAACGTTCCTAGAGAGCGGAAGAAAAAAATGTGTGGTTTTGTATCTTGGAACTCAGAAGAATGATGATGTCCAATTCTTGGATCCGTCCCACTCCTTGGCTCTTGATCTGGTTGTGGAGGGGATTGAGAACTACGAGAATCTAGACGCCTTGACTGAAAAAGTAGAAACTCTCTTGAACTACCCCGAACTTATCCAATTACATGAAGAGGTTGCAGAACTTCAGATTCTTCTGACAGAATTCAAGAACAACCTCAATATTGAAACCGGAAACGATTTGGTCGATCGCCTTACTGATCTCAAAAACAAAATTGGGCATATGTCGGATAATGATGAACTTATAGACCTTCTTGCCCCTATCGCAGAAATGACCTCTTTCATGCTAGGGGGCGAGCTGGTACACGAGATTTTGATGCTTCGTGACAATATGCCAGAAACCCTTGCTCCTACCTTTCCTGAAATAGAAGATATTCACACCGCCCTGCAAAGTATCATTAATAATCCTGAATTATCATCAGAAGACCGGCAAGCGAAAATTATTGCACTCTTGCAAGCAGAAATGCCCGATATCCTCGGCAAAGCGACCTTGTCAACAATGTTCAAGGCCATATGTCACAGCCTGCATATCGGGCCACTTCTACCCTCCCCGTTCATAAATGAATCTGCTCTGGATTTTGAAAACCGCTTCAAAATGAAGCTATGGCCTTCCGCATCACCTGCCGCCCCAAAATATGAAAACAGTAAATGTTCCCTTGAAGAAATATCCGCTCTATTTCAGCATTGGTATTTTAGTGTTGGTAAAACACAAACTATAGAAGAGCATCCCAAAGCTGCCCGGGAGGCTGAAGATATTTTCATTGGGCTGCGCAGCAGTATGCATGAACACTTGAGGTCATGTCATAGTTCTGAATCTACTAGTTGTGACGGGAAGTGTATAGAGATGGCCTTCTCTAAATATAAGCCCCATCCCTTTGGCCAACAATGCTACAATGCGGTAACCCACATCGCCCGCAATCTAGCTTCTTAATACAAGGAGACTTTCATTTATATATCAGACCAAATCCTTTGACGATCGGTTCATTTCCCGAAGGCGAAGGCGTATTTGCTTTTCCGTTTCAATTATGGCGAACAGCGCCACGCCAATCGCAATGATAAGCACACCATCCCAGAATGGAATAGATTCAGTGGAAAACACGGTTTGCAGCGGCGGTAAATAGGTAATGGCAAATTGCGCGACAGTAACCACGCCCACGGTCAACCACACCATTTTTGTACCACGCACGGACTTCCATGTCAGTGACGTACTGTAAATATTACGGATAAAGAACAACTGGAAAATTTCCATCACCACAAGTGTATTAAGCGCAAAGGTGCGTGCAAGTTCCAATGAATACCCGCGATCTAAGGCGTAAGAATAAATACCATAAACACCACAAAGAAATAACGTGGAAACTAGCACAATATGCCACACCAGCTCACCATTGAGTAACGGCTCATTACGCGGGCGCGGCGGACGGCGCATCGTGTTCTCCTCGGTTGGCTCAAAAGCCAATGCCAAGCCAAGCGTAACCGCAGTAATAAGGTTGACCCAGAGAATCTGAATCGGCGTAACTGGCAATGTCATGCCAAAGAGCAGCGCCACAATGATGGTCATCGCTTCGCCTGTGCTCGTAGGGATTGTCCAGCTGATAACTTTCTTGATGTTATCATAGACAGTCCTGCCCTCGCGCACAGCAGCAACGATAGAGGCAAAGTTATCATCAGCCAGTACCAGTTCTGCTGCCTCCTTGGCGGCTTCCGAGCCTTTTCTGCCCATGGCTATACCCGCATCGGCCCGTTTAAGCGCTGGAGCATCATTCACTCCGTCTCCAGTCATCGCAACCGTCATACCATGGGATTGTAATGCCATGACAAGGCGCAACTTATGTTCTGGACTGGTACGGGCAAAAATATCACAATCCAGAACCGCCTGACGCAGCGAAGCATCATTCATGACATCAAGATCGGCACCGGTCATTACCCTATCGGAATTTTGCAGCCCTATTTGCTTGCCGATGGCAATGGCGGTTTTGGCGTGATCGCCTGTAATCATTTTCACTCGGATACCTGCACTATGACACTCGGCAACTGCTACAATCGCCTCGCTACGTAGTGGGTCAATCATCCCCACCATGCCGAGCAACGTTAGAGTATATTCTACGTCGGAATGCTCCAGCACGGAATGCTCAGATTTCACTGACTTGACAGCAAAAGCCAAAACGCGCTGACCAAGTGCGGCAATTGCTTCTGCCTTCTCATTCCAGTATCCTGTATTAAGTGGTTCTGTATTTCCATTTGCGCTGCGCTGGTTAAGACACATGGAAATAATCCGCTCAGGGGCCCCTTTGATATATGCAAAGGCATGCCCCTCGTGATCATGATTTAGTGTCGCCATAAAACGATGTTTGGCATCAAAGGGTATTTCATCGGTGCGGGCCCATGTCGATCGTTCGTTGCGAATATCTATATCCATTTTAGCTGCGAAGGCTAAAAGTGCTCCTTCCATCGGATCACCTTCTACCGCCCACACACCGTCCTGCTGGCGCAAGTCGGCATCGTTGCAAAGCGTTGCGGCCCGCGCAAGCTCTTCCAAGACATTATGCTCTGAAGGAGAAACACTGGCATCTTCCAGCATCAACGCACCTTTAGGCACGTAGCCATCCCCCCCTAATGTAAACATATGCTGGTGTGTAAGCACCGATGCCACCATCATCTCATTGTGAGTTAGAGTTCCCGTTTTATCAGTGCAAATCACCGAGACAGCCCCCAAAGTCTCAATGGCGGGCAGTCTGCGTACGATGGCGTTACGTTGAGCCATGGACTGCACACCGATGGCGAGTGTAATTGTCAATACGGCCGGCAATCCTTCCGGGATGGCAGCAACTGACAACCCAACCACCGCCATAAAAATTTCGGTAAAATCACGGTGTCCTACAAAGTATCCATAGGTCAAAAGCAATGCTGCAATCAGCACAATCAAAATCGTCAACCACTTGGCAAACACCCCCATTTGCGTCACGAGAGGAGTGGTGAGAGTCTCGACTTTGGAAAGTAAACCACTGATGTGACCAATCTCGGTCTGCCCCCCTGTAGAAACCACAACACCTTTGCCCTGCCCTCTAGCCACCAATGTTCCGGAAAATGCCATGCACGAGCGATCACCAAGCGGTGCGTGTTCATCTACTGGTTCAGCATGTTTTTCCACGGGCACAGATTCTCCAGTGAGAATTGCTTCCTGCACTAACAGGCTATGCGCATCAAGAAGACGAAGATCGGCGGGAACCTTATCTCCTGCTTCCAGTAAAACGATGTCGCCCGGAACTAACTTTTCACCTTCAATGTTTATGCGTTTGCCATCACGAATGACATTGGCATGAAGAGATAGCATATGGCGGATGGCATCCATCGCTCTTTCCGCCTTGCCCTCCTGAAGAAAACCGATGATAGCGTTGACAATCACTACCGCCATAATCACACCGCTATCAATCCAATGATCGAGAGCTGCCGTCACCACCGCACATCCGAGTAAAACATAAATAAGGATATTGTGGAATTGCAAGAGGAAGCGCAAGAATGCGCTGCTCTTGGCTGCTTCCGGAAGACGGTTTGCGCCGTATCTATCTAGTCGAGTAAGCGCCTCAACATTGGATAGACCAGAAGCTGAAGCTCCGAATTTTTGGATGACATCTTCTTTTGATATACTGTGCCACGCGGGATGGATCTCTTCCGGCTGTTTGTGGTTCATGATCATCCCATATTTTTAGTTATTATGCGCGTCTTAGCACCTATCCTCAAAGAGGGGTAGGATAGATTATAGTTGAAAAAAATCTTGGAGCAATTCCTTTATAGGTAAAAGGGGAGGAGGAAGTCTCACCTCTGAACAATACACTGAACATGTCAGCTATTAACGTCCCAAAACCCAAGAAAAAGGTAAAAAAGACGCCTAAATGGAGAATGAGTGATTTTCTCTTGAAATGAACAAATATCCACTTTATAAACGCTCTATTCTGCGGGCAGGTGGCAGAGCGGTTGAATGCGCTGCTCTCGAAAAGCAGTATGGGTGTGAGCCCATCGGGGGTTCGAATCCCCCTCTGCCCGCCATTATCTTTCTTTTAGAAAATATTTTCATCCCACACAGAATAAAAATACATCTTTTAAAAAGTAGGCAACGACTTTTAAGTGAGTTCTTGCTTACAGAAAAACCGTACCATACCATAAGGGTGACTTCCCCAAGGGTTTCATTGACTTCTGTGAGTGGCCCAGATCATTATACTCATAGCCAGTGCTGTGGTATCGCCCAACAGTTCCATATTGTAAACTTCCAGAAGTCAGGGCGCTCATGCCTACTGAACCTGTTATCACGCTAAAAGAACTCATATACGAATTTGAAAATTCCGAATTCATTCACGCTGGAGCAATCTTCAAGGATACACAAACAGCAATCACAGTCTCCGAGCCTGTAAATTCGGATAGAAAAGAAGGAGTCCATATAAAAGCAGCATAGAAAAGCAGTATGGATGAGAGCAAATCGAGGGGTTAAATTCCACAGGGTGAGCGAGTTCAACAATTCCCCCAAATTCCCAGACCTATTTTTATAAAAAAATCTAATCATAACATCGTCAAGGTTTCACCCATTTAGAAAACCACGATCTCTTCATGTGCTCTGCCATCATCAACCAGATGAATTTCAGTTGGGCGTGAAGACCCACCCGCACCCCGCTCCAACCGGATGGTATAGTGCGTTGATTTATATTTATAATACAACGTACAGGCGTTCCAGTCTTTGGGAAGGCAAGGAGTAAAGATGAGTTTATCGTTTTCGAGTTTCATACCAATAATAGATTCCAAAATCAGTCGGTAAAGCCAGCCAGACGAACCCGTGTACCAACTCCATCCTCCGCGCCCAATATGCGTCCCCGCACCGTACACGTCCGCGGTTACGACATATGGCTCTACCTTGTAAAGCATTGCCTCGTCTTTGTTGCGCGAATGATTCAAAGGATTAATCATCTGCAAAAGTTCAAACGCTTTTTCATTATCTCCAAGTTTTGCAAATGCCATGGCTGTCCAGACGGCAGCATGTGTATATTGTCCGCCATTCTCCCTAACCCCCGGAACATAACCTCGGATATAGCCTGGATTCAGGCTTGATTTATCAAAAGGTGGGTCAAGCAACTGGATCAATCGGCTATCACGGCGGACCAGATAATGATCGACAGCTTCCATTGCCGTTTTTGAACGTTCCACACCGCCTGCACCTGATAGGATCGACCAGCTTTGTGAGAGGGAGTCAATCCGACACTCCTCCGCCTGTGCAGTTCCAAGCGGGGTGCCATCATCAAAATAGGCCCTGCGATACCACGCCCCATCCCATGCATGGTCTTCAATATTTTTCTGAAGCCGTTCGGCTTCCAATTGGCAACGTATAGCAAAAGTATCATCGTTTTGTTGTCGTGCAATCGGAACAAATTTGAGGAGGATGTCATAGAGGAAGAATCCGAGCCAAACGCTCTCGCCCTTGCCTTGGTGCCCAACCTTATCCATACCATCGTTCCAATCGCACGACCCAATCAAGGGAAGCCCATGTTCGCCGAACCTAAAACCATATTCAAGAGCGCGGACGCAATGCTGATAAAGGCTTGCCCGTTCATGAGATTGTATGGGTAGGTCGTAATAGGAATCTTCGTCAGGATTCAGCTTCCGGCCTTCGATAAAATGAACAACTTCGTCCAGAACGGCTGTATCCCCCGTTGATTCAACATATCGCGAGGTTGCCAAAGGCAGCCAGAGATAGTCGTCTGAACATTTCGTGCGTACTCCGCGATCCGAAGGTGGGTGCCACCAGTGCTGGACATCCCCCTCAACAAATTGGTGGGCCGCGTGGAGAAGAATTTGTGCACGGAGTAAGCCCGGTTTTGTATAGACGACAGCCATTGCATCCTGTAACTGGTCACGATATCCGTAAGCCCCACCAGATTGGTAGTATCCGCTGCGCGCCCACATACGACATGCAATCGTCTGGTACATTAACCAGCCATTGGTGAGCAGGTTAAGCGACTGGTCTGGTGTCTCAATCTTAACCGGATCCAGAATTTCTCTCCATTGCGAATGAACTGCCGTCAAAGACGCACGTGCAATTTCGGGGCCGCGTAGGCGGCGCACTGTCTTGCCCACCTCTTCTGAATTTCTTCCACCCATGCCAAGCCGGAACGTAATCTGATGTGTCTGACCACTCGCTAAATCTAGCGGCACTTGGATTGCCGCACAAGGGTCAAGTGCAGCCCCCACTCTTCCAGACAAGCTTGAACGCTCCATGCAGGATGGACGTCGCAAGGACCCATTCCTGCCAATAAATTCGCGGCGATCGCCCGTGATGGTTTTCTTGAGATCATCCACATCATAGAATGCAATTCTATCCGTGAATTCGGTGTTGTATGAGTTGCGCGCAATCAAAGCACCTGTCTGTTCATCAATCTCGGTGATGACATGCATTTTTGATTTCGAACGCAAGTCCGCCAAAATTAACTCAACATATCCAGTCGCAGAGATATGGCGCGTGCGACCGGAAAGATTGGTAATTTTTAAAACCGAGAACTTGACGGACTCAACTGTATCTATATAGACAGTTAGTTCGGTTTTAATGCCACTTTCAATATGTTCAAATACACTATACCCAAAGCCATGACGGGTTATAAACGGTGTATCGCTTTCGCAAGGTCCAGGTGTTGGCGACCAGAATTTTCCTGTAACCTCATCGCGAATATAAAAAGTCTCTCCGCCTTGATCGCTGACAGGGTCATTATTCCAAGGGCTAAGGCGATATTCATGGGCATTCTCGCTCCATGTATAGGATTGTCCACGTTCAGAAATCACGGTTCCAAATTTTGGGTTGGCCAGTACATTCGACCATGGAGCCGGTGTTTTCTCACCAGGGTTGGTAACAATCACATACTCTCGGCCATTCTGTGAAAATCCTCCAATACCATTATAAAGTAAAAGATCCTCACTCAAGGAAACGACAGACCCATTTCCTGCTATAGCCGGAACAGGTGTCAATGACAGGCGTGGCACGCGCGCTGTTTTAATGGGTGTACGGCTTATTTGTTCTTCCAGCCCTCCCCTATCATCTGCAATAATTATGCAGGCCACAGACTCCAGCAGAATACGATCTTCATAAGAAATCTGGTCGCCTGGACGGACAAAAATTCCGCCTGGGTGATCAATTACATTTGCTTCAACACCTGCGGCGATCATGCCGTAGATCTGATCCTGCAAGGACTGTCTGTATCCAGCATTATCCTCATTCCAAATGACCAGATCGACCGCTAAACCCTTTATACGCCAATAGGCGTGAGCCTGAACCATTTGGCGTACCAATTCTATGTTAGAGATGTCCTTGATCTGCAAAAGCACGATCGGGATATCTCCAGAAATTGCATAGCTCCACAATCCAGATTGTCCACGGTGATTTCTGGCGATCACGTTCGCATCCGCACGGAGCAAAGCGTTGGGGTAAATAATTGCGCCTGCCATGCGTTCATAAAGCTGTGCATCGGCCTCGCTGGCATTTAATTGTCGCAAAATAACTTGTGAATGGGTCCACGCTAATTCGAGAGCACGGTCAGCCATGTGGCTGTCCTGATATTTGTCGATCATCACATCACATAATTCACGATTGTCCGCAGCACCTATAACGACATCTATAATTGCACTTTGTTCCGGTTCTAACGTGATGCGATATCGAATTGCGACTATCGGATCAAGCACTGGCCCTTCTGTGTCCGACAATAATCCGGATTCAACAACTGCTTTAGGTGCCGCCGCCGTCCTACTGCGGCCGATGAACTTTAACCGATCAGTTTCATACGATACCTGTTGCACATCAGCCCCGTGAGCTACCATGAGGTGAAACATCCAAGGGGGCTCTTCACCATAAGAGCGAGGGCGCCTCGTACATACAATGGCATGACGTTTGTGAAGAATTTCCGTCTGCACGAACAAATTACTGAACGCGGGGTGAGAAGCATCAGCCATAGATGGCGCAAGGACTGCCTCCGCATAGCTGGTAATCTCGATCGTACGCCTCACAGAAGAATTGTTGGTGATGCGTGTACGACGCATCTCTATATCATCTTCAGGTGATACAACAATTTCAGTTTGTGTATCAATCAACTGATCCCGTCGACGGAATTCCGCACGTCCTTCGGAGAAAATGACTTCGTACAGATCTGGTACAGTCAAGGTCGGCTGATATGTTGTGGACCAAAACACCCCACTTGACAGATCCTTGATATAACAGAACGCACCCCAATTGTCGCGGGTGCTATCTTCGTGCCATCTTGTAACCGATAAATCATGCCAGCGGCTATAACTACCGCCTGCACTGGATATCATTACATTGTAACGACCATTCGAAAGAAGATTGACCTCTGGGGTTGACATCATGGCAGTGTTGAAAACACGAACTGACGATCCATAAGAATACGACTTCAATAAAGATATTTCGTCGAATTTTGGCTCATTAGAATAGATAGCAACACTGCGCGGAATTTTTTCGTGGAGCAAAAGCATCGTTGACTGGAACATTGGCTCACTAGAGAACCGCTTTTGCATCGGCTGGTCAAGCAAGCTATAAGCGAGAGATAGAAAAATCATCCCTTGATGGTGAGCCATAAACGATTGCACCGTGGCATGGCGCTTTCCGCGTGGGAGACGCAACGGTGTATAATCGATTGCCTCGTAAAACCCATATCTCCCTTCGAAACCTTCCTTCGAAAGCCGTTGAAGGTTGGTACAAGATTCTTTAGGCATCACCATCAGACCCATTGCGCTTGCATAGGGAGCTATCACCAAATCATCTGCCAGATCGCGCTTCATACCAATTCCCGGTACGCCGAAAGCACGGTACTGGTAATTCAACGCCGCATCAAACGCATAATAACCAGATTCAGAAATACCCCATGGAACATCGCGCTGCGTACCATAGTTAATCTGGCGCATAACAACGCTTTTGTACGTCTGATCAAGCAATGTCTTATCATATGTTGGCATAACAAGAAGAGGCATAAGATATTCGAACATGGAACCACTCCACGATACGAGAATTTTTTTGTGCCCAATATTGCGGAGCTGCCGCCCCAGTGCGAACCAACTTTCCTGCGGCAAACGTCCTTGAGCTATCGCGACAAAGCAACCCAGTCGCGCTTCGGAGGCAAGAAGATCGTAGTACCCGGGGTCTAAACGACGATCGGCAACATGATAACCGATTCTAAGGAGGCGCTTGTTCTTTTCATAGAGAAAATCGTAATCCATTTTGGACATATCGCTTGCCATGTCCGCAAGTTCTTCAACCTTGCTTACAAGGTCTGCCAAGCCCGAAGCCTTGTTATGTAACGCAAGATCTCGCGGCGTTGGAATCGCATCGCCCTCAGCGAAACCATAAAACGCCGATATCTCTTCAAAGGCTTTGCGTGATTGGATGGCAAGCGCGGAAGCCCACCATGCCTCTTCTGAAGCTTTCATCGCGTCTGTTCCGGCAAGATAATCAGCGGCGAATTCGGAAATTTCTTTCAATTGACTTATTATGGATGATAGAAATTGTGACTTGTTTTTGCAGGCATCAAGGAGCATGGCCTCCATCACGCCAAGCTTATCATCATTCTCAATTGCGCTATCACGCAGAATATAATAGGTGTCCAGCAATCCTTCGAATAGCCTTGCGTTGACAACAGGTTTTTCAAGGACTTCCAATAGGCCAACTCGCAAGACCAGCAAATGACCAGCAAGATTTCCACTATCCACCGTCGAAATATAAAGTGGGTTCAGTGGCACCAGACTCTGCGTATCGTACCAGTTGTAGAAATGTCCTCGATACCGCTCTAGTTCCGCCATACTGAGCAATGTATTTTCCGTTCGCTCAATCATCGCGCCAAGCGTGATATAGCCGAAGTCAAACGCTGACAAGTTTGCCAGAAGCGCCATCCCCATATTAGTTGGTGAAGTTCTATGTGCCACAACGGCAATAGGTCTTTCTTGAACATTATCTACTGGCAACCAGTGATCTTCAGGCCCTACATAGGTTTCGAAGAAGGCCCATGTCTTGCGCGAAAGTTTCCGCAGGTAAAGGGCTTGGTCGTTTGATATGTCCTCTTTTTTCTTTTTAAGTGGAAGACTGAGCCTCCACACGATAACCGGTAAGAGCATCCACAAAGCGAGCACTGGTGCAGCATGATAGACAGTTGGCAAGGATTGAGAGATAAGAATACTTCCAATAACAGTCACAAAGGCGGGAGCAAACCACATACGTAAGGCAACACTGTGAAAGTTTGTTCCATTTTTGCATCCTGCCTCACTCGAGGTCGTCCATTCTAGCAACTTCCTTTTGCTAATCAGCATCCGCCAAACCGTTCGGAGAATTGCATCAATACTATAAAAAGCTTCATAGGGCAGACAAAGAAATGAAAATCCTGTATTACCTAAATGTCGCCCTATTGTATAAGCAGACGCCAGCAAATGCTGACCGATTGTAACGTCCTTTGATTTTTGCGAAAGGTCAAAAATGGATGCATAAAGGGATGGTAAGAACAAAAGTGTCGCGATTAGTAACATCCACGATGTCGGTGAATCTGAAGTCAGCCATGCATTGACGAGAAGGACAACAAATGCGAGGGCCACAAGGCTACGCCGCAAATTGTCAAATATCTTCCATCGCGAAAGGATCGAGAGCGGATTTTTCTTGAGCTTGCCATCAGGCCCCGCGACCTTACCAAATATCCACTTGGACAATTGCCAATCACCCCGAATCCAACGATGCCTACGGCTTGCATCGTCACTGTATTTTGATGGGTAAGCTTCATAAAGCTGTACATCACTTAAAAGTCCTGATCGAACCAGACATCCTTCCAGAAGGTCATGGCTTAAAACTCTATTTTCTTCAAAACGCCCATTCAGAACACGCTCGAATGTTTCGACATCATAGATACCCTTGCCAATAAATGATCCTTCGCCGAATGCATCTTGATAAACGTCGGATACAGTACGGGTGTACGGGTCAATCCCTGGCTCACCCCCGCTCAACTGCGCATAAAGTGAAGCATTATTTCCCGGAAGGCTCGCGGCAATGCGCGGCTGCAAAATACCATATCCAGCTACAATGCGCTGAGAGTCCTCATCATAAACAGGCCGATTCAGTGGATGGGCCATCGCCGCGGCTAACTGCCATGCCGTGTCTCGCGGCAACTGTGTATCAGTGTCAAGCGTGATGATGTATTTAATATGTGTCAGAGTTTCAGTGCTACCGACAATCCGAGAGAAGCTCTCCGGCACACCATCCATCAGGAATGTATTCAGGTTACATAGTTTGCCACGTTTTCTTTCCCACCCCATCCATACACCTTCAGATTCATTCCAAACGCGCGGGCGATGGAACAAGAAAAACGGGCCGCTTCCATCTTGTAAGTATTTCTGATTAAGGTTGATGATCTTGTCTTCTACATGGCTTAGAAGAACTTCATCATTTTCAGCCATCTCTTCCTTGGCATCAGTGAAATCGGTCAAAAGGCAGAAATATAAATTATTTCCTAGATTGGCGAGGTAACGAACCTCCAATGCCTCGCACAGATCATCGACACTCTGTAGGCTAGTCAGCAGAGTTGGGACGACAACCATTGTTCTCGCTGTCTCGGGGATCCCTTCGGAGAAATCAAGCCGTGCCAAAGGCCTCGGTTTGGCGATAATCGTTGCTAGAAAGTTTACCATTGAGATGGCAAGGTGGCTGGCTGCAATAATCGCAAACAATCCAATGATAAATATCAACCCGTTATCGAGCCCATCACTATGCGCGAAACGGATAAGGGTGTAAGCAATGCCCACCACTATCAAGAACACAAGTCCCAGATATATGTTCAAAGGATGGTGTTCCACAAAACGACAGCACTTATCAAGAAACTTTGGCTTGTACGCAACGTCATGTTCCAGTTGAGCCAACCCCTGATCAATAAGGTAGTACCCCACATGCCCTTGTCTGTTATCGAGGTTGTTCGTTTGCGCGAGATTTAAAACTGTCTGTGCAATGAACTCCTCACTGTATCCTGAGTTCTTAGCAACTCTTTCTACGCAATGGCGATACCGATCACGCGTGGTAAAATCCATCAAATGGTACACACCCGCGGGATCTTTCTTTAAGATACCCTCTACAACGCTAGCGTCCTCAACAAATTCTTGCCAGTTCATATCATCAAGAAACCGCAAGCTTCCAACAGAGTTACTAACCGAGACTTGATCAATTGCCTGTTGTTGAACTTCGGCATGAACCAATTGTTCAATCGTCATGCCAGTTTCTTCTAACCGCTGCTCCATCCATGTGAGTGGCATTGCGAGTGCAGGCCCATGTCCTTGAAGCCTGCGGGCCATTTCCGCAATAAACGAGGATTCCATCGGCGGATTTGATCTTGCCATGTCCGCAATAACAAGGATGAGGTTGGTTGGATCGGTTTCTGTAACACTAATCATTTTATCGGCCCAGAAATCAGCCAGATTTTTGTTGATGCGACTGATATATATACGCGCAGCCACACGGCGAAGGTTTTCAATCAAGGCGAGACGAAGCATGATAGGAATAGCCCAAAGCTCACCAAGCTTGAGGGATGTTACGCTCTGATAAGAACTGATAAACGTATTTAGAGATTCTATCTCTATGCGGGCGTCAGTGTGCGAAATGGTTTCAAGTGCAAGCTCATAAACACGCGGATTACCGATAGTGTTACCATCTTGTAGGCGTGGCAGACCTCGGCTATATCCTTTGGGCAGGTGTTTTCTTGCAATGCCGATATGCTGGGCAATTAAAGGATGGTTATCCAGAAGCCATTCAGAGGCAGGGGTAATCTGTCTCTTGTCCTTTACGGAATGAGCAAGTAGATCGCAAGCTTCATTTATAATTTTTTCATTATCGTCCAGCCTATACAGAAGCTGATCAATTGCAACGCCCTCAATGACCTTATGAGACTGCGCCAAATGCTCTCCATGCAGCCCCATTTGATAGACGCTAAACAGTTCAGAACGAATGGGATGCTCGCTCTGAGTTTGCTCAATCGAAATTCCGGAAGTTGAATTCGGTGTTAATTTCGCTAACGCCGAGACCGACCTACCATACCTATTAAAAATGTTTGAATACAGAATAAATCTTTCTGGTTCTCATACCGATTGTTAACTTTGTTTTTAATGAAAGCTCTGGACAAACGAATGATGAATGAAAGATTAAAAATATCCATTTAATCAATAAATCTACTGATAGATAAAATGAGAAGAGCAGAAGATTACACCAAAAACAATTCTTATAAGATTAGCTATACCATATAAGACTATTTAGCACCAGACTACATCCTCCGCCGTTTAATCTCCACATTTCCCCTCCAACAGCCATGACTGTATCAAGAAATATGGTCCACAAAACATAGAGTGATATGTACGAACCCCCTAGCTGATCACATGTATTCAAGAATGGCAGAATTTTTGAAAGATAACACCGAAAAACTAGGGTGTATATCCGGTTGGAGCAGATGCCACAGGCCCAGCAGCTTTCACAGCCTCTGGCTTTTGATCATCAAGCGACCTTTGGGTAGTAAGAATTGGTTTGGCGATATTATCAGGCAACTGCTGACCCACAGAAAGCTCGTAAAAATTAACCATATCTTGGCCACGAATACCCATCTTATTAGCGGCACCAACTAAATCTTTCACGCCATCCTTACCCTCAAAACTGGCCTCTTCCCTGACTGCCTCCTTCAAAGAAGCCGTATTTGCCTCAAGGTTCCTAAGTTTATCCTTAGTGGGTCCGCTCATGCGTGTGGAGCCTGTACTCCCAGTGGGATTAACGATATTCTCCATTTCACCAGTTTTGTACTTTATCTCATTGTAGTCATTGGGAAGACGATCAATATGACGAACGGCCTCTTGTGTACCGAATTGCTCTTTGTTCTGAACCCGCCGGAGCAAATAGGTCTCCGCGAGGTTTTCACGGGCCATTTCAAGATATCGCCTTTCAAATTCTGGGCGGTTGGTAAACCCTTCTGGCGACTTGACCCCTGATAAATGCTTGATCAGATGGGCATTAACTTCCGTCGTACCCATATTGCTTTCTGCAGCTTTTGAAAATTTATCTGTAATTCCGCTCATACACAGCCCCATAATTTGGAACCAGTTTATACATAAGATTATTAAGGGGGAGTTTATACCCAAATATAATTGGCCTGACCTGCTCCCGTAAATTGGCCCATCTTGTAAATCTCGCCATTATTTCTTGCATCACAGCATAAAAGGATGGCATATTTCTAATATAATAAAAAAAGCATAACAGGGAAAAAATATGATCAAGACGAAATCAGCCTTTGGCGCTGTGGCAATTGGTATTGCCTGTGCGTTTTCCACACAAACAAGCCCAGCTTCCCCGACCGATGACGTCGCGGAAATGTATAACCGGATCAGTGGGCTTTCCTATCTGAAAGACTCACGCGCACAATGTGTTTCCATACGCCATCCCGAAAGCTCGGGCTCTCCCGATATCCAAAACAAAGCCAAAAATATTTTGTCCATTATGCAAAGAACTCCCATGACTGCTGAACTTCTTCATGGTTTTTCTGAAGTCAACGGAGCTTTGTGTTTTGTTGATCCAAAGAGTGAGTCAGGGGCGTCCAACCTCAACTACGCAATGAACTTCACAGAATATGACACCATCATTATAAACGACTCCCCTAAAGCCGATATGGGATGTCTCATAGCGGCCAGCGTGCATGAAATGCAACATACTGCCCAGAAATATGCCGGGTTTGCTTCCCCAATGCGTGAACTGGATGTTTCATCACAAGAAAATCTGGTACTGACAATCGAAGCAGATGCCCATACAGTTCAAATTATAGGATCAGAAATGCTCTCCCGCGCAGGATATAAAGATGCGAAAGCCTGCAATGAAAACAAATTTGCTCCAGATATGCCCCACATGAAGGACGCTCTGGACACATTGGAGAATACACTTAAATCTGACCCGAACGCATTGGCTAATGGCAATGCAGCCACCAAAGTATATAATCAACTCGTACATCATAACGGTCTGATCGAACGTTATGGTTTAGCCGTTAGATTTTACTATGATTGTTTTTCCTATCCTGCAGAATGTTTCCGCGGAAACAAAACATTGGGACAGTTAGGGCTAAACTTGTCAGATTTATCAAAAATACATTATGATTCCGGATATACTGTAACTCCTTTTAGTAACACCGTGGATAATAAACTGGCCCTTTCCCCCGTCCGTTAAAATATATCTTTCTTTCAGGCCAGAGATTAGGACAACAATTGATACCGCTGATAAATAATATAAAAGACAGCCAATTCGAATACCAGATTGATGGCTATACAACTTATGCCCGCTACCGTTTAGATGAAAGCATCCTGTATATCGACTATGTTTTTGCCCCGCCCGAACTGCGTGGAACAGGTGCCGCAGGAAAGCTGATGGAACTGCTTGTCCAATATGCCAAAGAGAAGCATCTGGACATTATTCCAATCTGCGGCTACGCTGCTGCTTGGCTTACTCGTCATAAAAAATAATCATAAAATCCAGATGGCTCTCTCTATAGATATTCTCAGACTGCCGAATTTCAGGCTTCTGGTTATGGCCCGCATGTTCGGGCACATGGCATTACAAGCCATGGCTGTTATTGTGGGCTGGCAAATATATTCCCTGACCAAATCCGAATTTCTTTTGGGGCTAATTGGACTAACCGAGGCCATTCCGGCAATTTTATCTGCCTTCTTTTCCGGTTATGTTGTAGATATATCAACGCCACAACGTGTCTATATGTACTGTGTTGCCATGCTGGTTCTCAATATGGGGGCGATGCTAATTCTGGGTGGGGGATATACTCCTCTTTCCCACGATCATCTCGTTCCTATGCTCTTTGTCGGAGTATTTATATCCGGCATAGCCCGCAGCTTTATGATGCCATCATATTTTTCTCTGACACCCCAGATTATTGAGCGCAAGGATTATTCATCTGCAAGCGCATGGAGCAATACAGCCGTCCAGATTGCAGTGATGACCGGCCCTGTTCTTGCAGGCCTCACCTACGGCTTTGCCGGAGCCAACGCAGCATGGATGCTCCCTGTTTCCTTCATGTCACTGGCTTTTCTTTGTATAATCAACATCAAAAATATCCGGCTATACGACAAAATCCAGACTGGGCAGCCGGCCATGAAAAATATTATCGAAGGATGGAAATTTATCATCACTCACCGCATGCTACTAACCGTCATGACCGTTGACATGTTTGCGGTTCTGTTTGGCGGAGCGGTGGCCATGCTCCCCGCCTATGCCAGCGAAGTTCTTCATGTCGGGCCGGAGGGGTTAGGGCTTCTCAGAACCGCCCCTGCCTTTGGTGCAATTCTCGCTGCACTATATTTTGCTGTACGTCCGATGCAAACATTCCCACTAGTTCGGATGCTCTGGACTGTTGGTGCTTTCGGAGTATGCATGATCGGGTTTGGTCTGAGCACATCTTTTATGCTGTCTATTTTGTTTCTGGCAGCCAGTGGACTGTTCGATACAATCAGCGTGGTGATCCGCACCACTCTCAAACAAATTCTAACACCGGATAATATGCGTGGGCGCGTTTCAGCAATCAGCTCGATGTTTGTGATTTCATCAAATGAAATCGGAGCATTTGAATCAGGAACCGCGGCCCGTCTAATGGGACTGGTTCCCTCTGTTGTCTTTGGTGGAGCAATGACACTGATGATTGTAACAATGACCTATATACTCACCCCTAACCTTAGAAAAAAAATCATCGACAACAATACGTCCATCCCTTCCTGAGCGTTGAAATAATGACATAACATCCCCCTTTGCGTTTCAGCCTAAACGTTCTATATTCAGCTTATGACTAGAACTGGCTTAAAAGATATTCAGGATATTATAATTGAGACGGAACATGCAGAGATTCTGGCCTCCGATCAAACTGCGGATTCTGCGGCAAAAGCAATCTCTTTATCGGATTTTATTCGCAACAACGCAGCGGATATTATCAGTCTTTTGAACGAACTGAAGACATGGCGAACATACTCCGGAACTGAAGAGTCCGGCAGCCACATTTTTGACAAACAGTCGCGCGTGATTGTTGAAGGTTTCTCTGATAACAGTGCAGCAGCAGCCCTGTCAGACGCCCTGAATAAAGCCAGCCGCTATTTCTCCGAAAAAATGGACATCAACATTACATTACGCCAACTCAGTGAAATAAAAGGCGGGGGACACCGTGCAGTATTGGAACTGCACATTATCCCGATGAATTTGGGAACTCGCTCTCACGTCCAATCGCTGGATGTTGAAAACAAGAAATTTCATGACCTTGAATTCCACCATATGCTGAAGAAGGAAGAGGCAGAACGCCGTCATCTGGTATTCGACCACTATGTTGGGAAAATAGGTTCCGGAGCAGACAGTATTCCCGACTATTTCCTGATTAATCTCGGAGACGCGTGCCTGATGAACTACATGATTGAAAAGGAATTTTTCAAGGCCGGCCACGCACCATCCGCGCACCCGACACGAGTTCTGATAAAAACCGTAAAAGAAGATCCTGAACCTTAAAAAGGTCTAGCCTTTCTTGATAACGGAATCAATTGATCTGGCGATGAAATAACTGATTGGCAACGATAATAGTAAACCAATCCCTGCTGCCGCGGAAATCCATTTGGCTCCTTCATTCATCAAAGACGGGGTCGCCATAACAGCAACCGCCAAAATTCCCATTAAGGTCGGGGCTGCTATTACAAAAACTACTGCTGAAATTTTGAACATAGAAAATCTCCTCGTGATAAGTACCTCAGCTTGGTACAGATAGCCGTTCTGTTCAAGGCGCATGATGTCGCAACTTTATATTGCGGCGCACTAATAAACAGGCGGGATGAATTATAAAAAAAGCCCCGCTCCACAGGAATGTGAAAACGGGGCAAGGAATGGACTCACAGTAAAAACTCTTAACCTTAAAAAAACGAGTTTCGAATCATCTCAATACGAAAGCACGTTCTCCATGCTGCGAGGCATCAAGACCGGACTTTTCTTCCGTCTCGCTCACGCGAACCTTCATAAACATAGAGACAACCTTGAACACAATGAAAGTCATAATCATGGTGTAAGCGATAACCGCCATGGAACCGATGACATTCGCTGTAAATAATTGAGTTTCACCAGACAGCAAACCATTGGCTCCGGCAGGATTAATTTCTGTTGTGGCAAAAACAGCAGTGAGAATAGCCCCCATCGTTCCGCCAACACCATGGCATGCAAAAACGTCAACGGTATCATCCGTATGCAGCTTTTCTTTAACCAGCCGGGTTGCATAATTACATGCTATTGCAGTCACCAGCCCAATCAACATAGCCGATTGTAAGGACACAAAACCAGCCGCAGGTGTAATTGCAACCAACCCTGCCACAGCCCCGACTGCAGACCCGATCGCTGTCGGACGGCCATGTACCATCCAGTCACAAATCATCCATGTTGACATCGCGGCAGCAGCAGCCAGAATAGTGGTCGCCGCAGCATGAGCCGCCAACCCGTTAGCTGCCAAAGCCGACCCTGCATTAAAACCGATCCATCCGAACCATAATAAAGTTCCTCCCAAAAGAACCATCAGGGCAGAAAAACTATTATGCTCGTCAGGTTTAAAATTACGACGGTTCCCCAACATCACGGCAGCCACCAACGCAGCATAACCGGAGGTCATGTGAACAACCATCCCTCCTGCGAAATCAAGACCACCCATTCCGGCAATCCATCCGCCAGGCCCCCAAACCCAATGGGCAACAGGCACATAAACCATCAAAGACCACAAAGCCATAATGACCAGCCAAGCTTTGAACCGGACACGCTCAGCAACAGCTCCGGTAATCAGGGCTGGGGTAATAATGGCAAAAGTACATTGAAACAACATAAACAGAACATGGGGAATGGTTGAACCATAATCAGGGTTAGGTTCCATCCCTACCCCGTTCAACATGAAATAATCGAAATTCCCGATCAAGCCACCCTTATCACCAGAGAACACCAAAGAGTATCCACATATAGCCCATAGCAGGGTAACAAAGCCCATAGCGGCAAAACTTTGCAATTTGGTAGAAACCACGCTTCTAAGAGGAACCATCCCGCCATAGAAAAACGCGACCCCGGGGGTCATCAACAAAACCAAAGCTGTCGCAACCAGCATCCATGCAATATCCGCAGCAACCACGATCGATTCTCCTCACTAAAAATGACAGTGCAGTGCGAAATATACAAAAGCTATGCAGTTTGTGCAATATATTTATGCGCTTTATGCAATGCGCAAATATATAAAATGAAAACAAATAGTTAAGCATCATAAAGTGAAGATTATGGCTTAATAAGAATAGGAGTTCCAACCTCGACCAAGGAATAAACCTCCTCGATATCCTTGTTCCTGATAGCAAGGCACCCATCTGTCCAGTTTCTATCATAGCGTTGGAAAAATCCAGACATACCCCCACGGTCTCCATGAATACCAACCTGACCACCTGGAGAAACCCCAAATCGCTTGGCAAGCAAGCTATCCTGTTGGTTCGGATAAGATATACCTAAAAATTTCTGGAAATTCTGACTGACATGCTTCTCATCAATGTAATATTGCCCTTCCGGAGTACGCTCATCCCCCTCATAAACTTTATGGCCGACAGGGTTCTCTCCCATCGCCATAACCGAATAGGTTCTGAGAACACGCCCGTCTTTCCACAAGGACAGCAACCGGGCCTGTTTCTGGACGACGATATAATCGACTTTACTACTGGCCGCTTTTGAAGTGTTGACGGGTGTTGGCGGCACATGGAGAGCCACCGCCTGCGTACTTTCATTTTTGTTCGTGGAATATCCTCCGGACAACTCACAACCGGACAGGCAAAGAATTATAATTCCCCAAAAAAGAATGAGATAAGGACGTCCACCTGAAAGCGCAGAATTCATAAATATAAGAACTCAAGAAGCAAAAACTTTGGCAATTGTATCTGCCAATTTGTCGAGATTAACTGGCTTTTCAAGATAGGCCGTCGGATTCAAGTGATCAACAGAATGCCTGTCGCGCGGATCAGTCAAAGCTGTCAAAAATATAATCGGCAAATTTTTATATTGTGGGTACGATCCACGAATACGCTCCAACATTTGGTATCCCGACATCACCGGCATAGCCCGATCACAAATAACAATATCCGGCTCAATCGTCTGGAGTTTCTCAAGTCCCTCCTGACCGTTTCTAGCCAGCTCGACTTCATAGCCACGGCTGGTCAGATCTGCATAAAGAATGCTGCACAATTCACGCTCATCCTCAACAACCAGAATTTTTCTATTTTCTGCCATATGGCTTCTCCGCTTCACTTAAACTTAATAACTATGATTCAAATAGAGTCTATAGATTTGCAACGTCTTGCTCAAGAGAGAACTCATAAGGGAAATTCAGGATAAAAGAACTCCCCTGTCCGACGATACTCTCCACCTTGATCTCCCCTTTGTGCAAACGCACCAAATCGCGCACCAATGACAGACCGACCCCCGATCCGGGACGACCACTGGAAGTTGATGCACGAAAGAATCTGTTAAAGATCTCCTCCATCTCCTCCTCAGGTATTCCAACTCCGTTATCAGAAACTGCCAGCTGCAATCCCCGAGGCCCAGTCATGAGAGTAATATCAACTTCTCCGTTCTCCGGATCGGTAAACTTGACAGCATTGGATAATAAATTGGTCAAAATGATGGTAACGAACTTCTTGTCCATGACAACATTCGTCTGTTCCAATTTGATGTGGGTACGGATTTTATGGCCGCGCGCCAGATTGGCCTGCTCTTCTGAGAGAAGAGTGACCAGTTCCGCAATATCGAATTTCTCGACATTCAAATCAAGTTTTCCGGTTTTAAGAAGGTTGGAGGATAAAACAGCTTCCATCATATTCACAGTACGAGACACAGCGGATCTGATAGTCCGAAGCCTGACTTTCATCTCATCATCCGACATACACTTGCCTAAACGCTCCAGAATCTGGGCGTTTCCATCGACAATCGCCAACGGCGTACGGAATTCATGACTAACCATGCTGATAAATTGTTTTTGTAAAGAACTGGCTTCCTGCTCGGCACTCAATGCCTTCTCCAACAAAGCCTGCTGTTTGGCCAAAGCATATTCCTGCTCTTTATAGGTTGTAATATTGGTGGTCGAAACAATAGTCCCCTGCTCATGAGGCAAATCAACTGCAGTCATCCTCAAATGTGTCCCATTATCGAGACGGAATTCAAACTGACCTTGCAGTTTGATACAGAAATCCAGGGCATCCTGATATCTCGGGTCATGCTGCCCCACCCCCATTTCTCTGGCGATGGCCTCGAATACTTTTTGAACAGGCGTGCCACGCACAAACAATTCACGGCTTTTGGGGTATAATTTCAAATAATGCTGACTGACATAAAAGATGCGCTTCTGACGGTCAAACACGATAAATGCATCGGCAGACACTGACAAAAACCCCAAAAAGGCATTATATTCGTCCTCCTGCAGACGTGCATTCAGGCGCATAATCCCTTTTTTCAGCTTATGATTAAAAATATTTGTGAAATCCGGCAGCCCTAATATTTCCATATTATATATGGCATCATATTTAGCCGATAGAATATGCAACCTCTTCCGGATATCCGGCTCACGTGTAATCGCGATGACGTCTGCAACAACCCCCGGAATCTGACTTAATTGCTCTGCGATCTCAAGACTTCCCTCGGAAGCATCATCCACAAGGACAAATACGACGGCACTATCATAGGCCTCTGCAAACAGCTCTTCCCTCGTCTGTGGGGTGGATACAACAACGTCAAAGCCTGGAATCAGATCCCAGATCAGCTTGGTAAGCTCAAATTCCCCCGAATCTCCATAAATAGAGATAATCGGGGAAGACCTTTTACGTAAGTCAACGGATGTGGGAAATTCATGGGACACGATTCAAATACTCCAAGCAACAGTTTCTTGACATTGGGTAAATAAATCGTTTATAAGCGCCAAACTAAGTTAATATTTATACCAACCAAAAAGACCCCTTTTCAAAGGGGATTTGTCGAAAGAAGCAAAGGTAAAACCATGTTTGCAGTAATCCGTACAGGTGGAAAGCAATATAAAGTTGCCCAAGACACCTATCTTCAAGTCGAAAAAATTGACGCCGAAGTTGGCGCAAAAATCGACATCACCGACGTTCTGATGATCTCGAACGGCGATCAAACCACAGTTGGCGCACCGATTATCGAGGGCGCAAAAGTTGTGGCAGAAATTCTTGAACAAGGCCGTGGAGATAAAGTTATCATCTTCAAAAAACGCCGTCGTCAGAACTATCGTCGTAAAAACGGTCACCGTCAGTTGCTGACCACCATCAAAATCACGGAAATCAAAGCCGCCTAATTAATTTGGCAGGCACGCAAGCGAAAGGAATTATATTATGGCACACAAGAAGGCAGGCGGTAGCTCGAGAAACGGACGCGACACAGCGGGTCGTCGTTTGGGCGTGAAATGTTTTGGCGGAGAATTTGTTATTCCCGGAAACATCATCATCCGTCAACGCGGAACAAAATACAAACAAGGCAAAAATGTTGGTATCGGTAAAGACCATACCCTGTTTGCTTTGATTGATGGACAAGTTCTGTTCACTCGTGACGAAGACGATCGTCCGATTGTTCATGTTGTACCAAGCAACGACGTACAACAGCCCCAAGCGGCGGAATAATACGACATACAAGGATTTGAAAACCCGCCCTCCTCGGCGGGTTTTTGTTTAGGAAAAGCAAAAATGAAATTTCTCGACGAAGCAAAAATTTATTTCAAAAGCGGAGATGGCGGTGCCGGATGCGTATCATTTCACCGCGAGAAATTCGTTGAATTCGGTGGCCCCGATGGAGGCAACGGAGGCCGTGGCGGCGATGTCATTGTCGAGTGCGTTAAAGATCTCAACACCCTCGTTGATTTCCGCTATACCCAGCATTTCAAGGCTGAAAAAGGCCATCATGGTATGGGGCGTAACCGGACAGGATCAGACGGAAAAGACGTCATTGTGCGCGTTCCAGTCGGCACTGAACTTCTTGACGAAGACAAAGAAGAAGTCCTCATCGACTTCACGGAACCGGGCCAACGCAAAGTTTTTCTTCGTGGTGGTGACGGAGGATTCGGCAATGCCCATTATAAAAGCCCAACCAATCAGGCTCCCCGCAGATGCACCCCCGGCTGGCCCGGTCAGGAAATGGGTATTTGGTTACGCTTGAAACTGATTGCCGATGTTGGTCTGGTCGGAATGCCTAATGCCGGAAAATCAACTTTTCTGGCGGCCAACTCAGCTGCCAAGCCAAAAATTGCAGATTATCCCTTTACGACCCTTCACCCGAATCTCGGCGTCGTAAAGGTCGAGAATTATGACTTTGTTTTGGCGGACATTCCCGGACTTATTGAGGGAGCCAATGAAGGCATCGGTCTAGGCACACGTTTTCTCGGTCATATCGAAAGAACAGCGGTTTTACTGCATCTTATAGATATTACTTCAGACGATTCTTTAGAAAGCTATCATATCATCCGGCATGAATTGGAAGAATATGGCGCTGACCTCTCGGATAAGCACGAAATTATCGCCCTGAATAAAATTGATTCCGTTGACAAAGAAATTATGGTAAATATAGCAGATCAGTTTGAAAACGAACTTGGTGTGCGACCGTGGCTCATCTCAGGCGTGACAAAAGAAGGCATCCGCCCTCTTTTGTTCAAACTGGTGGAAATTATAAAAGAAGAAAAAAACGAACGTGATAGAGATGACAACCCCACAGATAATAGCTACCAAGGGCCAGACGCAACTGCTTGAACGTATTGCGGCAACCCGCCGCTTCATGGCCAAAATTGGATCCAATAAGATAGCCTGTACCGAAAAAAATATTGTCCATCACAACTGGGTCAGAAAATTCATATCGAATCTCAATACTCTTGATCGGGAATTTTCGTTGACCAGTTCAGGTGCAATTGCACTGGAACGCGTGCTGGGAAATAGACCTGCCCCAAAAACAACCGCAGAAAAACAGGCCTATGCAGCCTTTGGTCAAATCAAATTGATGGGACTATACCAGCAAGCCTCAATTCCACACGGCATAGCTCCGGCACAAGTCCTTGTAACCAAAAAAAGTCTGTCAACAACTGATGGCTTCGCAAACATTCAAGGAACCATGAAAACCATTCGTGCCTTAGGTGGAATGGTTGTTGCGAATGAAAACGATACCGTCGCAACCGAAGAAATCAGGTTTGGTGATAATGACACCCTCTCTGCCTTTGCCGCCGCAGCAGATGGGGCAGACACGCTTATTTTGATTACAGATGTCGATGGATTTTATACATCCAATCCTAAGAAAAATACTGATGCAAAACATCTCCCTATCATCGAACATGTTGATACAAACATAATTCTCGCGGCAACAGGCCCGATTGGGGATCATTCACGCGGGGGGATGGAAACAAAACTCGAAGCAGCAAGAATCGCTGCAGGCTATGGGATAGATACCTTTATCATTGATGGAACATCACCAGACTGCATCACGGACTTCTTTAATGGCAAGACAAAATGCTCCCTCATAAAATCTACCGCCTTTGGTGAATATCTTGGAGATGAACGTAAGCTGATCGAGATTGTGATGGCGAATGCCCAAAAAACAATGATACCGTCATAGGAATTAAATCCTTTACTTTTTCCAAAGTTTGTGTAAAGATAAACCCACGTACAAACAGCACACTTCGCCCTGCCACGAAAGAGGCAGGGATTTTCACTACACAAAATTCACCATTTTCGATGAATTTCGATGATAACAGATGCAAAAAGTCGCAAACGAACTATTATGAATGACCATGGAAACACATACACTCGACACGTACACGCCATCGAAGAAGGCTTACAAACTCCACTACAAAATATGGGGAGGAAACAACCCGCCTGAAAACACTCTGGTTTGTGTTCATGGTCTCACTGGGAATTCGGGCGACTTTAAATATGTTGGCGAATATCTATCGACCCGCAACAACATCCGGGTTGTCGCCATCGACATGGCGGGCCGCAACGACAGCGATTATTTCGATGATCCTCATGACTATAACTTTACCCAATATCTCACCGACCTCGACTCCTTGCTAAAAGAGATCGGCTGCACAGCCCCTGCTTCTTGCGACTGGCTTGGAGCTTCAATGGGGGGCTTGCTTGGCTTTTATATCGCTGCACGCGAGAACTCACCGATACGCCGGCTGATCCTTGATGATGTGGGAATTGAAGTCCCACAGGCCGATCTGCAATTTATCGCGCAATATATCACTGTGACGGCTGAATACGAAAAAATTGAAGACCTTGTTCCCTTGCTCAAAATGACATTGGGCAGCCCCTATTCTCGCGGAAACATGAACGAAGACCAATGGCTGCATTTCGCAACAACCTACCTCCGTAAAAACGCTGCTGGAAAATACGCCCGCAATATGGATGACAAAATTGCCGTGATGTTTAAGAAGGAACCGCTGGGAAAAATCGATTTGATGCAGCTCTGGGAGCATATCCCCCAACCGACACTGGCACTGCGCGGGGGACTATCAACACTTTTTCCTGCGAAAGTCGCAGAGAAAATGCAATCCACAAAAGTTGGAGATGCCATGGATCTGGTCATCATGCCCGACTGTGGCCATATCCCGTCCCTTTACAGAGACGACCAGATTGAGATTATTGCGAAATGGCTTCTGCGGACACAACCGCTTGCGGCGGCATAATCCGGACAAGCGTAATCTGGTTACGCTGACGTCTGATAACTTCAAAGTGGAAACCGTGGAATTTGAATCTCTGTCCGGCTTTGGGAACCTGTCTGGTTTCATACAATAATAAACCGGCCACAGTGCAATAATCATCGTCCGGCAATTCCCAATCAAGCTCTCGACGCAGATCACGAATGGTTACATCCCCGTTGACCATGTACGACCCGTTGGGCTGAACGCGAACCCCCCTGATATGGTTGTCATGCTCGTCGGTAATTTCACCGACAATTTCTTCCAGAATGTCTTCGAGCGTGACAATCCCTTCAAAAGAGCCGTATTCATCAACAATAAAAGCAAAATGTTCACCCCGATCACGGAATGCCTGCAACTGGTCGTACAAAATCGTGGTGTCCGGAATAAACCACGGATCATTGGCAATTTCTTCCAGATCAATCTGCGAGAAGTCACCACGGACACTTTTCAACTCACGCAGCAACCATTTGGTATGGATAACACCGACAATGTTGTCAGGGCTTTCACGATATAACGGAATCCGCGAATATGGACACTTCATAATCTCATCAACAAGAACCTCGATCGGTTCATCCAGATTAAGCATCACAACATTCTTACGGTGAATCATAACCTCATCGACAGACACATCGGCAAGATCAAGGATAGAACGCAACATGGAACGCTGCTTCTGGACATCCTCTTCAGGGCCAGTATGCATATCGATCACACCGCGCAACATCTCAAGGTGGGCACCGGCCTGAACTTTCGAGATATCGACTCCGAATACCGCCAAAGAGAGCCTGACAATTCTGGTAATAACCGCCGTAACTGGAGCAAAAACATAGATGACTGCATAGACAATCGGCGAAACAAAACACGCCATCGTATTGGCGTGATGCAATGCATAGGTCTTGGGAAGAACTTCCGAGAAAATAACGACCAGAACCGTCATGATAGCCGACGCATAAACGACCCCACTATCCCCGAACAGGGCAATCAACATTCCGGCAGCCACCGATGATGCGGTAATATTGACGATATTGTTTCCCAACAACAATCCGCCGATCATGCGCTCCTTATTGGAAAGAATTTTATTGACCAACTTCGCACGTTTATCTCCATTCTTTTCTGCTGAATGCATCCGCGCTGGCGACACCGCGGTCAAGGCCGTCTCGGAACCAGAAAAGAAAGCTGATAAAATAAGGAGTATAAGAATACCGATAAGAGAGATAATCAACCCTATTGTCATTTACTACATAGACCCTTCAAGAATACTTACGACCAAAGCTTCATCGACACTTGATTCCAGATCGGCATCCCCAATACGCTTTAGAATAACAAATTTCAACCCATGCACATCGGTCTTCTTGTCCTTCTTCATTGCAGAAATCAAGTCATCGACCGTGACGGGGGTTTTGAATCCAACGTCACGAATTTCTGTCTTAAGCCCCAAAGAATGGAGATGGTTATAAATCTTGTCCACATCATCTTGAGCAAGATACCCCAAACGCTGGGACAATCGTGCGGCCAACACCATTCCGATGGACACCGCCTCACCATGAAGCAATGTACCATCATATCCGGCGTTAGCCTCAAGAGCATGGGCAAAAGTGTGCCCAAAATTAAGCAAGGCCCGCTCTCCGCTTTTTTCCTTTTCGTCGTTGGCTACGATCTCGGCCTTCTTGTGGCATCCGGTTTCAATGGCACGCATGGTCTGGCTCAAATTCCCGTCCAGCATCAACGCGCCATTTTCTCCCAACCACTCAAAAAAAGCCTCATCACCGATCAACCCGTACTTGACGATCTCGGCATAACCCGACAACCACTCACGACGCGGTAATGTCATCAAGGTGTCCAGATCAATAACAACTGTACGAGGCTGATAGAATGTCCCGACGATATTCTTAGCCGACTTGGAATTGATTGCGGCTTTGCCCCCGACAGAGCTGTCAACTTGAGACAGTAAAGTGGTCGGCACCTGAATAAAATCAACTCCACGCATAATGGTCGCAGCAGCAAATCCGGCCAGATCTCCGATCACACCCCCACCAACAGCAAACACAACCGAGTCACGCTTGACTCCATTATCAATCATCCATTCTAAAACAGCCTGATACCGTTCGAATGATTTTGTTTGTTCCCCGGGGGCCAGTTCCATCATGGATACAGATTTCATCAAGGGCTTTAGTGTTTTCACAAAAGAATCTGTTATCCGCTCGCGGACATTATAATCGGTTATAATAAAGGCATCTCTACCCTGCAACTCATGCGCCAGCCACAATTCCGGCTGCTTGATCAGACCGCTTCCGATAAAAATCGGGTAACTGCGATCTGTTACAGTCACGGTCATACACATAGCATCAGGAACAAAAGATTCTTTTTCCTGATCCGAAGCACGATCATATAGATATTCCCGTATTTGCAGCAGCACCCGATTGGCCATTTCTTCAGGGGTCAGACCATCATCCAGAACGTGAACATGAGCCTGAGCATAATAGACTCGCCGTCGATCAAGCAGATTTTGTAATACATCCTCTGGATTCCCATGCTTTAACAATGGTCGATCCCCACTCTTGGTACGATCGACCAACAGGTGAATGGGAGCATCCATCCACAAAGCAAGACTGCGTTCTTTGATTGCCTGCGTTGTCTCGGGCACAGTAAACCCACCCCCACCGGATGAAATTATACATGGCCCCTGAGATAGCAGATGTTTAATCGTCGTGCGCTCCAGCTCACGGAACGCTGGTTCACCGTCTTCCGAGAAAATATCCGAAATGGATTTTCCGACCAACCGGACAATTTCATCATCCGTATCATAGAACGACCACCCGAGGCGCGAAGCCAATAAGCGACCAACGGTTGTTTTTCCTACACCCATAATCCCGACCAGGACAATCGGGCGATCCAAAAGTGTTTTAACGTCTTCCTGACAATGCTCAATTTCAATCATGTGCAATAAATAAATGAAAAACCACTATTCATAAAGGGAATTTAAGCATTATATAGAACAAATCATTCATTTTACTCGAATCTCAAAATGCATCACAAATCAGGAGACGCTATGAAATTTATTAAAACTGTGCTTGCTATGCTTATTCTGGCTCTGATTGCTGGCGGTATCTATCTGGGCGTAGCAGATATTACAGTTCCCCAACAAACCGTCACCAAAGAAGTTTCCCCTTCTACCAACAACTCTTAACAACAACCCGACAAGGCGCATTTTTCCCATGATGCACTCCCCTTCTTCTTCCAGAAAATTTGAGCTTAAGCTGCCCTTGACTGGATTAATCTTGCTGTCAGGATTACTTATTCTGCCCATTTCAGGCTCTTTCGCCGAAGAAAGCGTAGCAACGCCCCAAACCGGCACAACACATACACTTCCTATTATGCCCAGCAAGATTACGCCGTTACATGACAACAAGGATAATGAGGGATTATCGAAAGCTGCCCCCGACATCCAGACGATCAAGTCGTCTGAAAATCTGGCAGCACTTGAAAAATTAACCCTTGCTCCCGATAGCGATGATTTCAGTGCTGGAGAGGACTGGAAGAACCTGTCCAGAAAATCTCTATTACAGAAACTCTCTGCTCTGTCCGCCCAAGATCAAAAGTCAGAGGATCGCCACCTGAACATCAACAGATTGGTAAGCGTCACCGCTGATGAAGGTGACTACCCCACTGTTAGTAAAGAATTTCCTCTGGATATGTACTCCTTGCGCCTCACGAAGCTGCTGGAGTATGGCTCAATGGATCAGCTTCTTAAGCTATATACTGCCAATCAAGACAGCCCACCAACCTCGGAAGCAGCAGAAGCAGGCGTCACCGCCATGCTTTGGGCGCAAGAATCAGGTCTGGCCTGTCTGGAACAAAAAGCACTCCCTGAGAATATTAGGAGCAGCAATAACGCCCTTTGGGATAAAGTTGATCTATTCTGTAAAGGGCTGCTTGGACCGGCATCTGGGCAAGACGAGACTCAAAAATTCATTAATGCTTCCAGAATCTATGTCACCGCGACAGAGTTAGCCCCCCCCGAATCCATTGAGGATTTGAATAAAACAGATCAAATTTCCATTATAGCTCTAGCCAGCATCGGCAAGCTCCCGCCCCCTCTCAAAGATAAGGAAGAGCTGAAAAAGATTAACGACCTTCCCTTGGCTCTCCTGCTAAAACTTGGTCCTCAGGAGGGTGAAATCAGAGACAATCTGATAGCCCAAGCCCGTGACCGTGCCATGATCTCGCCCGAAAGCAAGGAAATTGAGCAACCGGAAACCCCTGTTCTGCCAGATAAAGAGGACGATACGGATACCATCGAGGAAGACAAGAAAGAGCCAGAGCAACCGTCACAACCAAGCGAATCTGACTCAGAGGGTGAAACGTCAGAGACACTTGAACCCGAAAATGAATAGAATCAATTTTCCTGAACTTTATTTTCCTGAACTTTATACGAATCATTCACTGGCAATCGGATTTTTCGCGATATTTTCTATAGACGATTAACAAGTTACCCACATACATAGGGATTTTTTTCATCAAAGGTTAAATGTTTTTTGCAGCGCGAGAAAAAGACAAGCTCCAAATAACACACTGACATATATGGGAAAATATATTAACCCCTAATATACAGACCTCCAAAACGCCCCTTAAAATGTTTTTATGACAATCTTTTTGTCTTGACAGCATCTTGCAATTATGTAATGCCTTTGTGTGACATTCTGAGTAGCCTGAAAAAGGACAACCGAAGAAACGTTCGTTCAGGTGGTTTTTGAAAGGTTGAATAAGCTGATTTGTGATAGATTTCGAATATACGAAACTTGTCACGACAACAGAAATGTTCAATACTCTCAATTCTGTGGGGTTGAGTGTTAAACAAGAATAATCCGAAAATAATTCGGAAAATATACTGGAGAATATAAGGAGAAAAAGCTATGGCTCGTCCAGGTCGTCCGGCAATGCCGAAACCCGTTCTGTCTAAAACGGTAGACTCATTTTTAGATATGCTTACCACTGAACGTGGTGCAGCGCTCAATACACGTCACGCCTATTGGCGCGACTTGGCTGATGTCAGCCTGTATTTGCGTAGCACACGCAGCAAAGAAATCGATGCTGCCACAACCGAAGACCTGAAATCCTATTTGCAGGATCTCGGGACTAAGATCCACGTCAAAGGTCAAAACAAGAATCAGATTGCTGTCAGAACCGTGGCTCGTCGCTTGTCGGCTTTGCGCCAGTTCTACCGTTACCTTGTTTCTGAAAATACTCGTTCCGAAGATCCTACATCAGGAATCGAAAGCCCGAAACAAACCCGTACTCTGCCAAAAACATTGAGCGAAGGTGAAGTTGATACTTTGATCAAAGTTGCCGGAGAACAAGGTGGCGCGGAAAGCCTGCGTTTGGTTTGCTTGTTGGAATTGCTTTATGCAACTGGTCTGCGCGTTTCCGAACTCGTTGGCCTTCCAATGTCTGCCATCGCCGAAGGTAGCCAGTTCATTATGGTTGAAGGAAAAGGCGGACGTGAACGCATGGTTCCTTTAAGCGAATCTGCACAAAAAGCTCTGGGACACTACACAGATGTTCGTGCTCAATTCATCTCTGGTGAAGAAGCAGCCCGTCAATCCAAATGGTTGTTCCCATCCAGAACTTCTGATAGTGGACACCTGACCCGTCAACGCTTTGCCCAGCTCCTGAAAGATCTGGCTCGCGCGGCAAAAATCGAAGAAGATCACGTATCTCCGCATATTCTTCGCCACGCTTTTGCAACCCACCTGCTCAGCAATGGCGCTGACCTTCGTGCGGTTCAGAAAATGCTGGGTCATGCCGACATTGCGACAACGCAAATTTATACGCATATTATCGGTAAAAAGCTTAAGAAAACCGTCGAAGAGGCTCACCCTCTGGCACAAGAAGCTTAATCTTATAAACAACTATTATTGAAATCAGGCAGGTCGCATTTGTGTTGATCTGCCTGATTTGCTATTGTGCGGGACGAAAACAAAAATAAGAAGGAAATTCATCAACTATGATCGCTTTGGAATTTGAAAAACCGATTGCAGAACTTGAGGGTAAAATTGCCGAGCTGCGAAATATGACCAGCAGCAAGGATTTCAGTATCGCAGAAGAAATCAGCCGCCTTGAAACCAAGGCAGAAAAGCTGATGATGAATACCTACGGCAAATTGACTGCCGCTCAAAAAATGCAAGTCGCGCGTCATTCGGAACGTCCACATTTTTCGGACTACATCAAAGGACTGATTACAGATTTTACCCCTTTGGCTGGGGACCGTAACTTTGGCGAAGACCACGCCATGATCGGTGGCCTGGGTAGATTTAATGGTCGCTCCGTTGTTGTCATGGGACAAGAAAAAGGAAGCGATACAACATCGCGCATCCAACATAATTTTGGCATGGCCCGTCCCGAAGGATACCGCAAAGCCATTCGCCTCATGGAAATGGCCAGCCAGTTCCAACTGCCTGTCCTTACACTGGTTGACACTGCGGGCGCCTATCCGGGCGTAGATGCCGAAGCCCGTGGACAGGCGGAAGCCATCGCACAATCCATCGACTCCTGCTTACGTCTTCGCACCCCGATGATTTCGGTTGTGATTGGTGAAGGTGGTTCTGGAGGCGCAATCGCTATTGCAACAGCAGATCGCGTTTATATGCTAGAGCATTCGATTTATTCCGTAATTTCTCCAGAAGGCTGCGCATCAATCCTCTGGCGGTCGTCTCAACATGCCGAAGAAGCTGCGGCAGCCTTAAAGCTAACAGCACAAGATCTTCTTTCTCTTAAGCTGATCGATGCAATTATCCCCGAACCATTGGGAGGAGCCCACCGTCAAAGAGCGGAGGCCATTGCAACAGTTGGTCAACAAATTGAAAGAGGCCTGACAGAACTCAGCCCATGGGATTCTGAACGCTTGCTTAAACGTCGTCGCCAGAAATATCTGTCAATGGGCAGAGCATAACAATAAAAAAAGAAGGCAGGATTTTCTATTTCCTGCCTCTTTTATCTCTTCATCCAACACTATAAAGACGCCTGCCACCTCTTAATGGGCAGAGCATTTCGTCAGTCACCCTGACACGCGCTTTCATATTTTTAAAATCTCCATGACGTGCCCTCATATGCCCCTCGGAGGTAGCCGCCGCGCGAAAATACAGTAAAAGAAAAACACGAATCGCCGCAGTTAGCGTACTTTCCTGAACTTTCCGCAGATGGATCAAGGAACAAATATTATGGATGGTGGCATCTTCACGCTTTGCAACGTCATAAAGTGCGTCCCACATCTCCGGTTCCAACCGGACAGACGTCCTTCGACCAAGAATGGTTATATTTTTGCTAATCAATGTTGATTGGTGCTTTTGATGATCGACGTCATCACTCTCTCCGACAATATACTGTCCTTGCTGCCCCAGACGCAGCCCGTATCCATTTTCCCTGTATGTCATAGTCAATTCTCCCCAATAAGTTACATCCTAAAGTTTATATCAATGGGTATGGAAAATCAACTAATGGTTAGATCAGGACAGCATTTTTCGCATTTTTGCTTCTGCAACAGTCAAAGTCTTCAACTTAAGTGCATGCAACCCTGCCTTAATCTCGGTATCAAGAAGCGTATAAATTATCCGATGACGCTCGGTCAGGCTCTTATTTTCGAAAGCATCAGCAACGATAAACACATCAAAATGGCTCCCTCCCCCTTCACGATATCCGCTATGTCCAGCATGTCTTTCACTAAAATCCTCGACACGCAGGAAAAAAGGGGTTAACGCATCTTCCAAAGTCTTGATAATACGGTCACGAACTGACATTTATTTTGATCCTTTATACTATTTTACATTATCATAAGAAGAAGATGCCAAAGATATTTTTAAAACCCAATTCTCCGGAGTTTGCCGACGCAGCCCAGAAAGCGCGTCCGGGACAGCGCACCTGCGATATGCCGGAATGTCGGGAATGCGCGGAACACCGCGCCCCCAAAGACCGAGCATTGAGTGATTATTACTGGTTTTGCCTGCCTCATGTCCAAGAATATAACAAAGCATGGGACTTTTTTTCCGGCATGTCCCCTGTCGATATAGAACACCATATCAATAAAAGCACCATATGGGATCGACCAACTCGCCGCTATGACAACATGGCCAATGAAAAACTGCATCAAAGGGCGTGGCAAACCTATAACTTTACAGACGAAGCTCCCCCTAACAGGGAACAACCGCGGAATACGCCAGAACTTGAAGCCATGGCAATTATGGGCATTGAACCCCCTGTCACGCCCGAAAAGCTTAAAGAACGGTATAAGACACTGGTCAAAAAATACCATCCGGATCATGTGGGGCCCGATCCGCAGGCAGAAGACCTCTTGAAGAAAATCAATATGGCCTATACCATTCTGAAAATGGCATACCAAAAATACGAAGTCCTGCCCGAACGATAAAAAGAAACAGATAAGAACACATTATGGCCGACGCAAAACAAGAGCCCATGGCGATGGCATTCGACGTCACATCCTTGACCCCGAATAATCCTCGCCACACCTCCATTCCGGATAAAATGTACAATATCCGCGAAACATTCGGCCTTGATACAGACTGGGAAGTTCCGGGTTTCAGTCACGATCTGCCTAACGTCCCGTTAAAAGATGAAACATATCAATTTGACCACGATACCACTCTTGCCCTGCTCGCCGGATTTGCATTTAACCGTCGTGTGATGATTCAAGGGTTTCACGGCACGGGAAAATCGACTCATATCGAACAGGTTGCAGCCCGTCTGAACTGGCCCTGTGTCCGGATCAACCTCGACAGCCACGTCAGCCGGATCGACTTACTGGGTAAGGACATGATTGTCCTGAAAGAAGGAAAGCAAATCACCGAATGGAAAGAGGGTCTTCTTCCATGGGCTATCCAGAACCCTGTGGCTTTGACTTTTGACGAATATGATGCTGGACGTCCAGACGTGATGTTTGTAATCCAGCGCATTCTGGAATCAGAAGGCCGACTGACCTTACTCGACCAAAATCAGGTCATCCGCCCCCATCCGGCATTCCGTCTATTCGCCACCGCCAATACTATTGGTCTGGGGGATGCCACCGGACTTTACCACGGAACACACCAGCTCAATCAAGGGCAACTTGACCGCTGGAATATTGTAACCATTCTGAACTATCTCCCCCACGAAGACGAAATGGCAATCATCGAGGCCAAAATGCCAGATTTCAAAAGGGAAGAAATTGATAAAATGGTAAGGCTCGCCAGCCTGACAAGGGAAGGATTCAAAAACGGGGATCTTTCAACTCTGATGTCTCCACGAACAGTCATTAGCTGGGCAGAGAACACCAAAATTTTCAAAGACCGTGAAATGGCTTTCCGTCTGAGCTTCTATAACAAATGTGATGAGTTGGAGCGCCCAATTCTGGGCGAATACTATCAACGCTGCTTTGGCACTGAAATCGAAGGATAGAAATTACTTTAACAACGGTTTGGCGCCATCATCTAAACCATCTTCGGGCGGCTTTTTATTTTCAGCCAAAAGAGACACTTGTCCAAGAACCATCGCCAGATAATCGTCGGCTTCAGCCTCTTTTTTGGCCCCACCCATATGCTTCTTGATATAATCAGCAACCCTGCTCTTGGAATTTTCAAGATTCTCTAATGACTTGATAAGCATAAAATCTGCTGCGGCAGCCCCTTTGGAACCTTTTTGCGCCCCCTGAAATAGTTCAATATCAGTAGCCGAAATATTTTTTTTGATAAAATCCATTTTCGCGTAAAGAAAATTCAATGCAACATACAGGTACTTGTCCCGCAAATCATTTTTGCCGCCCTTGTCGGGGGCATATTGCGTCAGAGCATTGGCTGCACCCATAATATTGGCACGAACCGAACTGGATGGCACAAAACCATAAATTCCACCAGTATGATCAATCAAAGTTCTAAGCAACATAACCTGATCGGCATCCGGATTATCTTCACAACCTCGCCCTGCAAGCCCATAGGCTTTTTTTACATCTCCGGATTTTTTTGGCTTATCATTCACGATATATCCTCTAAATTCTGATATATAATAATATATATCATCATTTTTTGTCAAATTTGGCTTTCCTGAACCCCTGAAATACCAATATCATAGCATCATGACTCCGAACGAACCCACCATTGAAAATTTTAAGGATGCTCAGGCCGCAACAGTGCGCGCACTATCGGGTAGAAAAATGGTTGAGGTTGTCTATAGCCCTGCCGAAACCGTCTCAAAAAAGCTCTCAAACCAATCCGAAAATAAAGCGAGATTGTCCATCCCGCCAATCAAATTGACCAAAGCGGAAAAATCAGCAGCCAGAGGCGAAGCAGATGCCGAGGGACTACGCCTGAAATATCACAATGCAAAACTGCATCAACAGCTCGCGCCAAAAGATGACCGCGCACGCGCAGCCTTTGACGCACTTGAGACAGCTCGCATTGAATCAATCGGAGCACAAGGCTACGACGGAATTTCTAAAAACCTTGATGCTGTTTTTGAAAAGAAATGCTCCCTGTTGGGATATCACCAGCTCCAAACACGCCGCAACGATACGCTTCCCGATGCACTTCATGCCCTCGTCCGCTCACGCCTGTCCGGCACACCCATACCAGAACAAGCAAGCCATTTGGTTGATCTGTGGAAAAGCTGGATAGATGAAAAACTAGGAGATAATTGGGAACGACGTCTGTACGATACTTTGGGCAACCAAAAAGATTTTATGGCGGAAAGTCGAAAATTAATGCGTCGTCTGGAATTGTTGTCAGCAGATGAAGACGGGGAGGACTCCGCCGAAAACGAAGATGACACCACATCAGATCAAGACGAACAAAACCAATCCGATGATGATTGCGATATTGATTCCGATCAGGAAGACTCAACCGAAGATCAGGACAATACCGATCAAACCGAAGAAACACCATCTGACGAACAAGATACGGACGACGAAGATCAAGCCGCCAGCGAAGACCCAAGCGAACAACACGCCGAGCAGGATAACGGCGATAATTTCGAAGATATGGCCGAAATCAAATCGGACTCCCCTTCAAACCAGACCTCTCCGGGGACAAGCTACGCTATCTATACCAAGGAATATGACGAAGTGGTCAAAGCGGAAGACCTCGCGGATTTTGAAGAGCTTTACCGACTGCGAGAACTTTTGGATAAGCAACTAACCCATATGCAGCCACTTGTCGCCAAACTTGCCAACCGCCTGCAAAGAAAACTTTTGGCGCGGCAGCAACGCTCGTGGCAATTTGATCTGGAGGAAGGGTACCTCGACACAGCCCGTCTCGCCCGTGTAATTGCCAACCCATCGGTTCCGCTGACCTTCAAGCAGGAAAAAGAAACTGAATTCAAAGATACCATCGTAACCCTTTTGCTGGATAATTCCGGATCAATGCGCGGTCGTCCCATTACAATCGCCGCCATGTGTGCCGATATTCTGGCCAGAACGTTGGAGAGATGCGGCATCAAAGTAGAAATTCTCGGCTTTACCACCCGCACATGGAAAGGTGGAAAATCACGGGACTTGTGGATTGCTAATGGCCGCCCCGAAATCCCCGGACGTCTTAATGATTTAAGACACATCATCTATAAATCTGCGGATCTTCCGATGCGCCGCACCCGTAAAAATCTGGGTATGATGCTTAAAGAAGGCCTCCTCAAAGAAAATATCGATGGGGAAGCCCTTGTCTGGGCTTATAACCGCATTGCCTCGCGTGGTGAAGAACGGAAAATTCTAATGGTGATTTCGGACGGAGCCCCTGTCGATGACTCAACCCTCTCCGTCAATCCCGCGAACATTCTCGAAAAAGACCTCCGTCAGGTCATCAACTGGATCGAAACAATCGGCAAAGTTGATTTAACTGCCATTGGTATAGGCCATGATGTCACCAGATATTATGAACGCGCCATCACCATATCAGACGCTTCCGACCTCGGCGAAGCCCTCATCTCAAACTTATCAGAATTGTTTGATAAGTAATCCTTATTTATGGAGCGAAAGCTTCTGGCATATTTATTTTGCTATAAACAGGATAATGGTCGGAACCAACGCTCTCAAGTGTTCTAAAATCCTCAAATACCACATCACGTCCGAACATATGGTCAATCTGAATTGCAAACAAGAGATTGCCCATCGGATACGACCAAGCCAAACCATAAAGTCCAGCGGGCACAAATCCATCTTGCAAGATAGGTTTACAAAAATCTGACCACAATGTGGTGTTGAAATCTCCAGCCATAACAACAGGCCCCTTGATATTCTGGGCTAGACTTAGAAGTCCCGAGACATAAGAAGACAGTTCCTCACTATATTCACCAGAAACTGGTGGGGGCGTATGAACTGCCAAAATAGAAAAATCTCCAAAATCGGCGACACCAATTGGTAAATCGTAGAATCCTTGGAACTCAAAATGCCCTTCAAACGGAAGTTTTGAGTATATTGCCATTCCGAAATTATCATTTCTTGGATGGATAATGAAATAGGGATAATCAGACTTTAATACGCTTAATTTTTGAACCCAATTCGCATCAACCTCGACCACAATAAAGATATCTGGGTTTTGTTCGGATACCATATTGATAACAGACTGAACCCGTGGATTTGATGTCAGGACATTGGATGAAATCAGGGTCACTGCTTTTTTATGCTGCCCCATATCCACGGTACTAGAATCATGAATAATTGAAACACGATCTCCGATCACAGCTAAATTTAATGATAGAACAGCCAGCGACAGCAAAACGTATCGCCATGATCTATAAAAAGACAACACCAACGCCAGCACAGAAGCCACAACCACGGCCTGAGGACGAAAATGATTAAATAAGTCAAAAAACCAGCTTATTCCAGATAAGAAACCAGCTAAGCTGCAAATCAGCAGCCCCCCCACACCCACGACAAACAAACTTTGATCCACTCTGGACTTTTTTTCAGACATAATGAATTCCCCTGACAAATCAGCCTGTTATTGTATATGTAATAACATTATGTATATTGTATTTAGCAAGTTACAAGTTTTTTTACGCCACATTTCATGTATAACAGAACGTATTCAAATAAAATCAATGCGAAAGATACTAAAGATTAAAACAATGACCAAGCAGATTTACAAACCTCGCCCGATTACAGGATTCCCCGAATGGCTGCCCGAAGTGCGCCTTGTCGAACAAAGCTGGATGGATCATATCCGCCGTATATTTGAATCTTATGGCTTTTGTTCAATTGAAACTCCATCCGTCGAAGAAATCGACGTCTTACGAGCAAAGGGCGAAGTCGATAAGGAGATCTATGTCATTGAACGCCTCCACAAAGACGAAAATGACAACGGAGAATCTCGACTGGCCCTGCACTTTGACCAAACAGTTCCCCTCGCCCGTTATGTGGCTCAACATTTCAATGAACTGGATTTCCCGTTCAAACGATACCAGATGCAAAAAGTCTGGCGTGGGGAACGTCCCCAAGCTGGCCGCTTCCGAGAATTCTATCAATGCGACATCGACGTGATCGGTGTCGATAATGTGCCTATCCATTTTGATTCAGAACTCGCGGCCATTATGGTTGATATTTTGCGCGGCCTCAACATCGGCCCGTTCCAGATGCAAATCAGTAACCGAAAAATCCTGATGGGGTTATGTGCTGGAATGGGGATTGAAGACCCTGCTCCTGTTACACGCGCCGTCGATAAACTTGAGAAAATCGGCAAAGATGAGACAAAAAAGCTTCTTATTGAAGCTGGTTTGTCAAACAACAATGCCGACATCATTTTGAAATTCGCGGCCATCAAAACTCCGGACTCATCCTTCGTTGAGCAGGTTCTAGAACTTGGTGTCTCGCACGAAATGCTGGCGCAAGGCTTGGCCGAACTGGCATCAGTGATGGACCAGTTAAAGCATGTCGAAACCGGATTTGTTATAGCTGACCTCTCCATCGTGCGTGGTCTGGATTACTACACCGGAACCGTTTATGAAACCAAGCTGTTGGAAAATATCTCCTTTGGCTCCATCTGCTCGGGAGGTCGTTATGATGATTTGGCAGGTAGCTATATCAACAAACATTTGCCCGGCGTCGGAATCTCGATTGGCCTTTCACGCCTGTTTGAATATATGCGCCTGAACAACAGACTAGACATTGGCGCAAAATGCCCGACCGATATTCTGGTGTGTCTGCCAAGTGAAGAGAACCGAACCGAAGCGGCAGCGACCGCACGAACCTTGCGTGAGCGCGGCTTGAATGTCGAGCTGTACCACACTGACCAGAAAATCAAGAAACAGCTAGCATACGCCGAAAAGAAAAAAATTCCGTTTGTCTGGTTCCCACCATTCGAAGATGGGCAACCTCACGAAGTCAAAAACATGACCACTGGCGACCAGACCACTGCCAACCCTTCCTCATGGGAGAAACCAGAATGAAAAATTTTATCTTCCTTACCTTAGCCTTAGCAATAATCCCATCCCTCGCAAAGGCCGAGCCATATACTTACGCGCCGGATAACTGCGATATGCAGATCACCTTTCCAGAAAAACCCTTTATCGAGACAAAATGCCTAACCAGCGGTGAAAAGAAAGACTGCACCGATATTGTCACCTACAAAAAAATTATTCCCCCCGATGCCTCAGTCAATTTCCGCGTGACCTGTGTCGGATATGATAAAAAAGAACTCGACACCTACACCAACGAAGTTGTCGAAAAAACGCTTAATAAACTCATGAAGGACCAAGGGATGGAAGCCTATGACGTCTCCTCTGATGATGCGGATGGCATTCGCCGCGCAACATCCATGAGCGTTGGCACGAAAGATGATGTTCCTTATATCTATTCAGGACAAATCTGGATTGGTGATAAATCGATGTTCACTCTGGAAGCCCAGATGAAAGGCCCCAAAAACGACGAAATTGACAAAACTTTTGCAAACATCCTTCGAGACACTTACCCAAAAAAGCTTAAGGTCGAAAAACCAAATCTGAAGGAAAAGTAGGCCTGCTTAAATTATTAAGCAGCAAAACTCCTGATTTTCTCCACCATCGAGAAAAAACCGTTGCGGCGGTTTGGAGAAAGATTCTGTTCCAATCCCAGTTTTGAAAAAATTGCTGGTATGTCTTTGAACTCAATCTCACTGACTGGAGTATTATTGAAAATAATATACAGCAAAGCAACAAGGCCTTTGACGATATGGGCATCACTATCCGCCTGAAATGTAAAAACCCCGTCCCTGACTTCGGGAATCATCCAGACCTTCGAAGTACATCCCTTAACCAGAAATTCATCCAGATGCAGCGCAGCAGGAAGCTCGGGAAGCTTTTTTCCCAAATCAATCAATAAACTATAACGATCTTCCCAATCATCCATCAACTCGAATGATTCGATAATTTCCTCAAGAGTTATCATATTACCTCGAACAAAATCCCATGATTTCCTTGCCTTTGGGGCTGGACTTGACAAAAGGCTTATAATATCTTTTCTAACGCTATGCAAATCACGCCTCTCCTCGTCCATCTTTCATTAACAAATAGTGAATAGGATAATCAAAAGAAGGGCTTGCGGAGTTCGCTCCGCCTTGGCAAAGTACACTATATGAGTCTTAAAACAAATTTGTCGTGAGGATCACGCGGTAATGTCTAAAACGTCTGGAACAGAATCTAAAAATACCTTGTATTGCTCTTTCTGCGGAAAGAGCCAGCACGAGGTAAAAAAACTTATCGCAGGCCCGAATGTGTTCATTTGCAATGAGTGTGTTGAGCTTTGCATGGATATTATTCGTGAAGAGGATAAAACCCAACTGGTCAAATCCGGTGAAGGTGTCCCGACACCAAGCGAAATTCGCAACGTGCTTGATGATTATGTGATCGGTCAGGATCGCGCCAAGCGCGTTCTGTCGGTTGCTGTTCACAACCACTACAAACGTCTGCAAATTGGCCAAAAAGGCGCAGATATCGAAATTAACAAGTCAAACATTCTGCTGGTTGGCCCAACCGGTTCCGGTAAAACCTTGCTGGCTCAAACTCTGGCACGCATTCTGGATGTTCCGTTTACTATGGCAGATGCCACCACACTGACCGAAGCGGGTTATGTGGGTGAAGATGTTGAGAACATTGTTCTTAAACTTCTTCAAAATTGTGACTACAATGTTGAACGTGCCCAACGTGGTATTGTCTATATTGACGAGATCGACAAGATCAGCCGCAAATCCGACAATCCATCCATAACGCGCGACGTATCGGGTGAAGGTGTTCAACAAGCCTTGCTGAAATTGATGGAAGGCACAATCGCCTCCGTTCCACCACAAGGTGGACGCAAACACCCTCAGCAGGAATTCTTGCAGGTTGATACCTCTAACATCCTCTTTATCTGCGGTGGTGCCTTTGCCGGCATTGATAAAGTTATTGGGATGAGAACCAAAGGAGCCACATCAATTGGTTTTGGTGCCGATGTATCTTCTTCAGAAGAAAAACGCCCGGGCGAAATGATGCGCCAACTGGAAACAGAGGACTTGCTGAAATTTGGACTTATTCCTGAATTCATCGGACGTCTGCCAGTTCTTGCCACCCTTGACGATCTGGATGAACCAGCTTTGGTGTCAATCCTGACCGAACCTAAAAACGCTCTGGTTAAACAGTTCCAACGTCTGTTTGAAATGGAAAGCACCAAGCTGACCTTTACAGACGACTCCCTGTTGGCCATTGCCAAGAGAGCCATCGAACGCAAAACAGGCGCCCGTGGTTTGCGCTCCATCATGGAAAGCATGCTTCTTGATACCATGTATGAAATCCCGGACATGGATGAAGTCGAAGAAGTTATCATCAATGAAAAAACTGTATTGGAAAACGAAAAGCCCGTCTATGTTCTCTCTGATTCTAAAAAGAAGAGAAAGAAAAGCAAAGACAAAGCTGACGATAATGAAGCAGAAGCTGAATCAGCTTAAAATCAGAATAAAAAAAGACCCCGCCAACAGCGGGGTTTTTCTTTGCTTGCACCATGGGCTATTTCTTGCTGGCAATCAACGCTGTGCGCTCACGGGCAATTCGCACACCATCCTGATAGTCTGCAGAGAACATGAAATCTTGGCCCTCTTGATCCAATAACCCCATATGCTTCAAAATTCTGCGTGGTTGGGGCTGCAAGTTGCTAAAGATCACAAAGATACCTTTCTTCTTACAACAATCCAGAAAAGCCCTCAACGCAGCTTCACCACTGGCATCTATCATTGGTACTAATCCCAACCGCAAAATAAAGACTTTTGGAGCTGGATTTAACTGTTCAACGACATCCAGTAACCGTGGCCCAACCCCAAAGAATAGCGGCCCCCGCAAACGATAGGAAACAATATTCTCCGGCAATGCCTCCTCGGGCTTTTGCTTGGGTTTTCCGAAATCATCGACATCTTCTTCGATAAAATTCGTATGCTCTGCCATCTGATGCATAAACAAGATTGCAGCCAGAACAACTCCGACTTCAATCGCCACAGTCAGATCCACGGCAACCGTTAAAACAAAGGTCAGAACCAGCACCAGCCGTTCACCAAAAGGAGCCCTCATCAAATGTCTGATTCTTTCATGTTCCGACATGTTCCATGCCACAACTATGAGGATGGATGCCAGAACAGCCAAAGGAATATAGGAGGCCAAAGGTGCCAGAAAATACATCGCAATCATAATAAAGACCGCATGCATCATTCCAGCCACAGGTGTTTTCCCGCCTGAACGAATATTGGTAACAGTACGGGCAATAGCACCAGTTGCAGGAAGCCCGCCAAACAAAGGTGATATAAAATTAGAAACCCCCTGCCCGACCAGTTCACAATTCGAACGATGGCGACTATTGATCATTCCGTCTGCAACAACAGCAGATAATAAAGACTCAACCCCTGCCAAAAAGGCAATCGTAAAGGCCGACGGAAATAATTCGATTATACGAGCAACAGTAATGCCTTCAGGAAGTCGGGGCATTGGCAGGCTATGTGGCAATTCACCAAAGGCAGAACCAATCGTCACCACGGGAAGATTAAAAATGACCACCGCAAACGACGCCAAAACAACGGCCAACAGAAATGCCGGAAGATGGGGGAAATATTTTCTCAGCACCACAATAAAGACGAGCGCAGCCGAAGAGATTCCCAAAGCATCTATATTGAGACTATCTCGTGCCCCCCAATATACTTGCCATTTCTCTAGAAAAAGTCCAGGAACCTTCTCAATTTCAAGTCCAAAGAAATCTTTCACCTGCGAAGAAAAAATAATAACCGCAATACCCGCCGTAAAACCGGTAATAACTGGCTGCGGAATGTACTTGATCCACGTCCCCAAACGGGAGGCGCCGGCAATCAACAATAAAATGCCCGCCATCATCGTGGCAATCAATAAACCATCATACCCATGTTGTCCGATTACATTATAGACAACCACCACAAAGGCCCCTGTCGGCCCACCGATCTGGACACGACTTCCTCCTAGGGCAGAAATCAGAAAACCTGCAACAACCGCTGTAATAATACCTTTATCAGGAGTAGCTCCCGATGCAATTCCCAACGCCATCGCCAGTGGAATCGCCACAATGGCAAGCGTCAACCCTGCCAAAGCATCCGATCGGAATAGCGAGGGAGAATAGCCTCCTCTTAAAACTGTATATAATTTAGGTACGTAAAGGTGCCACCAAGGTGTTCGGGAAGACTGACGACTCATGAAAATCCACTTTTGAAATGTCTGTGAATAGGTTAAAGATTGTGTAGATTAAACCTATAAGCCACTACTAAACAACAAGAATCTAGAAATTATCCCTTAAATGCCCTGAAAATTTATGAAAAAAGAGAATTAAGCTTTTCTAATTCATTATTTTCAATTCATTAATCATGCGTTATTATTTTCCGCATATCCTTGTCATTAAACTTTATTTCATCAACTCGTCGATCTTTCAAATCCGGAGTTTTCAATATGTCCCAAAGTGCAAAACTAATGCCTGCAGAAAATAAACGCTATCGCCTGATTACCCGCAGTGACATGGATGGCCTTGTTTGCGGTGTCTTGCTTAAAGAGCTTGGACTGATTGACGACATTACTTTCGCTCACCCGAAAGACATGCAAGATGGCCTGATTGAAGTCGGACAAGAAGACATTACAACCAACCTTCCTTATGTTGAGGGTGTTTTCATGGCGTTTGATCACCATGCCAGCGAAGTCACGCGTGTGGGTGGAAAAAAAGAAAACCATATTATTGATGATAAGGCCCCATCAGCAGCACGGGTTGTCTATGATTATTTCGGCGGAAAAGAACGGTTTCCCCGCGTGCCAGACTCCATGATGGAAGCCGTTGACAAGGCCGACTCTGCAGCCTTTACAAAAGAAGATATTCTCAATCCTGAAGGATGGGAGCTTTTGTCATTCCTGATGGACGCCAGAACAGGCTTGGGCCGTTTCCGCGATTTCAGTATTTCCAACTACCAACTCATGATGCAGCTGATTGATTACTGCCGCCAACATGATGATATCGGCGCTATTCTTCAACTTCCTGACGTCAAAGAACGTGTAGAGCTTTTCAAAGACCAGCAACCAAAATTTCGCGAACAAATCGAACGCTGTGCCCGGATTAAAAAGAACACTATTGTTCTTGATCTGCGCAATGAAGACACGATCTATGCAGGCAACCGCTTTATGATTTACGCACTGTTCCCACAATGTAATATTTCAATTCACGTTCTTTGGGGGAAAAACAAACAAAACACTGTATTTGCAATCGGCAAATCGATTCTCAACAAAACCAGTCAAACAGACATCGGGGCTTTGTGTCTGGGTTATGGCGGTGGTGGACATCACGCAGCTGGAACCTGTCAGGTTGACAATTTGAAAGCAGATGAAATTCTCGATGAAATCGTGAAGACCATCAACAAGGACGGTTAGGCAGTAAAAACATGCCTTCCCCTGTTATCTGTTGGTTCAGACAAGACCTTCGGTTACATGATAACCCAGCTTGGAGCGCCGCGTGCAAAACCGGCGCTCAAATCATTGCGTTATATATTCTGGATGATAAAAATTCCGCCCAATGGAAAATGGGAAGTTCCAGTCGAGTATGGCTTCATCACTCTCTTGAAATGCTAAACAAGTCTCTTGGGGGAAATCTTGTGATGATGTCAGGGGATGCCAAGACCATTCTGTCCGAGCTGACAGAGAAGTCTCATTCCGATAAAATTTTTTGGAACAGATGTTATGAGCCATGGCGCAGTGCCAGAGATAAAGACATCAAAGAGACTCTCACATCAAAAAATATACAAATCGAAAGTTTCAATGGCTCGCTTCTGTGGGAACCATGGGAGATAAAAAAGCAGGATGGGACACCCTACCGCGTTTTTACACCATATTTTCGCAAAGGTTGCCTAGGATCTCCACCACCCCGAGCCCCTATTCCATGTCCACCGCTTCCATCCTTTCACCGTGACATAAAATCAAAATCCCTTGATGAATTAAACCTCCTGCCCAAATATCCATCGTGGGATATTCCCATGATTTCCTATTGGAAAGTCGGGGAACAAGCCGCAGATAAGCAACTGGATATATTTCTTGAAACAAAGCTTGATGGGTATAAGGACAAACGAAACTACCCCTCATTGGATCAAACCTCGAAATTATCTCCTCACCTCCATTTTGGAGAAATTTCGCCGCATCAGGTCTGGCATAGATCAACCGAATGCGGGATTAAATCATCAGCAGGCCCTGACCTTGATTGTTTTCAGTCTGAGTTGGCATGGCGAGAATTTTCCTATTCTCTTCTCTATTACAATCCTGACCTTCCCGAAAAACCATTGAATAAAAAATTTGAACAATTCGACTGGGTCTCTCCGGATAATGAAACACTGGAACGCTGGCAAAAAGGCGAAACAGGATACCCTATTGTGGATGCAGGCATGCGTGAGCTTTGGGCAACGGGATATATGCATAACCGCGTCAGAATGATTACAGCATCCTTTCTGATCAAGGACTTACGTTACCACTGGCGGATCGGCGAAGATTGGTTCTGGGATACTCTGGTTGATGCAAACCTTGCGAATAATGCGGCATCATGGCAATGGGTTGCAGGATGCGGTGCAGATGCAGCACCATATTTCCGCATTTTCAATCCGACCACACAGGGTGAAAAATTTGATCCAGAAAACGAATATATAAACAAATGTGCACCAGACTCCCATAAAATCAAACCGCTGGTCGATCATAAAAAAGCCAGAGAGAAGGCGCTTGAGGCCTTCAAGGCAATCAAGTAATATCCGGACATGACTCAAGGTAAAACCATTGGTGTTTTCTCACCTTCCAGCGCAATCCTCCGCGATAGATTCGACATCGGGGCAAATGTCCTTGAACAACATGGCTATAAACTGGTGATTCACCCACAGACCTATAGCGGAGCAGACACCGGCAACCAACTTGCAGGAACAACAGAAGACAAAATTAAGGCCTACGCCGATCTAGCAAGTGATCAATCTATTGACTTCATCATGGCAGCGACAGGCGGCAACCGTGCTTGCTTTCTACTGCCAGAGTTAGAAAAACTCCCTTCCCATAAACCAATTATGGGATTTAGTGATATAACAGCTCTGCTGGCTGCCCATTATAAAATGGGGATCAAGGGCTGGTTTGGCCCGACCGTACAAACCTTTGCGCGGATGGACCAACACCATATCGACCTGACCTTTAACCTGCTATCCGGCAATCATCCTTCCATCAATTTCAAAAATGGTGAGACCATCAAGAATGGAACTGTAACCGCTCCGATATTCGCTGCAACATTATCAAATCTATGTGCGCTGATCGGAACACCACATTTTCCGGATCTAACCGGACATATCCTGATTTTAGAAGATATTGGTGACGAACTGAACCGCTATGATCGAATGCTGTGGCAAATTTTTGCAACGATGAAACCAGCAGGACTGGTTTTCGGGCAATTTATAGATAATAAGGATACTGGCCGACCATATGGAGAATCCTTAAATCAAATTATCAAGAAACACTCACAACATATTGATACTCCTATAATATCAAATGCAGACATTGGCCATGATGGCAGAATTTTCCCCATTCCGGTGGGACAAAACGTCACCCTGAACGCAACAAACCGTGCCTTGATTTTCTAGGCAAAATTGCCTAGAAATGCGACGAAATATTGCGTCCGCTCTTTATATATACGAAGGTGTTAAAATGACATTTGTAGTGACCGACATCTGTATTAAATGCAAATACACAGACTGTGTCGAAGTCTGCCCCGTTGATTGCTTTTATGAAGGTGAAAACACACTGGTCATCCACCCTGACGAGTGTATTGATTGCGGCGTATGTGAGCCCGAATGCCCTATTGAAGCCATTGTTCCCGATTCCCACCCTGCTGGGCAGGAATATCTGGAAATGAACACCAAGTATGCGTCGATCTGGCCAAACATCACCCGTAAGAAGGCGGCCATGCCTGAGGCTGAGAAATTCAAATCTATGAAAAATAAATTCAAGGAATGGTTTTCTCCCAACCCTGGCGAAGGGGATTAGCCCCATCCTCGCCACAAAAAATTGCTACGCAACCGCACAAAGCTGCGATATTAACGAATCGTAAAGAAAAATTTGAAAAATCCTGAAATTCTGTTATACTCCCCCACATGCTTCAGCGATGAGCCGGATACAGGAGTGCGTAATTATTACTTAAACACTCCTTTAGTCAGCGTCAATGACAATTTTTCAAATTGTCACCATCTGACATCGTAAGCTTAAAAAGACGGGCGAACCAGTCAAGGATCGGCAGAAGAGTTGATGCAACTGGTCACCAAAATTGAACCGATATGCAAACAAAAGGGCGTAAAGGCATGAAAAAGAGCGAAAAGTCTAAAAAAGCAACTACTAAGAAAACTGTCCCTGTAAGCAAGGCAGTAAAGAAACCTGCCAAAACCACCGCCAAAATAACAACCAAAACCACCAAGGCTCCAGTTAAAACTGTGTCTAAAGCCGTAAAAACACCTGTCAGCAAAAAAGCTGCCCCTGTAAAAGCTCCGGCAAAAGCCGTAGCCTCCAAGGTCACGCCAGCAAAAAAAGCTGTAAAAGTAGCCACTCCAACAAAAAAGGTCGCAAAAATCGCATCTCCAGCTCCAGTCAAAAAGGCCGCAGTGAAAGCTGCTCCAGCAAAAAAAGCTGAAATAAAAGCAACAAAAGTGGCCGCCCCTGCCAAGACATCTAAGAAAGCAGCGGTAAAACCAACCACCCAGACTCCAACACCTTCAAGCAATAAAAGCCCAATTTTTGTTAAGTCGCCGCTGAACCAGAATATGCCGACAGTATCAACCGGAACGGCAAAACCTGTTATCTCCATCGCTCCACAAAAAGCGTCGGCTACTCCTGCAACTGGGACAACTGCTAGACCGGTCTATCGCCCTATTCAGGTTATTAACAAGCCTCTAGCTCCGCTTCAACCAACTCGCCAAATGGCGCCAATTGAAAAAGAGGAAGAAAAAGTAGAATTCAAAAAAGGCGACTATGTTTGCTACCCTGCTCATGGAGTTGGTGAAATCGAGGCTGTTGAAACACAGATCATCGGTGGCATGGAAATTAAACTCTATGCTATCGCCTTCGAAAAAGACCGTATGCGCCTGAAAGTCCCTGTGGCTAAAGCCCACGCATCCGGCCTCCGCCGTCTGTCTTCGGCTGGTCGTATGGAAGATGCACTAAAAACCCTTCAAGGACGAGCCCATGTGCGTCGTGCGATGTGGTCACGCCGTGCTCAGGAATACGAAACCAAGATCAATTCCGGTGATCCAGTCTCGATCGCCGAGGTTTTGCGCGATTTGAAACGCAGCAATGACGAAACCGAGCAATCCTACTCCGAACGTCAGATTTATCAATCTGCTCTGGAACGCTTGGCTCGTGAAGTTGCCGCCGTTGAAAAAATATCCGAGGAAGCAGCAGCCGAACGTCTGGAAAATATGATTAAAGGCCGTAAAGCTCGTGCTGCAGCAGAGAAAACAGAGAAAAAAGAGCAAGCAGCTTAATCTGTAGAAAAGTTATTCTGGAAACAGGCTGTCCACCCGATGGCCTGTTTTTCTTTATACTATACATGGGGCAACATATCAGCTATACTGCCCGCGTATAAGTTTCTGCGGTGAATTTTTATCACAGCCACGCTTGAATAAAGCTAACTGTATCTAAGGCATCCCTGAGACTGGAATACAATTACACTTCTAACTTAAACTAAGGATGCAAGACTATGGCTACCGGTACAGTAAAATGGTTCAATGGACAAAAAGGTTTCGGATTTATCGTTCCTGATGATGGCGGAAAAGATATATTCGTACATATTTCTGCTGTTGAAAAATCAGGAATGAGAACCCTGAACGAAGGACAAAAAGTGTCCTACGAACTCGAAAACAGCCGTGGCAAAACTGCCGCTGTAAATCTTCAGGACGCCGCATAATTTATACGCTTACTGACTGAAAAGAAAAAGAAAGGGCCGCAATAACTGGGGCCCTTTTTGTTTCATCTAAACAGACAAAATAAACCTGCGGGATTAGAGTCCGAATTTATCCAACTGCGCCGCAGCGCGCGCATAAATTCCCGGATCGCTGTCAGAGAAACGTCCCTTCATTTCTCCTTTTACCAGAGAATCCAAAGCAGGATGCTTGGATAGTGTTGTCTCTGCCGCAACCGATACTGCCTGAGTATTTTCAACAAAAGCTTGATGTTTTGGTAAAGGGGAAGAATCCTGCTGACCAATCGGCCCCAGCTCCCGAACTTCGATCTCTGGCGAACGCACAGGGAAGGTCTGAACTCCAGCATCATAATTACCAGGAACAATAATTGACTGGCTGTTCTCTCTCAGAACAGTCTGTACTGCTGGCCCACCAGCCGACGCATGATCGTGAGCTCCATACTGACGAGTTGGCGCTGCCTCATTAACACGACCCGTCCGGTATCCGTTATGTTCATTTGAGGATGGGATGTGACGAGATGGGTAAAATTCATGAGCTAGACGATCAGCAGCTTGCCACGCATTTTCGCCGCGATACACAACTCCACCGGCAGGATGACCACCACCGCCATAACCTGGATTCCCACGAGGATACTGATTCCCCGGAATGCGTGATTGAACCTCGCCTTCATAATGGCGAATACCTCTCAAAAGAGGATCAAACAACTGGCGAATACCATCACCAATAACACCGCGCGCTTGACGCTCGGCAACATCCGGCATATGCCTGAACTGGAAATTCATGCGACGTTGATAATCCTCCCATTGATACCTCATCATGGTTCCAAGGCTAGGATTGCTTCTATGAACGTCAGACATTACACACCTCCGAAATTTTGTGACCTGAAATATAGTCACCATTATCTCTTATTGTTTATTATACTACATTATATATATGAAAACCTGCAAGAAAAAATAGTCCAAACTGCGCCGGACGATTCTTTTTATAACAAAATTTGGAGTTTTTTTACCCGATTGTCGGAACATCAAGCTTGGCTGACGCAGCCACCTGAACTGAGGCCCCCTGCGCAGACGTCGCCGGACTCTGCATTTCTTGCATATTATCAGCAAAAAGACTGGCCGGCTTTCCGCTAGAGGCTCCTTCGGAAGCCCCCAGATAGTCTGGCTTGGTAGGTGGATCATCCTTGTGTTTCTCATGATTTTCTTTTAGAAAATTCCAGACTTTGCCAGCGCCACCCTTCACAGCATCAACACCAGCACCAACAGCTTCTCCGGCTTTTCCTACACCATCTTTGACTGCCTTTTCAGGATCTTGGGCGGCCCTCTCCACATGGCCCCTCGCTGCGGCTCCAGCCCCCTGAACTTTTTCAGCAGCCTTGCCTCCAACCTCTTTAACTTTCTTTTCTGCAGGTTTCACGGCCTCTTTCAAAACCCCTTCAACACCATGTCTGGCAGCCCTTTCGGCATCACGAGTGACCTTATCGCCCAGTTTTTCTGCATTCTTCTTCAAATCATCAAGGAACCCCATGTAATACCCTCCAAATATAAAATCTAAAGAGCATATTATATGTAAAACATTAACGGTGAATAAATTTCCATGATATCTACGGTAAAATCTCTTGTTCCAAATGAAAAAGCACGTATCCTGAGCCAATTGATCACCCCTGTGCAATGACTGCGAAAAATCATGACTGATACAATTTTTGACTTCCTCGCCCTTCCCGATGTGCTCATCCATAAAAGCAAGGATCTGGAAACATCACCGATACCGGTTCATTTTGTAAAAACATCCCAGTTTGACAAATGGGTATCCAGACAAAGCACTACTCAACAAAACCAGTTCAAACAGAGTGGATGGAACGCAAAGGACGGAACCTTTACCCAGACCATCTCGGACACTGGAACCATCGATGCGGTCTTTATCGGATACGAGAACAAGGTCGGAATTTTTACCATCTGTGCCGCCGCCGAAAAACTGGCCAACACAATCTATGAAATAGACGCATCAAATTTAAAACCAGAAGACCTTGAAAATGCCTGCATCGGATGGCTTCTTTCCTGTTACCGCTTCGACCATTTCAAGAAAAACAGCAAACCATTTCCAGTTTTGATACTTCCTCCAAAGCTGAGCGTCAGCCGAATCGAATCCACCGCCCGTGCCAGTTATCTGGTCAGAAACCTGATTAACCTGCCTCCAAATGCCTTGGGGCCACAAACATTGGCGACTGCCGTTGCCACAGTGGCACAGAATTTTGATGCCATGTACCGCATCATCGAAGATGAGGATTTACTGGAAGAAAATCTTCCCCTTATCTACGCTGTTGGACATGGCAGTGAACGCCGCCCTTGCCTCGCAGAACTGGCATGGGGAAACCCAAACCACCCAATGGTAACATTGGTTGGCAAAGGTGTCTGCTTTGATACAGGCGGCTATGACATCAAGCCAAGCGCAGGCATGCTGCTCATGAAAAAAGATATGGGCGGAGCAGCCATGGCCTTGGCAACTGCCCTGATGATTATGAGCGCCAAGCTTCCCATCTATTTGCGTGTTTTTATCCCTTGCGTTGAAAATTCAATATCAGGTCGAGCTTTCCGCCCCAGTGATATTCTGACATCTCGCTCAGGGCAAACCGTCGAGATTGGCAATACCGATGCCGAAGGGCGTTTGGTACTGGCAGATTGCCTGACCATGGCCTGCGAAGAATCTCCCGACCTGTTGATTGATTTTGCAACGCTCACCGGTGCAGCCCATTACGCCGTCGGGTATGATATGGGGATTGTCTATTCCAACGATGACAAGCTGGGCAGCGATATTCAAAAACTCTCATTGCAACTTGATGATCCTTTGTGGAATCTCCCCCTATGGCAGGATTACAAGAAAGATATTCTCTCACCCATTGCCGATATCAATAACGCCGGATCGGGAAACCCCGCAGGGTCAATTACAGCGGCATTGTTTTTACAACATTTCGTCACGCCAGAAACCACATGGGTTCATATTGATGAACGCGCATGGCAAAACTCGCCACAACCCGGAAAATCACAAGGTGGAAGAGAAATGGGCGTTCGCACCATCTTCACCCTGATCGAACAACGATACACAAAAGCTAAAAAGAAAACGGCATCAAAGAGCAGTGCCAAATAACCCGATATATTTCTGATACTCATTATCTGAAATGGATACTTTGACATGAACTTTTTCGCCATCATCCTGACGATCAAGAACGGAGGCGTGCCGATGCAACCAGGAAAAAGCCTTGCCGTTTGAAGCATCCAGCGTAATGGTCATCTCTTGATGAGCCCCCGCCATGGCTTTCTCGACAGTCTCCAATAAGACGCCAAGCCCCTCACCACTTACAGAAGAGACGGGAATCTGGCGGCCACGCATTTCAGGGTCCCTCAACCAGATGTTTTTCTCATCCACTAAATCTATTTTATTAAAGACTTCGACAATGCGGGTATCAGAATCATAATCAACCCCGAGGTCTTTCAGAATGGCGATGACATCTTCGCGCTGTGCTTCCGTTTCCGGAGATGAAATATCACGCACATGAAGAATAACATCCGCATATTGAACCTGTTCCAATGTCGCGCGAAAAGCAGCAATCAAATGGGTTGGCAGATCAGAAATAAATCCCACCGTATCAGACAAAATCGCATCCCGCCCACCGGGCAGTTTCAAACGACGCATGGTTGGGTCAAGTGTGGCAAACAATAAGTCCTGAGCAAAAACATCCGCTCCCGTCAATTTATTGAACAAGGTTGATTTGCCCGCATTGGTGTATCCCACCAAAGCCACCACCGGAAAGGGTACCCTCTCACGACTTTTACGCTGAAGATCACGATTTTTACGAACCTGTTCCAACTGGAGTTTAAGTGACGAAATTTTGTCATCAATCATCCTTCGGTCAAGCTCGATCTGTGTTTCCCCCGGCCCACCGGTAGATCCCGTTCCACCACGTTGGCGTTCAAGGTGTGTCCATGACCTTACAAGGCGCGAACGTTGATAACTCAACGCCGCCAATTCAACTTGCATTTTCCCTTCACGGGTTTGTGCCCGCGCACCAAAAATTTCAAGGATCAGGCCTGTCCGGTCGATGACTTTCGATTTCCATTCAAGCTCAAGATTTCGTTGTTGCACTGGGGACAGTGCCGCATTGACTATAATAACATCAGGCTCTTGTTCCGCGGCCAGTTCTGCAATGGTCTCACGAATACCCTTGCCCAGAAAATGCCCAGCAGAGATTTTGCGGACATTCGCGCTGACAACTTCAATAATTTCGAGATTAATTGCCTCCGCCAAACCGGATATCTCGGCAACCATAGATGCCGTATCACGTCCGGAAGAAATTTGTGAATTTCCTTTGTGACCCGATAGCAATACAGGGTGAACTAAAAAACAAGTTCCCCCTGTGTTAGACCCTGAAATTTGGGACATTAATTTCTCGATTATTCTGCTTTTACATCTGCAGAAGATGTATCAGCGTCATCGCCATCATACAAAGACAACGGGCCAGATGGCATAATTGTAGAAATTGCGTGTTTATATACCAACTGAATATGGGAATCGCGCTTCAACAATAAGCAAAAGTTATCAAACCAGGTTACAATACCCTGCAATTTCACACCATTCACTAGAAACACAGTTACCGTATGTTTATCCTTGCGGATACGGTTCAAAAACACATCCTGAATGTTCTGGCTTTTTTCGTTCATCTCTATTAACTCCACCATGATTGTAGCCACTACTAAAATATGGTCGCAACATAATCGACATACTTCCTCTCATCAAGTGATATGTTGAAAATAAGTAACTAATATTCAACCAAATGTAGAAGAAATGAAAAACTTTTTGCAGAATACGGATAAATATTGAAATTATGGCAATCTTCAAGTTGTCGTAATCCATGTTCTATAAAAACAGGAACCATTCCTGCTGCCAAAGCCGCCTGCATATCCGTTTCACTATCTCCTACATACCAGATGCAGGAATCAGTCGAAATATTCATTCGTCTGGCCGCTAATAATAAAGGATCAGGAGCAGGTTTGTCTTTCTCTGCCTCACCTGCCCCAATCAGACAGGTTAAATATTTATCCCACTCCAGATATGGAATCTCTTCCACCAATAACTCGTGTTTTCTATTGCTGACCACGCCCATTGGAATGGATCGTGAAGAGATCAACGATAAAAATTCCTGCGCGTCTTTCATGGGTTCAAGATAATCAAGATGATGTTTCGCTGCGAATTCATAGAAAACTTTGAAAGCTTCATCTGCTTTGTCTCCAAAAATTTCAGGGAACAGATCACGCGCTGAACGACGCATATTCGCGCCAATCTGGTAATCGGAAATTTCTGGCAAACCGAAATGGTTGGTCATGTGTACGTAACACGCCTTAATCATCGGAAATGTATCAACCAACGTCCCGTCCCAATCAAATAACACAGCATCCGGACGTGGAGGAATAGAATTAGGCGGTAGCGGTTTTGAGTGGTCGATCATCGTCAACAATCTCTTCTCTTTCAGAAGTGGTAATGTGCAGAGATTTCAACTTACGGTGCAGAGCAGACCTCTCCATCCCGACAAACTGCGCTGTGCGGGAGATATTACCATTGAAACGTGTAATTTGAGCCAACAAATACTCACGTTCAAAAACCTCTCTTGCCTCACGCAACGGCAGGGAAATCATGTCCGTTTGCCAATCCGCCTTCAATGAGGCATGAACAAATTGTGTAATTTCTTGAGGCAACTCACTCGATTGAATAGGCTGGATCGTAGCTTGCTCTGCATTAAACTTCGGTGAAGTCACAACCAGCCACTCAACGAGATTCTTCAACTGTCTAATATTCCCTGGCCAGACATAACCCTGTAGAGCAACCAAAGCCCCTTCAGACAAAGGGCGCAAGGATAGCAAGGCATCGGACAGGTTTTGTTCCATAAAATAATTGACCAAAACCGGAATATCTTCTTTGCGATCCTGCAATCTGGGAACATGAATGGGAACAACATTCAATCGATAAAACAGATCTTCTCGGAATTCGCCATTGGCTATCCGGTCTTCCAAAGATTGTGCTGTCGAGGCCATCACACGGACATCCACCTTAACCGGCATCTGCCCACCGATACGTATGAACGACTGGTCTTGTAGAACCCGCAGAATTTTTCCCTGCGTTTCCAAAGACAGGTCGGCAATTTCATCCAACAACAAGCTACCACCATTGGCGCGTTCCAGAACGCCGGGGAGAGTCTGCCCCTTTTCTTCACGGCCAAATAATTTTTCATCCAGCGTTTCTGACGTCAAAGACGCACAATTAATTGCAATGAAAGGCATCTTGGTACGTTGGGAGTTTTTGTGGATATAACGTGCGACAGCTTCCTTCCCTGCCCCCGATGCTCCGGTAATCAGAACACGACTATTTGTCGGCGCAATCTTGTCCAGTGTCGCCACCATGTTCTGAAACAATTGGGATTCACCAACCAGATCGGCTGCAATATCTTCCTGAACCCGCAAAACGGCATTCTCGCGCCGCAACGCAGCCGCTTCCAAAGCACGATCAATCATCAACAGCAAACGATCAGTCTTAAAAGGCTTCTCGATAAAGTCATAAGCCCCGACCTTGATCGCTTTGACGGCTGTCTCAATGGTTCCATGACCGCTAATCATCACAACAGGCAATTCGGGATAATCTTTTTTGATTTTCTCGAGAATGCTCAAGCCATCATACTCACTGTTTTTAAGCCAGATATCGAGAACGACTAAACTATAGGGACGCTTACTCAAAGCATCATAAACCTGTGCAGCACTTTCAGCCTGTCCGGTTCCATACCCTTCGTCTTCCAGAATCCCCACGATCAACGAACGAATATCCGCTTCATCATCAACAATCAGAATATCAGATTTGGTTTTTGACATGTACGAACCAACTAACTCCAGAATTAAACTTGTCTATCGCCCAACACACACAACATATAAGGCAACGTCAGGCACACAGTTGCACCGCCGAGATCGACCCAGCCGTGAATCGATTTTACCCGATCATTGACCCCAAAGGAAAGCTGTCCGTTATGGTCTTCCATAATTTTTTTAACAATGGCCAACCCCAACCCCGTACCTTTTTCTTTATAGGTAACGTAGGGCTCTGTCAAAGATTCAGGACTGGTGTCCGCAGGAAACCCCGGGCCATTATCATTGACAACCACCATCACCACGCCCCCATCCCCCTCGGATACAAGGTTAACCCAAAGACCGATCTTCGGCAGGAAACCATCCTGTTCCTTTTTATATTCTTCAAGGGATTCCACAGCATTCTGAAGGATATTCAGTAAAGCCTGGCGAATCTGCTGTTCATCGCAATGCACAATGATCTCTTGCTTATGTGAGAAATCGGTACCGGAGAATTTGATGGCCGAATGCGCCTGCTTTGAAAAGAACAGGCAATCCGTGACAAGTCCAAACAGATTAACATCATGCATTTTTGGTTCCGGCATGCGGGCAAAAGCGGAAAATTCGCTCACCATATGCCCGATATCCCCGACATGGCGAATGATCGTATCAATACACTGGCTGAAAATACGTTGATCTTCTTCCCCCAACTGGGACATGTATTTGCGTTTCAACCGCTCTGCCGACAACTGAATCGGGGTCAAAGGGTTTTTGATCTCATGAGCAATGCGGCGAGCCACATCCGCCCAAGCTACTTTGCGCTGGGCGGCCTGCACATCAGTAATATCATCGAACGTAATAACCGCACCAATGTCCTTGTCACCCAACAACTCAATCCCGACGCGCGCCAACAATACCCTGCGCCCCTTCTCAAGGGTCTGCACATAAACTTCCCTTTGGTGCACCTTATCGGGCCGGTCATAGGCGGACTCGATCAATGACACCAGATCAGGCAATAAATCGCTGATGTTGGAATTCAAAATAGCGTCAGCTTTTTTACCAAGGATAGCCACAGCCGATGCATTGGCCAACGTCACCTGTCCGTTTCTATCAAGGCTAAGAACTCCTGACGTCACTCCCGCCAGAATAGTTTCAGTAAATTGACGTCGTTCATCAATCCGGTGGTTGGCCTGAATTAACTCCGTCCGCTGATCCTGAATTTGCCGTGTCATTCGGTTAAAAGAACGCGCCAAATGGTCAAATTCTTCAAAACCACTATGATCGGGAACCATGGCCGTCAAATCACCTTTTCTCACCCGATCCGACGCCTCGATCAAAGAGATAATTGGCGTTGCCAAGCGACGCGCAAAAGACAAGGCAAAAAAGATCGCCGAAAACAGCAAAATCAAGGCCACTACAATATAGATCATGGTTACCGTCCGCCGTAACCCGATATAACGATCTGCCATTTCGTCATATTTCTTGACTGCCTCGCGGGTTGTTTGCAGATGCTTCAAAACATTGGCCTCAACAGACCTTCCTACAAACAAATACCCATCCGGAATGTTATTGAGCCTCACCAAAGCCTGAACACGGTCATCATCAACGGCAGTCAAAAGTACGACATCACCACTTTCTGCGGTATCCATGGCATATTTTGGGATAGCCCCCTCGACAAATTCGGAAATATCTCCAACCTTGGTGAAAATAAATTTACTTTTGTTAAACACAACAACTTCGGAAAGCCCTCGCAAAACCGATTGTGTTTCAACAAAGCGCGAGAAAGCCTGTGGATTGGTATAAACAAGTGTGGCCTGATGATCTAAATCTTTGGCCATCGCCATAATGTCGGCGCGGATCACCTGATGATGTTCACGCAAATAAGACTCGGCGACCTCTTGAGATTCATTAACGGCTGTCCGCACACGATCACTGAACCATGTCTGCACTCCATAATGAAAAAAGAATAACGAGAAGATCGTCATAATGACAGCAGGCGCCATGGCCAAAAGGCCAAAAATATAAACCAGCCTGATGTGAAGGCGGGCCCCAGGAATACCTTTCCGCCATGTGGTGAACAATGACACCACGCGCCGCGCAATCAAAATCCCTAAAACACATAAAATAATCAGATCAAGATTAAGCAGCCAAATCACCGCATCTGGATCGTCCCCGAATGGCGGCGCAGAACGCAAAGCCGCATAGGTGGCAATTCCCGCAATAGTGGCTAGAAATATAAACAAGACAGCCAGACGCCCATCCCAAGAAGAGCGCATACGGCTCCGTATCCATAGCAAACGGACAGGAACGCGCATCGAACCCAAAAAGCCTTGCGAAGGGGCAGATTTCATCATAAGGCGAAATATCCCTGTTCACGGATAAAAAAGCAAGCTAAACTATACTGTTATGAGCGTTATTGACACAAAAAACAGGGAATTTTCAGTGATTATCGTAGCCGCAGGAACCGGCACGCGGATGAACTCGGATATTCCCAAGCAATTCCTTCCCCTGCACGGAAAAACCGTGCTGCGCCATACAATCGAGAATTTCTTAGGATGCACAGAAATCCGGAATATTCAGGTGGTCATTAACCCTGACCATCTCCCCTTATACGACAAAGTAACAAAAGGTCTGGATATACTCCCCCCCATATATGGCGGAGCTACCCGACAAGAATCAGTATTTAACGCCCTACAATCCCTTCCACTGGAAGACCACGATATAATATTAGTGCATGATGCGGCGCGTCCCTGCACATCCCACGATAAAATTTGCGAACTGGTCTCCGCCTTTGCCACACATCAAGCCGCCACACTCGCAGCCCCCATCACTGAAACCATTCGCCTGAAACAAGATAATCTTTATCTTGGAGAGACACTGGATCGTGATCAGCTCTTGTCCATGCAAACGCCGCAAGGGTTTCACTTTGGTATTCTGAAATCCTCCCACGAAAAACATAGGCACGAAAATTTTACCGACGACACAGCAATTGTTGCGGCAGATAACATCAAAGTCCTGACTATTTTATCAAGCAAGGACAATATAAAAATCACCACGGCAGAAGATCTAGACATGGCAGAATATATTCTTTCAAAATCATACTCAGAACAACAAAACCACATCATCAAAACAGGAAGCGGATTTGACGTCCACGCCTTTGGTGATCCTGCTCCTTCCATCCGCATTGGTGGACTGGATGTTCCCCATACCCACCGCGCCGAAGGACATTCAGATGCCGATGTTGTTTTACATGCCATCACTGACGCTCTGTTTGGAACAATTGCGGATGGCGACATTGGCAGCCACTTCCCGCCCCATGATCCTGCCAACAAGGGAAAAGACAGTTCCTATTTTTTACAAGAGGCCCAAAAAGCCATTACCGCAAAAGGTGGCATCATCAACCATATTGATACCACCATCATCTGCGAAGCACCCAAAATTGGCCCACACCGTGAAGCGATGAGAAACAGGATTGCCGAGATTCTCAACCTCCCTGTTTCTCGCATTTCAATCAAAGCCACGACAACCGAACAGTTGGGTTTTACTGGACGCCGCGAAGGGATTGCCGCTCAATCAATAGCAACTATCTCAATCCCCGAAACAGAAACCAAATAGGACAGAGATTTCCGAATGAGTACACTCAAAGAAAAGTTGAAGCAAAAAATTTCTGAAAAGAGCGAGCAAAGACGTCACTTCATCAAGGGGACACGCCCCACCTCTATCGAATTCCAAATTGCAACATGGTTTGGCTCTGGTCTGATTATTCCAGCCCCCGGGACATGGGGAACTGTAGGAGGATTCGTTTTCGGATGCCTGTTAATGGCCGCCACAACTCCAGTCATTACTTTTTTGATGGCGATTGCGCTGACCCTTGTCGGATATTTTGCTATCCGGAAAATCGAGAGTCGGTTTCAAGAACATGACAGCTCTTTTATAGTCATCGATGAAGTTATTGCCATATTGTTTGTTCTTTCGCTCCTGCCTACATTTACCCCTCTGTTTTCTGTGCTGGGATTTATTCTATTTAGAATATTCGATGCCGTAAAACCGTGGCCTATCAACTGGCTCGACAAACAAATTGGCGGAGCCACCGGAGTAATCGTGGACGACTTGATGGCAGGGCTATATACTTTGCTCATATTATGGGGGATATACGGTTATGGACTTATCTGATCTGGTTAGAACTCTCAGCGATGTTCTAAGAACAAAAACACTAAAACTCGTGACAGCGGAATCTTGCACAGGCGGATTAATCTCGTCTCTTATCACCGACCTCGCAGGATCATCAGACGTTCTGGATCGTGGCTTTGTTACTTATTCCAACCAATCTAAATCAGACATGCTGGGCGTATCCCCTCTCACCCTCGATAAATTCGGCGCAGTTAGCCAAGAAACAGCCACAGAAATGGCAAGGGGAGCCCTAGAAAGATCTCAAGCCGATCTTGCGATATCCGTAACAGGAATCGCAGGCCCAAGCGGTGGAACCGATGAAAAACCCGTAGGGTTGGTCTATATCGGATTCGCACGCCGCGACGGTGAATCGATTGCCACCAAACATCTGTTCCATGGCGACCGCCAAGCCATTCGCTTTGTAACAGCAAAAACAGCCCTTGAAACTGTTCTGGGCAAAATCGGCGAGTAGGAATAAAGCAAACTCATGAACGATATTCTGAAATTCATTTCGAAATCCCTAATCCCATTCGGTTACCACTTGCGCCCCTACCAAGGCATGAACTTCATGCGCATTCCACAGTTGGAAAAAGAACCAGAACAATCAGAAAATATCACCAACAGCAGAAAATCCTGCCAACTTTTTCCTCTCAAAAATCAGCAGATTGATCCTGCCTCTCTCGATCATTTGACTGTATTCTTAAGAACTTGTGTCAGAGACAACCGCAATACCAACAAAACTCCACGTCTATCCGGTGCAGATGATTTGGAAAATGTATTACGGTGCTCATGGTCATTAATCAAAAGCCTCAACAATGCAAAAATAGAAAGACCTGAGATCAAGATCCGCCTAGTTGTTCTGGACGACAGATCCTCAGACACCACAAAACAGACCCTACAGGACCTTTTGAATAAATGTTTGTACCCTGCAGAGTTTCAAACCACCCAAATAACTGGGCAAGGATCATCTCTCCACCAACAATTTGAAATGTGCAAATCCGAACCCGGACTGGTCTATTGTGTTGAAGATGATTATCTTCATGAGCCTGATGCCATTGAGAGAATGCTGGATTTTTACAAGAGAACCGCATTGGGTATAAACAGCCATCTGGTGATATACCCGCAAGAACATGGCATTCTCTACAGCAATCACTACCCATCCTATATTCTTGCTGAACCTGATGGCCATTGGCGCACCATGCGGCACGCCACACACACCTTTCTAACCCATTCACAGATTGTCAAAGATAACTGGGATTGTTTTGAAAACACGAAATTTGTAGGCATTAAAAAGAAACGGCGATTAGGATCGGAAGCCAGAACAACCAACCGCCTCTTTGACCTATATCCAGGATTCAGCCCCTTAAAACCTTGCGCGGTTCATCTGCAATATGAAAGCCTCTTACCCCCATATTACAACTGGCGTCCACTATGGGACGCCAGCCAATATCCTGAGAAAGAAAATCAGAAGAATATATCTATGGCTTTAAGATAACGCGCGCACTGACCGACATAGAAACCGTAGATTTACCCGGCTCGGCAACAGGCGTGGACATATCATCGGATGCGGCAGACATCATTTCCATTTTGGCCATACCCCGCACCATTGGCATGGGCGACGGCATATAGGAACCATTGACATTCACCTCGATAATATCAAATCCGGATTTTCCCAAAGATTTGGTCACCAACGCAGCCTTGTCCTGAATTTTCTTTAACGCACCTTGCAACAAACTATCTTGGTAATCTTCGGCCACGTCTTCTGATAAGCTATAATTCAAACCATTCATCACAAACCCCTGACCTTGAATTGACGCCACAAGATCAAGAACGGCTTGAGAATCTTTTGACTTCAAATCAATGGTCTGGCTACCACGCCATTGCATTATTTTTTTTCCACCCATTGAAACTATTTTAGGCTCAGGGTTAGGATCATAAGAATACACATAGTATTGTCCGGTTGTTACCGTGACTTTGTCATTCTTTTTGGCCAGATCAACAGCAGACCTCATCGCCTTGTTAATCTTATCTTGCACCACCCGTGCATCCTTATCCTCGACCTCGATACGCAAACTTGCATTCAATTCATCCTGTTCTACTTCCTTCTGGTCGTTTGCAGAAAGCGTCACGAGCGTTTGCCCCTTTTCAAGAACAGGCCCCCCCATCTCTTGTGCAAACGAAGCAAATGGCATTAATGCTACACAACTAACGCAGAATATCGATAGAATCTTTCTCATGCTTTTTCTCCTATTATACTTGGCATACCATACAAATCTTCAGCTCTCTTTACAAAAGCAGAAACCATACGCTTTACAATTTCACTAAAGAAGACTCCCATCAACTTCTCGAACACAACGCTTTTAAATTCAAAATCAACATAGAAATCAATTGTGCAAGTTCCATCTTCATGAGGAATAAATTTCCATGTATTTGACAGATAGCGCAAAGGCCCGTTGACATACTCGACGCTAATGCTCCTGTCATCATTAATATGGATTTTTGAAAGAAACCATTCACGGAACAATTTATACCCAATCACAAGATTGGCATAAATCCAGCCATCCTTTTTATTGATAATCCGGCAGTCAATGCACCATGGAAGAAATTCTGGATATTTTTCAATATCAATAACCAGATCAAACATCTGGTCTGCACTGTAGGGGAGAGTCTTCTTTTCTGAGTAGGTGGGCATAATCAAGTGTTACTCTTCGCGGGGTCTCGTCAAATATATTTTGAACGGGAATGATATTGTTCAATTGTGGGATTGTAGCAGCAAAAGTAGAAACTGCAACTTTATGATCTTCTTTTGACTGCTCTTTGATTTTTAGGAAATCTTTTCTGGAACAGATCCCCCGCAACGCAACAAAGTCATCGATCCCCATGGCAGATTTAGGGTTACAAATCTTATAAAGAAGAAAATTGGCAACAATCGGATAAACGTAGGCTTGCTTAAAACTAGGGCGCTCCGCATCCACATCGGATGAGTTATGATAAATATCACATAATTTCACTAAAGCTGCCAAACGGTTATGTCCACACTTGCCATCAATGTAATCATCGAAATAGTCTTCTGAGTCCTCTTTATGAAGACGTCCAACCAACTGACGCAAATCATCGCGCACAATTTTAGGCAGATCATCCTTCATTACAAAATTGGATTTTTCACCAATATCATGGTTGAGGGCCGCTTTAACCGCCAGCAAAACCTCTTCTTCAGAAAAACCAAACATAGTCGCAAAATCAATGACCAAACCAGCCACCGCCATAGGGTGACGGATGTAGCTTTCTTTCGAGTTTCTCCGATGCTCACGCGAATGGTAATTGATACAGTTAATCAGACTGACCTGCTCATCGGTAATCTTTCCTTGTTGAAAAAGAACTTCCAGCAAAGGGAACAAAACCTTTTTAGGGAAAGCAGAATATGTCTTTTGAACTTGCTTCCCATCTGCACTTAACTCTGTGCGTGTACCTCTTTCACCTCGAAGACGATCATATTTCTTGTATATTTTGAAGCGATCATGAATCTCTTCGGCTGTCAGCTTACCTCTGGTACCAAATTCTATATCCCTGATCAGACAATCAATTTTGGCAGCCTCAAGGCCTCCATGCCGAGAAGCATCCACAATTCTTTTTCGTTCTTCACTTCCCTGATGAGCCGACTCAGCATTACAGATATCAATAATATTTTCTGCATTATAAAGTTTAACAACCCTGAACAGGTAATCTGCGCGGTTAAAATTGGAATCTTCATGGCGTGAACACATCGCGGACGTCATCAAGGAAAAATGAAGAGGATCTATATTTCCCTTCGCCAATTCCATAGAGCCGTTACGCAACCACCAATCCTTACGTGCGGCAAAATCTTTTAGTTGCCCAGTTGCGGACATAAAACGGATTATCAAAGAATCCTGACGACCTTTGGGGACACCGAATGCAGCCCCTCCGACCCCTACAATGGCCTTGAAAGGGGGCAACAAGCGTCTAGATATCTTTTTCTTAAAAGAAGGCATGAGGACATATAATATCCTAACGAAAAAATATCAAGAAATTATTGAATTATGGAATATGAATATAGTTAAATTGCCTGTTTGGCGGCTCTGGCCGCCTTGAGCTTCTCAAAATCATCCCCCGCATGGTGGCTGGAACGTGTCAACGGAGACGACGAAACCATAAGGAATCCCTTGGCTCTCGCCATTTTCTCAAGGGTGGCAAACTCTTCGGGCGTCCAAAAACGATCAACAGGTGCATGCTTGGGTGTGGGTTGCAGATATTGCCCCACAGTAAGAAAATCAACGCCAGCAGCTCTTAAATCATCCAGAACCTGCCCGACTTCTTCGATTGATTCGCCCAAACCCACCATCAATCCCGATTTGGTATAGATTTCAGAATCGACTTCCTTAACCCGATCCAAAAGCCTCAGGGACGTATAATAACGGGCTCCCGGACGTACAGTCGGGTATAAACGCGGAATAGTTTCCAAATTGTGGTTAAAGACATCAGGGCCAGATTTCGCAACAATATCAACAGCTCCAGTCTTTTTCTTAAAGTCAGGAGTAAGGATTTCAATCGTGGTTTCAGGTGCTTTGAAGCGGATGGCCTCAATCGTTTTAACGAAATGCTCGGCGCCACCATCTGCCAGATCATCCCTGTCCACCGAAGTAATCACAACATGTTTTAACCCCATCTTCTCAACTGCAACGCCAATACGCAAAGGTTCCATCTTATCAAGCTCATCAGGCTTACCAGTCGCAACATTGCAAAACGCGCAAGCGCGGGTGCAGACTTCGCCCATAATCATGAACGTTGCATGTTTTTTGTTCCAGCACTCCCCGATATTGGGGCATCCGGCCTCTTCACAAACGGTCGTCAACTTGAAATTTTTAACAATGGCGTGCGTTTCGCCATATCCCGGCCCCTGAGGCGCACGGACACGGATCCATTCGGGTTTTTGTCCCATCGGACGGTCAGGATTCTTTTGCTTTTCAGGATGGCGCTTGGCCTTATCCAATAAATCTGGGTTATAGGTCATGATCCCTTATATCTAGGCCTTCCACCTTAAAAAATCAAAATAAATTAACTACATTCCGCCATAACCAGAAACCATCACAATCTCCAAACTTATTACTATGGATTCAATGGGTTATTATAAGCAATCTTAGCCAAAAGCTCCAACACAGACTTACCGTCAATCCGCACCCCACTTAACATATCCGTTTCAGACGCAAAGTTACTCTGCTCTGCTAGTTGCCCTGCTTGCTGCTCCATTCGTTCATCAAACCGGCCTATGACATATGGGTAAGCATCTACTGACAGCCATTCCCGCGCCGAAAAAATAACAGGTGTCATTGCCAGAAATTCTTCATCAACGCCAATCGTACTGTTAAGGTGATTCTTATATTCTGTAACCTGATGCAACATAAAAGACAGGTGGGAAACCGCCATCAAAACTGGGTCATCAAGATGTTGAAGCAAAGATGGGTACGGCGTGTTGTCCCCCAACAAAGACAATTCATATCGACTATGCTGTTCTTCAGAATCTTTCAATTCAGCAAAAGCATGGAAATCGAGGCCAAAAATCTCGTTTTCCCCTTCAAAAAGTGCAGCAAACGGATCGGGATCACCGACCAAAAACTCTGCGGAGTCCCTCACAAAACTATAAAGCGGCTGGACAAAATTTGCTTCCACCGCAGCTTCATGCCCCTCTGCCTCAAAAAGATATTCCCGAATTCCTTGAACAATAAAGGACAGGGAATCGTTATAGGCCGTCCAGAACTCCGGTTCATATCCGGAAAAATCAACTTCAAGAAAAATTCTTCCTTCTTCCAGCGGATCTTCAACAAGCTTGGCGCGTGGGTTACCATTAATCAACCCCGCATAACTTTCGCAAATCGAGACCAGAAGAGCCTTCCGCGCAACAGAAGGCTCCCTATCTCCATAGAAGACTTCCGAACTGGACATCAAAGGAAATGACAGAGTCTTTGTATCATCATCAACAAATGGTTTTGCCAATTCATCAAACATACTGGCAATAGGCTTTGTTTTTTTATTCTGTTCGCTCATGTTTTACATTCCCTGTTATAAAGCTTCTTTTCTTCAAGTGACTTTTACTTACGCTCTGGACTTGACCCACTCAGCATTTTTTGGATCGCTTCATCTACAATCTGTTTACTTGCACGATCAGATGCACGATCTGAATAGCCCTGTAGAACACTAAGTCCTTTTAACCCATCATTTTTTAACCACCAGAAGTAATCCATTAAATCACCGAGATCTGCTGTGTAGCCTATGGCATTTTCAATGTTCTTCTTTTGATACTGATGATATTCAATGGCCTCCCCGACTGCAAATGTTACAAAAGCATGAGCCATAACTTCAGGTTCAACGCAAGAGTCCATAACTGGAAGAAAGGCACCTGACATCAATCTTTGATAATAAAATCCGATACCACCTAATGGAGCATTCACATCAAAATATTTGTCTCGTTCCACAGACCATTTGCCCTGCAAACCTCCATTATCATTGTACATTTCGACTTCAAACATGGCATCAAAGGGATTTGTTATCCCTTTGAGGACATCGATCAAATCAAGAATATATTTCGCAGATGGATCTCGCTCAGGATCTCCATAATAACGAATATGATTTTCAGATTGCTCATTTCTCAATCTTTCGTGATCATCTAGGTCATCATCTTCGAAACTGATTTCTGGATCATCAAGAGGGCCTGAACTTTGCATCTGGCGATCATATTGAATCCAGAATTCATTAATATTATCCCTTAATAAGTCTAAAGCATCCTCATATGTTTCCCAGAAAGATTCAGTGTTATCCTGCAAATTAACAACACAGCTGATAGCCGCCTCATTCTCTATATGCGATAACAAAGAAGCTCCGGGAATTTGTTCGGCATAAAATTCATATTGTCTATAAATTGCTTCGGCCTGAATTTCTTCAACAGGGCTACGACCCTCAGGAACCGGAAAAAGGACTGGAAAAATAATTTGCCGGTCTTGATTTTGCGCAGCACGCAAAAAATCAGACCCGAGAGATGGCAATGAAGGTGGAGACGGCGGAATGTCAGACATATGAGTAACCTGTTCAATATAAAGTCATATTATTTTTTGGCAATTAGACGAGTCTCTAACGCTTACTAGCCTGCGCGTTAAAATATTCGACATTGCTCTTATATCCGTGAATTTTGGGATCAAGCCGGAAAAATGTCCGGATCTGCCCCTTATAACTCACAACAGCAAACCAATTTTTTGACGGATTGTAAAAAACTTCATCTCCATCCTGCTGACGTACCGTCAAAGTCCCCTCAGGAGGATCGCTCACAAAATCATTGGCTGCCTAAACATAGACTTTTTCGTTATGAAAATCAAATTCTTTTCCATGTTTCTCAAAATGATGCTGCGCATTCTCCTCCGAGCTCATATCCCGTGTCGAAGACCACTCCAAAACCACCTGTTTGGGAAGAACAACCGCGCGCGCTCCACCCTTCTCAAGCCAGAACGATCCCACCATCAAAAGCAAAAAGATCAGGAGTGCAGCAACACCCCTGACCTTCACTTTATCTCTCTTGGAAAGAGTCATTCCTGTTCCTCTAGAAATGTACAGCCTTACCGTAGGCTGACAATACAGACTCATGCATCATCTCGGACAATGTCGGATGCGGGAAGACAGTATGCATCAACTCGGCTTCGGTTGTCTCGAGCGTCATGCCGATTGCAAACCCTTGGATCATTTCCGTTACTTCTGCACCAATCATATGGGCGCCGAGTAACGCCCCTGTTTTTGCATCAAAAATGGTTTTAACCAGGCCTTCTGGCTCACCCAAAGCAATTGCCTTGCCATTTCCGACAAAGGGGAAACGCCCGACTTTAACATCGTGACCAGCTTCTTTGGCTTTAGCTTCAGTTAAACCAATAGACGCGACTTGCGGATGGGCATAAGTACACCCCGGAATTTCGTTTTTCTTGAGAGGATGAACATCCTTCAACCCTGCAATCTTCTCGATACAAATAATTCCCTCGTGAGAGGCTTTATGAGCCAACCACGGCGCACCGGCCACATCACCAATTGCGTAAACGCCTGACTCGTCCGTTTCGGAATAAGGCCCCGTAACAATATGACCGCGATCTGTCTTAACCTTGGTTTTATCCAAACCGATATCCTCGATATTGGCAACAATACCCACAGCCGAGATCACTCGATCAACAGTAATTTTCTCAACCTTGCCACCAACATCAACATGGCAAACAACATTTTCTTTACCTTTTTCAAGCTTAGTTACTTTTGCGCCAGTCATGATTTTCATGCCCTGCTTTTCAAAAGATTTACGTGCCAGACCGGAAATCTCCTCGTCTTCAACAGGCATAATACGGTCCATCAACTCAACGACAGTAACTTCTGCACCCAAAGTCCGATAGAAAGACGCAAATTCAATTCCAATCGCTCCAGACCCAACAACCAGCAAGGATTTAGGCATCATGTCAGGAACCATTGCTTCACGATACGTCCAAACCAGCTTCCCGTCAGGCTCCAAACCAGGAAGGACACGCGCACGCGCGCCCGTTGCCACAATAATATGCTTACCCGTCAAAACATCCTTTGCCTTGTCTTTGGTCATCTCGATCTCGACCTGACCTTTGCCTTTCAAGCGCCCATAGGCATCAAAAACAGTGACTTTGTTTTTCTTGAGCAAATGGCCTATCCCTCCAGACAATTGTTTGGAGACTCCGCGAGACCGTTCGACAATTTTTTTCAAATCAAAAGATGGCTTCTCACAAGACAAACCAAACGCATCTGCATGATTCATTAAATGAAACACTTCTGCAGAACGTAGTAGGGCCTTGGTTGGAATACATCCCCAGTTGAGGCAAATCCCACCCAGATGATTGGCTTCAACCACTGCGGTTTTCATTCCCAACTGCGCTGCACGGATCGCCGCCACATAACCACCGGGGCCACCACCAATAACAATCACGTCAAATATTTTATCACTCACTTGAAAATCTCCTGACCACCGCAAAATGGGTGGTTCATATCTTGATAAAAATTAAAAGGCTAACTGGAATTCTTTGTAATATTTTTTTGAAGCTGCGATAGCATTCGCAGCCGGCCAATCATTTGCAGTATATGGCTTCTCGCACATCTCGCGCCAAACTGCAGACAAAGCGGCTTCCGTCTGCGTTCCGATCATACTTAACATTGAATCTCTGATTTCGACCACACGACCAGCCGCCTCTTCTCCGAAAAGCTCGACCAGATATTCATTACGATAAAAATCATCCTGACCAATCTGCACAGGAACAAACTCTTTTAACATACGCACCTCTATAAAATTTAGATTAACAACTCTATATATAAGCACCGGCAGCATCTTGGCCTACAGCTTTAATATATCGATTTACATTCTCATCACTTTCAGCCAAAACCTGAACTCTCTTGAGTCCCGTATCGCGATCAAACTTGCAACAGAAGACTTCCCAAATGCTCGTCAAGCTCTCGGCATCATTTTTGCATACGCTGACAACATATTCTCGTGCTTTAGTAATACGCCCCTGCACAGCTTCGCCAAAAGCTTGAAGCAGGAAATCATCCGAGTAAAGCTGATCTTGCGTAAGATTGACGAGATCGCCTTTTTGTTGAGAAGACATGTTGTTCTCTTTTCTGTGCTAAGCCAACATCAATACCGGATTTTCTATAAACCGCTTAAAGTGTTGCATGAACTCGGCCCCGACTGCTCCATCTACAGACCGGTGGTCGGTCGAAAGCGTAACCGTCATCACAGTACGGACAACCATCTGGCCGTTCTCGACGACAACTCGTTCTTCCCCTGCCCCGACAGCCATAATGCAGCTTTGTGGCGGGTTGACGATCGCTTGGAAATTCTTCACGCCAAACATCCCTAAGTTTGAAATCGAGAAGGAACCACCTTGGAACTCTGTTGGTTTCAACTTGCCTTCCTTGGCACGTTTCGCCAGATCCTTCATCTCGTTGGATATTTCGCGCAGCGATTTGGTTTCTGCCGCTTTGATAATCGGTGTAATCAAACCATTAGGAGTAGCAACAGCAACCGAAATATCTGCATGCTTATATTGGATAACAGCATCATCCGTCCATGATGTATTTGCCGCCGGATAGGCTTTAAGAGCCATCGCATTGGCTTTGATGATAAAGTCATTCACGGAAAGTTTGAATGCACCATCAGCAGCATTGTTAATCTCTGCGCGTGCCTTAAGCAAATTATCCAGCACACAATCAACAGAGAGGTAGAAATGCGGAATAACCTGTTTGGCTTCGGTTAAACGACGCGCGGTCACTTTTTTGATGTTATTGTTTGGAATAGCTTCATATTCCATGCCCAGCATATCGGCCAACTGTCTGGCATTCGGCCCAGAAGAAGGAACTGAAGAAGAAACCGGAGCAGAAGCAACGGACGCAGGCGCAGGCACGCCAGCCTTGGCATTCTCGACATCCGCCTTCACGATACGACCATGAGGGCCAGTCCCTTGCACAGATTTCAAATCAATGCCTTTTTGCTCCGCTACACGACGAGCCAAAGGAGATGCAAACACACGATCACCTTTTTCTGTTTGAGGGGCATCAACCGCAAGTGACAAAGAAGAAACTGAAGGGGGAGCAGCTACAGGCGCCGCATGTGGATTGGTGTTAGCCGCCTCACCCAGCTTAATTGCAGAAGCATCTTCCCCCTCTTCCAACAAAACTGCAATCGGCGTATTCACAGCCACGCCAGCCGTTCCGGAAGAAATCAAAATCTTGCCCAACTTGCCTTCATCAACAGCCTCAACTTCCATCGTGGCTTTATCTGTTTCAATCTCGGCAATAACTTCACCAGCCTTAATCTCATCACCTTCTTGTTTCAACCATTTGGACAAAGTCCCTTCGGTCATGGTGGGTGATAAAGCTGGCATTAAAATATTAACTGGCATTTTGAGAACCTCTTATCTGTAACAAACTTTTTTTGCGGCATGGACAATTTCATCAACCTGCGGCACAGACAATGTCTCCAGATTGGTTGCATAAGGCGTTGGTACATCGGCGGCACAAACGCGGCCGACAGGTGCATCCAGATAATCGAATGCATGTTCATTCACCATGGCACAAATTTCTGCACCAATACCGGCAAATGGCCAGCCTTCTTCAACTGAGACAATCCGGTTGGTTTTCTTGACACTTTCAAGAATGGTATAACGGTCAATCGGACGAATAGTGCGCAGGTTAATAACCTCGGCACTAATGCCCTGTTTTTCCAGCTTCTTAGCCGCTTCCATACATTTTCCAACCATGATCGAGAAAGACACCAAAGTGACATCTGTTCCCTCGCGTTCAATTTTCGCGCGTCCCAAAGGAATAACATAGTCTTCGGAGGTAGGCATCTCGAATATCTGACCATACATCAATTCATGTTCCAGAAAAATAACAGGGTTAGGGTCACGAATAGCAGCCTTCAAAAGACCTTTGGCATCGGCGCCCGACCAAGGCGCCACAACTTTCAAACCCGGAACATGTGCATACCATGACGCATAACAACCCGAATGCTGCGCACCAACTTTACCAGGCGCACCGTTTTGCCCACGGAACACAACCGGACAACCCAACTTGCCGCCAGCCATATATAATGTCTTGGCTGCAGAGTTGATGATCTGATCCATCGCCTGCATCCCAAAATCCCAACTCATAAATTCGATAATCGGACGAAGGCCGTTCATCGCAGCACCAACACCAAGCCCTGTAAACGCATGTTCGGTAATCGGGCTATCAATAACACGTCCAGCACCAAACTCGTCCAGCATCCCTTGGGAGACCTTGTAAGCCCCGTTATATTCGGCAACTTCCTCACCCAACAAAAATACTGTTTCATCACGGCGCATTTCCTCGCTCATTGCCGCACGCAAAGCTTCACGCACTTGCATCGGTTCGGTCTTTTCAAGGAAAGGGGCTTCATCAAACGGTGGGGGCTCCACCACAACGCCTTGTGCATATAAAACATCACGATTCGCAATCGCCTTACCAGCTGGCTGAGATGCCACAGATGTCGTCATAACTTCACTTGAGACAGGAGCAGCATTCGGTACGCATGGAATATCGACCAAAGCAGCGGGAGCATCAGACACTTCACTCTCACCATCTTCAAGCAACATCGCAATCGGTGTATTCACTGCCACCCCCTGAGCGCCTTCGGACACCAGAATTTTTCCCAAAATCCCTTCGTCAACGGCTTCAACTTCCATAGTGGCTTTATCGGTTTCAATCTCGGCAATCACATCACCTGCTTTGACGACATCGCCTTCTTTTTTGAGCCAACGCGCCAAATTTCCTTCGGTCATAGTCGGAGACAACGCAGGCATTAAAACTTGTACAGACATTTTTATTTCCTCTTAAAATTAAACTCTAAAGCGCAGAAGCAACATTAGCTTGCAGCAGCGCGTTATAAAATTTTTCGGTTCTTTTCTCTAAATCATCAATATCGGCATCTGATTTGTACAACTTGTAGCAATACATATAGATAATACGGTTCTTCATATGGATAAACGTCACTGAAGATAGCATCTTCTTGCTCACACCATTTCCGGAGACATTTGAGATATTTATCACTCCTTGAGAATTTTGCGTATCCAGAATTTTCTTCAATGACTTGGTCTCACCGACATCGACAGAAGAATCAACATTATAGTTTTCCTGGATTCTCTTGTTCATGTTACCAATTTCACGATCAATGTCTTCACGATACGCATCTTCTAAATTATCAAGATTTTTCGAAAGCTCTCCTTTGATACCCTGAAAATCTTCATCAGAGATAAATTTCCCACCGATTAAAGCGTCAGCCGTTTGTAGCGTGGCATAACTCTGCAAAGAACTAGAATCTCCAGATTTTAATCCGTTAAGATCAGATTCTTCAATATATGCTTCCAAGAGAATATTGGTACTAGGAACAAAGTTCTTAAAAAATTCGAGCAGCTTCGTCTCATTCTTAGAAACCGTGACATACCCTTCCATATCAGGGATATAGATACTCTCTCCATATATATCCACCTTTGCAGGCTCAGGTTCTGAACATGAACTCAATCCCACGACAATAACGGCAAGACTAAGAAGTGAAACCAACTTAATTTTTTTGAGCATAGACATTACTCTTCAACCGCAATCAAAACATCCGTCCACAAGTCGGAATCATCCGGCAATGGAGAGGCTTGCGCAAAATCGGCAGCTTCCTTGACGACATCTTTGATTTCTTTGTCAATCGGTTTCAAATCGTCTTCTGTCACGCCATATTCGGTTTCAAGAAGTTTTTTCACATGTTCGATCGGGTCACGGTGCTTATATCCCCCGACTTCATCCTTGGTGCGATATTTCTGAGGATCGGACATAGAATGCCCACGGTAACGATATGTTACGATCTCCAGAATATACGGGCCATTACCGGAACGTATATCATCCATCGCACGGCTGGCAGCTTCACGAACAGCAAGAATATCCATGCCGTCAACTTTCTCACCTTTAATTCCAAATCCTTCACCACGACGATAAAATTCACCTGCGGCATGGCGTGGTACAGATGTGCCCATACTGTATTGGTTGTTCTCGATAACAAAAAGGGCCGGCAACTTCCACAACGCGGCCATGTTATAACTTTCGGCAACCTGCCCTTGGTTGGCAGCACCATCCCCCATATAAACAACACTAACCCCGCCATCATTTTTATATTTGTGCGAGAATGCTAGACCAAGGCCAATAGATACCTGTGCACCAACGATGCCGTGACCACCAAAAAAACCGTTCTCGATTGAGAACATGTGCATTGACCCACCTTTACCACGAGAACATCCCCCCGCACGTCCTGTAAGCTCTGCCATCACTTCATTTGCACCAATGCCACTGACCAACATATGTCCATGGTTACGATACGCTGTGACTGCTGTATCCAGTCCCTTTTTCATCACAGATTGAAGACCGGTTACAACCGCTTCTTCACCAATATAAAGGTGGCAAAAACCACCGATCAAACCCATGCCATAAAGTTGACCCGCTTTTTCTTCAAAGCGTCGTATCAACAACATATCATGGTAGAATTTCTTGAGCTCGTCTTCAGACGGCAATTTTGCGCTATTGGACAAATCGGCTGGCGCAGGCACAGCTTTCAAATTTGCTTTTTTCATTTGATCCTTCTTTTGGCCCTTTTCGGATTTCGATGACACGGAATAACCTCACTTAACTTTTTTCAAGTGAACAGCTACACGATTTTCACATTCCAGCCAAGAAAAAACCGCGCAGTTGTGCGGCGCAACATACTAAAAAGAAAGAGGAATCTTTTTAAAGCAATGGGCAAAAGCTCAAAAATAAACATGGAAAAGCACAACAAATAATTATGTATTATCTAGAATACAAAATATCCATCTCATCCTTCTGGCGGAAACCAAGGACAATCCTCGCCCGTTCTTCCAAAAGATCCTTATTAATCGAGGCTGGACGTAACATGGCCACGCGGGTTTCAAGAGCTTCACGCTCTTCCCTCAATTTGTGGTTTTCCACCTGCAAAGTCTGGATATTCTGTTGCAAAGCGAGATAGCGAATATAGCTTCTTTGGCCCGCAATTAAATGATATGAAAAATAAAAACACAGTCCTATCCCCAGAATTGTCAGGAGATTCTTACGAACAAGATAACGATGTTCAAGTAACTGCTTCATATACATAGAGAATCACAGACGACTCACCGCCGTCAAGCGAATTCACCCAAAAAAATTAGATTAAAAACAATAGGAGCCTATTTCTCTGCATACTGAACTGATTCAGGAAGCTTGTAAACATAACCAGTTCAGAAATTTAACTTTTTTGGCGCTCAAGAATGTGGGGTTTCTTTTTATCGTCAGAATATTTCAAGACTTCATCCCACAAATCATTCGGCGATAGCTTATTATCAAAAACAAACGACAAATAAGGGGTCACCTTCCAACCACCAGATTCCTTTTCAGATTCAAACTGCAAGAATCCCCATCCTGTATATCCGACAAAAACACGGTAACGTTCCGGATTTTTTTCGACTTGCTGCAAAATATCAGGATTTTCTTTAACGATCTCATCAAATTTGAGAGCAACGGGTGTTCCCCCTGTCTCCGGTATCAGATCAAGAATAAAAACACGGTCTTTATCCTCGACAGGTCCTCCCCAATAAACAGGAAAATGCCTCCCTCTCAAATAGGCAGGAATATCATCAATGTCTTTATATCCACGATTAACCACCAAAGCCTTAGCCGAATACCATTGGTGATCAAACATATATAATACCGTTTTTGAAAAATTCTGATCGCTCATCTCAGGATCAGCAATAACAATTCGACCCTGCACACCGTGATAAAATCCCAGAACCGTCGGCAAGAGAATAAAAAAAGCAGCCAGAACCATCTGCCAGTTCAGGGCTGCTTTCAAATTTTTAACAACGGACATCGTCCGAATGCCTTTACGCTGCGCTTTTCTTGGCAATCTTTCCGACAGGAAGAGACCGCAAGATTGATGCTCCAGCATACTTTGCCACAGGCCCCAACTCTTCTTCGATACGGATCAACTGATTGTATTTGGCAATCCGGTCAGAACGGGACAAAGAACCGGTTTTGATTTGTCCGGCATTGGTCGCAACCGCCAAATCGGCGATGGTGGAGTCTTCTGTTTCACCGGAACGGTGGGACAGAATCACGCCCATACCTGCTTTTTGTGCCATCTGGATAGCTTCCAGAGTTTCACTCAAGGTGCCAATCTGGTTAACCTTGACCAGAATAGCATTAGCAGCCTTCAATTCAATGCCTTTAGCCAAACGCACAGGATTGGTCACAAACAAATCATCGCCAACCAACTGGACCTTATCACCCAGACGTTTGTTCAATTCAACCCAACCATCCCAATCATCTTCGGCCAAGCCGTCTTCAATCGAAACGATCGGATATTTCGCGCACAGCTCTTCATAGTAAGCGATCAATTCGTTGGTAGAAAGAACGCGACCTTCCCCTTCAAGATGATATTTCCCGTCTTTGAAGAATTCGGTCGATGCCACGTCCAGAGCAATCATAATATCTTCGCCTGGTTTATATCCCGCACTCTCAATCGACTTCATAATAAAGTCCAAAGCTTCGGTTGCAGAATTAACCGCAGGGGCAAATCCACCTTCATCTCCAACATTGGTATTCATTCCTGCCGCAGAAAGATTCTTTTTCAACGCATGGAACACTTCTGCACCATAGCGAATGGCTTCCGCCACAGATGGAGCAGAAACAGGCATAATCATGAATTCCTGAAAATCGACAGGATTATCCGCGTGCTTTCCACCATTGATAATATTCATCAAAGGAACAGGCAAAAGATGAGCATGAATACCGCCAACATAACGGTAAACAGGTTGATCAAGCTCTTCAGCCATTGCCCGCGCACACGCCAAAGACACACCCAAAATGGCATTCGCCCCAAGCTTACCTTTGTTGTCGGTTCCATCCAGATCAATCAATTCCTGATCGATATATCCCTGAACTTCTGCATCCAGACCACACATAGCTTCTGCAATAATGTTGTTCACATTATCAACGGCCTTCTGAACGCCCTTACCGCCATAAATGGATTTATCGCCATCACGAAGCTCAACAGCCTCATGCGCACCGGTCGATGCACCTGACGGAACCATCGCACGGCCAGTTGCACCGCTCTCTAAAACGACATCAACTTCAACCGTTGGGTTTCCCCGGCTATCCAGAATTTGTCGTGCAAAAATATCAATAATCGCGGTCATTTTACTTCTCCTTTTTATCTTTATTTAACTCTTGAGTGTCTTCGTCCAATTTATTTATTTCATCTAAACTTGAAACACAAACTGGCTTACTTCCATCATCGCATTGCCAACTCGGTATTCCTTGGTAACCCTTTCCTGTTTCACATTTGCAATAGACGCAATACTGTCCATCAGGAAGATACGAGCAAGTTTTTTTATACCCATTAATGGATAACGCAATCGTCTCTTGGCTCATAGCCAGCAATACGCCAATGGCAAGAACCAAAATACCAAGAAATGCTAAGCTACGCTTCTTCATTCTACATCGACCAAGTCCATCGACTTCACCAAATCATCAATAGCAACCATCTTGGAAAGAATTACTTCCAATTCATGCAACTTGACCATATTTGGCCCATCCGACGGTGCGTTATCAGGATCTTGGTGCACTTCCATAAAGACCCCCGCAACACCAACAGCCACAGCTGCACGCGCAAGAACAGGGACCATTGTTCTGTCGCCGCCAGAAGACGTTCCCTGCCCACCCGGCTGTTGAACCGAATGGGTTGCATCAAATACAACAGGATAGCCTGTCTGTGCCATAATCGGCAAGGAACGCATATCAGATACAAGCGTGTTATATCCAAAACTTGCTCCACGTTCACACAGTAGAATTTTTTCATTACCTGTCGAAGCAATTTTTGCGGCAACATTTTTCATGTCCCAAGGAGCAAGAAACTGTCCTTTCTTGACATTGATTACTTTGCCGGTATTGCCTGCCGCAACAAGTAAATCTGTCTGACGACACAAAAAAGCAGGGATTTGTAAAATATCAACAGCCTCTGCCACAATGGAACATTGCTCAACAGTATGAATGTCGGTCAAAACGGGAACACCAAAATCTTTCTTAATATCTTTGAAGATCTGCAAGGCTCCATCAAATGATACTCCAGATCGAACACCCGAGACACTCGTACGATTAGCTTTATCAAAAGAAGATTTGTAAACAAAATTAATCCCGAGCTTGCCAGTAGTCTCTTTAAGAGCCCCGCACATATCATAAGCATGGTCACGGCTCTCTAGGACGCAGGGCCCTGCAATCAGAAAAAACGGGGAAGAATTACTGGCCTTAAAGCCATCGATAAGGACTGTTTTCATGCGCTATATGTAGCGCATGAACTGGAACCTATCAAGAGGATAACTAACGGGTGCTATAAGCAGGATAAACAAGTTGTTGTACCCCTTCTTTTCCCTTAACTTTTTCAGGGGTAGCAGTATGGCTTGCCGCTTGAGCCACATTGGTAAAATAAGAAGCCAACTGCCCACGCACTTGCTTAATCTCCTCCTTAAACCCGAAATGAGCCGTCAAAGCAATTACTATGGCTGCAGTCAAGGGCCAGACACTTTGTCCGCCTCGTGTATAATTCGAAAGTTTTTCTTCGTTCGGATGTACTCCGTAATCGCCTTCCATGGTCATCTCCCTTGTTTTATCTTGCTTTAGATATGTTTCCCTTAATCAGAACATATCATCAAAAATGAAAATCGAAGCCGTTTTATCATGCGGCTTCGCAAGAGTCAAACTTATGGAAAGAAATTAAACTAGACGACTTTTATCTATTGCAGCCTTGATGAAAGACACAAACAATGGATGCGGATCAAGTGGCTTGGATTTCAGCTCCGGATGAAATTGAACCCCGACAAACCATGGATGATTTGGAATCTCAACAATTTCTGGCAATTCTCCATCTGGTGACATTCCCGAGAAAACCACACCAGCCTGCTCCAACCGTGGAATATATGATGTGTTCACTTCATAACGGTGGCGGTGGCGTTCTTGGATCAGATTGGTGCCATATATTTCGGCAACATGTGACCCCTTTTTCAAAGAGGCCGGATAAGCCCCCAGACGCATCGTCCCACCCAGATCACCATTTTGATCCCGTGCGACTGTAGAATTATCCTTAACCCATTCGGTCATCAATCCCACAACAGGCTCCACTGTTGCCCCGAACTCGGTCGAGCTGGCTTTTTCTAATCCCAACAAGTGGCGGCAAGTTTCAATCACAGCCATTTGCATTCCGAAGCAAATCCCGAAATACGGAATCTTGTGTTCACGCGCAAACTGCACGGCACGGATTTTCCCCTCTGTTCCACGAGCACCAAAGCCTCCCGGAACCAGAATAGCATGCACCCCTTCCAATTCATGAAGAGCGCCGTCATTTTCAAAAATTTCTGATTCAACAAATTCCAGCTTAACCTTGACCCGATTGGCAATCCCGCCATGGATCAGTGCTTCGTTCAAGGATTTATAACTGTCGGACAATTCCGTATATTTTCCAACAATAGCAACTCGTACTTCGCTTTCCGGATTTTTGATCCGGTCAACAATATCCAGCCATTGTGTAAGATTAGGAGCCTTATCAACAGGCATTCCAAAGCATTTCAAAACCTCGTTATCAAGCCCTTCGGCATGATAGGTCAATGGTACCTCATAAATAGAAGATACATCCAGTGCCGGAATAACCCGCTCAAACGGAATGTTACAGAACAAGCTGATTTTCCTGCGCTCGCCCTCGTCAATCGGACGATCGGCACGACACAGAAGAATATTCGGACGGATACCCGCCGACATCAATTCTTTCACAGAATGCTGGGTTGGCTTGGTTTTCAACTCTCCAGCCGCCGGAATATAAGGTAGCCATGTCGCGTGAATAAAGAGCGCACGCTCCGTTCCCACTTCATTGCTAAACTGACGGATTGCTTCCAGATACGGGTGAGCTTCAATATCCCCGACAGTCCCACCGGTTTCAACCAGAACGAAATCGGCGCTGCCTTCTTTCTCACGGATGAAAGCTTTTATCTCGTCTGTAATATGCGGGATAACCTGAATAGTTGCCCCAAGATATTCACCACGCCGCTCACGCTGCAAGACATTCATGTAAATGCGGCCTGTAGTGATGTTGTCGGTCTGTGACGCCGGGCGCCCTGTAAAGCGTTCATAGTGCCCCAGATCAAGGTCAGTTTCCGCTCCGTCATCGGTGACATAGACTTCCCCATGCTGGGTCGGACTCATTGTTCCCGGATCAATATTAAGATAAGGGTCCATCTTGCAAAGACGAACAGAATAACCGCGCGCTTGCAACAACGCGCCCAAAGCTGCGGAGGCGAGGCCTTTTCCTAAAGAGGAAACCACACCGCCGGTAATAAATACAAATCTGGTCATTTTATTTTGCTATCGGAACAGTTGGGGGTTCAGAAGATTCGGGTTTTGCGCCTTCTACCTTGCCGGTAGGGTTAGCACCATCGACGGGGACTTCAGGAACATCCGAAGTCGGGGCCGTCATTGTCACAGCTGCCGGATTATCGGCAACCGCATCAAGAATACTTGTGGAAGATCCATTCTGTGAAGCCAGAATAGCCAGAATCAAACTGGTACTGAAGAATCCAATTGCAACAAAAGTTGTAGCTCTTGTCAAAACATTGGCTGTTGACTGCGCAGAGGCAAAATTACCTAATCCGCCGCCAGTACCAAGCCCCAATCCCCCACCTTCTGACCTTTGCAACAAGATCAATATGATGAGAGCCAATGTTAAAATCAAATGAATGACCAGAACAACATGTTCCATTCAAAACTCTTCTTTTCTTTGTATATTAGTTTTCAAATGTCTTTTATTTCGCCGCCGCAATAATTGCAAGGAATTGATCGGCTTTAAGGCTTGCTCCGCCCACCAATGCTCCATCCACATTCTTGATGGCAAGAAGCTCGGCAGCATTTTCGGGTTTAACAGAACCGCCGTACAAAATACGGATTGAATCCGGATTGTCCAGCTTTTCCTGCAAATAGTTACGAATAACCCCATGCATATTTGCCACATCTTCAGCAGTTGCGCTCTTTCCGGTTCCAATCGCCCAGACTGGTTCATAGGCAATAACTATGTTTTTACCGCTGGCTTTCGGGGGAATAGACTCTATAAGTTGCAATATGACAACTGAATTCTCCAGCCCCTGTTCGCGCTCGGCTTCAGTCTCCCCGACACAAATAATAGTGGTCAAGCCAACCGCATGGGCATATTCGGCCTTTTTGGCAATAACATTATTTCCTTCGCAATGATGTTGGCGACGCTCGGAATGCCCCAATATGACATAATCGCACCCAGAATCTTTTAACATTATTGCGGAAACTTCTCCGGTATAGGCCCCTGACTCCCCGTGATAGGAACAATCTTGCCCCCCCACACCAAAATGCGCCGGCAAATTTTCCGCGCGTACAACAGGAATATAGACGTCTGGCGGACAAAGGCACACATCCACACCGTCTTGCCCTTTTGTTCCTTCGATCAAAGCACTAACAAGCGCCTTGGCGTCCGCGACACTTCCGTTCATCTTCCAGTTTCCGGCAATCAGTTTTTTCATGGCAGTCCTCTTTTAAACTTGTTTCCTTCATATCCCAAGAAGGCTTGGCATGTCCAGACGAGATGTTTATAGTGTCCCGATTCAAGTCTTAATATTTCAAGGAATTTAACGTCATGATCCTTCGTTCAATGCGTAACGGTTTTTTCTCTGCTATTTTTCTCGGCCTGTTGGTGATTGGAGGGTTTAGTCTGGTCTTAACAGACTGGAACGGCATGTTCCGTGGAGGAGGAAACACAAAGACAGACGTTGCGACAGTGAATGGATCTCCAATCAAAATCAGTGAATTCAACAATATTGCAGAACGAATCCTTAGAAACCAAAATATTGAACTGAATAAAGCCTATGAAATGGGCGCCATTGACAATATTCTTCAAAGTGAAATTCTCGCACGCATTCTGGCTCTCGCGGCTAAAGACTTTGGTATTCAGGTTGAAGACAAGATTGTTGCCAAACAAGTCCAATCTCTGGTTTCCCCTCTGATTACCGAACAAACCAATGCCAAACAGGCCTTGCAACAATTCCTGCAAATGCAGGGTTTGACTGAAAAAACTTTAGTTACAATGTTGCGCGGAGAAATCGAAACAGAATTATTAAAAACAACGATCGCCTCTGCAAACTATGTTCCTCAAACTCTGGAACAGGATATCTCGGCCTTCAAAGGAACAACGCGGGACCTGAAATTTGTCGAATTGAAGAACAGTGACATCAAACTGGATAAAGACGCTGACGACAAAATGCTGGAAGATTATTATGAAGGCATCAAGACCCAATACATGATTCCCGAAAAACGGAATGTCACCATTGCCATTCTCGATGTCTCTTCGATTTTGAAAGACACAAAACTCTCCGACGAAGAAATCAAAGATTTTTATGATGCCCATCAAGAAGATTTCCAAGTTGAAGAAAAACGCATATTAGATCAAGCCATCATCACAAACGAAGCTGATGCGCAAACCATACTGGAACAAGCGCAAAAATCAGGTGACCTTGAAACTGCTGTAAAAGATGTGACCGGAAATGTTAAAGCCTTTGCCCGTGACATTTCTTTTGCACAAAAAGATCTCGATGGTGAGATGGCTACGCAAATCTTTGAGGCAAAGAAAGGCGCCATTATAGGGCCTTTGAAATCTGCCTTGGGCTATCACGTCATTAAGATCGCAGACATTACGCCAGAACACATCAAACCTCTGGCTGAACTGAAAGACCAGATTTCACAACAACTCACCGAAGAAAAATCCGGCGATGAAATCTATAAACTTACCAGTGAATTCGAAGACCTCCTTGCTGCCGGTGAAGATTACGCTGCGCTCAAAGGCGAATATAATCTTCAAATTATCCCCGTTGAAAATCTAAAATCCTCTGACAAAGATTTTCAGACAGACGCAAAGCTGGATGAAAACCAAAAAGCCAATATTCTCAATAAGACATTCCAGATGAATGAAGGTGAACCAAGCTCACTTCTTGATCTGACCGCGACCAGCTTCTATTCGACCAAGGTCGATCGCGTGACGCCAGCCACCCCAAAACCATTCGATCAGATTAAATCCCTGATTGCCAAACGCTGGAAAGATGAAAATCAGGCCCGCCAGAATTTGATCAAAGCACAAGACCTGACCGAGGCATTAAATGCAGGAACCACAACTATAGAAAAAACAGGTTATAAAATCCAGACGATCAACGCTCTGTCCAGAGACGCTCTTCAGAAGAAAGTCGAACTTCCCGCTTCGATCAAAGATGCGCGGATCATCGGCCGATTTATGGATGCCAAGGAAGGAAAATACATAATGTCCATCCCGATGGATGCCAATTCAATTCTGGTCGGGGCAACATCCAATACAAAACTTGGAAAATCCGATGCCGGACTGCAGGAACAACAGGCGAAGGCACTAAAATCTGATCTTTCAACGTCTAATTTGATGTTGTTTATCTCAAATCTTGAGAAAAAATATCCTGTTGAAATCAACAATGATCTCCTTCAAAGAGTATATGGTAAAACGCAAGAACAGGAATAACCGGAAAACATGAGGAAGACCGACTGGTCAAAGTCCTCTGATAAGGCTATATTTTTAACTGGAGCTTAACCAAGTCAGGTTATGGTTCATCAATTAGTCATTCCGAACTTCAACTGGGGATATTCCATGTCAGACAATAACGATACTACAAACCCAAAGACCTTCACACTCACCAATAACCAGACCGGTGATAAATGGGACTTTCCTGTTGTCGAAGGAACATTAGGGCCTGAGACAATCGACATCCGTTCCCTTTATGAAGATACGGGTGTTTTCACCCTCGATCCAAGCTTCACATCGACAGCCAGCTGTAAATCCCGCATTACCTTTATTGATGGGGATAAGGGCATTCTGTTGCACCGTGGATACAACATCAAAGATCTGGCAGAGAAAAGTAATTTTATGGAAGTGGCGTTCCTCCTTTTATACGGGGACTTACCAAACCGCGAACAATTTGAAGATTTCCGCAAGAACATCACCTACCACACCATGGTACATGAACAGCTGCAATTCTTCTTCCGTGGCTTCCGCCGCGATGCCCACCCTATGGCCGTTATGTGCGGTGTTGTTGGCGCTCTGGCTTCTTTCTATCACGACTCTTTGGATATTTCCGACCCTAGACAACGTGAAATTTCGGCTCACCGCCTGATTGCCAAACTACCAACTCTGGCGGCGATGGCTTTCAAATATTCGATCGGGCAACCTTTCGTCTATCCACGCAATGACCTCAGCTTTGCCGAGAACTTCCTGCATATGTGTTTTGCTGTTCCGGCAGAACCCTACAAGGTTTCTCCAATTCTGGCCGATGCCATGGATAAAATTCTAATTTTGCACGCCGACCACGAACAAAACGCGTCAACCTCGACCGTGCGTTTGGCTGGATCGTCACAAGCCAACCCATTTGCCTGCATTGCCGCCGGTATAGCATCCCTGTGGGGCCCTGCTCATGGTGGCGCAAATCAGGCCGTACTCGAGATGCTGGAGGAAATCGGCTCCAAAGACCGTGTTCCTGAGTTCATCCAAGGCGTCAAAGATAAGAAATACCGCCTTATGGGCTTTGGTCACCGCGTCTATAAAAACTTTGACCCTCGCGCCACAGTGATGAAAGAAGCTTGCGACAAAGTTCTGGCAGAACTCGGTGTTAAGGACCCATTGTTGGAAATCGCGATCGAACTGGAAAAAATTGCCCTTTCCGATCCATATTTTGCCGAACGTAAACTCTATCCAAACGTGGACTTCTATTCGGGAATTATCCTGAAAGCGATGGGATTCCCTGTTTCGATGTTCACCGTTCTTTTTGCTGTTGCCCGTACCGTTGGTTGGGTTTCCCAATGGAAAGAAATGATGGAAGAGCAAACCAACCGGATTGGTCGCCCTCGCCAGCTCTATACAGGCGCAGCAGAGCGCGATTATCCGCTTATCGAAAAAAGATAATAAAAGAATTCCCGAGCATAGGAATATCGAAGTCCGCACCCCCAAAAGGGTGCGGTTTCCATTTAACGCAAAAAAAATAATTTTTCAGCGACGGAATTACAAATCTGCGACGTTATGGATATAAGGGTAAATTCCCCTTTTAAGATACTCAGGAAAGATTATAAGGTGCAGGCATTACAAACCCGCGGAACAACAGGATTTGCAACCATGCATGCAGAAGATGATCTGATCCTGATGTCACAGATTGCCGGAGGCAATATGGATGCGTATCGAACAGTTTTGGGTCTTTATATGACCCCCATCTACAAATTTTCATACAGCATCCTGCAAGATCAAGGGATGGCCGAAGACGTTACGCAAGAAACCTGTATCCGCTTGTGGAACAATGCGTCAAAATGGAATCCTTCAGGACGAATAAAAAGCTGGCTGTTCAGAATAGCTCATAATCTTTGCATTGACGAAATCAGACGCAGCAGACCACATAGTGACATCAACGAATTAAGTGAGGTCATTGCATCAAATGAAAAGAGTGCTTTTGACGAGATGCATGAATCTGATGTGTCGAGAACCATCCGCGAAGCACTCATGAAAATTCCTGTCCGCCAGAGAACGGCCCTGATGTTGGTACATTATACAGACTGCTCGAACATCGAAGCCGCCAACATCATGGAAATCAGCGTTGATGCCGTTGAATCCCTGCTGGCTCGAGGACGTCAGGCTCTTAAAAACAGCCTTAAAGATCAAAAAGAAAAAATTTGGGAATAATCTTAAGAAAGATATAGAGACTATAAAAGGTGAGTAAAATGAAGACAACAAATAACAATCATCCTGAATTCCGTTATTTACTGAACAAAATCGAATGGCCTACCCCTGATGCCGGACTACCCGACATAATTTGCATGCAGGTTTTGTCTGGTCAATGCCAGAATATTATCGAGACCGCACGGCGCTCGCCGATGCTGACCATAATGTCCGTTCTGCTGGCATTATTTTTAGGGATATCGTCCGGATTTGCCTTTGACAAAAAAGCACAGGCAACAGACACGCAAATAGCTGTCAATCCCTATACAATGTCGATGACGGGTGTGTATTATGCCCATATATCGAAACAACAATAGAGAGGATGAGACATGACAAATAAACTCTCGGTTATTCTGGCCATATCCATTCTAATGAATGTTTTTTTACTGGGATTTGTTTTCTCGTCCGCACTAAAGCCGGACATGAGAAAGCTCAATTACGACATGCGTCCTCCATTTGCTATGAATAACGATCATGACATAGATCGGGATCATTTTGCCCCCCCTCCAGAACATCCGGAAAATATGATGGCCAGAGTTTTTGAGGAAAAATCCAGAAACCTTCCTCTCGAGGAACGCGCCCAGGTTCTCGATGTTATCAAAAAATATAAAGATGATACGGGGAATGATTTTGAGGAATTTGCTCCAATCTTCGAATCCCTTCAAAAGGAATATATCGCAGATCAACTGGATGAGAATAAAATAGCATCCCTGCGCCAGCAACTTGGCGAGCTGGATTTGGAAAACAAACAAAAAATGGGGGACATGATTACCGAAATTGCCAAAAAAATGTCCCCACAAGGCCGCAAGGAGTTTTTCAAAGATCTGCTTCCTCCACCCCATAGACGTCCTGAGAGAAATTAAATTTTCTTCGACGGAAAATAAATAGACCAATCGTTATGTGAGTGTATGAAGAATTCAAATCCGGAATCCCCGGATACAACACAGAACTTTGAGAAACAAGGGGAATAGAAATGGTTTCATCCATTACGAGTTCAAATAGCTTGCTAAGCGCAATCATGTCCAAGCTGGGACAATCCGCTTCGGCAAGTTCGGTGAACAGCAAATTTTCAACTGCAGACACCGATGGAGATAAACTTCTCTCGCTGGATGAACTTTCAAGCATGGCACCACAGGATGGCAAAGGCCCGTCCGCAGAATCCGTTATGGCTGCCGCCGACACCGATGGCGACAACGCTCTCAGCGAAGAAGAGCTTTCAACTTTCCTCTCTCAAATGACCCAAGGGGGATTATCAGGAAGCAGCAATACACAACTCGCACAATCCAGATCTGATGATATACTTTCTGCCGGCGATACAAATAGTGATGGCGTTTTGAGTTACGATGAATTTGCAGCCATGAAACCGGCAAACGCTCCCACCGATAGCTCGGAAGAACTTTTTGCCCAAGCAGACACTGACGGAGACGGCTCCCTGACCTCCTCCGAACTGGAACAATTTGCACAAAATGCACCAATGAAAGGTGCGGGTGGCCCACCACCTCCATCCTCCTCATCAGAAGAAGATGATGATGAATTGACGCTTTTGGAAAAGCTGATGGAGGCTCTGACATCAACAGATTCAACAACCTCAACAACAGATAGTACATCGACATCCGACACTCAAACGACGGCAGAAAAGCTCTTCTCGTTCTTTGATCAGGATTCAGATGGGACTGTCAGCGAAACAGAATTGGGAACAGGTATCTCCTCATTGCAAAGCGCCATGAAAAGCTACCTACTCTCCCTACAAGAGCAACAATCGGCGGCATAATCCCTAGGCAACACACAGCCAAACCCTTACCCCGACTGCTGCAATACACATAACGAAGTAAAAGGCTGCTCTTTCCCAAAAGAGCAGCCTTCTCTATGATCTGGAGATAATATTTGGAAAGACTATAAATCGAGCGGCCTGTTCACTGGCTTCTTCATTGGGGTTTGGAGACAGCAAATCTTTCAATTCACCAGAAAGTCGCCGCGCACTAACCGTCCGTTCCGGATCCGATAGCATTACCTGCAACCGATCAACAATGGTTTCGACATTGACATCATCCTGAAGGAATTCCTGATATTCTTTCCGGTTTAACAAAATATTTCCCAAATGGGCATACTTGCTTTTGACCAACCGCCGGACAATTTCCCAAGTCATTTTATTCATCTTATAAAACAAAACATGGGGAACTCCAGCCAGAGCGATTTCCAAGGCTGCAGTCCCCGAAACCACAGCCGCTGCATCACAGGCGCGAAAAGCATGATACTTTTCATCAGAAACACTGGTCACAACCACATCGGGAACATCTTCAAAAAAAGAGGTCAACTGATCATGCCATTTCGGTAAAGTTGGAACTATAAAAGCGGTATCCGGACACTTATCGCGAAGCAAGACGATTATCTCGCGCATAATTGGCAAACTCATATCCAGTTCCGAACCACGCGATCCGCACAGCAACCCAACGAGTTTACGATCAGGTGAAAAATTATATTTCTGCCGGAAGATTTTTCCGTCCCCTTCTAACAAACCTGATGTCACCATGGGATGCCCAACTGAAATGGCTTGCAACCCTTCCCGTTCAAAATATGGGGGCTCAAACGGAAACAAACAGATCAAGCCATCAAGAAACTGTGAAATCTTTTGTGCGCGTCCCGGACGCCATGCCCAGACAGTCGGCGCAACATAATGAATTTGACGGGCTCTAATATTTTCTTCCCTGACTTTCTTTTGCACGCGAAAAGAAAAGTCAGGACTATCAATCGTCACGACGACATCCGGATTAAACCCGCGGATCGCTGCAACTGTTTTGTGAATTAATCCGATAAATTTTGGAATACGGGGTAATATTTCGGCAATCCCCATAATAGAAAGCTCCTCCATTGGAAAGAAACTTTTTTTTAATCCTGCAGCCAACATCTGCGGCCCACCAATTCCGCGTAATTCCAGATCAGGACGTTGCACGCGCAATGCTTCAATCAAGGAGGCTCCCAGCACATCGCCAGAGCTTTCCCCTACAATGATAAAGACCTTAAATGTCATCTGCGCTCACTCCTTTGAAAAATATTTCATAACGATTACACAGATCAATAATTTTATCCTGCTCGGGAACAAGAGTAGCCCCAGCCTCGGCAACAATGCCAATAAATCCGGATTTTCTGGCTTCTTCAATCGTTCGCGTTCCGATCGTTGGCATATCCAGCGCCATATCCTGTTGCGGTTTACTCATCTTAACCAGAATTTTGGGGACATCGGACTCGCGGACTGACCGGATCAAGGCATCCGTCCCCGAACAAGTTTCTTTCGCAATCACTTTGCCAGACCGCGCATCAACAACGACCGCTTGCCCCAGATCATCCTGTCCATGTTGTTTTGCTGCACGAATGCCATGGACAATCGCTTGTTCTGCATTTTTGTCCGGTTGAAAACTTCCCAGAACACCTGCAGGGCAAAGAAGTTCAGGCATAAATTCATGGACTCCGCAAATTTCAAACCCTTCGGATTCCAGTTCACGACGAATAACCTTCAACAGCGCATCATCTCCAACCGATTTAAGAATAAGTTTGGAAATAATCTTTAAGCCACGGAAATCTGCCCGCACCGTCCACCAATTGGGACGCGACAAACTTCCGACCAAAACCAGACGCGATACATGTTGTGATTTGAAAAAAGAAATGATTTTACCAGCCTGACCAACAGAGAAATCCGCTCCCAATCGACCGATAACTGGTTCATAACCCTGATGAGAAAGAGCTTCCCCCAATCGCGCGGGCAGGTCACCGCCCCCTGCGATTATGCCGACTTTCTGGCTGGCGCACATAAAGGAAACCGTCCTTTGTTGCGGGCAAATTCAATGATTTGCATGACCGCATCTGCTTCCGAGAAATCATTAGCAACCATATCAATCCGCTGTTCCATGGTTCCTTCGTCGCCGAACAACTCATTGAAAGCCCGTTGCAGATTACGAATTGCATCTTTGTCAAATCCATTACGTTCCAGACCGACAATATTTAATCCGGCCAAAGACGCCCGCTCGCCTTTAACCCGTCCATAAGGGATAACGTCACTTTCAACACCAGACATTCCACCGATCACGGCAAAATCACCAATGCGAATAAATTGATGAACTGCAGCCAGCCCACCAATCAAAACATGATTGCCGACAACCACATGACCGCCCAGCGTTGCATTATTCGCCATGATGACATGGTCGCCAATCACACAATCATGCGCGACATGGGTACTCATCATAAACAACCCATGATTACCAACCACCGTTTTCATGGCGCCTGTTTCCGTTCCCGGATTCATGGTGCAATGTTCGCGGATCGTATTATGATATCCAATAATCAGTTCAGACGGCTCACCGTGATATTTCAAATCTTGCGGAGCATGACCGATCGATGCAAAAGGATAAATAACACTATCCTCGCCAACCGTCGTGCGTCCCTCAACAACCACATGGGACTTCAACTCGACCCGATCTCCAAGACAAACATGCGCGCCAACAATAGAATATGGGCCGATTACGACATCGGTGCCCAATTTGGCATTAGGATCAACAACAGCGGTAGGGTGTATTTGAGTACTCATTCTTTATACATGACCCATCATGGGGTTAATGGCAAATCACAGAATTTTTCCGGATGTTACACGGTTTCCGGATCAATAATCATAGCCGAAAACTCGGCCTCCGCACAAAGCTGACCGTCAACCATGGCCTCCCCTTTGAACTTCCACACAGGGCCGCGTGATTTCAAAACCTCAACATGGATATGAAGAGAATCGCCCGGCGTCACCGGCTTACGAAACTTGGCATTATCAATGGTCATGAAATAAACCAGTTTGCCTTCGCCTTCGACACCCATGGTATGCACCACCAGAACTCCGGCAGTCTGAGCCATTGACTCAACGATCAAAACACCCGGCATAACCGGAGCCCCAGGAAAATGCCCCTGAAAAAAAGGTTCATTGATCGTAACATTTTTAAGGCCTGTAGCCCTCTTCCCTTGTTCGAAAGACAGAATACGATCCACCAGCAACAACGGATAGCGGTGAGGTATTTTGTTCATAATACCGCGGATATCAATGATCTCTTGTGTCACTTTTATTGCCCTTCTCTTCTCTTATCAATCACTTTGCTCAAATACACGGACTGGCGCAAATAACGCTTCATTGGCATCGCAGGATACCCCATCCATTCTTCGCGTGCAGGAATGTCTTTTGTCACACCAGACTGTGCCGCGACCTTGGCCATCGACCCTATTTTCAAATGTCCGGCAACGCCGACCTGTCCCGCGAGAACAACGAAATCTCCCAACTCCGTACTTCCAGCAACACCAACCTGAGCCACCAGAATGCACCCACGTCCAATTTTAACATTATGACCAATCTGAACCAGATTATCGATCCAGCTTCCAGACCCGATCACCGTATCCCCAGAGGCTCCGCGATCAATCGTGGTATTGGCTCCGATCTCGACATGATCGCCAATCATAACGCGCCCTAACTGCGGAACCTTTACAAAGCCACTCGGGTCAATCGCAAATCCAAAACCATCTTGTCCAATTCTAACTCCCGGATAAATGCGCGTCCCGTTACCAATAACACAATGGGACAAGGTAGCGTGATTACCAATCCGGACTCCATCACCCAAAATCACGCCCGAACCAACTGCAACATGGCTCTCGATCCATACTCCGTTACCAATCTCAACATTGGCCCCAACAGTTACAAAATCACCAATAAAAACATCCTGTCCGATTTTGGCATCCGGATGAATAGTGGAAAATTTAGAAATTGAGGGTTCAGGCCGTTGCACGGGATAAAAAGCCTGAGCCGCCAAAGCATAGGCCTTATAAGGAGATGAAGACAAAAGAAGCCGAACATTTTCCGGAGCATAACCGACCATATCCGGATGCACAATACAAGCAGCAGCCTTCGTCTGGGTGAATTGGTCTTTGTATTTTTTGTTATCAAGAAAAGATAGCTGTGCGTCTCCGGCAATATCCAGCGCGGCAACATCATGAACAAGATATTCTCCATCCTCCGGCGCACGCAACTCAGCCCCGATGCGCCCCGCAATCTGAGCCAAAGTTAAAGGATGTGGTTTTAGAAAAAAACGCGGATCAGCCATTCAAATATCCAATGGTCTTTTTATTATTTTAACGGAATTGACGTGATCGACGCATTCAAACGCTTGAGGACCTCGTCAGTAATATCGAGTTTTTGTTCGGCAATTACAACAAATTTGCGATCAACAATAATCTGTAACTTACGCTCGTCTGCAACATCGGCACTGATTTTAGCAATTCTGCTTTGAATATCTTTAAGTGCTGCAAGCTTGCTTTTTTCAAGAGAAGCGTTCTTCTCAATCATTGCCTTTTGGGACTTATTAATTTCAGCCTCGAAAGTTTTCTTTGCTTCTTCAAAAGCTTTATCATCTTGACCCGCCTTACGATCATTAATCAGCTTCAGCTCTTTTTCGCGCAGCACCTTCTTAAAGCCATTGGCATCCGCAACCATTGCCTGCTCACGCTTTTCAATAGCAGCCTGAACTGATTTACCAGCCTCGGATTTCTGAACAACCATTTCCAAATCAAGAACAGCAATATTGGAATCCCCTGTGTCAGCAGCAAAAGCCGGAGCCGCCGCAAAAAGGATAACCAGAGATAACGCCAAAACGGCGAATTTGTAATTCACAATAAACCTCACTATTTTAATACACTAAAAAACTAGAACCGCGTTCCGAAACTAAACCGGAAGACTTGCTCAACATCATAGTCCTTTTTCAGATATGGCTTGGACAAGTCAACACGCACCGGGCCCATCGGGGAAATCCATGTTACGCCAACACCGGCAGCCCCACGAAGAGCCGTTTCATCCACAATATCAGTCCCACTTTCATCAAGTCCCCACAAGGAGCCGACATCGGTAAAGGCATGCCCTGAAACACCCAAATCATCTGGAAGTCCAAGCGGGAAAGTCAACTCTGCCGTACCACGATAGAATTGTTTTCCACCAAGAGAATCGTCAGTTGTCAAATCACGAGGCCCAACTCCGTATTTTTCAAACCCCCGGAAAGTATTTCCACCAAGGAAATACCGTTCGTTAATTTGAATATCGCTATCACCATAACCGCTAATCATGCCAGTTTCACCCAAGGCATTGAAGACCCAGTTTTTCGCAATTGGCACATAGTAAGAACCACCGAGCTTCCCTGATATATACTGGGCATCGCCACCAAGACCTGCCGCTTCCAAATCCAACCAGCTGGTAAATCCATCGGTTGGATACAAACGGCTATCCAAATCCGAATAAGTCAGACGTTGGGAGATAGCAGATGTAATCCGGTCGCCCTCCTGATCCTTCACAAATCTGGATGCATCAGCATCAACATTAGTAATCTCGTTACTTTCAATACGGTATCCCCACGATTGACGCCATCTTTTCGACAACGGGTAGCCGAGATTAACCGAGGTTCCTGTGCGGCGCTGATCGAACGAACTCTGATCCTGCTGGTCGCGTGTTGTGTGGAAAGCATTAACACCAATCAACAAATCACGATCAAGGAAATATGGCTCTGTCCATGAAACATCGAACTCGGTTCTGGCTCCGGCAATAGTTGCAGACAATCCCAAACCTTGACCGGTTCCCAACAAATTACGTTCCTTAATATGGAAGTCAGCCAAGGGCCCGTCAGCGGTCGAGAACCCTGCCCCCAAAGAGACCTCACCAGTTGATTGTTCTTCAACACTTACATCAATCACGGTTTTATCCGGTGCACTACCCGGCGTAGGTTTGACATCTACTTTTGAGAAATATCCCAAATTGCGGATATTTTTTTCGGACTCGTTCAACAGGCTGCGATTAAAGGCATCGCCTTCAACCAATTCAAGTTGACGACGAACAACCTTATCAAGAGTACGGACATTCCCGTCAATATTGATCCGCTCGACAAACACGCGTGGGCTCTCATTAACATTAAATACCAGATCAATAGTTTTATTCTCACGATTACGAACAACATCAGGAACAACGTCAGCGAAAGCATACTGCATATCCCCAAGCGTACCTGTCATGGCCTCAATCGAGGTTTTTACTTCTTCCGCATCATACCATTGATCTTTCTTCAACGTGACATCCTTCATCAGGGCAGCTGGGTCAAGATTTCTCAATTGTGAATTAACACGGATATCTCCAACCTTATACCGTTCACCCTCACTCACCGTAACGGTCACATAAAAATTTTCACGATCTTGTGATAGTTCGGACAAAGAAGACGACACACGGAAATCAGCATATCCTTCCTTCAGGTAGAACTGGCGCAACAATTCTATGTCATATGCCAGACGATCTTGATCGTAACGATCTGCAGAAGACAAAATATTGTACCAACGGGTCTCACGGGAAGAGATAACAGTGCGCAACTCGTTATCGCTGAAACGTTCATTCCCAACAAAGCGAATTGAGCTGATTTCGGTCAAAGGCCCTTCTTGAATTTCAAAAACAAGATTAACCCGGTTTTGATCCAGCTTGATAACCTTGGGCTGAACATCTGCAGAGAAACGACCATTGCGCTGGTAAATATCATATAAACGGGAAACGTCGTTTTGTGCCGCAGTTCTTGTGAAAACCTGACGCGGACGCGCGGTAATCTCGGCCAGCAACTGCTCGTCATCCAATTCGTCATTACCTTCGAACGCCACCTGATTAATAACAGGATTCTCGACGATCTTGACGGTGACAACACCTGCGGTTTCCGATATCTGCACATCTGCAAACAGTCCGGTGGCAAACAGGCTCTTCAGCGCGGTGTCCAACGCATCTTGAGTTACCTCATCGCCTTTATGCAATCCCATATAAGTCAAGACGGTTGCAGGCTCGACCCGCTCCGATCCTTCCACACGAATATCTTTGACACTCCCTGCAAGAGCAGGAGTCACCAAAATCAGGCTAGCCAAAGTAGTAAGAAAATATATTTGAAATCCAGATCGCATAAATGAACACCGGTGAATAAAGTAAGGGACTGTAAAACCAGAGAAAACTATCCTCTGTAGATCAACTAATCAAGCAAAACTATCAGGGATTCGCATTCTATCACTCCATCACATGAAGAAAAAGACCCGACAAAGCAATGTCGGGTCTTAACATCAGAAAATTAATAGAATTAGGAATTGGATTTGAACACAAACATTTGAAGAACATCGTTCAAATTGGAGAACGCCATCAAACTGACCAAGACCACCAACCCGAAACGGAAAGCATACTCTTGTACCCGTTCGGAAATCGGCTTGCCGCGGATTGCTTCAACTCCATAAAACAATAGATGTCCGCCATCCAACATAGGAATAGGAAACAGATTAATAAGGCCAAGATTTATGGAAAAAAGGGCGGTAAAAACCACAATAGAGATAAAACCCTGCTGAGCCATATCCCCTGCTATAGCGCCAATCCTGATAATCCCGCCCAATTCCTTAGCACTACGGGTTCCAGTCACCATCTGTCCAACAGCTTTAAGGGTTTCAGTCGTGATCGACCATGTCTCGGATATAGCAACTCCCAATGCCCCGACAGGGCCATAGCTGATAATCTCGTTACCCGGACGAACCCCTAAAAACAGGGCATTATAATATTCACTCTCCGGCTTGGAGATTTGCTCGTTCATCTCAACCGGTGGCTTAATCAGCAATTCGGATTCATGTGTATCAATCGAGGTCTTGATACGGATATCCTGACCCAGATTTTTGGCGATCAGGTCATGCGCCAAAGTCAGGTTCCCCTTGGTATCTTGGCCATTTACAGCCGAGATATGGGACATATCAATACCATTGGCAGGGCCAATAACCCCAAGATATCCGCGCTCATGGACAAAACCGAACCGATCTGTGTCCGTCATTTTAATTGGAGTTACGGAAATATCCATCAAATTGCCATCACGTTCAATCTGGAAAATCATTTCCTGATCCAAACGCAACATTACAAAGCGCCTCACCTCGTCAAAACTGACTATTTTTTGCCCGTCAATTGACTTGATAATATCCTGAGGCAGCAGTCCCGCCTTCTCGGCAGCTCCGCCAATCTCGACGCCCGTCACTTGTGGTGGGGTCACCGGGCGGCCAATCGCCATATAGAGGATAGACAAAATGGCAATTGCAAAAAGGAAATTGATGGCAGGGCCTGCAAACACGATCAATGCACGTTTCCAAACTGATTTTGAGAAGAACGCGACCGAACGCTCATCTTGCGTCATTTCGCGAACTTGGCCGGAACCATCTTCAATTTCTTCGCTATGTCCCGCACTGGCAGGATCAAGATCGCCAAACATTTTAACATAGCCGCCGAGAGGGAACAGCGAGACTTTCCATCTGGTACCTGATTTTGCCGTCCAGCCCCAGATTTCCTTACCAAAACCAATCGAGAACACCTCAACCCTTACGCCGCATAAGCGGGCAACGATATAATGACCCCATTCATGGACAAACACGAGAATACCCAGAACAGCTAGGAACGTAGCCCCGTAAGTCCAGATATTACCTAAAACCAACTGAACCAATTCAAATAACGAATCCATACAAATTTTTCCTGTATATAAGCAAACCGTGGGACGATGAGTGATTGTACCACATAAAAAACGAACCTGTAGTTAATATAGAAAGAACGAAATAAATACAAAGGGGAATCAAATCAAATTCAATAAAATATCTCCAAAATATCCCTGAAATTAACCAGAATCACAAAAGCGAACACAAATCCCAAGCTTCCCGCCATAATATAGGCCTTGGTTTTAGGATGGGGAGCCTTGCCCCTGACAGCTTCGTACAAATTAAAAACCAGATGTCCCCCATCCAGCATAGGAAGTGGTAACAAATTCAGGAAACCAATATTAACCGACAAAACAGCAAGTAATTTCAACAAAACGGCATATCCCCAGATATCAACCTGACGGGCAGCACCTCCTGTCATCTCCCCGATTTTAACGACACCACCCAGATCGCCAGCATCTTTTCGTCCAACCCCCATCTGGTAAATCACTCCGATTGTCTTGCGAATAGCTTTCCACGAAAAAATCAGACTCTCAACAGCACTTTGCCCGACCCCTATCTTTTTGGTCTGCATTTTGATGTGATCTCCATAAAAAATGGAATCATATTGTGCACTTTTTGGATCAAACAAACCTTGATTGAGATCCTCGGACAAATGAAGACGATAGTTTTTCTGAAGATCTCCCGGCTTTTTAATCAAACCAAAATTGACAACCATGTCCCTCCCCAGACGATCAACAATCAATTGGCGAGCCAGATCAGGCTGTCCGGACGTCTCAATATCATCCACCCTGTTAACTGCCTCCAGCAACCATGACCCATTACCTAGTACAATTCCCATGATTTTACGACTGGCATCCTCGCCGAAATCTCCATCTTCTTTCATCACAATTAGATTCACATGAAAATCCAGGATATTTTCGCCGCGCTTTACTTCTATATCCAGAGCATCGCCGCTTTCCTGTGTCATCCGCACCACATCATCAAATTGCTCCGGAACAGACTGACCATCTATAGAAAGAATTTCATCACCAACTTTTATTCCGGCGCGGTCGGCCCCCGCTCCGATTTCTACAGCACTAATAACAGGACTTACAACGCCCTTTCCCCAAAAGGAAAAGACAAACAGCATTAAAAGCAAAGTGAAAATAAAGTTGGCCAACGGCCCGCCAAAAGACACCAAAGCTCTTTGCCAATTGGGCCGTGTCCATAACGCCCCATCACGCTCAGCCGCTTCGAACATTTGATCTGCATTCTGGTATGGTGGATTTTCACCGTGCAAAACAACGAATCCACCGAATGGAAACAAACAAATTTTCCAACGCATCCCGCGTTTATCCGTAAACCCTACCAACTCACGACCAAAGCCGATGGAAAACGCATCGACTTTAATCCCAAACCGACGAGCCATCAGGTAATGCCCCATTTCATGAACAAAAACGACGATGGTAAGAACCAGAGCCGTCAAAATCCCGTAATAAAAAAACATCTCCAGATAATGCATCATCTCTCACTTAAAGATTTAAGACCCGGCACGCGGTAAAGATTATCTCTCAGTTCGGACGTAAAATTATAAAATTCGGGCAAACAAAGCCGCACCACTTTTCCAACAGCAGGAGAGAACACCTGCACAACAAAGCGCGATTTTCCTTTTCCTGCCTTTTCCAAGGCTTCTTTCAATTTCTCGATCTGATCGGTTTTATCCATGCACAACTCAACCTCATGCACACGATCAATCAGAATTTCATCAAGCGGCTTGATATCATGAACAGTAAGCCGGATTTGATCTTCTTTTTGCTCGGCATCTGCCGTCAACAATAACGACTTGCCAACTTCAAGAAAATCCCGTGACCGCGCCAAGACTTCCGAAAACAACACAACTTCATAAACACCGGAACTGTCTGATAAGGATAAGAATGCAAACTTGTTTCCGGATTTTGCAGAAATCTTCTCGGATTTTCTAAGCAATACCCCAGCCATCTGAACTCGCATGATCGGCCGATCCAGTAACCCACTTTCAACTTTGGCATAATTAACGATCCTCATTCGCTCCAACTGCGCGGCTTTGGAGTCAAGTGGATGGGCAGACAGAAAAAATCCGATCGAAGAAAACTCATAGGAAAGCTTATCAAGGGGTGACCACTCAGGAATTTGCGGCAAATGCTGGGCAATCAAATCCGTGGACGCGGTATCTTCCATGGCAAACAAACTATTTTGCGAACTATTCCGCTCTTCGGCAAGCGCCGCCGCATAATGAACAAGTTTTTCTGACCCAACATAAAGCTGTGCCCGATTGGGATGAATGGAATCCAAAGCTCCTGCTGCCACAAGATTTTCAAATTGTTTTTTATTAAGAGATCTGGCATCCATTCGTTTCAAGAAATCTTCCAGATCCTTGAACGGGCCGCTCTTGTCTCTTTCCGCAATCAAAGACAACATCGCCTGTGTGCCAACACCCTTGACCGCGGCAAGGGCATACCGCACGCAATTATTTTCAACCAGAAACTCGGCTCCCGACTTATTGACATCCGGCAACAGCAACGGAATATCCATCTGTTGCAACGCCTGACGGAACACAGCAAGCTTGTCCGTATTCCCCATATCAAGCGTCATGATCGCTGCCATAAATTCAACCGGATAATTGGCCTTGAGCCATGCCGTCTGATAAGCCACCAACGCATATGCCGCCGCATGTGATTTATTAAAACCATATCCGGCAAATTTCTCGATCTGGACAAATATCTCTGCGGCACGTTCGGGTTTTACGTTGGAATGAATTCCAGCACCCTCGACAAACATTGCCCGTTGCTGGTCCATTTCTTCCTTGATTTTTTTACCCATCGCACGACGAAGCAAATCCGCCCCGCCAAGCGTATAACCGGAAAGTATCTGTGCGGCTTGCATCACCTGTTCCTGATACACCATGATGCCGTATGTTTCTTCCAGAATGGTCTGCAATTTCGGGTGCAGATAATCGGGCTTTTCCCGACCTTCCTTAACATCAATATATTTCGGGATATTATCCATCGGCCCCGGACGATAGAGCGCCACCAAAGCGATAATATCCTCAAATCGGTTGGGCTTCATTTTGCGCAGCGTGTCGCGCATACCAGAACTTTCCAACTGGAACACACCAGTCGAATTTCCTGACGAAATCATGTCATAGGATTTTTTGTCATCCAGAGGGATTTTCAAGATCTCGATTTCAATCCCTTGCGACGTTTTTATATATTCAATCGCTTTTTGAATAACCGTGAGGGTTTTTAGACCCAAGAAGTCGAACTTGACCAATCCTGCCTGCTCGACATATTTCATGTTGAATTGGGTTGCCGGAATATCTGACCGTGGATCCCGATAAAGCGGAACCAGTTTTTGCAGTGGTCTGTCACCGATCACCACACCCGCCGCATGGGTCGAAGCATGGCGATATAAACCTTCCAATTTCAATGCAATTGAAAGCAGCCGATCAACCTGTTCGTCTTCACGTTTGGCACGAAGTTCCGGATCGCCATCCAATGCCTCTTCCAATGTTACAGGATTGGCAGGGTTCGCCGGAATCAACTTTGCAATTTTATCAATCTGTCCATAAGGCATCTGAAGAACGCGTCCGACATCTCTCACCACAGCGCGAGCCTGCAACTTACCGAATGTAATAATCTGCGCCACATGGTCATGACCGTAACGATTCTGCACATAGCTGATCACTTCGTCCCGTCGATCCTGACAAAAATCCACGTCAAAGTCAGGCATAGACACCCGTTCCGGATTGAGAAACCTCTCGAACAGCAAATTAAACTGTAACGGATCAAGGTCAGTAATCTGAAGAGACCATGCAACCAAAGACCCTGCCCCCGATCCACGGCCTGGCCCGACCGGAATATTATGGGCTTTCGCCCATTTGATAAAATCAGACACGATCAGGAAATATCCGGGAAATCCCATTCCCTTGATAATATCCAGCTCGAATCTCAAGCGATCTTCATATGTTTTGGTGATCTGTGCTTTTTCTTCTGCACTTTGTCCGTCTTCAAAAACAAAGTTCTCCAATCGCCATTTTAGACCTTCAACGGCCTGCACCGACATCTCGTCAATTTCATTGAGGCCACTCTCCGTCTGAAACGGTGGCAAAATCGGCTTCACAACAGAAAGAAAATAAGAACATCTTTGTGCAATCACAATCGTATTGTGCGTGGCCTCTGGCAAATCGCTGAACAACTCAACCATCTCGGTTGCAGATTTCAAGAAATGATGTGGACTGACTTTACGTCGATCTTCTTCTGAAATATAACGGCCTTCGGCAATACATAACAATGCATCATGCGCCGAATAAAAATCAGCCGTCGGGAAATAACAATCATTGGTCGCAACCAATGGGATATTAAATTCATACGCCAGATCAATCAGCCCATCTTCAATCGCATCCTCATCCGGCTGATGATGGCGCTGCAACTCAATATATAAACGGTCACCAAAAATGGAGTGCAAATGTCTGGTTTTTTCAATTGCCGCATCGCGCTGTTTGTGCAAAAGATTTTGACCAATCGGCCCCTTCACACCACCTGTCAGGCAAATCAACCCGTCCGAACATGTTTCCAACCACTCCCACTCAACGCGCGGTTTGGACTGCCCATCAGATTCAACAAAAGACCGTGAAATCAATTCTGATAAATTCAAGTATCCGGATTCATTTTGAACCAATAAAACCAGATGATGCTCTTCCTCACCGACCAATAATCGTGACCCGATGATTGGCTGAATACCGGACTTGGAGGCTTCCAGAGAAAATTCCATTGCACCAAACAAATTACCCGAATCTGTAATAGCAACAGCGGGCATTTTCATGCCCTTAACTTTTTTGACCAGCGATTTGACAGGGATAGCCCCCTCGGCCAGCGAATAGGCCGAATGCACATGAAGATGAATAAATTTGTGATTTACTTCTTCACTCATGCCTCTTTCAACTGTCCTTGATCCATAATCAACACACGATCCATTTTGCGTGCCAAATCCATATTATGCGTGGCAATCAACGCGCCGATCCCTGCTCCGCGCACGCGGTCAATCAACATCGCAAAAACCTCCTCAGAAGTTTTAGGGTCGAGATTTCCTGTCGGTTCATCGGCAAGCAGAATAGATGGGTTATTAGCCAAAGCCCGCGCAATCGCAACACGTTGCTGCTCTCCGCCAGACAATCTCGCAGGACGATGCTCCAGCCTATGGCCCAACCCCATTTTCTCAAGAAGTTTTCGCGCATGCTCTTTCGCTTTATCCGCAGGAATATCCGCGATCATTTGCGGGATCATCACATTTTCCAACGCTGAAAATTCCGGCTGCAAAAAATGGAACTGATAAACAAATCCGATTTTTGAACGCCGCAACAAAGTTCTGGAATGGTCATTCAGCTTGGAGGCATTTTTTCCATTGATCAGAACCTCACCGGATGTTGGCTTATCCAACAGACCAACCATTTGCAGTAAAGTTGACTTCCCCGCGCCGGACGGCCCAACCAACGCAACAATCTCACCCTTACACAAAGACATGGAAATGCCTTTGAAGATCGTCAGAGAGACATCCCCCTGATGATGTGTTTTCTCCAACCCTCTAGCTTCCAGTAAAACAGCATTACTCATAGCGTAGCGCCTCCACAGGGTCGAGCTTGGCAGCACGCCGTGCTGGATAAATCGTCGCTAGAATGGAAACAACAACAGCAATCGCAATAATAAAAGTTACTTCGACCCAATCCACATCGGCAGGGAGTTTAGACAGGAAATAAACTTCCCCCGGGAATAGATTGCTATCTGTCAACCGCTCAAAGAAACGCCTGATGCTCTCAATATTGACGGCAAACAAAATCCCGAGCGCAGCCCCCATGGCCGTCCCTGCTATTCCAACACTGGCGCCGGTTAAAATAAATATCTTCAAAATACTGGATTGAAACGCGCCCATCGTGCGCATGATAGCGATACCCCGCGCCTTGTCATTAACCAACATAATCATGCTCGAAATAATATTAAATGCGGCAATCAGGATAATCAGCATCAGAATAATAAACATGACATTGCGTTCAACCTCAACAGCCGAGAAGAAGCTCTTATTGGAATCGCGCCAATCATAAACCCCTGCACGGCCATTGGTGACCACTGACAACGCTGTCTTGATTTTATCAATCTTTTCGGGGTGATCCGACATAATTTCCAACAGATTGGCCGAAGTTTCGGGAAACTGAAAGAAACGCTGAGCGCTATCAAGCGGCATAAACACATATCCGGAATTATATTCATACATCCCGACATCAAAAATCATCACGACTTTATACTGCGCGGTGCGAGGAATCGTACCGAATGGCGACGCCTTTCCATTTGGAGACATCAAGGTAATCATATCGCCAACTTGCACCTCGAACCGTTCAGCCATTTTGATACCGATGGCGACAACGTTACCCGAAAAATCATCCATCGAACCGGACTCAATGGACGAGGAGAGCAAAGGTTTATGACTAAAATATTCCTGCGTAAATCCGCGCGCCATCGCTCCGGTTGCCTGACCATGAGATGTCACCAACACCTGCCCCTCAACAACAGGCGCGGCAGAGACAACCCCGTCAACGCGTTCCAAATCATTCAATAAAGATTGATAATTCTGGATCGGCCCTCCCGTCACGAAAACATTCAAATGACCGTTCAGCCCAACAATCCTGTCAACCAACTGGATATGAAATCCGTTCATCACCGACATGACAATAATCAAAGTTGCCACGCCAATCATAATGCCGATAAAGGAAAATGCAGCAATCACCGACACAAAGCCTTCGGCCTTTCGCGCTCGCAGATACCGCATTGCCATCATGATTTCAAATTGGGAATACATGGAATTAATAAGCCTTCCCGACCAGAACCATCCGGCCCTCATCTTCAAATGGCATACACCGCGTCGTCAATGCATTTTCCTTGCGATATGCATTCAACGCTTCGTCTTGCAACAACTCGACTGGCATTTTTGCAAATCCGATATCTTGCGCTGTTTCAAAATATTCTTTCACCGCGGCAGAACTTTGACATTCAACAATCCGCGACCGTGAGAAATTATGTGACGCCTGATACATCCGTCCATGAATGTCATCCAGTATGGATTTTACAGACCCGACAAGCTCGGCAACGGTGCAGGATGTTTTAGACTCACGACCTAAATCACGACATGTATGGGTCAGCTTGCCCTCTTCGACTTCACGACCACCAACCTCGACCCGCAAAGGAATACCCTTCTTGATCGCCGACCACATTTTATCCGGAGCCCGTTGATCGGACAGATCAATCGACACGCGAACGCCAATGGTTTTAAGCTGTGCTGCAATTTTTTGGGCATATTCAATCACAGCAGCCGCTCCGTCATCATTCTTGGTAATCGGCAAAATCATCACTTGAATTGGCGCAATACGCGGCGGCATCCTCAACCCGTCATCATCACCGTGGGTCATAATCAATCCACCTATCGAACGCGTCGAAAGCCCCCAAGACGTTGTATGGGCAAAATGTTCGTTTCCGTCACGCCCTTGGAATTTGATCTGGCAGGACTTGGCAAAATTCTGCCCCAGATTATGCGACGTTGCCGCCTGCAAGGACTTGCCATCCTGCATCATTGATTCAATCGTATAGGTATGAACCGCACCGGGGAACCGCTCGTCAGCCGTTTTTTCACCACAAAATGCAGACATCGCCAGAAAATCCACGTAAAGCGAACGGTAAACTTCCAACATCTTGCGTGCATCAGCTTCGGCTTGTTCGGCCGTTTCAAAAGCGTTATGACCTTCTTGCCACAAGAATTCGGATGTCCGCAGGAAAAGGCGGGTACGCATTTCCCACCGCATCACATTACACCATTGATTCAACAGTAACGGCAAGTCACGATAGGACTGCACCCATTTGGACATTGAATCCCCGATGATGGTTTCTGATGTCGGACGAATGACAAAAGGCTCTTCCAACTTGGCATCCGGAGAGGGAATAAGAGCGCCATCCGGCCCCTTTTCCAAACGGTGATGGGTAACAACGGCACATTCCTTGGCAAATCCATCGACGTGATCAGCTTCACGGGAAATGAAACTCAGAGGAATAAGAAGTGGAAAATAGGCATTCTGTACTCCTTCTTCCTTGATTTTGTCATCGAGAGCCCGTTGGATTTGCTCCCAAATCCCATAGCCATAGGGTTTAATTACCATTGCTCCGCGTACTGGTGAATTTTCCGCCATATCCGCAGCCTTGACGACTGACTGATACCATTCGGGGAAATTTTCAGCACGGGTCGGCGTAATTGCCGTACGTTGTGGGGCCGCCTTCGCCGCCTGTTGTGCCTGAGACATCATTGAACCTCTGTGTAAATTAGTAACTATGCGGTCACAAACCTATTGGCTTGTATGATTCATATTGACGGTACTGCGTGGAATACCAAACGCCGCCTTTGGCTTTGGTGGTTCTACAGTACTGGACGCCGAAACCGAACCGGCAACCGGTTTTTGATCTTCTATAACACGCGGCGCCGCAACTGGTTGGGGATCAGGATTACTGCGGGTATCCACACCACAGAATGTTGCGACCTTATCAGAGATATCCTGACCGTTATATTCAACATGACCATCTTTATAGAGCTTCAAATTCCCTAAGACAGGTTTCATTTCGATAGTATCTGCCATAGGAATTTTTATGACCTGAGCAAGATCAATGCTCAAAGGGACTTCCATATATTCTGGAACATCAATCGGAGGAGCCGATATATCCGCCGGAGCAACAGGATTCCCATCCACATCAACACCGGGTTTATAATTCACATCATCTGCCACAAAATGTTTTTCACAGATAACCTTGGCAACTGCCATCGAAGAGCTTAGGCCATCAGTTTGATCAGCAGCATATGCACCTTGCCCTATCAACAAAACAGATAACACAGGCATAAAAAACAGGGTCTTATTCATTTACTTGATCTCCATCAATTTATCTTGTTCAGCCATTTGGGCAGCCATGTCATGAAAACTTATGACATTTGAAGCAATCAGTCCATAAACAACCACCCATAATAGACAGGAAATAACAGTTGTAATGATTATCTTTTTCCCTAATCTCGGAAAATCTGGAACTCCATGGGCATTACCGACCTGCGGAGTCTCTTCAGACCTAGGGCCAAACGGCAAAACCGCAAACAATGTTGTCCACCAAATCATCAGAAAAACAACGATTCCACTGATCCACCCCATGACAACCCCTTATTGATCTAAACTCTTAACAAATGGATAGAAACCTTTGGTTTAAAACCAAAAACATTCATTAGATAACGGCGGCAAGCCACACGGACATCCTCTTCAATCCGCACATCATCTGCTACACCATCATCCATCAGATCGACCAGAGTATCCTCGATCTCTTGCAACAAATCCCCCAGAATATCCTGTTCGGCCTCGTCCTTTTCGTCAATCAGACCAATCAAGGTCATATGCGGATCAAATGCCAGACGCCCCGAACTATCCAAAGCCAATGTGATATGTGCCGCTCCGGAAAATTGCAATTTTCTCCGTTCGGTAATCGCTGCATGATTGGATTTGATAATCCGTTGCGGCTCAACCGCCAGAACCCCACTTGGAACATGATCGATCAATTTAGGCTCGCCTGGGCCCAAACGGATAACCGATCCATTCTGCGGGATGATGGTATGTTTAATGCCACATTCTTGCGCCAAAGAAGCTTGGGCAGCCAACATCATATATTCACCATGAACTGGAATAACCCACTCTGGTTTTACCCATTCATACATATCCCTGATTTCATCCCGATACGGGTGACCGGACACATGGATACGGCATCCAGCGTTACTGGTGTCAATAATCCTGACCCCACCGGCACTCAGATGGTTTTTAACATTATTGATTTCTTTTTCATTCCCCGGAATGGCTTTGGATGAAAAAACGGCAACATCCTTGCGTCCCATTTTCAACCCTTTCCAGTCGCCACGGGAAATCCGCGCCAAAGCCGCGCGCGCTTCACCTTGTGATCCGGTCGCGATAATCAGCGTTTTATCGGCAGGTAAAGACGGTAAATCCGCTTCCGGCACGAAATCATGAATATCCGTTAGAAATCCACACTCACCGGCATTGGAAACCATGCGGTGCAAAGACCTCCCCAGCAAACACACACTGCGACCGACCTTTTCAGCCGCACGGCAAATACTTTGGATGCGACCGACATTGGACGCGAAAATAGTAACCAGAATACGCCCGTCAATTCCTTCAAAAACTGTAGCTAGCCCCTGCTCGACCTCTGACTCAGATCCGGCACGTCCGGGAATCGGTGCGTTGGTTGAATCTCCGATATAGGCCAATACGCCGCGCTCTCCAACAGCGCGAAAAGCAGCTTCATCGGTTTTAGCACCAAGGACAGGAGCAGGGTCAAGATTCCAGTCTCCCGAATGAACCACACGGCCATAATGCGTTGAAATAACCGTTGATACGGCTTGCGGGATAGAATGCGCCACATGAATAAATTCAAGTGAAAATGGGCCGACCTCGATCGCATCACCTTGTGAGTCAATCTCGATAATTTTCGCATCCTTGCAATTCGGAAAATCACGAAACTTAGCGCGTAAAACGGCTGCCGTAAATTTCGTTGCATAAATCGGACATTTCAAACGTGGCCATAAATAAGGCACCGCCCCGATATGATCTTCATGCCCGTGGGTAATAACAAGTCCGGCAATGTCTTTTTTATATGGCTCGATAAATTCCGGATCAGGCAGGAAAATATCAACATTGGGAAAACGTTCATCGGCAAACCCAATCCCGCAATCCAGTATCAACCACTTGCCATCGCAACAATACAGGTTAAAATTGACGCCAAACTGCTCACTCCCGCCCAAAGGCAGGAAATAAAATCCCGATGCAAAATCCGATTGATTAACTTTTTTCATGATGGGCAGACACTATAGGTTTTTCACAGAGTGGTAAATGCTCAAAAGTCCCTTCAGTGTTAATTCCTCGTCAATCGTGGAAATCACCGGAAGAACTTCCCTGAACAAAGGAGCCAAACCACCCGTGGCAATCACTTTCGGGCTTGATCCATATTCCTCGCATATGCGGGTAATCAACCCATCTACCAATCCGGCATAACCGTAAAAAACGCCTGACTGCATGGCTTCAACTGTATTCGTTCCAATGACCTTGGGCGGACGTGCCACATTAATCTTGGGAAGTTTTGCTGCCGCCGCATGAAGCGCCGCCATCGACAAATTGACCCCCGGGGCAATAATTCCACCACGAAACGCCCCATCACCACCGATGACATCAATCGTGGTTGCCGTTCCAAAATCAACGACAATCGCATCATGCTTGTAATAATCCCGAATGGCTACAGCATTGACAATCCGGTCTGCTCCCAATTCCTGAGGGCGATCAATCAAGACTTTGATACCAATCTGGTCTGCCGAAATATCAGGGCCTATAAATAACGGCTTGATACCAAATCCTTTTTGGCAAAATCCAGTCAGGGAAAAGTTAGTGTCCGGTACCACGGAAGAAATAATAACATCCGCCACATCCCGCAAAGAAACAGCCGTTAATTCGAAATGTTGAGAGATAAACGCCAGATATTCATCGGCAGTCCGCGCAGCATCGGTTTTACAACGCCATACGCCCCTTAAGGCCTGCCCGTCATAAAGAGCAAAAACGACATTTGTATTGCCGCAATCAATCGTCAAAAGCATAATCTTTATTCCTTTCCGAAGAAGACATCCGCTGCATAGATAATGCGTGGCTCTGGTTCCCCTTGAACCACAACGCGCAAAGCTCCGTTTGGCTCCAGACCATCGAAAACTCCGTGGAACTCTTCTTTTAACGTCCGAACCCGAATAACTTCACCCAACCCACGCGCTTTTTCTAACCATTTATCCAGAACCATGCCAAATCCCTGATGATCCATTAATTGGCGCGCATCATCCATACGCGCAGTAAACAGATCCAGAAATGCCCCGACATCAACAGGTCTCTCTGACAATTCATTGATCGAAACCGCATCTTGTGGCGCTTCGCCAATATTGACGCCGGTTCCAATCAAAAGAAATTTCTTATGAATTTCCAACAAAATTCCGGCAATCTTTTGGCCATTCACCCAGATATCGTTCGGCCATTTATGTTCGATCTTCCCTCTGTCACCGATCATCTTTTCAATCGCAGAAGACAGCGCAACCGCCGTTAAAAAAGAATAATTAGCGGCGACCGACACATCGAACGTCATCGGCATGACCAACGTCGATTGCAGATTCCCTGTCAGAGATGTCCATGATCTCCCGGATCTTCCGCGCCCCGATGTTTGATGGTCAGCCCTAATGGCAAAATATCCCGTCTCACCTTCTGCAATCATCTGTCTTGCGACATCCTGCGTGCTGGTGACTTCGGGGATATGATGTATGGCCCAATGATGTGTCATTATTACTGGAACAACGAGCTGGCCGCCAGTTGTGCCTGATCCAACAAATAGTTTGGCACAAAGGTGAAAATGATAATAAAGGCAACCGCACCCACCATGACAACTTTACGGGAATAAGAGCAATCATGGTCGAACTCACCAATCGGTTCATCAAACAAAATGACTTTGATAACCCGCAGGTAATAATAAGACGCCACAACAGATGCCAGAACACCAATAACGGCCACCGTAAAAAACCCACCGGCAACAGCAGATTGGAAAATAAACAGCTTGGCAAAGAAACCAGCCAACGGAGGAATTCCACTCATCGAGAACAGTAACGCCACCAGTGAATACGCCATGAGCGGAGAAGATTTCCCCAATCCTGCAAAATCAGAAATATTCTCGATTGCATGGCCTTGGCGTTTTAATCCCATCAAGACGGCAAACACACCTGCCACCATCACCATGTAAACCATCAGGTATAAAATAACTGCCGCCACACCTTCTGGCTGACCCGATAACAATCCCAACAAAGCGTAGCCCATATTTGAAATCGACGAATACGCCATCAACCGCTTAAAGTTTTCTTGAGCCAATCCGGCATAAGCCCCGACAACCATCGACGCCACAGAGACAAAAATCAAAATCTGCGCGGCTTGCTCATGCAAGGATAGAAAAGGCCCGGTCAAAAGACGGATAATCAACCCGAATGCCGCAACCTTTGGCACAATCGCGAACAACGCCGTCACCGGAGTTGGTGCGCCCTGATACACATCTGGTGTCCACATATGAAATGGGACACCGGAAATTTTGAATATCAATCCTGCCAGAACAAATGCCATCCCAACCATGGCCCCTGCAGGCATTTCCATCTGGGACAAAATACCGCCGACCTCTGCAAAAAAAAGCGATCCGGTAAACCCATAGATCAAAGAAATCCCGAATAACAAAAGACCAGAAGACAGAGCGCCAAGAATAAAATATTTCAAACCTGCTTCGGTTGAGTCTAGACGATCGCGGTTAATCGCCGCCAAGACATAAAGGCTCAAAGATGACAATTCGAGAGAAACATACAAAGCCAGAAAATTATTGGCAGACACCATAAACAGCATCCCGACACCCGATAGTAAATAGAGAATCGGAATCTCGAATTTGTACATCTGGTTGTCTTTAAGCCATGTCACCAACAACAATGTCGAAACAATCAACCCGTCAAAAATAATCAGGCGCATCCACTTTGAAAATCCGTCAACAACGACCATTCCACCCATCGTATCGAGAGGCCGGATATCGCTGTAACCAAAAAACAGAAAACAGCTTGCTACAAAAAACGTGGCCAGAACTGCTGAAAGAATAAATGGAACGCTTGATTTGCCCCGCAAGGCACCCACCAGCAACAGCAAGAGCCCGGCAACCGCCGTAAAAATTTCAGGCATCAAAGGACTAATCGTGACCCAATTCAAAGCTGTCATCTTATTCACCCATTCCATGTTTTTGAGCATGATCTTGCAAAGGCATTTGGTCTTGTTCGTTCATTTGGACATGCTCTTGCGAATGTTCCGGAACATTTGCAATATTTGGTTCAACTTCTGTGGCCAATTTGGCGTGGTACTGCACCAACAAACTCTCGATAGCAGGAGCCGTCCGGTCAAGCACATAAGACGGAGCCACACCCAACCACAAAACCAACAGGATCAACGGAAGGAAATAAGCCTTTTCGACGACCGTCATATCGGACATAGCGGCTGCATCGTCATTGACCTTTGGCCCAAAAACCAGTTTACGAGTCAAAAGCAACATATAGGCCGCACCAAAAACAACACCGGTTGCGGCAAAAGTCGCGGTGACCGTATCAACCTTATATGCCCCGAGAAGAGCCAAAAACTCCCCGACAAACCCCGATGTTCCGGGAAGTCCAACCGAGCCAAGCATCAAGATGACAAAGACAGTGGCATAAATCGGCATATTCTTGGACAAATTGCCGTACCGATTAATGTCGCGCGTATGCAAACGGTCATAAACTACGCCAATGGCAAGGAACAACGCGGCAGAGATAACGCCGTGACTTATCATCTGGAAGACAGCCCCCTGTACACCTTGAATATTCAAGGTGAAAATACCCAAGGTCACAAACCCCATATGGGCAACAGAAGAATAAGCAATCATCTTCTTCATATCCTGCTGCACCAACGCCACCAAGGATGTGTAAATGATCGCAACCACGCTCAACCCGAACACCATCGGCGCAAAATACGCCGTTGCATCCGGCAACATCGGCAGAGAAAATCTCAAGAATCCATAGCCGCCCATCTTAAGCAGAACACCAGCAAGGATAACTGAACCAGCGGTTGGTGCCTCAACGTGGGCATCTGGCAACCAGGTATGAACCGGCCACATTGGCATTTTTACAGCAAAGCTCGAGAAAAACGCCAACCACAACCACAGTTGCATATGAGGGGAAAAATCAGCCCCCATCAACGTCGGAATATCTGCAGTGCCGGTTTGAACAATCATGGCCAACAACGCCACCAGCATCAAAACAGAACCCAGTAATGTATAAAGGAAAAACTTGAAGGCCGAATAAACGCGGCGCGGCCCGCCCCAAACCCCGATAATAATAAACATCGGAATCAAGACACCCTCAAAGAACAGATAGAACAAAATCGCATCCAAAGCGCAGAATGTTCCGATCATGAAAGTCTCGAGCATCAGAAAAGAAATCAGATATTCACGGATACGTTTGGATACCGATTTCCAACTGGCCAAAATACAGATCGGTGTGAGGAACGCGGACAGCACAACAAAGAATAACGATATCCCGTCAACACCCATATGATAAGAAATGCCGATATTTTCAAACCAGATTCTCTTTTCAACAAACTGAAAGTCAGCCTCCGTCGGATCAAAATTAAGCAACATGACAACGGAAAGAATGAAGGTCAGACCACTCATCAGCAAAGCCAGCATCTTGGCACGAAACTGGACAGCTTCCCCCTCTCCTCGTAAAAGCAGCAACAGCGCAGCTCCCACCAGAGGAAGGAAAGTCATAAGAGAAAGAATTGGAAATTCGTTCATAATCTCAAGGTCTCTTAATTAAAATTCAAAATTCCGGTGACATACGCAATCCATGACACCAAAGCCAACAAACCAATCATCATCACGAAAGCATATTGATAGACGTAACCGGACTGGAATTTGGAAAAAATCTGACCAATTCTACGACTAAGCGCGGCAAATCCATCAGGCCCCAAACCATCAATCAACGCCTTGTCTCCACCAATCCATAACCCTTTACCCAGCGCGACAGTAGGCTTGACGATCAGAGCATCATAAATCTCGTCAAAGAACCATTTGTTGAAAAACAAAGTGTGCAGCGGGCGGAATACCCGAACAAAAAATGCCGGAATCGCAGGTATTTTGCTGTAAGCCAGCCACGCGAGGAAAATCCCGATCACACCCATCGCCGTTGGCAGGTTTTTAACCCACGCTTCGACATGGTGGGCATGGGCAACAGAATCATTTTGCGGCATCACAAAAATACTTTTACCAAAGAACGCCGCCTTATCAATTAACGGGGAACCTTCAACAGGGACTAAGGCAACTTCCGTAGGGACACCGGCAAACCCGCCATACAAAAGTGCGCCCGAGAACAAAGCACCAACAGCCAGAACAGCCAAAGGTATCGTCATCACCGGTGGAGATTCATGCACATGGTCCATCACATGGTGGTCTGCGCGCGGCTTGCCGTGGAACGTCATAATCAGCAAACGCCAGGAATAAAAAGCCGTCATAATCGCAGCAGCAATCCCCATCCAATAGGCAAAATGCGCAACCGAACTATGTGAAGCCCAAGCAGATTCCAAGATCAGGTCTTTGGAATAATATCCGGCAAAAAACGGAATACCCGCCAACGCCAATGACCCTATCCACATCACGACATAGGTGAACGGAATAAGTTTCCAGATCCCACCCATCTTGCGCATATCTTGTTCATTGGACATCGCATGAATGACAGATCCAGCGCCAAGGAACAACAGAGCCTTAAAGAAAGCATGTGTTACAAGGTGGAACATCGCCGCTGAATACGCCGAAACCCCCAAGGCAAAAAACATATATCCCAATTGCGACATGGTGGAATACGCAATGACCCGCTTGATATCAAACTGGGTCATACCGATGGTCGCCGCAACAAAGGCCGTGACCGCACCGAACAGACAAACCACCATCAAGGCATCCGGCGCATATTCGAAAACAGGAGAGAACCGCGCGACCAGAAAAACGCCAGCCGTGACCATCGTTGCCGCATGGATCAAAGCAGACACAGGGGTAGGCCCTTCCATCGCGTCCGGCAACCATGTATGCAACCCCAACTGGGCAGATTTACCGACAGCGCCCACAAACAACAACAGACACAACACAGTCAAAGCATGAAACTGATACCCAAAGAACGTAAACATCTCGGTTGATTTCGACGCCGCAGCTCCGAAAATATCGTCAAACTGGATCGACCCAAAAATCACAAAAGCAGTCATAATCCCAAGCGTCAGACCTAAATCACCAACACGGTTGACCAGAAACGCTTTGACAGACGCCGCATTGGCAGAATGCTTGTGATACCAGAACCCGATCAACAGATACGACGCCAGACCGACCCCTTCCCAACCGAAGAAAAGCTGGAGCAGATTGTCAGAGGTCACCAGCATCAACATGGCGAAAGTAAAGAGCGACAAATACGCCATAAATCGCGACTTTGCTTCGTCATGGTGCATATATCCAACCGAGTACACATGAACACAAGCCGAAACAATATTGACCACGCACATCATAATGACGGCAAGCTGATCTAGCCTGAGCACCCATGCGGCCTCAAAATCACCCGATGAAATCCAGTCCATCACCGGAAGGGTAACAGGAGACATTCCCAATACGACCGAGAAAAACAATTTGACCGAAATCATCGCCGCCAGAATAACACCGGCGCACGTCACCACTTGGGAAAATGCATCGCCCAGCTTCTTACCCAGCAACCCTGCCAGCAAAAAAGCAATCAGAGGCGCAAAAACTGCCATATAATAGATCATGCAAACACCTAAAAAATCTTTTAAGACTAACCCTTAAGCGACGAAATATCCTCGACAGCAATCGATCCTTTATTCCGGAAAAATGAAACCAGAATAGCAAGACCAATCGCAGCTTCGGCCGCAGCAACAGTTAAAATAAACATGGTAAAAACCTGCCCGCCGAGATCGTGCAGAAATGACGAAAACGCCACAAAATTAATATTGACGGCCAATAACATCAATTCGATCGACATCAGGATCACGATCACATTCTTACGGTTCAGAAAAATTCCGAACACGCCCATTGTGAACAAAATGGCTGCCAATGTCAGATAATGGAAAAGACTGATTTCAAGCATGATCCACACCAGCTCCTTTCAAAACTTTTTCAATTTTCATCACATCCCCGGATTTGCGGGCGACCTGATCTCCGACTTTTTGGCGCAAGACCGAGGAACGAACGCGCAATGTCAAAACAATCGCGCCGATCATCGCAACCAGCAAAATCAAACCAGATACCTGAAACGGAAACACATAATCTGTATAAAGCACAGCACCCAAAGCACTTGTATTGTCCACGGAAAGCGTAACATCTACAGGCTCGGGGACATGTGGCACAGGCCACGCACGATACAAAAGAACCAATTCAGCCAACAACCCGCCACCCATCAACAGACCAAACGGGACATATTGCATTGCTCCTTTACGAAGATCCGAGAAATTAACATCGAGCATCATAACAACGAACAGGAATAAAACAGCCACCGCCCCGACATAAACAATCACCAAAATCATGGCGATAAACTCGGCTCCCAACAGAACGAAGAGTCCGGCAGCATTAAAAAATGCCAGAATCAGGAATAACACCGAGTAAACAGGGTTTCGTGACGTAATCACAAAAAATGCACTCAAGAGCAAAACAAAAGAAAATAGATAAAAAGCTATAACCCCGATCATGGGACGACACTCGCATTGGTGGTTGCAAAAAGCACCACATTTCTAATGCGTTACGCCCGATTCCGCAAGCGCATAGACGAAAAAAATCTACTTTTCTCGGCCATCTGTGTACAAACAGGGGAAAATATAAGGAAAACAGGAAATAAGGGAAAAACTAGTCAAAAAGAGCGTCAATATCACCTTGGGAGGCAGAATGGTTCTCGACAGATTCCCGAATTCCACCTTCCATCGCATCCGGCGTGATATCCACGCCCAGCTTGCCCAAAGTCGAGCTGATATGGTCTTCGATTGTCTGGATCGATTCAAGGATTTTACGTATGCGTTGCCCGGTCAAATCCTGAAAACTACACGCTAACAATATTGATTCAACATCATTACGAGTTTCCTCGAGAAATTTCTGACGGGCAACATCCCCCGAAATAGTCTTATCACTTCCTATTCGATGAGAAATCCGCTCTGCCGCATCCATAATCTGGGTGGCTGCATCTTCGGTCGTTTTGATAACCGCTTCCAACTCGACACCGGTATTTGCCGCAGTTTCGCCATCACCACGAAAATTGATCGCTGCGAGCGCATTCAGGATTTCGGAAAATCTGCCAGTTAATCCCTCTTCTGCCATATCAAGCTGTTGAGAGGTGGCGTTAATTTCCATAGAAAGATCATCAAAGCGCCGACTAACGAAACGTTCCATGGAATCAAGTTGCTCTTTCATGGTTTCAACCAGCGACATGATAGATTCAATGGTACGCTCTTCGCCCATATCAGCCTTCATCATTGCCTTTGTGTTGTCCATAGAGAAATCCCTGCAAAAGTGGAACAGTAAACCACCTCTGAGTATATAACGCAGTGGTTAACAAGAAAATAAATTATCGGGTGAAATTATTTGTACGGAGCCGTGTTGGCCAAATTGCGGGCAATCTGCGCTTCCCAACGATCTCCGTTTTCCAAAAGACGTTGCTTGTTATAAAATAACTCGTCCCGTGTCTCTGTTGCAAACTCGAAATTAGGCCCCTCAACGATCGCATCGACCGGACAGGCTTCCTGACACAGGCCGCAATATATACATTTGGTCATATCAATATCGTAACGTGTCGTGCGGCGTGATCCATCTTCGCGCGGCTCCGCCTCAATTGTAATAGCAAGTGCAGGACAAATTGCCTCACATAATTTGCAAGCAATACAACGCTCTTCCCCATTCGGATAGCGACGCAACACATGCTCGCCACGGAACCGCGGACTAAGAGGCCCTTTCTCGAAAGGATAGTTGATTGTCACTCTGGGCACAAAAAACATATACTTCAAAGTAAGCAACATCCCCTTGAGGATCTCAATCAATAAAAATGAATGGGCAATTCTTAACATCGACATATTAAACTCTCTCTATTGAGGCACAGCATTCATATAAATCAGCGCACCAGCCACGACAACAACCCAGACCATCGAGAACGGCAGAAATACTTTCCAGCCTAAACGCATCAACTGGTCATAACGATAACGAGGGAATGTCGCGCGTGTCCAAAAGAAGAAGAACAACACGGCACAAACCTTGAGCACAAACCAGATTGGCCCCGGAACAAATGCCAAAGCCTCGATCCCGAACGGTGGCAACCAGCCCCCCAGAAACAGAACAGTTGTAATGGCACTCATCAGTACCATATTCATGTACTCGCCAAGGAAGAACAGCACGAAGGTTCCGGCAGAATACTCGACCATAAACCCGCCAGAAAGCTCTGACTCACCTTCCGGCAAGTCAAACGGCGCACGGTTGGTCTCAGCTAAAATAGACACAAGGAAGATGACCAGCATTGGCAACAGCAATAACTGCATCCACCATGGCCGATCAGCCATCACGATTTCGGATAAATTCATCGAGCCAGTGCACAAAATAACTGTAACAATCACCAGCCCCATTGATACTTCATAAGACACCATCTGCGATGCAGAACGAAGCCCACCAAGAAAAGCATATTTCGAATTGGACGCCCATCCGGCCATAATCACGCCGTAAACCCCGAGAGAAGACACAGCGAATAAAAACAAAACCCCGACATTGATATTGGCTAGAACCAACTGCGCCCCGATTGGAATCACCGACCACGCCACCAACGCCAGAGTCAAAATCAAAATCGGCGCCATAAAGAAAACCGGACGGTTAGCCTGCGTCGGGATAATTGTTTCTTTGGATAAAAGTTTGAACGCATCAGCAAAAGGTTGAAGCAACCCGAATGGCCCGACCGTCATCGGCCCCTGACGACGCTGCATCGCACCCAGAACTTTACGTTCGGCATAGGTCACGAAAGCAACAAACACCATAATACAAACTGAAAACGCAAGAATCGTGGCAACAACAGCCAAAGACTGCATCCAGAAATTATCACTCAAACCCAGTAACTGTTCTAACATTTTCAATCCTTAGTGCCAGAATATTTTGTTTATTCTTGTACTACTCCGCAGCCTCTGCAAGCTCGTCACGTCCAACAAAAACCTGCGTACATTTGGCCATCGTCGGCGACAAACGGCTGATTGCATTGGTCATGTAATAATTGTCAACCGCGCCATGGAACATGTGCTTGCGCACGTCTCCCTTAACCCCGAATGATTTCCAGTTGGCGGGGACAACCGCGCCAATCTTGCCAAACTGTGGGTAATCCTTCACCAGACGCGCGCGCAACTGGTGCAGATTATCATAGGAAAGAACACGTCCGGTTTTTTCAGACAGTGCCCGCAGGATTCTCCAATCCTCGCGTGCCTCTCCCGGAGCGGATACAGCCTTTTTCGCCATCTGGACACGACCTTCTGTATTCACATACAGCCCGTCTTTTTCGGTATAGGCAGCCCCTGGCAAAATCACATCGGCCCGAACCGCACCCTGATCGCCATGATGACCTTGATAAATCACAAAGGTTTTATGACCCAAAGATGCCTCGACATTGAACTCATCAACACCAAGCAGATAAAGAACGTCCATCTGGTCATTTTGTGACGCGGTCAAAATGCCATACGCATTCAACCCATGTGCCTGCGGCACAAAACCGATATCCAAAGCACCAACACGGGACGCCGCAGTTTGAAGAACATTGAACCCGTTCCAATCGTCCCGAACCACACCCATTTTGGTTGCAAATTCATAAAGTGCGGCATGAATAGCCTCACCATCCGGACGCAGGAAAGTCCCCTGCCCGACAATAATCACAGGATTTTTGGCAGCCTTCAAAATCTCGAAGAAACTATGATCCGATGCCAAAGACTCAGGGCCACTGCCGATATGTGTGTAGGGATAGGTCAAATCTTTTTGTTCACCGATCAACCCGACCTTGACGCGCTTTGCCAACCAGTTCTTGCGGATGCGAGCGTTAACCAACGGGGCTTCCCAACGTGGATTTGTGCCCACCAACAAAATCGCATCGGCCTGTTCCAGACCGGCAATCGTCGTATTCATCACATAGCCGCAACGCTGGGTCGGATCAAACAACGTTCCATCCGTCCGGCAATCAATATTGCGAACACCAAGTGACAACATCAAGTCTTTCAAGGCCATCATGGACTCGGTATCACACAAAGACCCGACCATCGCAGCAACTCGATCCGCAGAAACTCCGGTCAGTTTTTTAGCCACCAAAGAAAGGGCTTCTTCCCAACTGGCTTCACGCAATTCGTCGCTTGCCTCATCACGAATATAAGGACGATCAAGGCGTGCGCGTTTTAGCCCGTCAATCGCATAACGCGATTTATCGGCCATCCATTCCTCGTTCACGTCTTCATTCAAACGAGGAAGAACACGCATCACCTCATTGCCACGCGCATCAATACGAATATTGGTTCCAACGGCGTCATGCACATCAATGGATTCAGTTTTACGCAACTCCCAAGGGCGCGCCGTAAAAGCATAAGGTTTGTTGGTGAGCGCGCCCACAGGACAAACATCGACCAAGTTACCTGACAGCTCGGAATTAATCGCCTTTTCAACAAAAGTTGTAATCTCGGCATCCTCGCCGCGATTCATCATACCAATATCGGAGACACCGGCGATCTCTTCGGAAAAACGGACGCAGCGCGTACATTGAATACAACGAGTCATAACGGTCTTGATCAATGGCCCCATATCGGGATCAGACTTTGCGCGTTTGTCTTCGGTGTAACGGGAACGGTCAAAACCATACCCAAAGGCTTGATCCTGCAAATCGCATTCGCCGCCCTGATCGCAAATAGGACAATCCAGCGGGTGGTTAATCAACATCATTTCCATGACACCGTGACGGGCTTTGGTCACCATCGCAGACTCGGTCAGGACTTCCATGTTTTCACCACACGCCATCGCGCAAGACGCAACAGGTTTGGGGGCTCCTTTGACCTCGACAAGGCACATACGGCAGTTAGCCGGAACGCTCAATTTATCGTGGTAACAAAAACGCGGAACTTCATATCCCAACAATTCGGCAGCCTGTAGGATAGACGTTCCGGCTGGGACTTCGATTTCGGTATTATTAATTTTTAGCTTTGGCATGACAAATGACTCGGACTTCCGATTAAATTCAGACAAGAACTCCTAGCATATTGAACAACCAGATAAAATGCCCAATTAACGGACAAACCCACATTTTTTTCTCGAAGCCTCATCCGCCGTGTAGGTCGCGACATGATTGAAACTTTGAGAAGAGAAATAGGCGCGCCGGTCGGGGGTCATTTTGGGGGTTCCGGTCTGATACCCGTACAACATTTTCACATAACTTATGATTTCATCAGGCGTTGCGACTTTTACAACGCCCTTTGTATAGCATTCGCAAGCTTTGACATATTGGGCATATAATTCTGGATTGGATTGCTGGGTAAAGCGGGAGCTATCCTTGGACATATACATCTGGCTATATTTGACACAACTGGACATGAACATGCTTTCGGCATAGATGCCCGATAACTTAGCAGATTGCTCTTTCTCTTTATCCGTCATGGAACGAGTGCCCTGCTCTGCCGCCATAGATGCAGCTGCCACGCAGATAAATGTAATAGAAAACAATAAGATACGAAGCATACTTAAAGTCATATATTAACACCCCACGCAGCCCGGAACCAAAGAACTCCTAGGCAGCTTCCTTCCTGTATTCCATTATACGCTTTTCTACCTCGGGACGGAAATGTCTAAATAGGCCCTGAATTGGCCAGGCCGATGCATCCCCGTGGGCGCAGATCGTATGGCCTTCGATTTCTTTGGTCAGATCAAGGAGCATATCAATTTCATCCAGAGTGGCATTGCCAACCGCCATACGCTGCATAATCCGGTAAAGCCAGCCCGTTCCTTCACGACACGGTGTACATTGGCCGCAACTTTCATGCATATAAAAATGGCTTAGCCGCGCGATTGCCCCAACGATGTCGGTGCTTTTATCCATAACAATAACACCAGCAGTTCCCAGACCTGATTGGACAGCCCGCAGAGAATCAAAATCCATCGTGACGGTATCGCAAATATGCTTTGGTAAAAGCGGCGTCGATGATCCGCCGGGAATGATGGCGAGAAGATTGTCCCACCCACCGCGCACACCACCGGCATGTTTTTCAATAAGATCTTTAAGCGGAATCCCCATCTCTTCTTCAACATTGCATCGGTTATTCACATGACCGGAAATGCAGAAAAGCTTGGTTCCTGTGTTTTTCTCGTCTTTACCAAGGCCGGCAAACCATGCCCCACCACGACGTAAAATGCTTGGCGCAACAGCAATGGTTTCCACATTATTGACCGTCGTCGGGCAGGCATAAAGCCCCGCTCCGGCTGGAAATGGCGGTTTATTGCGGGGTTGCCCTTTTTTGCCCTCGATACTTTCGATCAAGGCAGTTTCTTCACCACAAATATAAGCTCCCGCACCACGGTGCAGAACGACATCAAAATCCCATCCCGATCCGGCAGCATTTTTACCCAGCAAACCGGCGTCGTAAGCTTCTTTAATCGCACGGTTAATTGTTGAACCTTCGTTACAGAACTCGCCTCTCATATAAATATAGGCCCGATGAGCACCCATCGCAAAACCAGCAATTAAAGCCCCTTCCAGAAGTTTATGCGGCTCATGGCGCAAAATATCACGGTCTTTACAGGTTCCAGGTTCTGATTCGTCGGCATTAATGACCAGATAGTGCGGACGACCATCTGATTCTTTGGGCATAAAGGACCATTTCATACCGGTTGGGAAGCCCGCGCCACCCCGACCACGCAGGCCAGACGCCTTCATTTCGGCAATAATCGCATCACGACCCTTGGCCAGAATATCCTTGGTATTATCCCAGTCTCCGCGTTTTTTCGCAGCATCCAGCGAAGATGGCTCCCAGCCATAGATATTGGTAAAAATACGATCTTTATCGGCAAGCATAGGTGGCGTCTCCAGAATCTGGCCAGAATTTAAGCTGTTTCAGGTATAAAACAATGCGCAAAGCCCTGCAATCCATAAAGAAAAATTTCTCACCTCATTGCTCCGCGACCGCCTTAACGATATCAAAGACACATACGCTGGGGAAGTCCGGCCTTAAATACAATTCCCTGATTGACACGCCGCACAAATGTGGAAAAATACTCGAAAATCAGGTCTTAATGGGGAGATTTACCGCTATGCTCATAACCTTTGTTGCACTTTATATGATCGTGTCTGTTGCTGTGGGTCTTTATGCGGCCCGCAAAGTGCATTCTTCTTCCGATTATGTGGTCGCGGGGCGTTCCCTACCCCTTTATATTACCATGGCAACTGTCTTTGCCACATGGTTCGGCTCGGAAACCGTATTGGGAATCTCCTCGACCTTTATTGATGAAGGCTTGGGCGGGATCATTGCCGATCCGTTCGGTGCGGGGATGTGTTTGATTCTGGTTGGTCTCTTTTTTGCCAAACCGCTTTACCGCATGAAACTTCTGACCATTTCCGACTTTTATAAACGTAGATATGGCCGCCCGACCGAACTCGCCGTCTCAATCTTTATCTGCATTTCCTATCTGGGGTGGGTTTCGGCGCAAATCGTTGCCTTGGGTCTGGTATTCAATATCGTCACGCATGATGCCATCTCTCAGGATTTGGGCATGGTGTTGGGACTGGCGATTGTTCTTTTTTATACATTCTTTGGTGGAATGTTCTCGGTCGCAATGACCGACTTCATGCAAATGACTATTATCCTGATTGGTATGGGCATTGTGGCCTACTTTATCTCCAACGAAGTTGGGGGGGCAGGCGCGGTCATCAACCACGCGGTTGAACAAAACAAATTTTCAGGCTTCTGGCCGGAACTAACTCTATCAGGAGTCCTCACCTTTATTGCGGCATGGGTCACAATGGGTTTTGGTTCGATCCCCCAACAAGACGTTTTTCAACGCGTCATGTCGGCAAAAGATGAAAAGACTGCTGTCCGTGGCTCTGTCCTCGGCGGCTCCTTCTATATCCTGTTTGCCTTCGTGCCGATCTTTCTGGGCTATTCTGCATTGATGATTGATCCTGAAACGACTGCAAAACTGATGGAAGAAGACTCACAGCAAATTCTGCCCACCATGATTCTTAATCATACCCCGATCTGGGTTCAGGTCATGTTCTTTGGTGCTTTGCTCTCGGCGATCATGTCAACGGCGTCCGGTACTTTACTCGCCCCTTCCGTGGTGTTTGCCGAAAACATCGTCAAATCTTTGCTGCCACATATGACCGATAAAAAACTTTTGCACCTGATCCGCGGAACGGTTGTCGGATTTTCCGGCCTTGTTCTGGTTTATGCGTTCAATTCCGAACGCGATATTTTCTCGATGGTCGAAGATGCCTACAAAATCACACTGGCCGGAGCCTTCGTCCCCCTCGCAGCAGGTGTCTATTGGAAACGCGCCAACACAGCAGGCGCCACACTTTCGATTATCTTCGGAGTTGGAACATGGCTCTTGATGGAAAAATTCTCTCCCGAAGGTGATGGTATTTGCCCGCCGCAACTCGCAGGGTTACTGGCCGCAACATTCGGGATGATTTTGGGTGGCTATATCGGAAAACCTGCCGGAACCGAACAACATCACCAATTCCATCATGGGGAGAAAGCCAGTTAATTACGGGCTTTTTGTACGGCCCGATAAACTTCCAGAAACTGCTTTGTCTGCTTCACATCATGGACGCGGACGATATCCGCACCACGATCACAGGCGACGGCAACGGCTGCCAAAGACCCTCCCAGCCTCTCCAACGGAGCAATGTCATGACCGCACAAGGCCGGAATAAAGCGCTTGCGGGATGCACCAAGCAAAACCCGCACGCCCAATTCCTTAAACTGATCCAAATGGGCCATCAACTCGACATTATGCCCTGTTGATTTTCCAAACCCGATCCCGGGATCTACAATAATCCGGTCAGATGTAATTCCTGCATCCATGCAAATTCGGACACGCAAGGACAGATAATTCAGAACTTCGTGCACCACATCATCATAGACAGGCAGGTTCTGCATAGTGCTGGGGTCGCCCTTCATATGCATCAGACATACATGAGCGCGTGAATTGGCAACCACAGACAATGACTCCGCATCACCTTCCAATGCGCTGACATCATTTATAATGTGGGCACCAGCATCAATGGCAACACGCATCACATCGGCTCGGCGCGTATCAACAGAAAGCCATGCGCCACATTGCTGCAACCCTTCCAGAACGGGAAGCACACGCGAAATCTCGTCTGCCACATCAACCGGATCGGCACCCGGTCTGGTGGACTCTCCGCCAATATCCAGAACAGACGCTCCATCCGCAATTAATTGTTTTCCATGACGTATGGCGGCCTCATGGGACATAAACTTTCCACCATCTGAAAAACTGTCCGGCGTGACATTGATAATCCCCATAATAGCAGGCAGGGAATCGTTCTTGATGTCCTGCCCTTTGGGAAGATTTTGAATAAGAGATGATACCGCTTCACGAGAGACAGGATGACGCCAATCAGGGACAATATCCCGCAAGGGATACAACACAAAAGCGCGATCTGTCATGCGTGGGTGCGGTAATTCTAAGCCCTGTTCAAAAATCTGTTTACCCTGATAATCCAGAATATCCAGATCAAGGACACGCGGGGCATTCCTGACTGTGCGAATTCGCCCGAAATCAATTTCAATTTCTTGCAACAGCTTAAGAAGATCCTGCGGCAACAAGTGCGTTTTAATCAGGGCCACTGCATTGTGATACCAAGGCTGATTTGAGATTGGTACAGGAGCCGTCAAATATACTGGAGACACAGCCAGAACTTTAACACTTCTGCTGCGCAACGTCTCTAAAGCCTTCAGAAGGGTTTGCTTCGGAGTTCCATGTTGAGAAGGTAAGTTTGCTCCGAGCGCAATTAAAATCATCAATTATCCGGCTTTTTTAATCCCAAGCCGATCGGCTTGTTCTACCAAGGTCGTTGTTCCCGATTCAGACATCGACGCCACACGACCATTTTGTGGTCCGACAGAAACTTCCCGTCCCGATTTCAGATCAGACAGGATTTGCTTCATGCTTTCCGGTGTCAAATCTTCAAAATAATCATCATTGATCTGAACCATCGGCGCATTGACACAAGCCCCAAGACACTCAACTTCCATCAAGGTGAACATCCCGTCTCTTGTTGTCTCGCCCGTGTGAATTCCCAAATGATTTTCGCATGTTTTAACCACATCGCCTGATCCACATAACATGCAAGGTGTCGTCGTACACATCTGAACCAGATATTTGCCGACTGGTTCCAGATTATACATGGAATAGAATGTCGCCACTTCATATACCTTGACTGGCGGCACATCGACAATCTCGGCAATCTTGTCCATTGCTGCACGGGGAATCCAGCCACCATAAGGTGGTTTGGCCTGTGCTCCGTCTTCGCCGACCTGACGCTGTGCCAGATCCAGCAACGGCATAGTTGCAGAACGTTGCTTGCCTTGCGGATAACGGGAAATAATTTCTTTGACCTTCTCCATATCCCGAAAAGCGAAGTCTTTCGGTTGGTATGCAGCATTCAAATCGACTGGTTTTTTCATGTACGGAAATCCCTATAAAAACTCCTACCTGTTTAACGGCAAAAACCAATCAATTCAAGACAGGAATGTTTAGATTAAGGGTTCTCGTACACTGGATTTATGAAAGTGCAGATAGGCCTGCTGAGGAAGACGGAACTGGATTTCTCCGTTAGGCACGATTTTCTCGCGATCAAGAACTCTTTGGGCCAATTCAACAGCCTTATCTCTCAAAGCTGCATAACTGGAATCGAGCTGAGCTTCATCCGCAGGGGGAGTATAAGGCACACGGATCAGGGCTTTATGCTCATCAGGAAGCGCATTGTATGGAAGTCCAAGCAATGTACTGCATTTAAAATAATGGGTCAGGCGTGGCTTTGGATTTCCATCTTTGTACAAAATGTCTTCAACTCCAACCAGAGCCCTCTCTTCAATAGCGGTTAGGTGAAGATAGCCCAGCTCTTCCCCAAGCTCTCTCTGAAGTCCTTTTCTGAGGGTTTCCCCTTGCTCCAAAGCACCGCCTGGAGGCTCAATAGAAACAGCACCATCCTTATGCTGCCTGACAACCAGCAGAATATCGCCCGCATAATCACGCACGATACCGGCGACCTTGATCTTGACTCCGTCAGAAGTTCCGCCGTTAGGAAAAATGTCTTTAATATTTTCTAAGTCTGAAACACCCATGATGAAGTCCATTTTACATCTTATCGTAAAAGTCTGTCAAATATGTTTTGGAAAACAGGACTATCGATCGATCTCGCCGAAAACAATATCCAACGACCCTATATTGGCTACAACGTCCGCGAGCATATGCCCCCGAGACATGAAATCCAGCCCTTGCAAGTGAGCAAACCCCGGAGCCCGGATATGGCAACGATACGGACGGTTGGTTCCATCTGAAACCAGATAAACTCCGAACTCGCCCTTCGGGGCTTCAACCGCAGTATAAGTCTCGCCCGCAGGAACATGATACCCCTCGGTAAAGAGTTTGAAATGGTGGATCAAAGCCTCCATTGAATTTTTCATCTCGGCACGCGGCGGCGGAGAAATCTTATAATCGTTAGTCTTTACAATACCTTGAGGCATATCTTTAATGCACTGCTTCATGATTTTCAGGGACTGGCGCATCTCTTCCATCCGCACCAGATAGCGGGCGTAACAATCCCCAGTCGTCCCCACCGGCACATCAAATTCCATCCGGTCATACACCTCATAAGGCTGGGATTTTCTCAAATCCCAAGCCAGACCCGAGGCACGGATCACAGGGCCGGTAAAGCCCCAATCCAACGCCTGCTGTGCAGTCACGACACCGATATCAACCGTCCGTTGTTTAAAAATACGATTCTCAGTCAAAAGACTATCCAGATCATCCAGCACTTTGGGGAAACTTTCGACCCAAGCATTCATGTCCTCAAGAAGCCCTGCGGGCAAATCCATCGACACCCCGCCCGGACGAATATAGTTGGCGTGCAGCCGTGCCCCACAAACACGATCATAAAATTCCATGCCCTTTTCGCGCTCTTCAAAGCCCCAGAGAGCAGGCGTAATCGCACCAACATCCAGAGCAAAAGTCGTAATGTTAAGGACATGATTCAAGATACGGGTCAGTTCACAAAACAGAACACGGATATATTGTGCGCGTTCTGGCACTTCCAGCCCCAGCAATTTTTCAACGGACAGAGCAAAAGCATGCTCTTGATTCATCGGGGACACATAATCCAACCGATCAAAATACGGCAAGGCCTGCATATAGGTTTTATATTCGATCAGCTTTTCTGTGCCACGGTGCAACAACCCGATATGCGGATCAGCACGCTCGACGACTTCTCCATCCATCTCCAGAACCAGACGAAGAACGCCGTGCGCCGCAGGGTGCTGCGGCCCAAAATTCATTGTATATGGCTTGATGTGATGTTCCTGATCAACATCTTCATTAAGCAACGGCATTTGCGCGACCTGACTCATAGAGATTCACCTATTCAGAAACTTTACTGACGGGCTTCCACCCGATTTTCGGCATATGTGGATTTTCTCCTGCCTTCTCATCCCCCGGAAGCTGGACATCGGTCAACGCTTCCCAAGGGCTCATATTATCAAACACACGGAAGTCCTGTGGCAAGGACACAGGCCCATAAACCACGCGTTTTTGTTCATCGTCATAGCTCACCTCGACATGGCCAGAAAGAGGAAAATCCTTCCGCAAAGGATGCCCGTCAAACCCATAATCGGTCAAAATGCGGCGATGGTCGGAAAGCCCGTCAAACATCACGCCGTACAAATCCCAAATCTCGCGCTCCATCCAGGGCGCAGAGCTGAATAACGCCGACACAGACGGCACAGGCGTTTCTTCATCAGTGGTAATCTTGACCCGAATTCGTTTGTTATGTTTCAAAGAGAGCAATTGGTAAACAATCTCGAACCGTTCGGCACGTTCCGGATAATCAACACCGCACACATCAATTAACTGGGCATAACGGTGAGAATCAGCATCCCGCAGATAGGCAATAACCGCCAGCAAGCCACCCCGAGTGACATTCAAAATCAACTGCTCACAAACAATCTCGTAAGACAGAACGGCCCCCGAAAGGACAACTTTCAAATCTTCACCTTCAGTTACCAAGGGGTGTTTGGAAGCTTCCGGTTCTTGCGCTGTATCTTCTTGAACGTCATTTGTCATTTGCACATAACCCTATCTGACAATCCGTGTATCTTCACGGCGAATTTTCTTCTGAAGCTGAAGCAAGCCATAAACCAGAGCTTCAGCCGTTGGCGGGCAACCGGGAACATAGATATCAACCGGCACAATGCGATCACATCCACGAACAACAGAATAGGAATAATGGTAATACCCGCCCCCATTGGCGCAAGATCCCATCGAAATCACCCAACGTGGTTCCGCCATCTGGTCATAGACACGACGCAAAGCAGGCGCCATTTTATTGGTCAGCGTCCCCGCCACGATCATCACATCGGACTGACGCGGGGATGGACGTGGAATAATCCCGAACCGGTCAAGGTCATAACGGGACATGTAGGAATGGATCATCTCCACAGCACAACAGGCCAGACCGAACGTCATAGGCCACATAGAACCTTGACGTGCCCAGTCAAACAACTTGTCGGCTTGTGTTAAAACAAAACCCTTATCGGTAACTTCTTGTGCCAGCATAGCGACAGCCTGATCCTGACTCTCGGCAGGAATCATTGGAACATCGGTTTGCAAGGAGGCTTTCGGAGCCTGAAAAATTTCGCGGTGAGACATAGTAAAATTCTTACTCCCAGTCGAGAGCCCCTTTATTCCATTCGTAAACCAGCCCGACTGTCAAGACGCCGAGAAAAACAACCATCGACCAGAAACCGAACATCCCAATCTCCCCCAAAGACACTGCCCAAGGAAACAAAAACGCAACTTCCAGATCGAAAATAATAAAAAGAATAGCCACCAGATAAAACCGGACATCAAACTTGTGGCGCGCATCATCAAATGCATCAAAACCACATTCATAAGCAGACAGCTTTTCGCTATCGGGTTTATTTTTGCCGATCACAAAAGGAATGACCGCCATCGCACAGGCCATGACCAGCGCAATGCCAAGAAACACAAGAATAGGCAAATACTGCAAAAGAAAATCCGTAGGGGCCATAATCCAAGAATCCGGTCAAAGTTAATGGACACAACAGACCACAAAACGCCTTTTGCTTCAAGGGGGAAGCAAAAACTAATAAAACAAATATGCAGGAAAAGGAAAGGCACCCTGGCGCGAACGACGGGACTTGAACCCCTCAGCGCAAGCGCGCTGAACCTAAAAATAGCGGGTCATCCCGTCAAAAACTATCTGGAAAATATAAGGCACCCTGGCGCGAACGACGGGACTTGAACCCGCGACCTCCTGCGTGACAGGCAGGCATTCTAACCAACTGAACTACGTCCGCGTTAGGGTGGTCTGTTAATAATAGTTTGCCCTGGGCTTGTCAACAGAAACTGTAAGAAAAAAATTTAATTTTATCTCTGCCCTATATTTCTATTAACCCCTAAGAGAAACATAAGGCAAATCAAGGGATTGCGCCACATTCCTATGTGTAACCTGCCCTCTGCAAATATTCAGCCCTGCACGCAAACCGGAATCGGATTCAAAGGCGGCTTCCCACCCCATATCCGCAAGCTTAAGGGCATATGGCAAAACAGCATGATTAAGGGCCATAGTAGAAGTCAAAGGGACAGCCCCCGGCATATTGGCAACACAATAATGTATAACGCCGTCCACAACAAAAATCGGGTCGGCATGGGTGGTCGGGTGGGACGTCTCGAAACATCCCCCTTGGTCAATCGCAATATCGACCATCACCGCACCATTTTTCATGGTGGAAAGCATTTCGCGTGTGACCAGTTTTGGCGCCGACGCGCCGGGAACCAGAACAGATCCAATCACCAGATCTGCATCCTTGATCTGTTCCTCAACTGCATCCGCCGTTGAATATAAAACTTCGGCACGTCCTGCAAAATAATCATCCAGCTGGCGCAACCGATCCGCTGATTTCTCCAGAATGGTCACGCGGGCTTCCATCCCGACCGCCATCCGTGCGGCATTAAATCCTGCAACGCCTCCGCCTAAAACCAGAACATGGGCAGACGGCACACCTGCCACACCACCTAACAATTTTCCTTCTCCTCCCAGATGCTTCATCAGATAGTGCGCTCCTTCTTGGACGGATAACCTCCCTGCCACCTCACTCATCGGAGCCAGCAAAGGCAATCCCCTCCCATCGGGGTGCGTTACGGTTTCATACGCAATGGCGATACATCTCGATTTAATCAGTCCTTCGGCCTGCGCCCGATCGGCTGCCAGATGCAAATAGGTGAATAAAATCTGGTCTTCCCGCAACATCTCGCATTCGACATCCTGCGGCTCTTTGACTCTGACAATCATCTCGGCTTTGGCAAAAACATCACGCGCAGAATCTTTGATTTCAGCTCCAGCGGCTTCATAAGCCCCGTCATCAAACCCGATTCCGTCTCCTGCACCGCTTTCAACAATGACCTCATGACCATGACGCACCATTTCCCGCACAGATGATGGGGTCATTCCGACCCGATGTTCTTGTTTTTTAATTTCTTTGGGTACGCCGATCCGCATCAAGACCTCCTGATTGTCTTTATAGACAAGGATAATACCGTGTCTCCGGTTGCAATAAAACAAAGAAAAAGCGCTGCAGAGCAGCGCAAAAGTTTAGAACAAGGAAATTAAAACGAAAAAATCAAGTCACACTCGGACTCGGAGCATCAAACCCCATAGTCCTGTCAGCAGACGGAGCAGACACCGCCGCATTACAAATCATAGCTTTATTTTGTTCGAATTCGGGATTTGTCACACGACAAGCCAAGGATTGATCCTCATTTCTTGAAATACTGAAAACTCTTGCCATATCTATCTCCTGAATACAGTTTAAGAATACGGCGAATCATTTAATTTTCTGTTAAATAGGCTTAGACTGTGGCTTTGCGCGACTTACGCTTATAAATCAGATACGTCTGGCAACGTCCGGCATCTTTGCCTTTGCTCTCATATCGTGTGGACATCCAGCCATTCGGCGCGGTTTTCCAGTCCTCTGATCGCTCGGCCGTCCATTCGAAATGGGGGCAATGTACGGTTTGCGTGACCATCCACTCTGCCAATTCATCCACATCGGTGGTTTGAAGCATCACCCCGCCATCCTTCATGACACGGGCAAAAACCTCAAGATTGTCCGCACTGACAATCCGACGTTTATGATGGCGCGATTTCGGCCAAGGATCAGGATTAAGAATATAAAGAAAATCAACCGACGCATCTTCCAGAGAATTCAAAACCATCAACGCATCGTCCATATGCACACGAAAATTTTCCGGCACAGATTCTTTGAACTCTTTCAAAAAGGATGTCATCCCGTTGATATAAGGTTCAGCACCAATGAAATGGTCATCAGGGAATTGTCCCATAATATAGTGAAGGTGTTCCCCGCTTCCGAAACCGATCTCGAAATGGAGTTTATCAACCGGATGCCCGAACAAGTCAGCCGGAGATTTATCCCTATTTTGAGTTAAAAGCTGTTCCGCGATTTTTTTTTGCGGTAGAATTGTATCCAGAACATCCAGACGGGCCTTATGCATGGGGCGGCCCATACGCCGCCCAAATACCCGCCTAACCTTCTTGTCTTTGCTTTCGGTCATTTATCCTAAAATCTTTTGCAAATCATCCACCAGATCCAGCTTCTCCCATGAGAACCCGCCATCTTCTTCCGGCTCACGACCAAAATGTCCATAGGCCGCAGTACGCGCATAAATCGGACGGTTAAGCTTCAAATGGGTGCGGATCGCACTCGGGCTGAGGTCTAACACTTTTAACAAGGCGTTGACAAGTTCTGTTTCCGGAACAGCACCGGTTCCAAAAGTATCGACATAAACGGAAATCGGCTTGGAGACACCGATTGCATAGGACAGCTGAATCAGACATTTATCTGCATATCCGGCGGCCACTATATTCTTTGCGGCATACCGCGCGGCATAAGCCGCAGACCGATCAACTTTGGTTGGGTCTTTACCCGAAAAAGCTCCCCCGCCATGAGGTGCCGCACCACCATATGTATCGACGATAATCTTGCGTCCCGTAAGTCCTGAATCTCCAACGGGCCCACCGATTACAAACCGTCCGGTTGGATTGATATACAATTCGGAATCATCACACATCCAGCCTTCTGGCAAGGTTCTTTCAATATATGGTTTTACCAGCTCGCGCACATCCGACTGGCTCAACGAATCATCATGCTGGGAAGAAAGGACGATGGATTTAGCTCTGACGGGAATACCATCCCGATATTCCAAAGTAACTTGTGATTTGGCGTCCGGCCCCAAAAGGGACAAAATACCGGCATGACGATCGTTGGCAAGAACGTGCAAGATATTGTGGGCATAAAAGATCGGAGCAGGCATCAAAACTGTCGTCTCACGACAGGCATAGCCAAACATAATTCCCTGATCTCCAGCCCCCTCATCCTTGCCTCCCGAGGCGTCAACACCCTGAGCAATATCGGCAGACTGGGTATGCAATCGGCAATCAATCTGGACTTTCTCCCAATTAAATCCCTCTTGCTCGTATCCTATATCGCGAATCGCCTCGCGGGTCAGTTGGTCGATGTCAGCGCGCGGAATATCCTCGGAACACCGAGTTTCCCCGATAATCCCGACAAAATCGGTTGTGGCTACAGTTTCAATGGCGGTACGGGCAAAAGGATCAATCGACAAAAAAGCATCGACCAAAGTATCCGAAATCCTGTCACAAAGCTTATCCGGATGCCCTTCAGACACAGATTCGCTTGTAAAAATGTAATCTTTTAATAGGGTACTGGCCATGTGAACACCTCGGATCGAGAGAAAATCAAGAAAATATATCCCGCAAAGGTAATATCACTTCACAAAAAACAAAAGCCCCTATTCGGAGCTTTTGAAATTTTTAGCCATTTGTTTGAGCATTTTCAGAAAGTCTTTCCTGAGCTTCTCATCCGTGATCGTATAATATGTGCGAACCAGCTCGATTGTTTCCTTACGATTAAGGATATCTCCGCTTTCTTCTCCGCCTTCGCTGTCATCAGCATAGGGATCCTGCCCGGTTTCGGCAAAACCGGTCTGAATGCCAATTTGTGTGTTGGACGCAAAGAAACCTTCGAAAAAGTAAGCAACTGGAACTTCCAGAACACGCGAAAACTGGTACAAGCGACTTGCACTCAAGCGGTTACGGCCTTTTTCATATTTCTGAACCTGTTGGAAGGTAATCCCAGCGGCTTCTGCGAGATTTTCTTGTGTAATTCCGATAAGATTACGCCTGGATCTCAGTTTTTGCCCGACATAGACATCAACTGGATTAGGAGTTTCTCCATCAACGGAACTTCTGCGAGGATTTCTAGTCTTTTTTATTTGTATTGCACTCATTTTTTCTTCCGTTCAATTTTTTACATTTATTCTTGAAAGAATCTCGTTTTCCTTAAATGCATGAGAAATAGAAACATCTCAACAAATCTTAGGTATAATTATTAAAAAAAACTTACATAACCGATGATTGAATATGTCAAAACATACGTTGATATCGTTATTCCACAAAATTTAATAAAAACAAAGAACTTCTTTCGCCCCCTTAGTTAAAGCAAAAAAAACTTGCGTCAACGCCTACAAAAGTATATAAATCCCCAAAATAACCTGCAATTTATGACAGGGTGGGCTCAAAAAAGAGACCCGCCTTTTTTGTTACAAAAATTTTAGATAGCTTGAATGAGTACACAACAAGAGAAGAAAATATCGAATTTTATCGAGCCCGTGATCGCAGATCTGGGCTATGAGCTGGTGGCATTACGAGTCATCGGAAGCCAAAAATTGCAAACACTGCAAATCATGGCCGAAGATCCAACAACCCGGACTCTCGATCTGAATGGTTGCACAAAAATCAGCCGCGCAGTTTCGGCTATTCTGGATGTCGAAGACCCGTTTGCCAGTCCCTACCAGCTAGAGGTCAGCTCCCCGGGGATTGACCGCCCACTGGTTCGCGCACGGGATTTCGAATCCAATATAGGCTTCGAGGCAACCATTGAAACACAGACCCCTGCTGAAAACGGACAGAAAAAATATCGTGGAAAGATCCTGTCTTTTACAGGCGATATGGTGACACTGAGTACAGATACCGGAGAGGAAGAAATCGAACTCGCCGACATAGTAAAAGCAAAACTGGTCTTGACTGATGAGCTGATTAAAGCCAACCAGAGCAAAAGACCGAAACAACAAGAACAAATACAAGAACAACAAGAAGAATAAAAGTTACAAATCCAAGGAGCATAAAAAATGAGTCGTATTGAAATCCTTCAGGTCGCAGATGCTGTTGCCCGCGAAAAAAATATGGATCGCGAGATTATCATTACTGCAATCGAGCAAGCCATTCAAAAAGCCGGACGGTCTAAATATGGCCATGAGCATGATATCCGCTGCCATATTGACCGCAAAACTGGGGAAACCCAGCTCAAGCGCTACAGAACAGTCACGCAAACCGATCTCATCGAAAACGAAGCTGCTCAAATCACTGTTGAACAAGCTCGCCGTGAAAAATCTGATGCAGAAGTCGGGGATATTCTGATTGATACCCTGCCGGCTTTTGACTATGGACGTGTTGCTGCCCAGACCGCCAAACAAGTCATCATGCAAAACATTCGTGAAGCAGAGCGCGAACAACAATTTGACGACTATAGAAACCGTGTTGGTGAAATCATCAACGGCGTGATCAAACGTGTTGAATACGGTAACGCCACCATTGATCTGGGACGTGCCGAAGCTGTTTTGCGTCGTGATGACACAATCCCCCGCGAACATTTGAAAGTCGGCGAACGCGTTCGCGCATACATTTATGATGTACGCCGCGAAGTCCGCGGCCCACAAATTTTTCTCTCCCGTACTCGTGGAGAATTTATGGCACAACTTTTTGCTCAGGAAGTTCCTGAAATTTATGATGGCGTCATTGAAATCAAATCTGTTGCTCGTGACCCTGGTAGCCGCGCAAAAATCGCCGTCTTCTCGCATGACAACGGAATGGACCCTGTCGGCGCTTGTGTCGGGATGCGCGGAAGCCGTGTTCAGGCCGTTGTGACCGAACTGGGTGGTGAGAAAATCGACATTATTCCATGGTCTTCAAATATCGCGACCTTTATCGTGAACGCCTTGGCCCCTGCCGAAGTTACCAAAGTGGTTCTGGACGAAGAAAAACGCCGTTTGGATGTTGTTGTTCCTGATGAACAATTGTCTCTGGCAATTGGCCGTCGTGGTCAGAACGTTCGCTTGGCCTCTATTCTGACTGGTTGGTACATTGATATTCTGACTGAAGAAGAAGAAACCAAACGCCGTCAGGATGAGTTTAACACCCGTTCTGCCCTGTTTATCGAAGCTCTCGATATTGATGATGTGATTGCCCGCCTGCTGATCGCAGAAGGCTTTATCAAAGTTGAAGAGATTGCAGAAACACCAACCGAAGAACTGGCCTCGATCGAAGGGTTCAATGAAGAAATCGGTGAAGAGCTTAAAAACCGTGCTGAAAATTGGCTGGTGGCAAAAGCCGAAGAACTTAAAAACCGTCAAGCCGAACTGGGACTGGCTGATGACCTCGTCGCTTTCGCAGGTCTGACCACTTCCCAAATCATCAAACTGGGTGAGAATGATATCAAAACCCTTGATGATCTGGCAGATCTGGCTGGTGACGAACTGGTTGAAATTCTTGGAGAAAAAGAAATCACTGAATCTGCTGCGAACGACCTGATTATGAAGGCTCGTCAGCACTGGTTTGCTGAAGACGATGCTGTTGCCGCTGCTATTGCAGCGAATGCAGACTCTGCTCCAACCGCGTAAAAATGGAAAGGTTGCTAAATATATGGCAAGGAAAGAGCCTGAATTATTCTATCATCCTGTCGTAGGGGGTATGTCCCCTGCGGCTGTGGCTATGTTTAATTTTCAGGCCTTCCGCCCTAAACCGGCAACTCCCGCGATACCCGTAAAGCAACAGCAAAGTGATCTGTTTCAATCCGAAACCATCACCCCTGCTGTTTTCGAGTCATCCTCACTCCCCCCATATTCGGAAAGGAAGACCATGAATCTGCTAAAAACCTCAACTTGTGCGGTCACCGGAGAAACCCTGCCGCGAAACCAGATGATACGGTTTGTAATCTCCCCCGATAAGAAAGTGGTCGCTGATCTGACCGGAAAGCTTCCTGGTCAGTTTTTGTGGATAACCGCCAACCGCGCGACGCTCAAAAAGGCAATCTGGCGAAACAGCTTTGCCGGACAAGCTCGGGAAACCGTTGAAATTCCGGATAATCTGCTCGAAACCATTGAAAATGGGCTACTTAAACTATCTTTACAAATGGTAAGTCTGGCCAAAAGGTCGGGAGATCTGACATTTGGTTTCTCGAGAGCCGACGAAGCCTTGCGTTCCCATAGTGCTGGCGTGTATGTTGTGGCACAAGATTCGAGCGAAAATGGCCGCGAGAAGTTGGAACGTCTGGCCATACATCAGGATTTGCCTGTTATCGACTTCTGGACATCTGCCGAACTGTCCGCTGCGATAGGGGAACACAACACCAACCATTTAGCGATTGCCAAGGGGGCAATGGCTCAGAATATTTTGGAACTAATAACAAAATTAAACTCTGTTAAATCAGAAGCATAGGATGAGAAGTTAGAAGAATGACCGATAAAGACAAGAAAACACTCTCACTGGGTGGCAGCAAAGGAACTCTTAGCCTGAAAGGCGGAGCACCGGGGCAACAACACATCACGCAAACTCTGGCGCGCGGACAAAGTCGTGGAGTCACGATTGAAGTGCGTAAAAAACGCGGAGCCGGTGCACAGAACTCCCCTGCCGGATCAAGCGAGTTCGCAAATCCGGACGATCATCTAACCAATGATGAACGCGAAGTTCGTTTGCGTGCTCTTCAAAAGGCCAAGGAAGACGACGAAAAACGCCGTGAAGAAGAAGCAAAACGCCGCGCCTTGGAAGCTGAAGAAGCTAAACTGCAGCAAGAAGCCGAAAAAACCGGCAAACGCCCAAGAAAAATCGATGCCGAAGATCTTCGTCGCCGCGAACTCGAAGAATTGGAACGCATCAAGGAAGAAGACCGCATCAAGGCGGAAGCATCAGACAAACAACGCAAAGAACAAGAACGTGTCTTTGCCGAGAACCGCGCCGCAGCCTCGGCGCCTGCCTACACACACGCCTCCACCAGCAGCCCACGCGAGGCGACCACCAACAACGAAGAACCTGCAACCAGCTATCGTGATCGCGCCAAAAAGGCTGGAAAATCTAGCCGCAACACCACAAACGAAACCCCGTCAACAAATACACCTGAACGTGGCGGCGGACGTATGGGACGCCTGACTGTCAATCAGGTCATTAACGAACAATATATCCGCGATGAAAGCGGTCGTTCATTGGCTGCCGTTAGACGCGCACGTCAAAAAGCACGCGCCATGGCAGGCCCGAAAGTCGAACAGGTAAAACAATCCCGTGAAGTTATCGTCCCTGAGACAATAACCGTTCAGGAATTGGCGAACCGTATGGCCGAACGCGGTGGCGATCTCATCAAATCTCTGATGAAGATGGGTGTAATGGCGACAATCAACCAGACCATTGATCCCGACACTGCCGAACTGATTATTATAGAGTTCGGACACAAAATCAGACGCGTCACCGAGGCCGATGTCGAAGTTGGAATCGAAGGTGTTGATGACCTCGATCTTGATCTTATCTCTCGTCCACCAGTCGTCACCATCATGGGTCACGTTGACCATGGTAAAACCTCCCTGCTCGATGCGTTGCGTTCAACCGATGTTGTCGCAGGCGAAGCAGGTGGCATTACCCAGCATATCGGGGCTTATCAGGTGACCATGCCCTCCGGCGATAAAATTACATTCCTTGACACCCCTGGTCACGCGGCCTTTAGCGAAATGCGTGCACGCGGTGCCAATGTGACCGACATCGTGGTGTTGGTTGTTGCCGCAAATGACTCGATCATGCCTCAAACTATCGAAGCGATTAGCCATGCCCGCGCAGCAAACGTTCCGATGATTGTAGCGATCAACAAAATTGATCTTCCTGATGCCAATCCGATGAAAGTCAAACAAGATCTGTTGCAATATAATGTACAGGTCGAAGACATGGGTGGTGACGTTTTATGTGTTGAACTCTCGGCCAAGAAAAAAATCAATCTGGATAAACTTGAAGAAACCATTTTGCTTCAAGCTGAAATTCTCGATTTGAAATCAAACCCGAACCGTGCCGCATTGGGTACTGTTGTTGAATCAAAAATGGAACGTGGCCGTGGATCGGTTGCAACTGTTCTGATCCAAAAGGGAACACTCAGCATCGGCGACATTTTTGTTGTTGGTTCTGAATGGGGACGTGTTCGTGCCCTGCTTGACGACAAGGGACAAAACCTTGTTAAGGCAGAACCGGGTCGCCCTGTCGAAATCTTGGGTATAAGCGGTACACCTGAATCCGGTGACCAGTTCGCTGTTGTCGAAAGTGAAGGCAAAGCCCGCGAAATTGTTGACTACCGTATGCGGAAGAAGAAAGAAAAAGAAGCCGCCGTCATTACTGGAACCTCTTTCGAACAATTGCTGGCACAAAGCCGTGACAATAAAAAAGAACTTCCGGTTATTATCAAGGGCGACGTTCACGGATCAGTCGAAGCTATCGTGGGGTCTTTGAACAAGATCACCGAAGAACAAACCGAAGTTGGAGTTAAAATCCTCTTCTCCGGTGTTGGACCAATCTCGGAATCTGATGTCACATTGGCCAAGGCTTCCAATGCGTTCGTGGTGGGCTTTAACGTCCGCGCCAATGCTCAGGCTCGTGAAATGGCCAAACGCGATAAAGTCGAAATCCGCTACTACAACATCATTTACAACATCATTGATGATGTGAAAGCTGTTCTGGGCGGTATGCTTTCGCCATTGGTTCGCGAAGAATATCTGGGTCAGGCCGAAATTCGTCAGGTTTTCAACATTACCAAAGTTGGAAAAATCGCGGGATGTATGGTTCAGGGCGGCATGGTCAAACGTGGCTCCAAAGTCCGTTTGCTCCGCGACGATGTTGTTATCCACGAAGGTATGCTCAAAACCCTCAAACGCTTCAAGGACGAAGTCAAAGAAGTCCGCGAAGGTATGGAATGCGGTATGGCCTTTGAAAACTACGACGACATCAAAGATGGCGACATCATCGAATGTTATGATGTGAAAGAAGAAACTAGAACGATCGCGTAAAAAAAATGAAAGAACAACAAAAACCAACAGGCCCAACGCAGCGGCAACTCCGCGTTGGGGAACAGCTCCGACACGTCATCACGGATACATTGTCTCGTGGACATTTCCATGACACATTTCTGATCTCCAATGCCGGACTGGTGTCGGTATCAGAAGTCCGTGTTTCACCAGATATGAAGCACGCAACAGCGTACGCTACGATGATCGGTGGAGAAAATCTGGAACAAGCCCTCACCTCTCTCAACGCAAATGCCGATATCTTTCAAAGAGAAATCGGACGACAAGTGCGGATGAAATTCACACCCAGATTGAAATTTGTCGAGGATACTCTGTATGACAGCGCCGCCAAAATCGATGCGCTGCTTCATAGCCTGCCCAAACCTGCGGAAGATGCAGGCGAATAACAATGCCCCGCAAACCGAAAAATAATATCTCCGGCTGGATCAACCTGAACAAACCCGTTGGCGTGACATCCAACGACGCTGTGAACATCCTTAAAAAGGCGCTTGGCTACCCCAAAATTGGCCATGCCGGAACGCTTGATCCGCTTGCTTCGGGGATTCTTCCTATTGCGCTTGGCGAAGGGACAAAACTCGTCCCCTACATGATGGACGACGACAAAACCTATCTGTTCACCGCGACATGGGGCGAACAACGCACCACCGACGATGCAGAGGGCGAAGTCATTGCCACCTCTGATGTCCGCCCGACGGAGGAGCAACTCAAAGCCATTTTGCCTGAATTTATCGGCACAATTGACCAGATCCCACCGATTTATTCCGCCATTAAAGTCGATGGCCAAAGATCGTATGATCTGGCGCGCGCCGGAGAGATTCCGGAACTTAAAGCCCGCCCTGTCCAGATTTACGAACTCCATCTGGTTGAAACCACAGCAGATACCGCCACGTTCCGCTGCATTTGCGGGAAAGGTACTTACGTCCGGTCGTTGGCTCGTGATCTGGCAGAAAAGATGGGAACAAAAGCCTATATTTCCCGTCTAGTCCGCGAAACAGTTGGGCCTTTTTCACTGGAGAATGCGATTTCTCTGGACTTTTTCCGCGAAACATCGGATAAAACGACCCTTGAAAGCAACGTGCTCCCTGTTGAGGCCGTACTGGACGACGTCCCGGTCGTGCCTCTTACAGAGCAGGAAGCGATGCGTGTGCGGAACGGAAATAAAATTACATTTATTGCCCGTCCCGACGTGGAAAGACTGGTGAAAGCCGGATTATCCCCGAAAGCGCGTATGTTGGAACTTGCACTTCTATCCCACAACGGCAAAGCCTTGGCGATTGCAGATGTGGAAGGAGTGGAAATCCAGCCGGTGCGTGTATTTAACTTGTAACCCTTTTGAAAGGAAAAGAGATGTCGATTACTGCTGAACGCAAAACCGAAGTCATTCAAGATAACCGTCTGGCTGACAATGACACAGGGTCTCCTGAAGTCCAGATTGCAATCCTGACCGAACGCATTCTGAATTTGTCCAAACACATGGAAACCAACAAAAAAGATTTCTCCAGCCGTCGCGGCCTGCTGGCAATGGTTGCCCGCCGTCGTAAACTGCTCGATTACCTGATCAAAACCAATAACGATAGCTACAAAGCGATCATTGCGAAACTCGGTATTCGTAAATAATTCAAAGAAAAAGGAGCTGAACAGCTCCTTTTTTTTACATCTCCATAGATACTGTCCTGACAGGACTTGGCTCACTCTGCCCCTTTTTATCCCCCCCTTGGGTCATACTCGCAAATTGTGTATAGGCCATCTCGTTTGATGCCATCTTCATATCGATCAAACCTTGGGGCAATCCCGCCTCTTTATATACCTGCGCCGTTGGAAATCCATGTTCGGTGTGCTCAAGCGCCTTGACTGTGACTGCAGACTTTTCTCCGCTCATCATGCGCGTAGCCAGATCACGCATCCCGTAATCATTATGTCCGGCGCGGGTCAACGCCCATTGGCTCGCGGCAATTGTATCATGTGTTTGCGGCATGGATTGAAGAGTATCCAGAGCCTTTTCACGAAAAGCCGGATCTCTCATCTTCTCCAGAATTTTGTCACCAATCTTGTCAAGACTATCTTTACCAAACCCGTGTTTGTCAGCATAAGCCTGCATAGCAGCCTTGGTGTCCTTGCCAATAATCCCATCAAGTCCGCTTTTACCGACACTCACTCCTTCAGCATATAAAACGGCCTGAATTTCCTGATCTCTAGGCGATACCAGCTTTGTCATTTATATCCTCTTTTCCAAATCAAGATCAGGATATTCTATGCTAGAAAAACAAAAAAACTCTTAATGGGAAAGAGTGAAATAAAAGCTTGTTACTTTGGTATATAAGCAGAAAGAATACCGAGGGCAATACTGCAGATGACCAGAACAAAGCCAAGACGTGGGTCAGAATGGTCTTCCCTCTTCATCCAGTATTTATGCAGGAGATATAACCAAAGCGTATAAACCGCCAGCATAGCACCAAACAATCCGGGATTTTCAAGATAAGACAACGCAAATCCTTTAAGCACCACAACGCCTATAAATAAGGCTCCATTTATCATCCCTGCTTTCAACCATTTTCCATGAAAAATATCGACGGGCCGTCCTATGGCGCGATATCCCAACAACCACCCTCCCGACGCCACAGACATCACGCTCGAAAAAACAATCGCAATAACAATCATCATATTCCACGACGATGTCTGCCCTATTCCCAAAGTAAAGAAAATATCTGAGACACCGATGCAAAATATAATGGGCAGTGACGCAAAGATGACCTTCATCCCCACGGCGTTCTTACGCATTTTGAACATGACAACTGCCGTCGCAACAATCAGGAAAAAACTCCCGAACAGGATATAAAGATTGGAGGATAAACGATCCCAATATCCGGTGACAATCAAAGGCCATAAACAAAACAGGATGACATTTCTAAACTGGGACACCCGCGCAATAGCGGAAGCAGAATATACCCGCGAAGCATTGAATGTCAGCATATCCCCTGCTGCTGCAAAAAGCGCAGCTCCAGCTGCCAACAAAAAGAAAGTCGGCTCATAATCCCAATTCAAAAAGGGGACAAGCGGCAACATCATCATTGTTGCCAAAACAGATCGCCAGAAGACAAAGACGTCTCCACGAATACTAAAGAAATCATTACAGATGAAATAAAACGCAGCGACAACACTACAGGCGAGGGTAAAGAAAATCCCGATCATTTTTTATGTATGACACCCTCGCTCGCCACAATCAACAGACTCAATCTCCAGAAAAGCGTGATCAACCTGATATTGATCCTGCAGGACTTTTTTAATCCTGATGCGCAATTCATCCGCACCTATTCCCTGTTTCATAACCACATGAGCTTCAACAGCACAGCGATGTTCATCCAGAGCGCGGACATGGAAATGATGCAACCCATCAACTCCATCGACAGACAAAATTCCCAACCTGATTTTTTCGGTGAGACTATCATCCTGATTTCCATCAATCAGGATATTAGCAACAACAGGAATCTCACGCACAACATGAACCAGAATATATCCGGAAATAATCAGGGTAATCAGTGGGTCAGCCCATTGCCAATCAAACGAAACAATGAGAACACCCGCAATAATCACTCCGACCGATGACAACGCATCCCCCAGATTATGAAGATAGGCTGCCCGCACATTTTGGGACTCCTTTGCACCGCGATACGTCAACGCCACAGTCCTCAGATTAACCCCGACCGCCAGAACCGCAATCCAGATCACCGTCCATCCGGCCACAGGCTCATGTGAGAAAAATCTTGTAATGGCTTCCATTGCCAACCAGAGAGAAATCAAGACCAGAACAACGTAATTGGTATAGGCCGAAAGCGTTTCAACTTTTTTATAACCATATGTCCGCTTGGCATCCGGCTTACGTCGCCCGATTTTTTGGGCAATCAAAGCCATCAGCAAAGATGCCGCATCGGAAAGGTTGTGCAAAGCATCGGCCACCAACGCCAGTGATCCGGATAAAACTCCACCCACGACTTGCACAACAGATAACAAGACATTGACAGCAAATGCCCACGTCAAATTCCCATCACCATGATGATGATGGGAATGCTGATGAGATGAATGATGATGACAATCGTGATGATCCGTCATTATGCCGCCAGCTTGTCCGCCAGATAATATTTGGCAATGCGCTTGCCATTCTCATATTCCAGAACCAACGGCGAACCTGTCGGAATTTCAGTTTCATTGATATTCTCAGGGGTATTTTCACCCAGAATAATCAAGAGCGCTCTCAGTGAATTGCCATGGGCCGCCACCAGAATATTTTTTCCCGCATCCATTTGTGGTTTGATGGAGCTTTCAAAATATGGGCGGACGCGATTTTCAACGACATCTTGCAAACTTTCGCCACCCGGAGGCTGGACATCATAAGAACGGCGCCAGATATGCACCTGCTCGGCTCCGTATTTTTCTCTGGTTTCATCTTTGTTCAATCCGGTCAAATCACCGTAATCACGTTCGCGCAAATCATCATGCTTAATCATGCCAGCAATCAGAGCATCTTGTCCGGCCTCTTTAAGGGCGATTTCAGCAGTTGTATAGGCGCGCTGCAAGGTAGAGGTATAAACCAGATCAAAATCAATCCCTGCCTTTTTCAAATTCCCACCGGATAGCTTGGCTTCGGCAATCCCTTGGGCGGACAGCTCAATATTATGAAACCCCGTAAAACGGTTTTCCAAATTCCATTGGCTTTGCCCGTGACGCATCAAAACAAGATAGGACTTCGACATAAGAATACTCCTGAAAGCGGTTAATTATGCTCTCAGGAGTATCGAATAACAAAATCTAAATCAATGAACAAAATGATATCAGATATCAAATCTTATGCTTTCAGCAGAATAAGGAATGGTTCCCTGTTTTTTGGGTTCCGATTTGTTCTCGGACTGGCCCGGCGCTTGGGATGCTGCCTGACAAACCCCAACAATAACGTTGGCCTGCTGTACTGACGAATTCACAGCTCCCATAGCATGTTGTGGCATTGAACTCAGTTGTTTGGCAAACTCCGGACTCATCGCGACTTCACCCTGTTTCAACAGCCCAAGAAAGTTTTGATACGTTTGTGCAAAGCCCATGGCACTTTCTTTGATATTATTCGAAACAAGACCTGACCCGTAAACCGAACACATTAAGTCCCGCTCAGGCGCTGGGAAGTTCGGGTTTGTAAAAGCATGAAAATCTCGAGAAACTGTTACTTTTACAACCGCCACCTTCTTAAATTTTTCCTGCAAGCTTTCCCACGATTCTGTTAATTGCTTTTCCAGATTTTCCGGAACAGCCGGAGGCGCTTCAGGAGCGTCTTCAGCGGCAGAGTATGAAGGAAGCGCAGAAAAAGCAAAAGCCGCACCGGCGAGAACGGCCGCGTTCAAAGTCATTTTTTTCATGAAAAAGTCCCTTTTCTAATAGATGTAAAACCAAACCCCGAGCATTCATGTTTTTGTATATAACTTTCGTTTTTTATGCTCACGACCCAAAAAACACCTTTCGGGCAGACTTTTCAAGTTTTTTCATTCAATAATACTTATGTTAATCGCCAGAATAAAATGAGGATTCCCTGTAATTCTTGACATCTTCCCCCTCTCATGCGACAAGAGTCGCCAGAAAAAGCGGGTCATTGGCCAGATCGGTTGACGGTTGATAACAGGCACGAAATTGCTGTTATTTAGTGTCCACCGAAATCCCCAAAACTCTGCTTTCTCACACAGCGAACTTCCATAGGGGAAGATTTGCTGAATTTTGATACATATATGAAAGGTAATCTAAATGTTTAATGTTTTCCGCAAAGAGATTGATTTTGCAGGTAAAAAACTTATCCTTGAAACAGGAAAAGTAGCCCGTCAAGCCGACGGCGCAGTTGTAGCAACCATGGGGGACACATCCGTACTTTGTACCGTCGTGGCTTCCAAATCGATTAAAGAAGGCCAAGACTTTTTCCCGCTGTCTGTTCATTACATGGAAAAATTCTATGCCGCAGGTCGTATTCCTGGTGGATTTTTCAAACGCGAAGCCAGACCATCTGATAATGAAACGCTGACTTCCCGTCTGATCGACCGTCCAATTCGTCCATTGTTCCCTGAACAATTCCTCAACGAAGTTCAAATCATTTGTACATGTATGTCCCATGATGGCGAACATTCACCTGACATGGTGGCATTGATCGGTGCCTCTGCCGCTCTGACTATTTCCGGTATCCCCTTCATGGGGCCAATTGGTAGCTGCCGTGTTGGATACAAAAACGGCGAATATCTGGTTAACCCAACCGTTTCCGAAATGGAAGGCTCTGCACTGGATCTGGTTGTTGCCGGAACCATGGAAGGCGTTCTGATGGTTGAATCCGAAGCCAAAGAATTGCCGGAAGATATCATGCTCGGTGCCGTAATGGCTGGCTGGAACGCGTTCCAACCTGTGATTAAAGGGATCATCGGACTGGCAGAACAAGCTGCGAAAGAACCATGGAACGTAACTGAAAAAGATCCTGTAATCGTCGCACTGTCCGAAAAAATCAAAGCAAAATTTGCCGGACAACTGGCTGATGCTTACAAAGAAAAAGTCAAACAAGCTCGCTACGAAAAAGTCGGCGCAGTCAAAGAAGCAGCCATTGCCGAATTTGCATCTGATGAAACTGGCAAAGACAAAATCTCTGCGATCTGCCACGACCTCGAAGCCGAAATTGTTCGTGGACAAATCCTCGACACTGGCTCCCGTATTGATGGCCGTACTACCGTGGATATTCGTCCAATCGTTTGTGAAGCAGGTCTCTTGCCTCGCGTTCACGGTTCTGCCCTCTTCACCCGTGGAGAAACACAAGCCGTTGTTGTAACAACTCTTGGAACAGGACAAGACGAACAAGTCATTGACGCGATCACCGGCGAATACCGCGAAACATTCATGCTGCACTATAACTTCCCACCATACTCGGTTGGCGAATGCGGACGTATGGGTGCCACAGGTCGTCGTGAGATCGGTCACGGTAAACTGGCATGGCGTGCTATCCACCCAATGCTACCAACTGCCGAAGACTTTCCGTACACCTTGCGGGTTGTTTCTGAAATTACCGAGTCCAACGGTTCATCTTCCATGGCAACTGTTTGCGGAACCTCCCTGTCCTTGATGGATGCTGGTGTTCCTCTGATAAAACCTGTGGCTGGTATTGCGATGGGTCTGATTAAGGAGAATGAGAAATTTGCTGTTCTTTCCGACATTCTAGGTGATGAAGATCACTTGGGTGACATGGACTTCAAAGTTGCCGGAACCAAAGACGGTATTACCGCTCTTCAAATGGATATCAAAATTACGTCCATTACCGAAGAGATCATGAAAATCGCTTTGAAACAGGCACAAGACGGTCGTCTGCATATCCTCGGCGAAATGAGCAAAGCCTTGAGCCAATCTCGTGGCGAAATCAGTCAACACGCCCCACAAATGGCTGTGCTGACTATTCCAACCGACAAAATCCGTGATGTGATCGGGACCGGCGGTAAAGTCATTCGTGACATCATCGAAAGAACCGGAACCAAGATCGACATTGATGATGATGGAACCATCAAAATTGCTGCTGTTGACGGCAATGCAATTGACATGGCGATCGAAATCATCAAGGGCATCACCGACGAACCGGAACTGAACAAAGTCTATAACGGTAAAGTCGTGAAGATCGTTGATTTCGGTGCTTTTGTGAATTTCATGGGAACCCGTGACGGACTGGTTCACATTTCCGAACTCGCCGATCATCGCGTGGCAAAAACCACCGACATCGTGTCCGAAGGTCAGGAAGTCAAAGTCATGGTCACCGGATTCGACGAACGCGGCAAAATCAAATTGTCGATGAAACGCGTCGATCAGGAAACTGGTGAGCCGATCGCAGCAAAACCAAAAGAAGAACGCAACGAAGAACAAGCTGCGGGCTAATATTTTAATATATACCATTACAAGTCCTCCCCCTTCAGGGGGGAAGAAACGCACGAACAAGTCCTCCCCCTTCAGGGGGGAAGAAACGCACGAACAAGTCCTCCCCCTTCAGGGGGGAGGATTTAGGTGGGGGTAATTACACAACCATGAAAAATAGTAATCTTACTATTCATGCAAAATCCCTCCGCACCAATATGACCGATGCCGAACAAAAAATATGGCATCACCTGCGCCAACGGCAAATCCAAAACCTTAAATTCAGACGACAGCAGATTATAGGCAACTATGTCGTTGATTTTGTCTGCCTTGAAACAAAGCTCATCATTGAAATCGACGGCGGACAACATACCGAAGAAGCGGATAGGAAAAGAACAGATTTCCTTAAAAAAGAAGGTTACAAAATCCTCCGTTTCTGGAACAATGACGTCTTGAACAATATTGATGGTGTATTGGAAACAATTTTAATTGAATTAACCTTTTCACCCCCATCCTGACCTTCCCCCCTAAAGGAGGAAGGAAAAACAACAAGTCCTCCCCCTTCAGGGGAAAGGAACGCACGAACAAGTCCTCCCCCTTCAGGGGGGAGGATTTAGGTGGGGGTGAAGATGTGGGTGAAGAAATGAAAAGAGATAAGAATGCCCCTGAAACTCCCTAACATTATCGGTCATCGTGGTGCCAAGGCTTACGCCCCAGAAAACACCATTGAATCCATCCAGACTGCGGCTGACATGGGCTGCAAATGGGTGGAACTGGATGTCAAGCTGACCAAAGATTCCGTGCCGGTTATTTTCCATGATGACGATCTGGATCGCACCACCAACGGCCACGGCCCGATTGCCGAAATGAAATATGCCGACCTTTGCGACCTCGAAGCAGGAAGCTGGTTTTCTGAAAGTTTTTCAGGAATAAAAATTCCAACGCTTGAAGAAGCAATCGAGGTCATCTTGCAACGGGACTTGGGCGTCAATTTGGAAATCAAACCCTGCCCGGGGCGCGAAGTTGAAACCGCCGAGGCCATGCTCGACGTCCTATCTCAAATCTGGGATGACCGCGACCGCCTCCTGATCTCGAGCTTCTCCTATGTCTCTCTGGAAACCTCCATGGACATGGCAGCAGACTGGTACCGTGGCTTGCTGCTGGAATCAGAACCGATGGAAAACTGGACAGAGCTTGCCGATTATCTGGACGCAACCACGATCAATATTGACGGTCGTACAGCAACGCGGGATCTGGTCGATGCCATCATGGACACCGAACGCCCAATTCTGGCCTATACCATCAACGATCCACAGCTGGCCCGTACTCTACGCCAATGGGGTGTTGATGCGGTCTTCACCGACGATCCGGACACCATCACGGAAGATATGTTCAAGGCCCATTAAATGATGGCCGATTTTTCCTATCAAGACCTTATTGGCGCGGCATCCACAATACTGGCCTCCATAACTCTGGTCTTGTATATTGTCTCGATTTTTAAGGGGCAAAGCAAACCGCATATATATACATGGATGGTTTGGACTGTTCTGGCCTCGATCGGATTTGCCGCCCAAATATCTGACAATGCAGGATCAGGCGCGGGAGCCATTGGGTCAATTGCCCTGCTTTGCGGATTGATTACAATGATCTCCATAAAATACGGCAATAAAAACCACACCAATATAGATCGAGCGGCACTGCTACTCTCTCTTCTCGCCTTGCTACCATGGTATATTTTTCAATCCGCCGAGTGGTCTGTCATCATCATCTCGATTATCAATGTTGCGGGATTTTTTCCAACCTTCAGAAAAAGCTGGGGCGCGCCCCACGAAGAAAAACTCATCCCTTTCTTTTTAACATCTATCGCAATGTTCATGTCCTTGTTTGCCATGAACGAACTCACAATCACGACCTCACTCTACCCCTTCGTAATTGGAATAAGTGATGCTACTTTTGTTTTCTATACTTTATGGAGACGAAAAGTCCTAATCACCTAATACTCCCATTCCCAGAACACACTGCCTCCTGCAGACCCGTTCTCCCCTGCACTACTCTCGACAGAAACTTGCGGAGAAACTTTAACCCGCACACTGGCTGATCCTGAATTTTCCGATGCGCCGCGTTTGACATCAACATAGACTTTGTCGGTAATATATTTTCCGGCACTAACCTTAGCGTCCTTGGTTCCAACCCCTTCAACCGAAATATCATCCAGTCCAGTTGCTTTGCGCAATGTCCCAATCGGATCAAATAAAGCTGGCCCCGTCGAATTTCCTGAAAATCTCTGCAAAGCCTGCGCTAATTGTACTGCCTGAAACGGACTGATTTTTGCAGAAGACGTTCCAAACAGGATACGCGATAAAATCTCGTCTTGCGGCAGTTCCGGAACCGAACTCAACTTGATAGATGGTTTATCAGCATTCCCCCCGATTAAAATTTTTGCCGTCACATCCCCCGTATCATTTGACGCCACAATATCCAGATAAGGCGACGGAGGAACAGACCCTTGAAATGTTAGAACCGCACGCTCCAAATCAAATTTTTTACCAAACTCTTCATAACGTACCCGCAAGGAACTTAAACTCCCATTTATATCA
>MNUG01000008.1 GCA_001871905.1 Alphaproteobacteria bacterium CG1_02_46_17 | reverse complement strand
AAAGAGTAAGAATATAATATAAAATTATAAATAAGCCGATAGCCAACATGCCATAGCTATAAAATCTGAAAAGCTCCTGCATGGCTCGTGCAAAATTTTCAATACCTGCGACTGTTACCGGATCAAATTTTGATCCAAAGAATCCAGGGATCTGGAACACCTTGTCCAACATCATAAGAGCAACATCATTTGTCGGATCGGATGTAATTAACATACTGATAAACGGAGCTGCCGCATTGGCAGAATGCGTAATCAATACCCAGAACAGGGCAATGAACTGAAAGATAAATAGAACAATACCCAGTACAAAGGCACCGTAAACGATATACTGGTCGCTATGACGCCACCCACCCTTAAGGTTAGAAGCGGCCTCCGCCAGAACTGTCCTTACCCCATATTGTCCTTGAATGGACGGCACCAACAATTTATTCCCACGAGGCAATAATCCAACGTTAAAGAAAACAAGAGCCATCAACTGGGCAAAGAAGTTTGTATCCGGCACAAGGGATTTAAGTCGTGGAGCAACCCGCGGCAACAATACATATTTCAGAGTGGATTGAACGGAAATCATGACAACACACGCCCCTCTTCTCCACAGCACCCCAAAATTTTCCCAGCTTTCTCAAGGAACAATCTCACCATAGCGAATGCGAACACCCCATTCACTTTACTGACAAAATTTTGTTCCATATAAACCTTCATAAACCCATTGCCCTATTATTTCTTATTATAAGTATCTCCATTACGAACCAATTTTCCATCCTTAACCAAGGCTTCAAGAACCCTGTCAACCGTTTGACTGTTAATCGTATCCAGCTTAGGCGTAATTTTGGACATGATATCGGAACGGGAAATAGAACCATTTTTCTCAACTTGGTCGATAATTTGTGACGCCATAGTTTGTTGCTCTTTTTGGAATTTGGCCTCCCTCGCACCACCTATCTGCTCACCCGGTTCATAAATAGCTTCATGAACACCTTGACCAACACGTTTAGCGTAGTAATTAATCATAATCGGCAACTGAGTTTGTAACTGGTCAATCAGATCATCAGCATTATCGCTGGCCCCAATACTGCTGACTCCAGCTCCTGACCAACGAGTCAGAATATTATCAGGGACAATATCAATCAGTTTGAAACTGGCAGTCGCAATCATATAACACAAGACCATATACATGATTGAATAAAAGAATTGGTCGGCGATTGCACGGGCATTGTCCAGAATATTTTGGTCAGCCGCGGCAAAGGGGACATCAGCACCACCAAAGTTTGTCACCAGCAACGTGAATATTGAATTTAGCACCATCACCATAGCCGTGAAAACCGCAAAGGACATTACCAACGAAAAGACCGTCAAAATAGGGCGGATAAATATTTCCAGCAGAAGAAAATATCCGCTACTTGCCGCGTCTCCCGGAAACCCCTGCCCACTAAGACGCATATGTGCCAAAGCCCATAATGGAACGCCGATCAATGCTTCGAACACTGTCTTGACCCAACGTCCAACCGCAAAGAAAAAATACATAAATGGCAGGAATGGCAGAACATAATGCAGCAACACGCCAGCTGTTAGCCCCAAAGTAGCAAGGGTCAAGGCAGCTGTTGAAGCTTCACCGAAAGCAGAGCCTAATGTATTCAAGGCGGCGATATTCTGCCCGTCCGCACTCCCTGCAGCCACATGAAGCAGACTTCCCATTGCAGAACTTCCCAATGCCGCCATCATCGCCACAATAGATTTATCAACCAGAAGGCGTCCCACAGTAGATAATTGAGCCATCGGCATAACATCGGAATTCCAATCCAGATTAAACATCTTGAAATCAGCAAAAACCGCAGCCATCGAATGCTCAACTGGGTTGGCGTATTTTTGATCGTTTGGTTTATAAACCAAGGTCGGTGGAGCGGTACTATTGTCCCAAATCTCTAGCTGAATATGCTCATTCTCGAACAACGCAGTACACGTCTTATAAAGATTGTGAGCCAACTCTCCGGTAAACTGCGCTTTTTCGTTGGAGATATTAACAGAGGACGATCCCGATTTCTCTGGAGCATAAGGGGAACAAAAACCAGATCCGATACCGGCGTCATTCATTCCGCGCTGTTCTTTGAGTTTCTCCATAACCATCGGCATTTTCTGGATTACCGGAACAGCCCCCACTGCCGACACGAACAATCCGTTCTTTTCGGAAATGCGGTTATACCACATGCCCGCGCCACCCCATCCCAGTTTGGTCATAGAGATCTCAAGCATCATCGGATTAGGAAGACCAAGAGACGAGTATCTTGTGTCTCCGATCGAATACGGATCAGTGGCAAAAGGGTTCGGGATATCTGTCAAAACAGCATGGCCAACTTCATAAGGGTCATACAAAAATAACGTGCTGACATAGCCCAGATAGTAATTCCAATAGGAAGCGGGAACAGGATCTGTGCATTTACCCATATTCGTCCCCAGATCCACTCCTTCATCATAACTATGATATCCATCACTATTACCATCACCAAAACAGGTGACGCTTGGTCCATAGCCGGCTTTCTGAACAGCATTCGTATAATCAGATGATGTCCGAATATATTCTCTTATGACAGCCAGTCCGGCATTCCTCTCTTTAACGTCGGCCGATGCACCTTTACGTCTTGCCTCCTGTAATGTGTAAAGGACAGCGTAGAAATAGGCTTCCGCTGTCAGAAGAGACTCAGGGTTATATCCGGTCACAGGAATAAAAATCTCGCCACAAACAGGGAGAACACTTCCTGGATAATCCTCATATAATTTCGGTTGGGCGGCATCAACAAACCCTATTACCATACGGATGCCCCCAGCTTCCGAATGACTCAACACTTGAGCAAAAGCGTCTGTCGGAGCCCCTGTAATCACCCCAAGGGGCGTGGGGTCATATTTATCACCAACAGTATTCAACACCCCTGGCATAGGACCATCATCATAAAGTGGGGTTCCCTGATTTCCATTGATAATATAGAGGGCAAGTTTTACAGCACCATTTCCCCCCGCCGTATTTGTTGGTATACTGTTCATAGCAGAGGCAATTGTGCCCCAATAGTTGATCTGATCACAGGCCTTGATGACCATGAGGCCTTTGAGCAAGTTACTAAGATCCTGATACCCCAAGACACCAATCAGCTGTTCATTCGACATGCCCGTCGGATTTGTCCCTGTCATCATATTGAAGGCACCCCAAGCATTGGTCGCCAGCCCAGAACCAAACTTGGCGGTATAAAGAGTGATATATTGGGCAGAGTTCAAACCATAACCGTTAATCGGCAACAACAGACCAAAGGCTGCAACAAGACGAAGAGGAATCCAGGTATTGGCAAGTGTTTCTCCCAGAGGGCTTCCCGTCTGGGTTACTTCCCAAATAATCTCGATAACAAAATAAAGGAAAATAAAGACTGCGATAATAAACAGGGCCCAGCTAAAAAAGGAGAACATGGCCTGCATGGATTGTTGGAAGACATTTGGGGCAGGTCCATATGTCGCAGGGTCAGTAATAATAGCAGAGTCAAAAATCCCCGGAACCCCGAGAACTCTATCCATCATCATAAAGGCTACATCATAATCAGGCTGAGCTGTCTTGAAGAGGTCAGGAAGCCAAACGGCGGCCATCGCAGACGAAGAAAATAGAATATAGATTACAACAGCAGCGACAAAGGCCAACATCGTCGCCGCACCACAAACCAATGCCCCGAAAACAATGATCTGGTCAATATTCTTCCATTTGAACGTCAGGTGCCGCGCGGCTTCCGCCAACACATGGCGAACCCCATATACTTTTCTGGTATGAAAAAATGGATGCCCTTTAGGTAGCAACCGCATCCTCAGGCAAAGAATTGCCAAAAGATAAGGAACCGGGCCAAATCCGGAAAAGAACAACGATCCCACTCGAGGGAAGAACCCCGGAAGGAGCGTATAGCTCAGAGCTTTGCTCGTTGTAATCCGCACCGACTCACCAAGACAGACTTAAAGGTCAACCATCACCATGGGGAGCACAGTTTTTGAAAAACCACTCCACCGCCTATAATTGTAGCCCCAAATTGATAAAATTTTATTTATTTTTAAATCCATAGGCCACACGCCTATTATAACATAAGGCTGGAAAATCTTCCAGCCTTACATAACAATCCAATTTCCAAGCTTATGAGCCTATTTCACGCGGGAAACATACTCGTCTGTACGGGTATCAATCTCGATCTTTTCTCCGATTTCAACAAACGCAGGGACCTGAACCTCATAACCACTCGGCAGGCGAGCGGGCTTCATGATCTTACCCGACGTATCCCCACGAACAGCAGGCTCGGTATAAATAACTTCCCGAACAACTTTGACTGGCGGAGTAACAGAGATCGGTTTGCCTTCATAGAATGTGACTTCACAAGGCATCTGTTCTTCCAAATACTTCAAAACGCCTTCAATATCTTCTTTTGACAGCTCATACTGATTATATTCTTCGTCCATAAAGACATACATGTCCCCAGACTCATAAGAATAAGAAACTTCTTTTGTATCCAACACGATATCTTCGAATTTCTCATCAGTCTTGTAAACACCTTCCGAGTTGGTTCCGGTCAGCAAGTTACGAAACTTGAATTTCATCACAGCAGCATTACGGCCTGATTTGTTATAATCAGCCTTTTGAATAACCAATGGAGCCTTATCAACTACAACCACATTTCCAGTTCTCAGTTCCTGAGCGACTTTCATAATTTATCCTTCTTTATCAATATGTTATTATTCTTGCCCCATTCAAGAAGCTTCGTTACCAGAGCATCCTGAGAACAAATCTCCTCAGCCCATAAACGTGCCCCTTGAGTAAGGACAGGCAGGTTATCCAGAAGAATTTTCCAGACACCCTTCTTTATTTCGCCCTCTAGATTCCACAAATAAAAGGATTCCGCAAGCCCCTCCCATACATTTGGCAAAAAAGCCGCACGGTAAAGATCAAGGAAAGCCCGCATCTTGACCAAATGGGCATCATTTTCTTGAACATAGATATTCCAGATCATCGGCTTAGCCGCGAACCCCGCACGAACAAAAGAATCTTCCCCTCGCACGAAGTTGCCATCACAAGTCCAGAGTAGATAGTCATAGTCGCTTTGGGAAAAGAAAGGCACACGGTAAATAGTTAAATATCCTCTCTTTTCCACGCCGAAGCCCTCAAGAACCGGATAGAACACACGTACTGCACGCGAATATTCGGATAGTTCATCAAAAAACGCCTCAATTGGCGCAGTTTTATAGCTGAAGAATGATAAATCGATACAGTTTTCATCAAATTCTGGCAAATTATGTGTTCTACGCCATTGGTTTTGTACAAAAACGTCACTTTGGAAGCTGTCTCGACGCTCGATCAAATCATTTTCCCGCAACAATCCACCCGATTCTTCGACAAAGCCTGGAAAGAGGAGTGTTTTTTGCAACCCCGTCGAAGGATGAACACTGGGAATAGCATGACAGGACAACGCCCAATCCTCGGCAGTCAGATATTCAAGATCAATCCAGACCGGAGGCCTATCCCGTTCCTTCATGGCCTCAATCACCTGATCCGGCAAATCACAAGCAAAGGCCTCGATCACCAGATCGGCAGATTCCGCATAAACCAGATCATCCACCCATTTGACGAGTTGAACCGATTTATCCGGTTCAGGAACAATTTTATATAGACTTTCCAGATCATCAAGATACAAGCGAACCTGCAGATCTTCTTCGACTGCCAGCTGCCGCGCCAAGCGCCAGCACACGCCCACATCTCCGAAATTATCGATAACACGGCAAAAAAGATCGACACTGCGCAGAAAATTCATACAATCCATCCCTTCAGATCATGGTTTTTATGATATTCTGGAAGAAATAGGAAAGAAAAAGAATGTCCCTTTTGCACATTATCACAGTCCCCGATCCGGTTTTAAAGCAAACCGCGCATTCGATCGAAAATATTTCTGCACAAATCAAACAGCAAGCGGCAGATATGATCGAAACAATGTATGAGGCTCCCGGTATCGGGCTTGCCGCAAATCAGATTGGAGTCCTTAACCGCATGTTTGTTATGGACACAAATTACCGCAAAGAAAAAACTTCGCGCAATCCAATTGTCATGATTAATCCGGAGATTGTCTGGAAATCCGAGGAACTAAGTGTCATGGAGGAAGGATGTCTATCAATTCCCCAACAATACGCCGACGTCGAACGTCCGAAATCAGTTCGTGTCAAATATATAAACCTGAATGGAGAAATAGTCGAATTTGTTGGCGAAGATCTTGCTTCCCACTGTATCCAACATGAACTCGATCATCTCAACGGAATCCTCTTCATCGACTATCTCTCGCGCCTGAAACGCAATATGATTTTGAGAAAAGTCGAGAAGATGAAAAAGGATGGAATTGTCCTTTAGTTCCTAACTTTCCATACCCTCCCCATATAAGCCACATACAAAACAGGAACCAAAACCAACGTCAGAATTGTTGTACTAACCATGCCTCCCAACATCGGCAATGCGATTCGGCGCATCACATCCGCCCCGGCCCCATCACTCAGAAAGATAGGAACCAGACTTGCCACAATTGTAATCACCGTCATCATTTTAGGCCGTAACCTGTTCAAAGCCCCATGCCGGACATTTTTAACCAGATCAGGAATGTTTTGCGGTGGGTGGTCGAGCATTTCATGATCGATATAAATCAACATCACAATGGCGGTTTCGGCCGCAATTCCTGCCAAGGCAATAAAGCCAACAGCAACGGCAACCGAAAAATGATATCCGCAGAGCCAAATAGCCCACACTCCGCCAATCACACCAAAGGGCAGAGACAAAAATATCAAGGCCGTTCGACCCCACGATCCGAAATGGATATAAAGCAGCACCAGAATAATAAGCAATGTTGCGGGAACCGCTATCAGCAAACGATTTTTTGCGGATTCCATTTGTTCGTATTCTCCGGAAACCTGAAGACTATACCCTTGGGGGATATCCATCCCATTCAATTCATCTTTCAGATCCTTCACATATCCGGAAAGATCGCGCCCGCCAAAGTCAACGAAGACCCAACCGTTTAAACGCGCATCCTCGGATTTAATCATTGATGGACCATCGGCAACATGAATGGATGCCAGACTGGATAAAGGAATCTGCGATCCGCTTGATGTGGAGACAAGAATATTTTCAAGATCTTGTATATTCTCTCGATTCCCACGATCATAACGCACCATAATTGCATATCGTGCCCGCCCCTTTACAGTTTCACCGACCTTCATGCCCCCCAAGGCCGTGCTAATAACCGTTTGAACATCAGATAACGAAACACCATACCGTGCAAGCTGGTGGAGCTCTGGAACAATCTCGATATATTTTCCGCCTACAACACGATCAGCAATCGCATTGCGCGTCCCCGAAACTGAACGGACACGCTGCTCTACATCTTGTGCAATCAAGTCAATCTTTGATAGATCATCCCCTGCTATTTTAATCCCTACTGGTGTTCTAATGCCGGTCGAGAGCATATCAAGCCTGATTTTAATAGGATAACCCCAGCTATCGACCAGACCAGGCATTCCAACACGGTCATTTAACTCTGCAATAAGTTTCTCAGGGGTAAGACCAGTACGCCATTCAGATTTCGGCTTTAATTCAATCCAACTTTCAATCATCGAAAGGGGAGCGGGATCAGTGGCAGAGTCAGAACGCCCCGCCTTACCGAAAACATTCTCAACTTCCGGAACGGTCATAATCTGACGATTGGTCACTTGAAGAATTTTGCGAGCTTTGGTAACTGAAACTCCGGGCAGCGTCATCGGCATATAAAGGAGTCCTCCTTCATAAAGAGGAGGCATAAATTCATAACCCGTGCGAGAGATAGGAACAGCAGAACTTACCAGAAGTATTGCAGATAATAGAATAGTCAATAAACGATGGCTCAAAGCCCAATCAAGAATTGGGCGATACAACCCAAGAAAAATCCGGTTCAAAATATTCTGATCTTCCGCTTTAATTTTCCCTTTAACCAACAACACGACCAGAACCGGAACCAACGTCACAGATAGAAGACTTGCAACTGCCATCGAATAGGTTTTGGTGAAGGCCAGCGGGGAAAATAATTTTTCAGACTGGCCGTTCAAGGAAAAAACCGGAATGAACGAGACTGTAATAATCAACAAGGAAAAGAAGAGACTAGGGCCCACTTCTTTCATTGCCGAAATCATCACGTCTCGTCTTTGACTATCCGATGCATCGTCCGGCAAAGATGCCAACTTCCGGTGAACATTTTCAACCATTACGATTGACGCATCAACCATGGCCCCGATCGCAATCGCAACGCCACCTAAAGACATGATATTGGCACTTAGTCCTTGCCAATACATCAATGTAAACCCACCCAATACGCCCAAAGGAAGAGTTACAATCGCCACCAGAGACGATCTAACATGCATCAAGAACAGGATGGTAACCAATGCAACCATCAGGCTTTCTTCAATTAATTTATGCTTGAGGAAAGAAACAGATTCTTTGATAAGATGTGATCGGTCATAGACTACTTTTATTTCAACCCCGTCTGGCAATCCTTGGCGGACAATATCCAACCGTTGACGAACCTTTTCGATAACATCCAACGCATTATATCCCGGACGCATCACAATAATGCCCCCCACAACTTCGCCTACACCATTCAACTCGGCAACCCCGCGCCGCAGCGCGGGCCCTTCGACCACACGCGCAACATCTCCGACAGTTACGGGGACGCCGTTATGAACACCAAGGACAGATAATGATAAATCATTCACATTCTCGATATATCCTTTGGAGAGAATAAGATATTCACTCTCTGCCATCTCTATGGTTCGTCCACCGACTTCACCACTGGAGAGCCTTACAACATCACTAAGTCGTTTCAAGGACACATCAAAAGCACGCAGTTTAATTGGGTCAACATAAACCTGATACTCACGTTTATATCCGCCAACGCTTGCAACTTCAGCGACTCCATCAACGGCAGAAAGTTCAAATTTGACAAACCAATCCTGCAGATCTCGCAAATCAGCGAGATCATGATGCCCTGTTCTGTCATAAAGCGCATACTGAAATACCCAACCAACGCCAGTTGCATCCGGACCCAACTGGGGTATAACACCACTAGGCAGCTCACTTTGCACTTGAGACAAAGATTCAAGAACTCGACTACGCGCCCAATACATGTCCACGCCATCTTCAAAAATGATGTAAACAAAGGATGTTCCGAACATGGAGAACCCACGTACCGACTTTGTTCGTGGCAAACCCAGCATCTGTGTAGAAAGTGGGAACGTCACCTGATTTTCGACAATTTGCGGAGACTGCGCAGAATAGTTCGTCTGGATAATCACCTGTGTATCGGACAAGTCAGGAATGGCATCAAGTGGAATTTTATACAGGGCATATATTCCAGAGCATAAAATAATCAAAGCCCCGAGAAGAATAAAAAATTTATTCCCGACGGACCAATCAATAATTCGTGCAATAAAACTATTTGAGGGATCATAAGGAGAAGAAAGTTTATTCATTTCTTCCTCCGTTCATTTGACTCATTCCGCCACGCAGATGGCTTTCAGCATCAATCATAAACTGTCCCGTTCGGACAATTTCATCACCTTCGGACAATCCATCAAGAATTTCGCTATACCCGTCAGAGATTATCCCGACCCGAATTTTTTCTTTTTGAAAAAACCCATCTCCGACTGAAAGGATAATATAAGAGCCTGATCTATCGTATAAAACAGACTCTTCTGGGACAACTAAACGCTGTTTCACATTAGAAGAGAAAGCCACATCCAGATATTGAGCTGGCTTGAATACCCCATACTCATTATTCAGGGTCAGGCGCACCGGAACAGTTCTGGATTTTGCATCAACAACAGGATAAACAAGATCAATAACCGCCACAGCATGTTGACCGGTTTCTGGAATTTTTATTGCGACCCTTTGCCCATGTTCCAAATTAGGGGCGTCCTTGATATCTACATCAACCATTACCCATAGAGATGACAGATCATCCACTCTTAGTGCAGATTTACCTTTTGCAACATGAGATCCTTTCGTGATTTCTATAGATGTCACAACACCATTCTGCGGCGCGTAGAAAGGCGTTTCCTCCATCACCTTTCCTGCCACTTTTAGATCTGCAATCGCCTGATCGGTCATACCAAACAAACGAAGGCGGTTTTGTGCAGAACCAACACGCCCATCTGACTTCAAGGCAATCAGATAATCAGATTGTGCCGTCATTAATTCTGGACTGTAAAACGTAAATAATAAGTCCCCTGCCTTAACTTGATCTCCTACCGCCGAGACTTTCAAATCAACCACCCAGCCATCGGCCTTTAGATCCATTTGATAGGCTTTGCCCTGATCTACTGTAACACGTCCATAAGCACGGATTTTTTGTCCGATTTCTCGTCTAACAACTTTTGTCGTCTTAACCCCTAAAGCCTGTACATATTCAGGATTAATTGAAATTCCCATGCCGCTCTGTCCTATATTTCTTTGGGCAGCCTTCTTTTTCGAAGAAGCATCATCGGATATTTTAGGAACTAAAGTCATTCCACATATTGGACAACTATCCCCCTTAATCCCCTCTATATGTGGGTGCATCGGACAAATATAAACAGACTCCTCAGCATAGGCTGGCAGAGACAATGACGGCAAAAATGTGACCGAAATGGACAGGGTCAGAAAAACAGCCAAAAATAAAACAGCGCGCATCACATAAAACTCCTCTTTCTCAGTTTCAAAACAAAACAGAAAAAGAAGCCCTATATGCGGAAGCGTTGTGTCGTAAGGATAAGGGAGGAATGAGGGGATAATTGCAGATCAGAGGAAAAATAAGCCGGCGGGCCCCGAATAGCATTTTGTGCCAGAACAAAATTATCCTGATGAAGAACTGCATCAAGAGATAAATCAACATGTATCAAGGACAAATCAGGTGAAACGACGTCCGCACTAGCTGTTTGCGAGAATAGATTAATACCCATACAATCAGCCAGAAACATCGGGGTGTCAGTGACTTGTTTCTTTTGTTCCTGATTGAACAAGGCTGCCCGATGACAAGGCGGCAGATCGTTCATATCTGCAAGGGTAACAGCCTCTTGCGCCATACGAACCGGACAGGTTGACATCATGCACGCCAAAGCGGGCGTCAACATCAAAATCACCAACAAACCGGCTAATATCCTTCGCATAGATACCATTATACCAAAAAATAGCGGAATCAGGAAGGATGATATTGGGCCAGAAAATCAGCATTCCCAAATCCATCCTTTCCATAAAGGAAAGGATGCCCATCCATCCGAATAACACTGCCTCCGGCCGCATTTAAAATGGCATGACCTGCCGCAGTATCCCATTCCATAGTCGGGCCAAAGCGAGGATAAAAGTGGGCGGCACCTTCTGCAATCAGACAGAACTTGACCGACGAACCAATTCCGATCACTTCCGAATTTGGGCAATTGGCTTTGATCCAATGACGGGATGCATCTGTCATATGATTTTTTGAGCCTGCAATCTTAATATCACGATCCGACATCGGCTCTTTAACACTAATTTCAAACCACTGGCCAGAATCATCACGTTTTCTGGCAGCAAGGCCTATTCCACCAGTATAAGCAACACCCAAGGCAGGCGCCACAATAACCCCCAAAATCGGAGTTTGATCAACCACCAGCGCAATATTGACGGTGAACTCTCCATTCCGTTTGATAAATTCTCTCGTTCCGTCCAAGGGGTCCACCAACCAGAATGCGCTATGTCCTTCAGGCTTAAAAGACTCCTCTTCGGAAACAATAGCAATTTCAGGTGTAAGATCCTTCAAAGCATCAACAATGATTCGGTTGGCGGCCAGATCTGCGTCTGTTACCGGACTATGATCAGTCTTACGCTGTGTACCGAAATCTTCACGAGCATAAACTTCCATGATTTTGCGACCCGCATGATCTGAAATATCAAGACAAACATCTATAAAATGTTCAATCGGATAACTACCTGACATAAAAACTCCCGCATGAAAATATTCAAGGGCAACCAACCACACCCCAATCAGTAAAAGCAAGTATTTATATAACCACAGATTGCCTTATAAATTGTAATGGATTATATTCTCATCACTTAAAAAGTAAACCGAAGCGCGTGTGTTATAATCCATGACCCATCCTAAAATCGCCTTTATTACTGGCATAACCGGACAGGATGGTGCTTACCTTGCTGAATTTCTTCTCGGGAAAGGTTATCTCGTTCATGGTGTAAAACGACGGTCTTCCTCTCTGAACACAGGCCGCATAGATCACATCTATGAAGAGCGCACGAATCCAGAACGTCAACTCTACCTTCACTATGGTGATGTTACAGATTCAACAAATATGCTGCGTCTCATCGAAAAAATTCAACCTGATGAAATTTACAATCTTGCCGCCCAAAGTCATGTTCAAGTTAGTTTTGAAAGTCCGGAATATACAGCCAATGCCGATGCTATTGGCCCTTTGAGAATATTAGAATCTCTTCGCATTCTGGGCATGAATAAAAAAACAAAGTTCTTCCAAGCCTCCACTTCCGAAATGTTTGGGAAAGCTCAGACCTTTCCCCAGAATGAATCCACTCCCTTTTATCCTAGGAGCCCATACGGGGTCGCCAAACTCTACGCATACTGGATAACCGTAAATTACCGTGAAGCCTATGGTATATTTGCCGCAAACGGTATCATGTTTAATCACGAAAGCCCACGTAGAGGGGAAACCTTTGTCAGTAGAAAAATAACCCAGGCCGCCGCAAGAATTTCTCTGGGAAAACAAGACTGTCTGTACCTTGGAAATCTTGATGCCACAAGGGATTGGGGGCACGCTGCTGATTACATGGAGGGCGCATGGAAAATTCTGCAACACTCTGCGCCGGATGATTTTGTTTTGGCCTCTGGACGATCAGAAACAGTTAGAAGCTTTGCTCAAAAAGCATTTACGCAAACCGGTATCGAGATTGCATGGGAAGGGCACGGATCAGAGGAGACCGGACGAAATGCGAAAACCGGTGAACATATTATTAGAATAGATCCTTTTTATTTTCGTCCGACCGAAGTTGATTGCCTACAAGGCAATGCTTCAAAGGCCGAAAACCAGATTGGTTGGAAAGCTAGAACATCTTTGGAAGATATCATCGCAGAAATGGTTGCGTACGACCTCGCCCGTGAAAAAGGAGAATTCAGTGAGACTCTTCGTAACCGGTAGAACAGGAATGGTAGGGAGAGCCATCCTTACATACTTAGAAAAACATCATCCAGATTGGGAAATACTTTCCCCGACCAGACAAGATCTGGATCTGACAAATGGTGAAAAAGTTAGTGAATATTTGAAGGACAATAAAATCGACTGTGTTGTTCATACGGCTGCTAAAGTCGGGGGCATAAAGGCCAATTCCGAAAATCAGGATGAATTTCTGAGCGATAATATTCTAATGAACACTCATGTCATATCAAGCGCACATAAAGCGGGAATAAAAAATCTGGTCTATCTGGGAAGTTCTTGCATGTACCCCCGCGATTACAGGAACCCGCTTAAAGAATGCGATATTCTGGCAGCACCCCTTGAGCCCACCAATGAGGGATACGCCATTGCCAAAATTGCAGGACAACGACTTTGCCAATATTTAAGACAGAAATATGGCGTGTCTTATAAAACCATGATTCCGTGTAATCTATACGGCCCTGGAGATCATTATGATCCGGAACATAGCCATCTGATGGCAGCAATCATCCGCAAAATCCACACAGCCATTGAGACAAATCAACAATCGGTCGAGATATGGGGGAACGGAGAAGTTCGGCGCGAATTTATTTTTGTAGATGATCTGGCAGGTTTCATCTGCGCAATCCTGCCAAATCTTTCAAAGCTGCCTGATTGCATGAATATCGGCATGGGGCATGACTATTCCGTTAATGAATATTACCAGTTTGCAGCACAAGCTATGGGATATCATGGGGCATTCCATCATAATATCCAACAACCCTCGGGCATGTCCCACAAATTAATGGACATTGAAACAGCCCGTCAATTCGGCTGGTCACCGACAACCTCCTTGGAAAAAGGTATCAGAGCTGCACACGCAGATTTTATTGATAAAATTTGACCTGCAATCAGTGATTTTTTCTTGTCTTTTATCCACGACCAATGCTAGCACTAATAGACATAAACAAAAATAAAAGACTATAGAACAGGCTAGGTATAACAAAATGAATACATCTCAATTAGTCCACCATTTCTATGGTGGCACAGATCTCGCGCTAGAACAGACTGTCAAACTTGTCCAAAAAGGTCTTCAAAGAGCCGAATATGGCGAACTCTATGTAGAGTCCTATGAAACCACCGGTTTGGTAAAGGAGAACGGCTTCTACAAAACACGTCTTCCGCAAAGAGAATATGGTTTTGGCTTTCGTGTTGGTCATCAAGAAAAAATAGGGTTTGCCTATTCTGACCAATTCAACAAAGCATCTCTGGCTGCAGCAATTAAGGCTGCAAGGGAAGCCCTGAACGGTCATCATGGCACACAAAGGGTCGGTTTTGGATGTCACCTACCAAGTTTCTACTCTCAGGAAGATCCGATAGGATCCATTCACATCACTGACAAGATTAAGAAAATTGACGAAATTGAAGCCTACATTTTATCCCTTGATCCAAACATCATACACGCCAGTATCAGTTACGGTGCATCAGCTAAAAACGTTCACATCATAACTGCAGACGGTACGGCTTTGTTCGATTGCCGACCTAATGCGCATCTCGGCCTTTCTCTAGCTCTTCAAGATAATAATGGCAACATGGAAATGGGCAGCGCAAGTCTTGGCGGTGTCGTGTTGAGCGATGACATACTCCATGGAGATTTATGGAAAGAAAAGGTTGAGGAAGCCCTGCAACAGGCCAGATTGTTATTGAAAGCCAAACCAGCCCCTGCCGGAGAAATGGATGTTGTCCTTGGAAATGGATGGCCTGCCGTTTTGTTGCATGAAGCCATAGGTCATGGATTAGAAGGCGATTTTAACCGCCGTGGCATCTCAGCATTCAGCGGTAAAGTCGGACAAAGGGTCGCTGCACCACATGTTACAATCGTGGATCAAGGGAACTTGCCTGATGAGCGTGGCAGCCTCCACTTTGATGATGAAGGAACACCAACAAAAAGAAATGTACTCGTTGAGAATGGTATTTTGACAGGCTATATGCAAGACCGACAGAATGCTTTTCTTATGGGAGTCCCTCTGACAGGAAATGGTCGCAGACAAGGTTATCGTAAGCCACCAATCCCGCGTATGACCAACACCTTTTTTGAAGCTGGCGACCTTTCTCCCGAAGAGATTATTTCATCGGTTAGAAATGGCATCTACATTAAAGAACTTGGTGGGGGCGAAGTTGATATCACATCAGGGAAATTCAATATGCGCGCAACCCTTGCCTACCGCATTCAGAATGGAAAAATTTGTGAACCTCTTAAAGGTGCAAGTTTGATCGGTGAGGGACGTGATGTTATCCAAGGAATAACTATGATGGGTAATGATCTGGCATTAGAGAAGACATATGGAAGTTGTGGGAAAGATGGGCAAACTGTTTCTGTTGGCTGCGGACAGCCAACTCTTCTCGTGCCCAATATGACTGTTGGCGGTATGGGATAGCCGCAAGAATAACCCTAATAATAGAAATGGCTCCTTAAAAGGAGCCATTTCTATTTATGAAGAACATCTATTTCCTACACAATATTTACACCATTGATTCTGGTTGTCGGGGCCACAATCGCATGACATGAGCTTGGGAGCTGTGGCGTATCATTCGCCAGAACCAAATTCATAAACATATCTTGCAATTGACCAGTTACAATAAAATCTCCGACAGATTGATGGGTAATTTTCCCCTTATGGATTCGCATCCCCTGAGCGGGGCGAGAGAAAATTCCATTATTGGTGCTTGAAATTCCGCTATCAAAACTATCGATATACACGCCTTCTTCAATATCGGATATCAGATTATCAGGTGAAACAGAGCCAGGGCAAATGCGCAAATTGGTAACACCATCATTGCGTCCGATCGGATCAAGGCCCAGCTGCCGTGCCTCTTCTAGAGACACATTGAATTGCTGCAAAACACCATTCTTGATAAATGTAATTGGCTCACTCTTCTGACCAGATGAATCGACAAAGGCCGAGTGCAAGCTCCGTTTAACATGAGGTAAATCTTCGATTGTAACATCAGGGCTCAGAACTTGTTCACCCATCTTCTTTTGAAGAAAACTTGCCTTTTGCAAAAGAACCGTTCCATCAATCGCATTCATAACAATCCTGTAAAACTGCTCCGCTGCATCGTGCGATAAAACAATCGAAACTTTCCCTGAAGCTGGCTTGATCAAAGACAATTTTTTTACCGCTTCCTCAGCCGCCTTTTTACCCAATGATTCTGGAGAGTCCAGATCAGAAAAATGGCTTGCACTACTACCTGCGCCACCAATGCACTTTTCGTCATCTTCCCCATTCACACCCGGTTTAATCGAAACGACCGAGATACCTGCACTATACGTTGTCGAGCTATCACTTCTGTCCTGCCCGTTTGTTGCCAAAACCAAAACATGATGAGTAACTTGCGAGACCCCAGAAGATTCAACGCGTAACACATCAGGATTTTTAATCGCTTCACTTTCCATTCTTTTTGCAAAATCAACCATGTCAGGCATTTTTACTGGTGATGGCTGATACGTATCAAACAACCCCATTGGCCCGGAATAAACCTGATCTGGAGATAAAAGTTTCTGATATTGGTTGTCAGGAATAATGTGCAGAAATTGAATTTTTCTATCTATTTCCTTACATGCAACCTCCAAATCCGGTGAACTTACAGAAAAGGAAAGCTTTTTATCCCCGCCATACAAACAGATGCCCACAGAGAATGACTTGCCGGAAATCCATTCCGTCATATCCCCCTTCTCAACATTGCATCCTGTTTTTTCTACAGACAGAATAGAAACTCTGGCTTGATCAACACCAAACGCCGGGCCTTTTTGCACAGCATAATCCAAAAGAGCTTGCGCCAGAGGTTTAGCTAACGCCTTAAATCGCGCAGCCCCTCTTGTCCCGATAAAGGATAATTTTGAAGACATAGATATTTCCCTGTTCTTAAATATTCTTGTTCATTTTTTTAATGACCAAGAATAGCCAGTCACATCAAATTATGTCAACATTTATGTTTGATGGCGGCTCATTCCTCGATATCTGCGCGGATTGCTGTTCCTTTTGTTGTTCTTGTTGATTCAGTTCGCGCGCGACATCCCCCGGCGAACCAGTTCTACGCGCCAGAAGGCTATAAGCCACAGGAACGACAAACAACGTAAAGAATGTTGTTACAACGACCCCAAACAGAATAACTATTGCGATCACAGAGCGAGTCTCTGATCCGGCTCCGTCTGATATAATCAACGGTATTGCTCCAGCAGCGGCTGTAATACTGGTCATCAGGATTGGGCGCAGGCGCAAGGAGGCTGCCTCGCGTATTGCTGTCAGAAACTCATGACCCTCATCACGCAACTGGTTAGCAAATTCAACAATCAATATACCATTTTTAGCGGCGAGACCAACTAGGATGATTAACCCAATCTGGCTATAAAGGTTGAGTGTGTTTCCAGTTAGGTACAACCCTAATAAACCTCCTGAAATTGCCAAAGGCACAGTCAGGATGATTACCAACGGATGGATATAGCTTTCAAACTGTGCAGCCATGACCAGAAACATCACAATAATGCCAAGGATGAAGACAAACAGAATGGAGCCGCCGGAATATTTATAATCCTGAGATAGCCCCTTATAATCAATGATGGCATTGTCGGGAAGGTTCTCTTCCACCAGACCTTCTAGATAGGCCAAGGCCTGACCCAACGTGTACCCTTCCGCTAGGTTGGCATCAAGTGTAATTGCCCGCATACGGTTATATCGGTTCAACGTCCTCGAATCTGCCAATGACTTAAACTCTACGAGATTAGCAAGTGGAATAAGAACACCCGATCTATCCGAGCGGACATAAATATTCTGCATGTTCGTAGCAGTTTTCTGTGCCTCACGTTCACCTTCAAGGACGACATCATACTCCTCACCGTTATCAATGAATGTGGTCACTCTGCGCGAGCCCAGCATGGTTTCAAGCGTTTCGCCAATACTGGTTACACTCACACCCAATTCTGCTGCACGCTGGTAATCAATATCAACCTCATACATAGGTTTTGTTTCTTTATAATCCCAATCAACACCAATCAATCCTGGATTATTATCATTGATCTTTTTCAAGAGAATATCGCGCCACTGAACCAACTCTTCATAAGTTCCTCCCCCAATAACAAACCGGACAGGTTTCGAGTTCCCGCCACCAAATCCCTGACGCATGTTCGGGAAAACACGCACACCAGGAAGATCGGAAAGGTTACTGCGTACATCCTCCATAATCTCCCAAGCCGAGCGCCTCTTGCTCCAGTCATCCAACACAACAATCACAATGCCAGAATTAAAACTCGCCGCATTACCAAATCCTGACGGCGCACGAACAATCAAATTTGTTGCTTCACCACTATCGACATAGGGCATCAGACGCTTTTCAATTTCGTCCATATACTCCTTCATATATGCAAAGGAAGCTCCCTCGGGGCCAGTCACATTCACAAAGAATGCTCCCCGGTCCTCGCGTGGGGTATATTCCGAGGGAATAGAACTCCCCATAAAAAAGATGCCGACGACCACCACGAAGAAAGCGATGAACACAGGAATTGGCTTGTCAATAATATGGTCAACAATACGGCCATATTTTCCACGAACTCTTACAAAGAACTCTTCTAGTTTTTCATTTTTTTCAGGAACATCATCAGCATGTGGTTTAAGAAGTTTTGATGAGAGCATAGGTGACAAAGTCAAAGACACCACACCGGAAAAAATAACCGCAGTCGCCAGCGTTACAGCAAACTCGGTAAATAGACGCCCAATATCTCCCTCTAGAAAGGTAATCGGGACAAACACCGCAACCAAAACAGCAGTAGTAGCAAGAACAGCAAACCCGACCTGCCTAGTCCCATTGTAAGCTGCCAACAACGGAGGCTCTTTTTCTTCACGAATGCGCCGAACAATATTCTCAAGAACAATAATTGCGTCATCCACGACCAAACCAATAGCGAGAACAAGCGCCAATAATGTCAGCATATTAACCGTATAGCCCATCACCTGCAAAACACTAAATGTTGCAAGTAACGATACAGGAACAGCCAAAGCAGGAATAATCGTTGCGCGCAAATTGCCAAGGAACACGAAGATAACTCCGACCACCAGAAGGATGGCAATTAGCAAGGTTATATAGACCTCGTGAACAGCCTTATCGACAAAAACAGACGTGTCATAGGCCGTTTGTAGAGTCATACCATCAGGAAGCGTTTCATTAATTCTTGATGCTGTTTCACGCGCGGCATGTGCAACAGTCAGAGTGTTTGCGGTAGATTGTTTAATAATACCAAGCCCCACACGCGGCGTACCATTGCCGCGGAACATAATCCTGTTTTCTGCGGCACTCTTTTCAACGCGGGCAAGGTCTCCCAGCCTAATCAGATAGCCATCCGACCCTCTGGATACAACAAGGTTGCGAAACTGCTCCTCTGTCTGAAAAGGCCTTTTTAAGCGCACAGTAAATTGACGATCTACCGACTCAAAGCTCCCTGCAGGAAGCTCAACATTTTCCTTGCGTAACACATTTTCTACATCAGTAACCGTAACACCGCGTGCAGCCATCTGCTGCCTGTCAAGCCAGACACGCATCGCATAGGTTTGTGATCCACCAACTCTTACACTGGCAACACCATCAATGATCGAAAAACGATCCACGAGATAACGATCCGCGTAATCGCTCAACTCAATCGTACTCATTTTTTCACTGGACAGGCTCAACCAGATAATCACATCATCATTTGAGTCAACTTTTTGAACTTCAGGAGGGTCAGCCTCATCAGGCAAGTTGTCAAGAACACCGGAAATTCTATCTCGAACATCATTCGCCGCCGCTTCAATATCTCGGTCGATACTGAACTCTAAAGAGATACGTGAGCGTCCATCCTGGCTGCTTGATTCAATATAGTTAATGCCTGCAACGCCAGCGATACGATCTTCAATAACCTTAGTTACACGGGTTTCAACAATACTGGCCGATGCTCCGGTGTATGTTGTATCAATCGATACAATCGGAGGGTCGATATTCGGGTATTCACGAAGTGGTAATTTCAAGAATGAAATCAGACCAAATGCAACCAGTAACAAGGAAATAACTGATGCGAAGACAGGGCGCTTCACCGAAATGTCTGATATAAACATGATACTATTTCCTGTTCAGAATGTTAGTGTTTGGTTTTCTCTTGGGTTGACCTGTCGAGAATAGTGCCAAGGCTATCTTCACCACTTTCAGTCGTCATAACAGAAACAATCCCGCCATCACGCACATTCATAGTGCCATGTGTTACCACTTTGTCTCCGGCGTTCAGGCCCGAGAGTATTTCAACTTCTCCAGCGCGGCGCGCTCCCACTTCCACTTCCGTTTTTTTTACAATTTCCGGTACCTGACTCTCATCAAGCAAAAATACGTAACTTCTTTCCCCTTCAAGGATGGCGGCTTTTTCAGGAATTACCAAAGCCTTACGCTCATTTGCCTTTATTTCAACATTCATTAAAAGACCAGGGAGAAGAACAAGCTGGTCATTAGGGAGAACCGCTCGAACCATGATGGAACGGGAAACAGGATCAATCTGACCATCGACACTTGAAATCGTACCTAAGAAGGACTTCTCGCCAAACTCTCTAGCCTTGGCTGTTACAGATAATCCCTCGCGCAAGGATGTCAGATGGATTGATGGAACAGTAAAATCCAGCTTCATTTTACTGGTGTCGTCAAGCGTTGTAATTGCTTCTCCGGGACGCATCAGTGCCCCGACGCTGACATTTCGCATACCAAGACGACCGGCAAATGGAGCCACGATCAAGTGATCCGCTAATGTTGATTGGATCTCTGCCAGCCGTGCGCGCGCCGCATTATAATCACGCCGTTGCTGGTCAAGGAGAGCGCGCGATGCTGCGCTGGACTTCACTAATGACTCGACACGGGTTAACTGGCGACGGGCTTCATCCACAGCAACACGAACCTGCTCTAATTGTGCTTTTTCCTGACCATCTGTCATTTCAATCAGAATGGTTCCCGCCTCCACATATTGTCCATCTTCAAAATTAACTGCCGTTACAGTTTCGGTTACTGTTGGCATCAATGTGATGGTCTCATTAGCGCGTAACGTCCCAAGGCCTTCAATCACATCGAAAAACACATCATCTTTTGCTAGTGCAATCACAACTGGGGTTGGACGGTTGTTACCTGCAGCCTGCTGGGCTTCAACTGAAAACGCAGGTCCAAATGTCATGGCTAAAACGATGCACAAACCCAAGGCAAGCAAACTGGATTTCATAAATACCCCTCAGAAAAAATTTATGGCAAGGCATTTGCCCAGCCAAGTCTTTCACATAGACCACGAATATTTAGAACTTTTGGGCCAGATAGCAAGTACGTAAATTATTTTGGATCAATTACTTGGACAAATCCAGAACAAGTAAAGCACAACATATACAACCCGAAACCATCTCTAAAGAGTATGAAGTTTCCGTCAATTAGAGTGTTGTGATTCTTAGCACTCTAGTGTGCCAGCAGTGTACCAAATTCCAGATCAATCGCTGGAAAATGGCAGGGGCAGAAGGACTCGAACCATCGACCCTCGGTTTTGGAGACCGATGCTCTACCAACTGAGCTATACCCCTGTGGTCGAAGAAATATCGGAGACTATTAGACGATTTGAAAGGTTTTGACCAGAGAAAAATGCATTGGCATTACTCAGGAGACAGTTCACAGGATTGGCCTGTGGGCTCGACAAGCCGCAAATGAGCTCCAGTACGCTGTGCAGGAGGGTAATCATACAAAGCGTTGCGCATAAATTCCGGATTTATATTGAGCTTATTAATCCATTTACACCCACTGCGCCGCGCTTCTTCATGTATATCCTGGAATTCGGGCGTATTTGGAACCTGATAGTGGAATTTTATAGGATCAAGCCCAACACGATTAAATTGGTGAGAAAGGTCGGTGCAACATTTTAAATGACGTAAAAAGCCGATCAGATGGCTTCTGTGTACGGCTTCTTCATTTGTGGCAGCGCGCGTGTCAAAGACCTTTTTATCTGCGGGACGTTTTTCGATACGCGACCGATAGAGCGTACCAGCATATTCCGAAGACATGTAATAGCATGCCATAATCCGATCCAGTGGAATGGTGTCAATCGACTCCGACCGCGGTACATGTTTTTCGTGAATTTTCATCTGCTGCCCTGTCTTGTTTTTTTATTGTGACAAAACCTAGCATTTTGGCATCCCGAATCCAACCCCCTAAATAGTTCTGGAAATTCAAAGGGATGCAGGATTACTGACCAAATCCGAAGGATTGGCTGACCTTAAACTTCATATCGTTTACGGTATTTTGTGTGATATCTCCAACACTGCTCACCATGTGCGCCGCATTATCCCTGAACTGGACAAGTTTATCCGAGACTACCTCAGCAGCACCTGATACGACATTACAGGCAGCTTCACCACCAGCGCGGCCGACTTTACCTGCCGCATCACCCACAACCGGAGCAGAAGCAGCAATAAGCCGCCCCCCCAACCAAGCCAACACCACTCCAGGATGTTCCTGCTGCTACAGCGACACCCGTCGTCATAGTCAACCCGATCGCCCCACCTTCAGCCACCGCGCCAACGGCTTCCCCAAAGGCCTTACAAGCATGTCCTTGGCGTGCCTCGCTAAACCCGGGGATAGCATTTTCTGCCGCAGCCTTGATCGTAGCCTCAGCAACAGTCCCCACTGTAGCCTCAGGTTCCGCTGCTGCTGCAAATCCTGCAGCCCCTGCCCCAACAAAAGCAACGCCCACACGGGCAGCAATCCCGCCAGCTTTACCTAATCTGGATAAATTGGCTGTAGAAAGATGCTCAGGTTTATCGAGCTGCATGGCCACAGTTTGTGAAAATGACAATCCTTGGCCAGATGGATGCTTGCCTTCCAGAACATTCGTCAAGCTGTTCATGGATTGTTTTGATGCGTCCCGGGCTATCCCACCCGCACCATCACTCACTTGCCGATATTGTTGGGCAATTTCAGCCACGCGCATTTTATGCAGTTCATCGCCACCGATATTTTTATGAAACTCTGGTTTGAATTTCATAATCTCTGCAGCAACACCATTCGGATTTCCCGGGTGCTTGCTCTCCGCCCACTGCACTAATTGCTTGGCTTCAGAAAAAGCTTTTGAATCTTTTGGGGTTAGTTCGTTTTGAAGTGAGAATGTTGCCATTTTGATTAATCTTCCATGTATTTCTTACAAACATAATGCCCAAAAAACCTTTATTTATTATGATAAATAGATAAAATTTTAAGTAATAAAAAAACCCCGCGGCAGCGGGGTTTTGAATCCTTTATACTTGCGAACTATTCAATAATTTTCGCGACGACGCCAGCACCGACGGTACGGCCACCTTCAC
>MNUG01000027.1 GCA_001871905.1 Alphaproteobacteria bacterium CG1_02_46_17 | reverse complement strand
AACGAGAACTGTTCCGGCGGCGAAAGCGCCCTTATTGACAATATAATAACTCTTTCCCTGTTCGTTCAGGCGGCGCAGATGTGCATCAACCCACAACGACGTTGGCAGTCTTGGCATATCCGCATCAAAGGTCATTATTGATCTTCTTGTTTATTGTTTGGGTGCTCTGATTTTTCGCCCGTACAAATCCAGACGGTGATCGAGAAGTTCATAGCCAAGCTCACGGGCAATCCTGATTTTCAGGTTTTCCAGCTCCTCATTCTTGAACTCGATCACTTCCCCTGTCTCCAGATCAATCATATGGTGGTGGTGATCTGTGTTGGTATCATATCTGGCAAAACTTTCTTTGAACTCGCGTTTTATAATCAGATCCATCTCTTCCAGAAGGCTCAAAGTCCGATAAACGGTTGCAATACTGATGGAGGGATCCAAAATCTTTGCGCGTTCATACACATTTTCAACAGAAGGATGATCTTCCGAACTTTCCAGTGTCTTTAAGATTGTTTTCCTTTGTCCGGTCATCTTCAGACCAGCAGCAGCGCAGCGCGCCTCTAGTGTTTTCATAGTGTCTATCCCATAACCATCCAGAAATATTATAAAATCATACACTGCCCGTACAATCACCACAATCGCAAAAGCTCATATTTGATATATCCAATTTAGTGCTGACTAATATGCTGGCGCAGTTTCCGGTCTTCTGAGCACACGATGACGCGGGATGGTCACTGTTACAATCGTCCCTTTTCCCATTTCGGACTTGAGCGTGAGATACCCTCCATGCATTTCGATCATGGCCTTAGCCAATGGCAAACCCAACCCTGTTCCGGCAATATTTTCACGCGAAGCAATTGATGCGTCATGTATCTGTCCAAAAGGTTCAAGAGCATATGCAATCTTCTCTTTTGGAATCCCGACACCGTTATCCTCGACCATTAACTCTATATCGCCACTTCGCTGTAACTCCGCAGACAAAAGGATATGTCCGCCGATATTGCAGAATTTCACAGCATTGCTTACCAGATTGATAAGAATTTGGCGCACCAAACGTGGGTCACCCTGAATATGCGGCAAGTCCATCGGAACTTTCATGTCCAGAGAGATATTTGCGCTAAAGGCTCTCGACGCCATCATCCGGATAACAGAGTCAATCACCTCTGTCAGATTGACATCATGTTCATCCAACTCAACACGTCCCGCCTCGATTTTCGACATATCCAGCACTTCGTTGATAATTTCCAGTAAATGGCGCGCACTGGAATGAACATCCCCAATATATTCCTGATATTTAGGATTCTCCAGCTTGCCGAAGGTTCCGTTCATCATGATTTCCGAGAACCCGATAATGGCATTGAGCGGTGTCCGCAACTCATGGCTCATATTCGCAAGAAAAGCAGATTTTGCATGGTTGGCCGCATCCGCCTGATCTTTGGCAACTCTCAAGGACATTTCCATCTGTTTCCGCAGTGTAATGTCCATCAAGGTTGTAACCTGAAATTTTCGGCGTTGCGAAAGCTCAAGCGTTGCCGTTGTATAAAGTGTGTTGACGATACTCTCGTCTTTTTTCATTATTTTCATTTCGCCGGAACTGCGGATCGAACTTTTCAAATAGCGTTCATAATTCTCAGTTGCCGTTTCCTGTTCATCAGGACTAAGCAGAAGAATGAAATCCTCACCGACGATCTGTTCACGCAACCACCCATAGACGCGAACGAAGCTGTCATTGACCCGCACGATGCGACGATTGCGGTCTGTTACAATAATTCCAACGTTCGATGCATCAAAAATAGATGTCAAAAGAGAAATGGCATCATCGCGTTCCCGTTGAAGGACGGAGTCATCGGATGAATCCGGTTGCGCCATAACGTCCAAAAGCACAACTTTTCCTGACATGTCCAACAAGGGATTAATCCAGAATCCATAAACACGAAGTCCACCCGGAAAACTCGGCAATGCGTGAATACTGACGGGGACTCTCTGTCTGAGACAAACTTCAAAAGCCTGTTCGAAATGGTGGGCGTTTTCACTATCCATAAGCTGGGCAATATGAAACCCGACAATCTGGTTTTCTTTGCGGTTGAAATACTCGAGGCCCCGCCGGTTAATTTCCTGAACGGTAAAGCCCCCCTCATCACTCGGGCAGACCAAAAAGCGCGGGATCGGCATTGTTTCAAACAATGCCTTATGATCCACCATCACATCCGGAATATTGGAACCCATTTATTTGGAACCTGTTGAAAAATATATAAAAACATCCTATGGAAAGAAAACTTTTTCTCCCCTAACACATAAACACGAAATCATAAACAAGCTGTTAAAAAATCGGCTGTTGCCTAGAGAGTTCCAAAAATCCGGTCTCCCGCATCCCCCAAACCGGGAACTATATAGGCTTTATCATTCAGACAATCATCCAAAGACGCCGTATATATAGGAATCTGAGGGTATTTTGTATGATAGGTTTTTACACCTTCGGGAGCCGCAACAAGCACCATTAGAATAATACGTTCTGGATCAACTCCCCGTTTCACAAGAACATCGGTCGCATGAACAGCAGAATTTCCAGTAGCAAGCATTGGATCTACAATTAAGAAATGCCTGTCTTCTGGCATTATCGGAGGCATTTTTACCAGATATTCATATGGAAGATGCGTTTCTTCATCACGGCACAATCCAATATGCGCCACGATTGAATCAGGCATGACAGCCAAAGGCCCATCCACCAGTCCTACCCCTGCCCGTAAAATAGGAACGATAACAGGTTCTTTACAGCCAAGAACGGGAGCCTGCATTTCCTGCAAGGGAGTCTTGATCGTGCGTGTTGTAACAGGGAAGTTTGCCGTGACCTCATAGGTCATCAGCATGGAGATATCTTTGAGCAAACTGCGAAACTCGCTGGTCGGGCATTTTTCATCCCTCATATGGCTGAGTTTATGCGAGATTAGAGGATGATTTACGATATATAAATTCGGATATTCGGGTAGAGTCTTCATATTTTGTCTTCCTTCTTTTCTTCCTCTGATGGATTTTCTTCAAGTTTTTGCAAGAATCTGTTCAACGGGCTGATTTCTTCATACTGACCGGTTACACCTTTACCAGTTCCTGTAATACTATCCAGATCTGCCCTGATATTTACTAAAAGACTAGGGACATCATCTCCCGGCAAGGGTTCGGCAACACATGATGAAACTGTAAAATCCGCACCTAAATCAAACTTCAGAGCTTGATTAAATCTGGAGACAAAACGCAGCCCTCCATTCGTATCGGAATGTTTCAGGCTGATGATAAATTCTCCATCACCAGACACATAGGCATCATCGAAACTCCGGATCGTCTTTCCGATTGCGAATGATGTCTTCTCCAGCGCGGCTTCAGATGTTCTCAATTCTTCATCATCAATTCTCAAAATTGCAATAGAAAATGGCTGGCCACGACGGGCGCGTCGTTCCAACTCACGCTCTAACTCGACAATCATAACAGCCGAACTACGCAGTCCTGTTTTGATATCCACGCCGAAATCAGAAAGAAGAGAATCTTTTTCAATTCTTTGAATCTGGTTTGAAAATCCTTCATAGGTCTGCCAGAACATATCAAAATCAGAAATTTTCGGGATATTGGGTGTTGAAATCATCTGTGCGGCCAACTGATGCAGATGCCCTTGCATCTCTTTCAATCTTGAAAGGACAGAATCGCTGCCTATTCTTTCTATAATTTCAGGAATTGTATCGATTCTGGGAGGGCCGGAAAGTTCTTTTTCTGCAACATCCGGATAAAAAGCAGCGCGGACGACTTGAGAGAACCAGATTGAATAGTCATTCATAAAGGCGGTCAGTTTTTGATTACCCTGCTCGTTCTTCTTATCCATCATGTCCTTAACTCTCCCTTACTGCATTACAGCCTGTGTGCGAACTATAGAGCAAAAACCCCCTCAGGTTAAGAGGAAGCACGTCTATCGGGGAATTAATCGGGCAGCCACTCTTTACGCAACTTATCCAGATCCCCTCCGGCTTTAAGCGTTGCGCGAATTTCACGCATCAAACGGGCGATCACCGCGACGTTATGCTGGCTGACAATCTGGAAAGCCAGCATTTCCCCAGCCTTCAACAAATGTTGGATATATGCTTTGGAATACAGAGCAGATGAGGCCAATCCCAATGTTTCATCCAATGGGCTGGGGTCATCCTTAAAACAACTATTTCTCAAATTGATAAAGCCGCCCTTTGCTCCTCGCATCAGAGCTCTGCCGTGGCGGGCTTCCCGCGTAGGGGTCACACAATCAAATGTATCCATTCCCTGTTTAACACCTTCAAAGATATCCTCTATTTTCCCGATTCCTAAAAGATGTACCGGGCGATCAGGGTGAATCCGTTCAGGCAACCACGAAAGAATTTCATAAAAGTGAACTTTCGTTCCCCCCAGACATCCGCCGATGGCGGTTCCAAAGAATGGGCGGCTTCTTGTATATTCAGCACTTTCCTCGCGTAAGTCCCGATAGACTCCCCCTTGAACAACGCCATAGACCCCTTGCGTTCCATCATGGTCTTTTTCGAACGCGTTCAGGGAACGATCTCCCCATCTGTGACTCATCTGCATTGAATTTTCAGTATATTCACGCTCGGCACTATGGGGGGTGCATTCGTCCATTTGCACGACCAGATCAGCCCCCAACTTTCGTTGGACATCCATTGAAATCTCGGGGTTAAGGCGGCAAAGACTGCCATCCTTATATGACTTAAAAATGGCCCCATCCTGCTCGTCAATTTTCAGCAAAGATTTGTTTCCTGCCTTGCCTTTTCCTTTGATTTCATCGGCTCCGGTTCCCGTCCCAAGTGAAAAAATCTGGAATCCGCCACTATCGGTCAGCATCGGGCCATCCCAGCCCATAAATTTATGAAGACCGCCCATTTTGTGAACCAAATCAGGCCCTGGCTGGATATATAGGTGGTATGTGTTGGAAAGAATCATATCGGCCCCTGCTTCACGCATTTGTACGGGGTGCAGATTTTTGACCGAAGCTTTGGTTCCCACAAAAATAAAATTCGGAGTCTCGATTGTTCCGTGCGGTGTTTTCAAAAGTCCCACACGAGCAAAAGATCCTGCATCACGTTGCAGGATCTCGAATCCGAAATTCGGATACTCAATATTGGTGTTAAATTCCTTAACCAAGATGACTATGCGCTTTTGGCGGCAGCAGCTTTCTCGACACGAGCCTTAACATCGTGCAGCTCAGGATCCAGCTTGGATTTAGGAGTTTCCAAGAGGAATTTATCCAAGCCACCTTTGTGGTCGATGGTACGCAGACCAGCGGTCGATACACGCAAACGAACCAAAGCACCCAAAACTTCGCTATACAAGCTGGTGTCTTGAATGTTCGGCAAAAAAGTCCGACGTGTTTTGTTTTGAGCGTGGGACACATTGTTCCCGAACATTACTTTTTTTCCTGTAACCTGGCACTTGCGGCTCATGGCAAAATCCTTGTATCACTTATTATTAAATCGTTGTAAAAAGCTTTGAAGCTCGCGGAACATAATGCAACTTCGCCCCGAACGTCAAGTCTTTTGTATGTATTTTGTGAATATCTATCATAGGTCAAAAATGTCTCAAATGAATAAAAATCCGGATCAAAACATTAACGAAATAATGGATCTTAT
>MNUG01000037.1:5897-10163 GCA_001871905.1 Alphaproteobacteria bacterium CG1_02_46_17 | reverse complement strand
TTCTGCGCCTTATCGCAAAAAAATTGCGAGTTCCCTCAAATCTTCTATCGACAACTATTTCCAGAAAGTTTCAAAATAAAGCGGTGGCGTGCGTTTTATGGGGTTTTCTCGCAAAAATGCCGCCTTCACCGCAAATCGGGGATTGTAACAACTAACTTTTTGATCTACCTTGTTTTCCTCTGTCTCTTGGAGGAGAAAAATTTTTTAACGTTCAAAATGAGGATTTCAAAATGAAAGCACTTATCGCTACTGTTTGCCTGATCGGATCTACCGTCGCCTTGACCGCTTGTGACACCACAGGTGAAGGTTATGTTGATACACAACCACCTTATGCTGCTGAACGCACTGCCGGTGGAGCTCAAACTGCTCCTGCTCCAGTTATGAGCGCAGAACCAGTTTTCGAGAAAAGAGTTACCAAATAGTTTTTAAGCTCTTGTAGCTTAACCAGATATCTGGTGCAAAAAGGCCACGTTCGTGTGGCCTTTTCTGTTATATTGCATTTTCCCACTTGCGGAATTACAGCGGCTCAAGTATTTGCTTGTTAAACGTCCCATAAATGGAGAATTTCAATGAAAAAAGCTGTTTTGTCTTTCTGCCTTCTGGCTTCTACACTGGCTCTGGCTGCTTGCAGCACTGCCCAGTCTTCTGATGTCAATAGCGCAGAACCAGTTTTCGAGAAAAAAATTACCAAGTAGTTTTTTAATCGATAAACGTAAAAAAGCTGAACAATTTGTTCAGCTTTTTTTATGGGTTAGTTGCCAGTTTTTATATTTTGTGCTTCTCTTTGCCCTTCGGCCTTTTCGGCGATCTTGATCGGATAGCCCCGCCGTTCTTTCACCACTTTGCGGATTTTCGGCCAGTCCAGAGTTTCCACCGAAGGCCCTGCCACACGCATGACATAGCTCAAATCTTTTTCCGAAAGCTGATAATCCGGAATGGCCCCTTCCCGTTCCATTAACGTGGCCTGCTCTTGAGTCGGGTGAACCTCCAGATAGAGTGCCTTGCCAATCCATGCCGCCTTAATCGGTTGATCGACGACTGTTACTTTGGTGCCCACCGGAATCATCGAAAACATTTGCGTAATATCTTCCGGGAACATACGGATACATCCGCTGCTAACCCGGCGGCCGATTCCGTATGGTTTGTTAGTGCCATGGATGGCTATCTGCGGAAATCCCAAATATAGCGCATGCGTCCCCATTGGGTTTTCAGGACCAGGGGCAACAAATGGCGGCAAGGTCGGGTCTTCTTTTCTCATCCGAGGAGTCGGCGTCCATGTTGGCCCGTCTTTCTTGCGCACCACCGTTGTACTTCCAGATGGAGTGCGCAATCCTTCCCGTCCAATGCCTATCGGAAATGTTGTTGGGGCAGCATATGCCGATTTGTAATAATATAAACGCATTTCTGCCAAGTTAATAACCACACCATCATGAGGAGCGTCAGGCAAGATATTCATGGTTGGAATAACTATGTTGGCGCCGGAACCTGGAATCCATGGATCAAGCGTCGGGTTAGCGGCTCGCATTTCAACAAACCCCACCCCGTATTCCCGACCAACATGCACCAGCGTATCTTCATAGCTGGCTGTTGTTTCCTGCATTTGCCCGATATAGGTATCGGTAAATTTCTTTTTCTCAGCATCCTTATGGGGCTCAGCTTGTGCTTTGGTCGCCGCAAAGGATAAATCGCCCGTCGTGGAGATTAACACCGCCGACAGACACAGGAGGAACAAGGCTTTATTTCTTATCATCATTAACTCTATTTACTCTTTAGGGCTTTTTCCAGATTGGCAGCGACTTTGTCCATAAAGGCTTCGGTTGTCAAATATTTCTGATCTTTGCCGATCAATAATGCCAAATCTTTGGTCATATCACCTTGTTCGACCGCCTCAACACAGGCGCGTTCCAATTTTTCTGAAAAATCAACGACTGCTGGCGTATTGTCAAACTTTCCTCTGTATTTCAGCCCTTGCGTCCATGCAAAGATCGAAGCAATCGGGTTGGTTGAAGTTGCTTCGCCCTTTTGATACTGGCGATAATGCCGTGTCACCGTTCCGTGAGCTGCCTCGGCTTCAACAATCTGCCCATCCGGAGTCAATAAGACAGAAGTCATAAGCCCCAGCGAACCGAAACCTTGAGCGACAATATCGGACTGAACATCCCCGTCATAGTTCTTACAGGCCCACACCATGCCACCATGGGATTTCACGGCAAAGGCCACCATATCATCAATCAGGCGATGCTCGTAAAACAACCCCTTTTTCTCAAAGTCAGCATGGAACTCTTCCTCATAAACCTTTGAAAATATTTCTATAAACCGCCCATCATAAGCCTTTAGAATCGTGTTCTTTGTGGACATATATAGAGGCATGTTACGCGCCGTAGCGTAATTAAAGCACGCCCGCGCAAAGCCTTCAATCGAGGCGTCCACATTGTACATTCCCATGGCCACGCCCGAGCTTTTGAAGTCAAATACTTCATATATCTGAGCCTCTCCACCCTCAGCAGGTTGATAAGTCAGGGTCAATTTTCCCGGCCCAGGAACTTTGAAGTCCGTTGCCTTATACTGATCACCAAAAGCATGACGTCCGATAATGATCGGGGACGTCCAGCCCGGGACATAGCGTGGAATGTTCTGACAAATGATAGGTTCACGGAAAACCGTGCCATCCAGAATGTTACGGATCGTACCGTTTGGTGATTTCCACATTTTCTTGAGGCTAAATTCTTTGACCCGTGCCTCGTCAGGGGTGATCGTCGCACATTTGACCCCAACCCGATAGGTTTTGATCGCATTAGCGGCATCTATCGTGACCTGATCATCAGTCGCATCGCGGTTTTGAACCGACAAATCAAAATATTTCAGGTCAACATCAAGGTAAGGGGTGATAAACCGATCCTTGATCCAAGCCCAGATAATACGGGTCATTTCATCGCCATCGATTTCAACGATCGGATTGGTTACCTTGATTTTAGACATGTGGATACCTCGATATTTTTGCTGATCTTTATTACTGATCTCTATTCTGGCACTTTACAGTAAAAGCGTGGAGAGCTAAAGAGGTCTAACTAAAACTATTTTTAGCCAAAACAATTTCTTTTGGAGTTTTTCTTATGAGTGACATTCTTCGTGAAGTCGATGAAATGATGCGGGCCGACCGGATGAACAGCCTGTGGCAGCAGCATGGGAAGACCATTTTGCTCAGTATTGGTGCTATTATTCTGGGAACTGCCCTAAATTCAGGCTGGATGGCCTATAAATCCCATCAGGCACAAATCCAGACCACCGCGATCATAGATGCGATGAAGAGCGACAATCCGGTCTCCAGCCTTAAAGACCTGACAGCCAGTCTCAAAGGATCAGGCCGTGCCTTTGCTGCGCTGGACGCGGCCTCTCTGGCTTTGGATAGCAAGAATTATGACGACGCCATCGCCATGTACACTATTGCACAACAAGACAAATCCGCCGCCCAAGATCTCCGCGATATAGCAACACTCCAGAAAGTCTCGATTATGCTAGACCATTCTGAAGATGCGAAGGCGGAAGATCTGCTGGCAGAATTAAAACCTCTTCTGGCCAACACTAAATCCGCATGGAGATTGCGTGCCTTGCTGGTTTCTGCCATGGTCAAGGCGCATAAAAGCAAAGATTACCAAGGTGCGCTCGATGATCTTGCTGTCCTTTCGGCAGACCAGACCATTCCACCATCCATGGCGTCACAGGTTTCGGCCCTACAGGACGTTTACCAAAGCCGCCTTGGAAAATAGTATTTACAAACAACTACCGGATCACGTTATCAGCGGGAGATAAGGCCTATGGCTACATCAACTTTCAAAAAATCGTCACTTTTCGTGTCGGCATTGGCCTTGATCTCGGCAGCAACGCTGAGTTCTTGCAGCTGGTTCAAAGATGATGACAAGAAACAACCACTGCCCGGTGAGCGGATTTCCATTCTGCAAATGCAGACGGCGCTCGAACCCAAAGACGCAGAACTGGCGGGAGAGGGTTTTATCGCACCAGCTCCGTGGGCCAATGAATTCTGGCCACAAGCAGGTGGATACCCAAATCACGCGATGCAAAATCCAGCCCTCACCGATCACGAGATGAAAAAAATCTGGAGTTCGGATATTGGCGAAGGGGCAAGCGATGAAATTCCTTTGACTGCCCAGCCGGTTGTCTATAACGGGATTGTGTTTGCTCTTGATACAGAGTCCGAAGTCAGCGCGTTTGATATCAAGACCGGAAAACGCCTGTGGCAGACATCCG
>MNUG01000037.1:0-5871 GCA_001871905.1 Alphaproteobacteria bacterium CG1_02_46_17 | reverse complement strand
GGGTTGGCGGTGTCTGGAAAGATCCTTTACGTCTCTAGCGGTTATAGCGAGTTGGTTGCCTTAAATATTGATGATGGCAAAACCGTCTGGATTGCCAAGGTTCCCTCACCCTCGCGTGCCGCACCCACAGTGATCGACAATTCCGTTTATCTGATGACCGTTGATAATCGCATCTTGTCTTTGGATGCACAAAATGGTTCCAAAAAATGGGAATATGAAGGCATCACCGAAACTGCCGGATTAATTGGCGCGGCCAGTCCTGCTGCTGATTCCGATATCGTTGTCGCCCCTCTTTCCTCGGGTGAGCTTACCGCTTTGCGGGTTGAAAATGGCTCGGTTGCCTGGAGTGAAAACCTGTCCTCTCTGGTACATCGTGGCGGCTCGGCTGCCCTACCCGACATGCCTGGCCTTCCTGTCATAGATAAGGATCTGGTCATCGGCGTGAGTTATGGCGGAAAAATTGTGGCTATTGAACAACGCACCGGACGACGGGTCTGGCAGCGCGAGATTGGTAGCGCAAAATCCCCATGGGTGGCGGGAAATACCATTTTCTTCCTGTCCGCCGGAGCTGAATTAGTTGCTTTGGGGCGGGATACTGGCTCTTTGATGTGGGTTAAACCACTAAATTCCTACTATGACGGGGAAAATGTCACCAACTCCTTACTCTGGAATGGCCCAATTATGGCTGGCGGTCGTCTGATTGTAACCGCACCGGACGGCACTGTGATCGAAATTGATCCGAAAACCGGTCTTAAAGCACGACAATTTGACAGCGGGGGCCGTGTTGCTGTATCCCCTGTGGTCGCCAATGATACTTTGTTCCTGCTCCATCAGGATGGAAGCTTGTCGGCTTGGAAGTAAGTAATACATATATTTATAGTTAATCTGTCTCAAGAAAGTTTTGTTTATGTTGAGCGTTGCGATCGTCGGGCGCCCGAATGTCGGAAAATCCACTCTGTTTAACCGTCTGACGGGAAAGCAGCTTGCCCTTGTTGCCGATACGCCGGGTGTCACCCGCGACTGGCGCGAAGCCGAAGGAAAAATCCTCGACAAAAAAATCCGCGTCATTGATACCGCCGGACTGGAAGACAGGTTCGATGACAGTATGGAAGCGCGCATGCGCAAACAAACCGAGCTGGCTCTTGTCGATGCAGACGTTGTTGTCTTCGTTGTGGATGGTCGTACCGGTATGACCCCCATGGACGAACATTTTGCCAAATGGTTGCGCCGTCAGAAAAAACCTGTTTTGCTTTTGGTCAATAAATGCGAACAGGAAAAAACTCTGGATCGGGCGCGAATTGAAGCCTATGCGCTGGGACTTGGGGATCCCATTCCTTTTTCTGCGGCGCACGGCATCGGCATTGATGAACTTTATACCCAGTTAATGCCCTATTTCCCCCCAGAAGAGGAAAAGATCGTTCAGGAAGATGATCTCAGAAAATTCTTCAACGAAGAAGATCTTGATCGTCTGGAAGGTGATGAAGAGTTCGATTTTGCCCAGTTAGAAGCCGCAAAAGATCTATCAGAAGTCGGCGATGAAGTCTTATCTGAAAAACCGATCCGCATTGCTTTGGTTGGCCGCCCCAATGCTGGAAAATCGACCTTGATGAACGCCTTGTTGCAGGAAGATCGTGTGATTACCGGCCCTGAGGCTGGACTAACCCGCGATTCAATTGCTGTTGACTGGTTGTGGGAAGCCAAAGGTATTCGGCAAAAATTCCGTTTGGTGGATACTGCAGGATTACGGCGCAAATCAAAAATTACCAAGCCATTGGAAAAAATGGCGATTGATGACACTCTGCGTGCCATTCGTTTGTCGCAGATTGTTTTCCTGTTGATTGATGCCCAAGCCCCTCTCGAAAAACAAGACTTGCAAATTGCCGATCTGGTGATTCGTGAGGGTCGTATTCTGGTGATTGGAGTCAATAAATGGGATACTGTCCAAGACCTCACCGCGAAGATTGAAGAGATTAAGTCTATTCTGGCCGATTCCCTCGCCCAGATTCCCGATATTCCATTTGTAACCTTCTCGGCATTGCGTGAGCAAAATCTGGATCAGTTGATGGATGCGGGGATTAAGTCCTACAGAATCTGGAACAAACGTGTTTCAACGTGGAAAATCAATCGCTGGCTGGATACCAAAACTTCGCAATATCCTCCACCCCTAGTTGGCGGCCGCCCTAATAAGCTGCGTTACATGTCACAGATCAACACCCGCCCTCCGACTTTCGCCGTATGGGTATCAAAGCCTGATGATCTGCCAGCCACTTACAAGCGTTATCTGATCAACGCGTTGCGCGAAGATTATGGATTAAATGGAGTTCCGATCAGGCTCTTGCTACGAAAAAGCAAGAACCCCTATGCCAATAAATAAATCCGGTTTTCTTTCTTGGCCTAATGAATTTCATCATTTACAGGAGCGACGCTACCCAAAAGCACATAAAATACCTCGGTATTCTCGGCCCATGATTTGAAGTCCTCGTCCCGTCCGATTGTCAAGAGCCTGATGAAGTAGTAGCGGCCAGAGGTTTCCAATGTCCCAATCCAATACTCATAGTCTGCAAGTTTTTGCTGAACACCCACCACTCTGGAAAACTTGTTAATCTTGAGCAATTCCGATTCCGGAGGAATAATGTGGTAAACTGCTATGTTGGCATTTTCTACTTTCTCATTCAATTGAGGCAGAGGGACAGAATCCATCTTGTCACTCAGCTGCAAATCTTTGTCTTTCAATGCCTGACCGATGATAGACATTTCATTCTGAACAGTGGTTTTGGCAAATCTAGAGACAACAGTCACATCAATACGACCGTTTAACTGCATATTCGACAGAATCTTCCTATCATCCGTATTCATTCCCTTGATGTTAATCACCGAGGCTTCCATTCTTTCAATGGTAATGATACCGGGTGAATACAAAATCCAGTTTTGTGGGTAATCGAATTTTGCAATGTCCACGAAAGAATATGTGTTCAGCGCAACCGGTAACGAGGCGTCAGGAGCTAAAAGTTTGAATTTTTGTATGCTGCGAATTTGTTGATCTTTTTCCACTTGGTAATTTTCCTGATGCACCAGATATTCGGCCAGAATGATCTTGTTGCCACTTCGTTCAACGACCGCTCTTGTGACCATAGGTTCTCCGTATTCAAAAAGCGTATATTGGGCTTCGAGGCGGTTTGTCGAGACTTTGTTTACTCCCTCAGGAGAAAATCCCATTTGCAAAAGATATTCCACAAACCAATTATCCAATGAGATTAATGAATTGATCTCGATGCTTCTGACACGGAATTCGCTGCGGCGTTGAAGGCGCGGAGGGGTTGAATACCGAACCAGAAGACGAAAAATATCTCCATCCTCTTGCTCTATTCTTTGTTTTTCAAATGCCCCATTGCCTGCTTTCGGGAGCGTCTGTTCCTGCTCAAACTCTGCCCGGATCCATCCATTTGGTAAACTTATTTGCATGGCCAGACTTTCTTCGCCGGATGGAGTTTCCTCCTTAACTTCCATTCCTTTATCCAACTTGGCAAGCGGTGTTTCCATATCATATGATAAAGGGGGGGAGTCATTCAAACCGAAAAACGCATCAGAGCTCTGGGGAAAACTTCCCAGAACGATAAAGAAACAAACCAACACCAAAAGCTTTTGTCTATAATACGTCATTCAAACCTCTAGAATTATTGTCATTGTGAGCAATCTATGTTTTGATGGCGCTCCCAAATACATTATACCAGAATAGTAAAAAAATATGACTGATTTGTTTTCATCGGCCAAGAAAAAGGCCTCTCCCCGTACATATAGTGCCGAAGATATCGAGGTTCTCGAGGGTCTTGAGCCTGTTCGCAGACGTCCGGGTATGTATATCGGCGGGACAGATGAGGCAGCCATGCACCATCTGGTGAACGAGATTCTCGACAACTCGATGGATGAGGCTGTCGCCGGATATGCCAATCTGATCGAAATTCATCTGAATAAAGATAATAGCGTTGTAATTTCCGATAACGGACGCGGAATTCCTGTTGATCCCCATCCCAAATATCCCAAAAAATCTGCGTTGGAAGTTATTCTGACCGTTTTACACTCGGGCGGGAAATTTTCCAACAAAGCCTATCAGACATCTGGTGGATTGCACGGGGTCGGGATTTCGGTTGTTAATGCTCTCTCCGACGATACGATCGTTGATGTTGTCAGGGACGGCACGTTATACCGCCAAACTTTTTCCAAAGGGTTAGCTACATCGAAATTGGAAATCGTCGGCAAAGCACCAAAGGGAAAGCGTGGAACATCTGTTCAATTCCATCCTGATCCGGAAATTTTCGGTGCCCAGAAACTTTCTGCACGTCGAATTCATGACCTTGCCCGTTCAAAGGCCTATTTGTTCCGGGGAGTTGAAATCAAGTGGTCTTGTGATCCTGATATTCTGTTTGCAGACTCGCCTATTCCTATAAAGGCCAGCTTTCATTTTCCGAACGGCCTGATGGATTATCTGGTGACTGTCACGGAAAAAGAAGAAACTCTAATTCCCGATCCGTTCCATTGTACAGCAGATTTGCCGGATGGTGTGGGTCGCGTCGAATGCGCGATCGCATGGCTGGCAGACAGTGAAGGATTTACAAAATCCTATTGTAACACTGTTCCCACGCCTCAAGGGGGGACGCACGAAGCAGGACTTAGAACCATGTTGGTGCGCGGCCTTAAAGGGTATGGCGATTTAACCGGAAATAAAAAGGCCGGACAAATCATGGCCGATGATGTGTTGAATGGTGCAGCCATCATGCTTTCGGTGTTTATCCGTGATCCACAATTCCAAGGGCAAACCAAAGACAAGTTGGCGACAACCGAAGTTACGCGACAAGTCGATAACGCGATCAAGGATTATTTCGATCACTGGCTGACCTCTGACCCAGCACGCAGCACAGCGTTACTCGAAGCTTTTATAAATAAGGCCGAGGAGCGTAAGCGTCGCAAAGACGAAAAAGAAATGTCGCGCAAAACTCCGACACGTCGTTTGCGCCTACCCGGTAAACTTGCCGACTGTTCCCGCAACTCTGCGGAAGGAACAGAGCTGTTTATCGTGGAAGGTGACTCGGCTGGCGGATCAGCCAAGCAAGGGCGTAACCGCGAGACGCAGGCCATTCTTCCTTTGCGTGGGAAAATTCTCAACGTAGTTAGTGCCACACGGGACAAAATTCGCGAAAATCAGGAAATTCAGGACCTAATTCAAGCGCTGGGTTGTGGTGCCGGATCGTCTTTTACTTTGAAAAATCTCAGATACGAACGCATCATCATCATGACTGATGCGGACGTGGACGGGGCCCACATTGCAGCCTTGCTGATGACCATGTTCTATTCGCAGATGCCTGAGCTGATTGCCAAAGGCCATCTTTATCTGGCTCAACCCCCTCTTTACCGCCTGACATCCGGAACGCTTAATGCCTATGCCATGGATGATGACCACAAAGACCAGTTGTTAAAAACAACGTTCAAAGGCAAAAGCAAGGTCGAGATTTCCCGTTTCAAAGGTCTAGGAGAAATGCCTGCCAGACAATTAAAAGAAACCACTATGTCACCGGACAGCCGGACATTGATCCGTGTTCATTTGCAAACGGCAGCAGAAGCAGCAGAAATGTTAACGCCCGGCGCCCCTGGGAGCAACCCTGCCCTTGATGATCTGGTGAACAAGTTGATGGGCAAGAATGCCGAAGCCCGCTTTGACTTTATTCAACAGAACGCTACCTTTGTCGAAAATATCGATATCTAGTTTCGGAGAATTCTTATGAGCAAACGGGGACGACTGAGAAAATATGGTCTGATCCTGATTGGTGGGGGGCTTGTTGTGACAGGATTCTCACTCTCCTCCGGCTATGGCGCTCG
>MNUG01000010.1:412-6281 GCA_001871905.1 Alphaproteobacteria bacterium CG1_02_46_17 | reverse complement strand
GAATATGGGAACTGGAGAAGGGGAAACTTTCTGAGAAATTAGGTGAATTTCAGATAGGGGAGAAGGTCAGTTTCCAGTCGGAAAGCAAAGCAATTACCGGCATCGTAATCAGGGTTAATCGGAAGACCTTGAGCGTCAGAAGTCAGGAAGGTTATTGGTATGTGGCCCCCTGGGCGGTGACAAAAATTCCTTAATCTCTGGTGGCCACGTATCAAATAACGGGATAGACCTGGTAAGGCTCTACCAATTTTTGGACTTTTTGACGCTAATATATTACCATAAAAGCCTCCTTTCCCATATTTAAACTGTTACAACTTCCTCGTCTTACGCACCGTAGCGACCTTCCAAAACCTTTCGTTTAATATCAAGGTAATACAGAAAATTTTCATAGGATACATCAGGCGGAATGGTATGGTCAACGGTGGGAATGTATCCGCCTGACTCTAACAGAAAAGGTAGCTGACGAAGCAATTCCTTTTCGATCTCCTGTTTCCCTTTTGCCAGTTCGCGTTTGTCAATACTACCCGAGAAAGAAAGCGCTTTTCCGTACTTCTTTCGAATCTTCACCGCGTCCATGCCAGCTGCCTGTTCCATCGGACAAATTTGAGTGAAGCCAGCTTCAATAATCAGTGGTAAGAGAACTTCGATGTTGCCGTCGCTATCCAGGCTGATGATATCCACCCCGTGCTTGCGCAAATGCTTATTGATTCGCTGATAACGGGGAAGAAGAAATTTCTTGTAAATGTTTGGTCCAATCAACGGACCAGTTTTAAAGGCAAAGTCCTCGAAATAGTTGTACCAGTCAACTTCCACATCATTCAGGGTACGAGTGCTGAGCTCGATGAAAAACTCGGTAAGGAAGTCCAGCATCTCCTCGACAAGTTTTGGGTCGTCGTAGAAAATCGTACACGCCTTCTCCGTTCCCATCCACCGGCGGAGCATACTGTAGAACCCGAATTGACCAATGGAGGTAAGTGCCAGAGGATAGTCCCGTCTGCGGTAACAACGAACAAGATCATCCCAATATCGGGGATACCGGATGGATGAATGCGGATTATAACGTTTTTTCATCTCCAGAAAGCTGGTGCGGTCAGTTACAGGAAAACTGATATACTGGTCCATTGACATGCGGGTGCCACCAACTTTTCCTTCTTTAAGTGCGCGGTGCACAACACCGTCGGTTCCCTTGAAGACGACAGTGCGCTCGTCCTCTTCAAGAGTCTGGTATTCGAATTCTGGAACCATCAATGTATTGATCTGTATATACTCCCAGCGTTCAAAACCAAAATATTCATTTCCATTGATGTAAAAGTAGGTATCCACATCACGTGGCATCCCCTCTGCGTGCCACCGCTCAATAGTCTGACCCCAAAGTGCAATCTCAACGAATGGTGCGTGATCTACACTTTGAAAACGGTTGCATCGCAGAAATCTATCACGGGGGTTCATAGCCTTTCAAGTTAATAAACTTCAACCAGAATTACGGATAGAGGTTCTATTTCTATTTTCTCACGTCTCGGCAGTGAAATTTGTCTAAGCCACTTTTTCCTCTTTCCATCGACAATCCGGTCAACATCGTAAAGATGGTTTTGTGTGTCGCTACCTGCATCCTCTTCATAGGCGGACAGTTCAACATCAAATGCCACAGTTTCCTCCGACACATTGATGAAGAAATAGGCAATTTTCCCGTCACGTCCACGAAACGCCGCATGCTGGACGGCGCGGTCATTTACCTCATGACGGTTCTTGGGATCCATGTAATGTGACTTCTCATCCAGAAATATTTTGCAATAGGCGGCGGTAATCATTGGAACATCGATTTCAGGTGGGCGCAGCATCTGTCCAAACATGAGGTAAGGCCAGCACTCGCGGGCCGCAGCGCGCACAACCTTCTTGTAAAAGCCGATTGTAACCGGATTTAACTCAGCAGGCTCGGGGAAGTACCATCCACCGGTCGGCACCACCCCCTGGACCAGTGATTTACCAAGACAACGAGTCCAGTATAATACCTCGGGGCGATTGCACTCAGGATAAGCAGCACAGTAGGCGCCGATGTACTCATTGTAGACATAGCTAAAAATTGGAATGGTTTCACCACCCATAGGCATACCACGGGAATAATGACCAAAATATTCCATATTGCCTGCTCGCTGGTCAAACATATCCAAGTAGGGAATAAAATTTTCAGCGATACCTTCGGTTGTTATGGCGCAGTTTGGATATTTGGCCTTGGCCTGTCTGCGTACATTTGCCAAAAGCTTTCCCCATTCCTCCGACCACCATGGGCCATACCCCAGAGGATGGCCATGGACCGATGCGTAACACGCTTCCGCTCCACCGCAAGGAAAGTTGTCAATCTGCACCACTGTGCAACCAAGATCAAGACATTTTAAAAGAATTGAAGTCGTAAGTTTTTTTGTATAGTCAGTCTGAGGGCAAATACGCGTTGACTCCCAACCAGAGTACCATCTTCCGATAGGAATCTCGCCATTAGCATCCTTGATTGCATTTGGTCTGCCTTCAGCCTCAAATTCGGACCAGCTTGTGAAAGGTGGATTATAAGGAAGCTTTAAATACCAGCAGCCGCCGGTGATATAGACAAAGCCAAAATTACCGTCCTCCTGCAAACACTGCATGGCCTTCCTGAATTCGGACTCACCCTCTCTCGGTGGGAAAAACCCCTTAGGCCCTGTCCACCCTCCTTTGCCTTCCCAGTTGAAGATCAAAGCAAGTAGCGGCACACCAGCCTCCTCTGATAGCTTGTTCACCATCTCAGCGATCTGCTTGAGAGAATGATTAAGCTTAAGTTTGGGCAGATGGTAGTTGGACATCTGAAATACACCGACACCAGTGCGCATCCAATCAGCGATGTCGCGGTCCCATAACTTCTTCGCACACCACCACTGTTTGGTAGCCCATACCTTGTAGATATCCGCCGCATCATACCAGTCGCCGTGGAAAATACCGATAATTGTATCATAGACAAACTCTTTGTCAGTCCCTATTTCCTCGGGCGGAAAGTGGGAGATGGAAAAAACAGGGGGCTCGCCCCAATCGGCAAAAGGACCAATGTCAAAAGATTTAACATTCTGCCCATCATCATGTGTGGCAAAATACAGGCCTGCCAGATTGTTGTAAAAAGCGATCATCTGCATCGACATATCTCCCGGATATCTGCGGTGTATCTCGCCGATGCCCACATCGGCTGTATCCGGCCCTATCCCGGCGCACAGGGGTAGTCGGTCGCGCACAGGAAAAGGATTTTTGTATAAATATCCTTCACCGTGTATTGGCACAGCAAGTGCTTCCCCGGGTGCTGGATCGCCCAGCCTCACCAAGCCTGAGACAATCGGACAGGTCAACTGATACACCGTTGCCTGAGAAAGGTTTTGAACCTGCATCTGCCAGGAGGTGAGCGCTGCATCAGCGACGAGTGTGACCTCTACAATAACCTTTAGGTCCCGGTCTGGAAAGAACGAGGTGATTAACGACAACGTGACGCTTACATCCTCCTCCTCAGAACTCCACTCAAAATTCGCTGCTTTGCTGCTTTCAAGCCATTTCAGCTCGCGATTGCCTTTGTGGCGCAGTGCCAGCCGATATAGCGTTGTGTGCGCAGTCGGGTCCCGCCGAAACTGATATCCTGTCTGCTTATCCAGGATAGAGGTTAAGGCACCGTTATTAACCCTGCTGAATCCAAGTTCGATCTTCTTGTTCCCAATACAGATACACTTATTATCTTCGTTCACATAAGGTTTATTTGTCCTCATATGATTTCTTTCAAAAGTATCCCTTTGTTAAACCTTAACCATATCCCAGAGAATTCGCTTTATTTTCAGGTGTTGACCGTCCCTCAAAAGCTGCTCGATGTTCATCTCGATAAGCCGGTTAGCTACCTGCCAGGATTTGTGGCATGCCTGTACCGCGCGCTCAAGAACCTCAGCACCATCATCACGGTATGGATAAATATCAATACAGAACCAACCATCATATCCAAGCCTATGTAGCCAGTAAAAGAACTCCACCTGCTCCCAGACGCTCACCGAGCCAGGGATCAGGTCATGGTCCCAGTCCCGATAGTTGTCATTAAGGTGAACCTGCTGTAGACGTCCCTCACGCATAGCAAACACAGCACACTCGGCCGGATTCTCAAGTGCAGCAAGGCTGTGTCCAAAGTCCAGGGTAATCCCAACATGGGGTTTGTTAATCCTATTGACCAGCATGAGGAGTTTGCCCGTATTTGCTACATATTCATTGGCGCGAGGTTCTCTGCATTTTGGTTCAATGCTGATGGGCATATTAGGGTTATACTCGGCAAGTTCCTGTAACCCTTCCAAAATCCAGTTCCAGGCGTCAACATAATGCCCTTGAAAAAGGTAGTCAAAACCATCATGGCCAAGCCAGAGATTGATATCGGGTGAACCGGCTTCAATGGCCGCATCGATCGTTTCTTTTGCGCGCTCAAGCGCGGCGCATCGGATCTTCGGATTGCGGTTTGAAAAAGATCCATTTTTAAACCTCGCCTCGGTGTATATGTCGGCGTCCAGTGTAGCCAACTTTAAACCGTGATTTTCAAGTATCTTTTTTAAGGTAGCACCATCTCTACATTGAGAAGGCCAACCAAGGCCAACACCGCTGATACCTTCAATCGCGGCAAGCATTTCCAGTTGTTTATTAAAATCATATCCCTCGCAATACCCGCTCGTAACGAAACGGTCAGATAATCTCGAAAAAGGCGCCAAATTTGAGGCTAACTTCAGTTCATTGTCCATTGTTATCCTCCTGGTCCACTAAAAAGAGTCCGTCCTCCATCAACGAGGATGGACTGTCCGCAAATAAAGTCACCCCACGAGCTTACCAAATAAGCCACAAGCCCGGCAATCTCCTCCGGCTTGCCAAGACGACCGACAGGCACCTGTCCGGCAAGTTGCCTTCTTTTCTCTTCGTCAAAATACCGCTCACGCAGCAAATCGGTATCGATTACGCAAGGATGAATGACGTTGGTCAAGATGCCTTTGCGAGCATAATTTTTTACCAGATACTTCATCATCCCCGTTAAACCAGATTTTGCCGCAGCGTAGTCGATCGCACCACCCCCACCGTCATAGACTGCTGAGGAACCAATAAGAATAATTCGGCCGTATTGAGCCTTTAGCATATGCGGCAAAACCGCACGCACACCATAAAAGGCGGTAGAAAGAGTAATCTCTATACCGTCTTCCCACTGGGCATCGGTGAGCTCTTCCGCAGCCCGGGCGACATTCTGGCCAACGTTGCATAAAAGAATATCAATTTTGCCCTTTTCTTTAACAATTTGATTTACCAACGATGTTGTCTTCGCGGCATCCCGTGCATCGAGGATTTTGGCTTTAGCAATACCACCGCCGTTACTCACCTGGTTAAGCAGCGTCTCAACTCTATCGCGATACTTAGGATTGCCCTTATGAGTAAATATGGTTAAAGCTCCTGCCTCGCACAGCGTCTTGGTAATGGCCCCGCCAATACCCCGACTGCCACCCAGCACAAGGGCCACCTTACCCTTCAAATCAATCGTCAGCATTGTAATCTAAACAGATGGCAAGCATTCAGACCCAGTATTTTTCGTTTTGCCTCGATATTGATTCTTGCCGTAAGCACTCGGCTTAAGTTTATTCTCGGGTCAAGCATCGTTAAATCCGAGCCAAAAAGAATCTTGTCCGCTCCAGCGTTCTCAACCAAAAATTCGATGAGACCGAAGAAAAGTATATCTCCAGAAATATCAAGGTAAACATTTGGATAAATTCGAGCCAGTTTAACTGCCTTACGAATCCCTTCTTCCAATCCGCCACTGTGACCTAAAATAAGTTTTATCTCAGGATATTTCTTTAAA
>MNUG01000010.1:0-388 GCA_001871905.1 Alphaproteobacteria bacterium CG1_02_46_17 | reverse complement strand
CCATATACTTGATTGGGATTTGTACGTGAAATAGCCCAACTATGGGTCAGCAAAACAGTATTATTCTTAGATGCATATTCCCAGATGATATCATAATTTTCTCCATCAGCAGGATATAAATGAACCGAAGGAGCAATTTTTATTCCTATGAATTGCTCCTTGTTGATGTTGTCATTAATAACTTTTAAACTCTTGTCAGGTTTACGCGGATTAAATACAAGATAAGATAGAATCCTTCCTTTGGATTTCTCAAATGCTTCAATTGATTCACTTATTCCTCTTTCATATTCATCATAAAATAAGATTATATGGGCTTGGAGTAACTTATCTATATGCAAGATATCCATAGTGTTCAAAATAGTCCCAACTGAGATCTCCGGATTATAAA
>MNUG01000017.1:396-197531 GCA_001871905.1 Alphaproteobacteria bacterium CG1_02_46_17 | reverse complement strand
GTAACGTGACGACCAACGATGATGTTGGTGAAGACACGCCTGGTTATGTTGTGAAAGAAATCTCGTTTAACGGTCACACGGTTGTTGTGCCTGCGACGGGAACAGTAACGATTGCTGGTGCTCACGGAAACCTGACGATTGCTTCGAGCGGCGCTTACACCTATACCGGTGCGAGTGTTGGGTCTGATGCGTTTACCTACAAGATTGTGGATCAAGACGGCGACCCTGCTTCGGCTCTGCTCACCGTGACGGTTGATCATATGGATCAACAGCCAACAGTTATCAATGATTGCAAAAACATTGATGAAACAGATCTGGGCCCAATCGTTGTAAATGGAACGGTTTCTCCTGATTATCATGGTGATGGCCCGGGTACTGTTACTCCGTTGGGAACATCCAGTGTTGTTGTTTCTGGTAATGCCAAAGGTGGTGTTTTAACCTCCAGCGGTGTTGCTGTTGTGGTGACCTTGGTTGGAGATACCTATATCGGTAAGGCAGGATCGACAAATGTATTCACCTTAAAAGTGAATACAGATGGAACCTATAAATTTACCCTGTTGGATAATCTGGATCATTCTATTGCTGGCAACAACGACGAGACTCTTTATGTGTCGTTTGGTGTGAAGGCAACAGACGCTGATGGTGATAGTGTTAATGGAACTATCAAAATCGGTATTGATGATGATGGCCCAGTTGCTGTTAACGATCATAATTCGGTTCCAGCCAGCCAGAATAGTGTTACCGGTGATGTTGATCTGAATGATGACATTGGTTCCGATTATACTGCGAATGGTGTGACCCATACCAAACATGGTGCAACAACTGTGGCTGTTCCAAATAGCGGAACTGTGTCTATTGATGGTAATTATGGCACTCTGACAATCGGGTCGAATGGTCAATATACTTATACCGTTCATCCGGGTACGACAGGGGGTCAGGAAGTCTTCACCTATACGTTGACGGATACCGATCAGGATACAGCCAACGCCAATCTGGTGATTGATGTTGCTCCTCGTTATCTGCCGCCAGAACCTCCATGCGTTGAGGTTTGTGATGCTTGTGTTTATGAAGATGGCCATGTCCAGTTGCAGGTCTCAACCAGCGCAACCGGAGGAAATGGTAATGATATCATTACATTGAGTATTGCCGGATTTACTGCAGGATGGGTGGTTGATACCACGACCAGCGGTGGCGTGTATAACGTGGCGACCGGTACTTGGTCGATCACTCTGGCTGCCGGAACATCATACACAGGAGGCCCGACCGTTTATCCTCCTGCTAACAGTGATGTTGATCTGGATAACCTGGTGGTGACATCTTCTGTTTACGATCCTGATACAGCTTTGACTGCAACGGCTCATGCTTACATGGATGTGGTGGTTGATGCTGTGGCTGATAAACCGAACCTTGATCTGCATGACGTTTATGCGGTTGATTCTTCTGCTGTCGCCTTGCAGGTCGATGTGTCCTTGAAAGATACAGATGGATCTGAAGTCATCAAGGAAATCCGCATTGAAGGATTGCCTGATGGGTTCTCGTTGGATCGTGGTGTCTATGATTCTGCGACGGGTCGTTGGGTTTTGAGCGAAGACCAGTTGGACAATCTGCATATTCTGGCTCCAAGTCATTACGAAGGTCAGTTTGATCTGCTGGTGACTGCGGTCTCCCAAGAGGTTAATCTCTCTGGTGAAGAATGCACAACAGCCAACAATCTGGCATATTCGGCAGATACGCTGACGGTCACTTTGTACGAAGGTCATTGCAGTTGTGAATGCCCTACTGGTTCGACCAATGTGATTAACGTGGTTAACGTTGTGAACGCAACCAATACCAATGAAGTCACTGTGAATGGCGAGTCTGTTGTGTCTTATAGCTCGAGCTTTACAAGCAGCAGTTCATATACGCAGGTCAGCTCCAGCTCGTCAGATACCGGAACATTGTCTTCACCTGATCCTATTATTATCAGTAACTTTAATGTTGCTGATGGTGATATTCTGGATCTGGGTAGCCTGATTGATGTTCAAACTGGTGTTGATGTTGCCATTCAGGACTTCGTGTTTGCCAGAACGGAAAACGGCAATACGATTATCAGCGTGGATGCTGATGGTCGTGGAACTGGTCATGCTGTTCAGGATGTCGTTGTTCTTCAAGGAGTTACGGATGTTCATCTTAGCGATATTGTCCGTCTGACCAATCCAGAGAATACCCAAAGCGGATTTGGGACTGCGTAATTAACATAATTTATATTCCGGGGCGATTATATGCGCCCCGGTCTTGCTTTTATCGGCAAAAAAGATCATAACTACTGTCAGGATTTCAATCCCATAAATTGCCCAGTGATGGGACGAGGAGATAAAAGATGAGTTTTTCATATCGCAATGTTTTGATGGTGTGCGCAGCAGCTCTGACTGTTTTTGGTGCAGGAGTTTCCGCCAAAGCACAAGACGCCGCTCAGGCTATGGAAAACGAGATGAAGGCACAGGCTGATGCCTTGCCTGTTCCTCAGGCGGATGGGATGACACAACAAGTTGTGAAGGAAGAACCGAAACCACTTGCTCCTGTTCTATCGACAGATAGTCCCGAAACACCAGCTATTGCTGCGGCGACACAGGTCGGATCATACAATCCACGTTCGATTGACCGGATCATTACTCTGCGTGATGCGGTTGGTGTCGGCGTTTTGACTAATCCAAAAACCGAGACAGTCCAGAATAACCGTCGTGCAACGGATGAAGAGCTCCAACAGGCCAAGGCGTTGTACTTACCTTCTATCGATATGCGGGCTGACACGGGATTTCAAAGCATTTACAGCGACCCTGATGGATCAATTAGTGGTCATTCTGATTTGTGGCGCTCTCAGGCTAGTCTGACTTTGACACAAATGTTATTTGACGGGTTCAATACACGTTACGAGAATGTACGTCAGAGCCACCGCGTTCGCTCTGCATCTCACCGTGTTCGTGAAACTGCAGAATTCTTGGCTCTCGATATTGTAGAGTCTTATCTTGATGTGATGCGTCAACGTGAGTTGCTGGCGATTGCTGTCGAGAATTTGAATCAACACCACCAGATCATGTCACAGATTGAAGACAGCACCAGTGCTGGTCGTTCAACTATTGCTGACGTTGAGCAAACCAAGGCCCGTGTTGCTGCGGCTGTTGCGCAAGAGGCCGCTGTTCGCCAGTCCTTGCGTAATGCTGAGGCAACCTACCGCAGTCTGGTTGGTGATGTACCTCAACCTGATTTAACTCGTCCTGTATCTCCTGATAATCTTCTGGAGTCCAATGTTGACGATGAAGTAAAACAAGTTCTGACGCACAGCGCGACGCTGGATGTCAAGGAAGCTGATGTGAATGTTGCTGAAGCTGAACGTGAACAGACCAAATCCACATTGTATCCGCAAATCGATTTTCAGGCTGGTGCATCTGTTGGTGATAATCTGGACGGTGTAGAAGGCCGTACACAAGAAGCCAGTGCATTGGTTATTGCGAACTGGAACTTATATCGCGGTGGCGGTGATCAGGCGCGTATCCGTGAATATGTTTACCGTCATGCCGAGGCCAAGAACTCCCGCAATGATGTCGCACGTGGTGTTGAAGCCGATGTCCGTCAGACTTGGGCTAATATGAAGGCGGCTGGCGAACGCACCGAAGCATTCCAAAAGCAAGCGGAAGCCAACGCGATGGTTGTTCAGGCTTATAAAGATCAGTTCAATCTTGATCGCCGGACGTTGCTCGATGTTCTGGACTCCCAAAACGAGTGGTTCGTTTCTCGCAGCAATGCCATCAATAACGATTATTTGGAAATGTTTGCGGTTTATCGTCTTCTGGCTTTGCGCGGAACTTTGCTTCCGGCCATGGGTGTTCCATATCCCAAGGAAGTCAATCCAGCAGATACAAGCCGGGGATAATTCAGGCGTGATTTAGGCGGGTTGGCTCCTTCTGGATATCATTGGAAGCCGGTTCGTTTAGTTTTGTTCACTTGCCCCTCTCCCCCGGTTTCGGATTTCGGGAGGGGGACTTACTGTGGTACGTTGCATGACCGATCAAACTCCTCTCTCTCAAGATCCTAAAAAGACACCTTCTTCTTCGACGCAATCGGAAAAAGATTCTCAGCCTCATGACAGTTGGCCGATCGAGGCTGACAGAATTGCGCTACATTTTCCATTGATTGAATGCCTGCGTCTGCTTGCCGGACATTATGGACGCCGGACGAGCGAGAACGCATTAACGGCAGGTTTGCCAATTCCTTCGACCGGTATTACGCCAGCCTTGTTTGAAAGGGCGGCATTACGGGCCGACATGAATTCCAAGTTAGCCGAGAGGTCTTTGGAATCTCTGGCGATTGCTCCTAACTTGCCTTGTATCCTCGTTTTGGAACACAAACAGGCCTGTATTTTGTGGGAAGTGCGCTTTCATAAAAATCACCCACCCAAAAAAGTGGTTGGTCAGAATGCCGAAATTCATCCTGAAACCCAGTTTGTCTTGCAGTTTCCTGAAAGTCCTGATGAGCGCAAAGTTGTCAAGTTTTCCGAACTGTCGAAAATCTTTACCAATTACTGTTTCTTTGTTCGTCCCGTCGCGCGGGTAGATGATCGCGCCGGGCCTGCAGAGATTGATACGGCAAGCGATTGGTTCTGGGGATCTCTCAAAGAAAACTGGATTATCTATCGTGAAGTTATTTTGGGCACGGTGATGATTAACTGTTTTGCCCTGGCTAGTACGCTCTACATTATGAATGTCTATGACCGCGTAATTCCGAATGGTGCCTATGAAACTTTGTGGGTGTTATCGTTGGGTGCGCTGATTGTTTATGTGTTTGATTTCATCATGAAGAATATGCGTTCCTATTTTCTTGATGTGGCGGGCCGCAAGGCCGATGTTAAAATTTCGGCTAAGCTATTTGAACAATTATTGGGCATGACATTGACGTCGCGGCCTGCAAGTGCAGGGGTTTTGGCGAGCAATATGCGCGAGTTTGAAACCATTCGTGACTTCTTTACGTCTGCCACTATGGCCGCTTTGATTGATCTGCCTTTCTCTTTATTTTTTATCATTATCATTGCGGTGATTGCCGGGCCATTGGCCATTATCCCTCTGGTGGCTATTCCGATTGTAATATTGTGTGGGTGGGTTTTGCAAAAGCCGATGCAACGAATTATCCGTCAATCTATGCATGAAAATGCACTGAAGAATGCTTTGTTATTTGAAGCCATTACCGGACTCGAAACTATCAAAACACAAGCAGCAGAGGGTCATGTGCAGCGCCGCTGGGAAGAGCTGACTGAAAAGGGGTCAAGGACCTCGGTTAAATCCAAACGGGTTGCTGCGTTGGCGCTCAATTTCTCACTTTTTGTTCAGCAGTTCACAGTTGTTTGCATGGTGATTGCCGGTGTCTATATGATCTCTGAGGCCATGTTAACGCAAGGGGCGTTGGTTGGTGCTGTTCTGCTGGTTGGGCGTGCTTTGGGGCCGTTGGCACAAGTTGCAGGACTTATGACCCGGTTTAACCAGAGCTTTGAGGCTTTGCGCCAGCTCGAAGATTTAATGCGGCGTCCTGTTGAACGCCCTGTAGGAAAACATTTTATCTCGATGCCACGCATTGAAGGCAAGATCGAGTTTCGTGATGTTGAATTCAAATATCCGGGACAATCCTACCCTGCGGTTCAAAAACTTTCTTTGACCATTAATCAGGGTGAACATATCGGAATTATCGGAGCGGTCGGGTCGGGTAAGACAACGTTGGCCCGTTTACTTGTTAATCTCTATCAACCTAGTAACGGAGCCATTCTGCTTGACGGAACAGACGTACGCCAGATTGATCCGGGTGATCTGCGTCGCAGCATTGGCGCAGTCCAGCAAAGCCCGAATTTATTCTATGGGTCAGTCAGGGAAAATATTACGATGGGGCATGAAACGGCACCTGATCGGGCTGTGGTGCGTTCTGCTGAATTGGCGGGTGTTCTCGAGTTCTTGCAGGATACTGAAAAGGGACTGGATACGCAGGTTGGCGAACGTGGCGAAGCACTTTCTGGCGGACAACGTCAGGCCGTCGCGATTGCACGTTCTTTGCTTTATGATCCGCCTATTCTGCTGTTGGATGAACCGACAGCCTCGATGGATCCGACTTCGGAGCTTAAACTTCGTGAACGTTTGAGAACGATCTCACGCGGTAAGACTACAATTTTGATTACCCACAAGGGGGCGATGCTGGATCTGGTTGATAAACTCATCCTGCTGGATCGTGGAAATCTAGTGGCGTTCGGGCCGCGTGATGAAATCATTCGTCGCCTTCAGGCTCGTGAATTCTCGGGTCGTACTGATGTGCAGGCAGGAGCATAGAATATGAATCAGCCAATCAAAGAAGATGATACAAATCTGAATATGAACTCCAATGAAGATTGGGGAAAAATCCGTAATAACTGGATACGTCAACGTGCAGATCGTGCGGCGGCTTATGCGGATAAATATTTTATGACGGATGATGAATTGCCGCTCCATCGTCACATGATTCTTGTGACGGTATTTTTGTTCTTTGTTGTGCTTGTGATGTGGGCAAGCTTTGCCAAAATCAATGAAACAGCGCGTGGTGAAGGTCAGGTTATTCCGGCTGGTGAAGTGCAGATCATCCAAAATCTGGAAGGCGGAATCGTTGAAGCTTTCTTGTATAAAGAAGGTGATATCGTCAAAAAAGATGAAGTGATTATGCGGCTCAAGGATGTTGGTGCGCTGTCTGATCTGGGGAGCAACGAAGCTCGCTATCTTGGTCTTTTGGCGGCGATCACGCGACTGCAGGCCGAAGTTGATGGAAAAGATACGGTTGAATTTCCTGACTCTGTAATCAAAAAGGCGCCTCAGAGTGTGAAGGAAGAGTTAAACGCGTTTAAAGCCAATAGAGATAAGTTGAGAGGTCAGACAGAAGTTCTGGAACAGCAACTTTCCCAGCGCAGGCAAGAAGTGAGCGAGCTGACGACAATGGCGCATGATTTGGCGGCAGTGATCAGCCTTTCTCGTCAGGAAAAAAATATGATTGAGCCATTGGTCGCAAAAGGGTCGGCTCCACGGATCGAATTGATCCAGTTGGAGCGCGGCATCAAGGAAAAGCAGACTGAATTGAATGGAGTATATGAAGCTGTTCCGCGTGCCAAGTCGGCGATTGCCGAGGCTGAAGCACGGATTGCTGATGCTCAAAATAGCTCGATTGCCGAAGCGCAAACAGATTTGGCTGCCAAGACCATTGAGATGAATACAGTCAAACAAACCCTCGGAGCTTTGGAAGACAAGAAAGACCGGACAGAAATACGGTCGCCTGTGAACGGGACGATCAAGGATTTCAAAATCAATACGGTTGGTGGTGTCGTTCGGCCCGGTGATCCGATTGTCGAGATTGTTCCTGTTGATGATAATTTGCTGGTCGAGGTAAAAATTAAGCCATCCGATATTGCACGCCTTCGCCCTGATATGCAGGCAATGGTCAAAATTACGGCGTATGATTTTACTATTTATGGCGGGTTGAAGGGTAAGGTTATTGATATCTCCCCTGATACAATCAAGAATGACAAGGACGAAAGTTTTTATCGTGTAACGGTTCGGACTGACAGCAATACGCTCTATCGTGACGGGAAACCTTTACCGATTATTCCGGGGATGATTGCAACTGTTGATATTGTGACGGGTCACAAAACTGTGATGGAATATCTGATGAAGCCGATCCTGAAAACGGTCGAAAATTCGATGAATGAAAAATAACCAAGAATAAAGAGACATAGCAGGAAATAGGGATAGGTTATGCCACAACAACTTGGCGAGTCAGGTTTTGCCGTTATTGATATCGGGTCGAATTCTGTCCGGATGGTTATTTATGATGTGTCCACACTCTATCCCACGCAAACATTCAATGAAAAGGTGTATTGCGCTTTAGGTCGTGATCTGGGGCGTACCGGTAAATTGAATCCTGACGGGATTTTGTCGGCGTTAAAGGCAATTCAGGGCTACCAGTTAATTACCGACTCTCAAAAAGCGGGGCGTGTTTGTGTTGTGGCAACGGCAGCAGTCAGAGATGCTCTCGATGGCGAGAATTTTATCAAGCAGGTTAAAAAATTGACCGATCTTGATATTCGGGTTCTGAGTGGTGATGAAGAAGCTACTTATGCTGCCGAAGGAGTGCTGGCACTTGACCCCAAGGCGAAAGGTGTGGTTGCTGATTTTGGCGGAGGATCTCTGGAATTGGCCTTGATTGAAAACGGGGTTGTTGGTTCGACGATCAGTCTGCCTTTGGGGGCATTCCGTATCCAGTCTATGGAGAGAGAAAATCAGGATCAGAAGATTACTGATCTCCTTTTGACTCATCAGGACAGTTTTGGCGCAAAACCGGCTCTTTATGGAATCGGGGGGTCATGGCGTGCTTTGGCTCAGGCGCAAATGCAGGATATCGGTTCAAACCATGATATTCAGGGATATGCCATTCCGGCGAGTATGTTGATCGAGTTCTGCCGCAAAATCGAAGATATGTCTGTTGAAGAGATTAAGGTACAGTATAAGCTCGAAGGGCAACGCGCCAATCTGGCGCCTGTTGCTTCCAAGGTCTTGCGTATTGTTTTGCAGGTTCTTGGGCCAAGAATCTTTGTGACATCGACCGCAGGGGTCAGGGATGGGCTGGTTCATGAATATCTTTCATCCCATCTTTCGTCAGAACCAAAAAAAGCGTAGAATGGCGGTATGGATATGACAGATGATATGAACAAGGATCGTGAGCCTTCTGACGAATACGAGCTAGATGAGCTTGTCTATGATGAAGAGGGTGAAGATGGCGATGAAGATGGCTCCTCCGGTAAAGGCGGTGGCAAGTCTCCACGGCGTTACCGCGTGATGGTTGAACCTTTTCTTGATTTTGCCGATGATCCGACATTGTCTCCGGAGGAAAATGCCGAGCGTAAACTGCGTTTGCTGGCCATCTCTCCTATTAGTATTCTGGTTCCCGGAGCTTCATCTTTTGCTTCGGAAAATGATCTTAGCCGGAAATTATTTATGGTCGATATCGGGCAGGCCAATGGCGAGGCTTCGGCCCGTGATATTGCCGATCCTGATTTTGTTGATAAGCGAGATGCATTGCAACGCCAGCGCCGGACGTTATTTGGACTTCCGCATCCGTCTTTGGTTCTAAGTGGTGGGGTTGCGTTGGCCAGTTCTATGGTTGCGGCTTTTTCGGGATTTGCTTCAAGCGTTATTGGCAAATCTTCTCAGGACAAGTCAGCCAAAAAGTCAGGAAGCCCAGAGAGTAAAAAAGCCAAACTTTTGAATTTCTCTGCCGAGAAAGAAACGGCTTTTGGTAGCAGTAAAGATGATATGTTTGGCTCGGGTAAAGATTATAATCCGGATAAACCTGATGCCCACTTAACAGAAGGTTCATCGGTGCAGAATTTTGGCGAGATGCTTGAACATGTGATGGTTGAAACGGTTACACAGAAGATCGAAGTAACCAGAACAGCACTCAGCTTTGATAGTTTGGCGAGTTTTTTCAACTATCTTTCTGAAAAAGCCAAGGCACCAGTGATGAAAGTCAAAATCAAAGAAGGGGGAAAAGCTGGATCAAATGTTGAAGGCCCAACCAGCCCTTGGCAAGATCTCAATCCAACTCGTTAGTTTTATCTATCTGTTTATTTTTTAAGGAACGATAGTGCTTGGCCTGTTTGTTTGGCCATCCTCGTTTCGTTCTGTTTTAGAGCCTCTTGAAACACGATTGATTGTTCGGGGGTAAAGATAATGCCGTTATATTTCAGGGAGTGTAAAAACTCCGATGCCGATATGCTCACCTCGGAAAAGCTCATTCCAGAAATTCTTCCACTCTCCATTTCAGGGGTCATTATTTTCAGTTCAGCCCGTGAGATTGCAGCGCCATTAAAAATCATTTCAAGCCGCATATTTTTAAGACCGCCGTCAGTTCTTAACTGAAATCCACCTCTATCAATCAGTGCATCAAGAAAGGGTACAGCATGTATGTTGAATGCTCTGGCTAATCCAGCAAGTGCCGTTGCTTGCAAGCTTATTTGATGGCGCATGATTGCGGTGATAAGGGACGATGCTGTAAGGTTGGATGGCTCTGTATATGTCCCAGCTGGCGAGTACGCGTATTGGCGTAGTTGATTTCTCTGAAATACGTATTTACCAAAATTATCGCCCGTTATGATGTGGAAAGCCTCACCAGATAATATATGGTGTATAATCTCTACATCAGTTCCACGATATCTGTGATCTAGATTTTGATGAGCAAAAAATAACTTGTTTTCCAAAGGGTTTATGCCTCTCACTTATGTAATGTATTGGTAGTTCTAATCTCTTCCCTAATCACTCGTCAATAAAAAAACAGCCAGAAGGTATCCGGCTGTTTTTCATGAATCTCATTTGAGTATTGCCTATTCGGCTTTACCTTCTTTTTTCAAAGCGGCGCCCAGAATATCACCCAAAGATGCACCGGATTCGGTTGAGCCGAATTCAGCCATAGCAGCTTTGTCTTCGTCGATTTCACGTTGTTTGATCGACAGATTCAAGTGATGTTTCTTGGCATTAACACCGGTGATTTTGGCATCGACTTTTTCACCAACAGCAAAACGGTCAGGGCGTTGTTCGGAACGTTCACGTGAAAGATCCGCGCGTTTGATGGATCCTTTAACGGTTTCGTTAACGGAAACTTCAATACCCTTGTCGTTAACCTCGATAACGGTACATGTCACAACCTGACCTTTGGCCAGACCGGACATGGCACCAGCCATCGGGTCATTCATCATTTGCTTGATACCCAAAGCGATACGTTCTTTATCGGCATCAATGTCCAGAATGCGGACTTTAACCATGTCACCTTTTTTGTATGCCTTCAAAGCATCTTCGGTGGCATCTTCCCAAGAAACGTCGGACAGGTGAACCATACCATCGATGTCGCCGGGCATACCAACAAACAGACCGAATTCAGTGATGTTGCGAATTTCGCCTTCCATCTCTTCTCCGGACTTATGATTAGCTGAAAAAGCAGACCATGGGTTTTCCTGGGTTTGTTTCATACCCAAAGAAATACGGCGTTTGTCCATATCGATCTCCAGAACTTCAACTTCAACCGCTTGATCAGGGTTGACGATTTTGTTCGGGTGAACGTTTTTCTTGGTCCATGACATTTCCGATACGTGTACCAAACCTTCGATACCTGGTTCCAATTCAACAAACGCACCGTAATCGGTGATGTTGGTGATTTTCCCAGTTGTACGAAGACCCTTGGTGTATCTTCCGCTGACTTCTGACCATGGGTCGGATTCCAGTTGTTTCATACCCAAAGAAATACGTTGGTTTTCTTCGTTGTAACGGATGATCTGAACTTCGATGGTTTGACCAACGCTCAGAACTTCGGAAGGATGGTTGACACGTTTCCATGAAATATCGGTAACGTGCAGTAAACCGTCCACACCGCCGAGATCGATAAACGCACCGTAATCGGTGATGTTCTTGACGATACCTTCGACGATAGAACCCTCGCGCAGTTGTTCCATCAATTCTGAACGGGCCTCTTCGCGGCTTTCCTCAAGAATTGCACGACGGGATACAACGATGTTTCCACGTGCGCGGTCCATTTTCAGGATCATGAATGGCTGCGGGGTTCCCATTAATGGCGAGATGTCACGGACAGGACGGATGTCAACTTGTGAGCCCGGCAAGAATGCAACGGCACCACCCAGATCAACAGTGAAACCACCTTTGACACGGGAGAAAATAACACCGGTAACGCGTTCTTTTGCTTCACAGGATCTTTCAAGGACAGTCCAGACTTCCTCACGACGTGCTTTCTCGCGGGAAAGTACGGTGTATCCGTCTTTGTCTTCCATACGTTCGACGAATACTTCAACAGTATCGCCAATGCGGACTTCCGGATCTTGACCTGGCATACCAAACTCACGTTTGGAAATTCGGCCTTCGGATTTCAATCCGACATCAACGATCACTGTATCTTCAGTGATGCCAACGATCCGGCCATTCAAAACTTGTCCAGTAAATTTTGTTTGCGGTTTTAGTGTTTGCGCGAGAAGAGCTGCAAACTCGTTCGATTCTTCGCGGTCTAGTATGTTAGAGGCTGCGTGTGCCATAGTTTGTTTTCCTTTCAGGAAATAGAAATATGTCCCAAAGGCCAGAGGATAAGGTCAGGGAAACCCCCAAGCTTTCGTACCCGATAGGACAGGCGGACTCATACGTTAAATAGCAATTTCATGCAAGGGAAAAGGCTGATTTCTGCAACTTTTTAAGCTCTTCTGGTTGCTATTTTCATAATTTTTACTTTTAGGGAGAGCTTCGTGCAGGAAGTTTGGTATAGGCCATTTGTTCAGATCTGTGCGGGGCAGTGCTTTAAGCCAGCTTTTTCTTGATAAGATCGCAGGCCTTTTCAAACACGGCGTCTGCGGTTAAGTCAGAAGTGTCCAGAATAATCGCATCTTCTGCTGCACGCGCTGGAGCTACCGAGCGGTTTCTATCGCGGGCATCCCGATCCAGCATATCCAGCAAGACAGTTTTGTATGTGGTGTCAATTCCCTTGGCCAGCAATTCTTTAGTTCTGCGATCCGCTCTAACCTCAGGAGAGGCGGTTATAAAGAATTTTATGGTTGCATCCGGACATACGACCGTTCCAATATCCCGACCATCCAATATAGACCCTGCCCATGGTTTTAGGTCCGGTTTATGGGGTGGGTGCTGTGCAAATTGCCGTTGTGTATCTTTAAGAATCTCGCGGACTGCGGGTATTTGTGATGACCGGGAGGTGGCATCGGCTACAATATCGTTTCGTAATGCCTGATCTTCCAGCATCTCCCAGGATAAATGGTCGCGGACATAGATCGCTGAGGCTACGGCATCTTCCGGAGAATCGGGGTTTTTGCCTTGATCCAGAATATGTTTCGCGACTGCTCTATAAAGTGCGCCTGTGTCGAGATAGGAAAGGTGGAAATGTTCGGCCAATCGGCGGGCAATGGTTCCCTTACCGCTAGCCGATGGGCCGTCAATGGCGATGTTCATAAAGATAGACATGGAAATGTATATACACTCGTTTATGGCTCTTGTGTATAGCCTGTTATATGAAGTTGTATTTTGAAAAATAAATGAAATTGACATTATGGAACTAGTGGTGCAAGTTCAAAGAAATAAAAAACTGCACATAAGCAGATGAAAATATAAAAAAATATAAATAAACAGGGAGAGTTGTTCTTGGCAGTCTCGGATCTATCAATATTACACACTTTTCGTTCGGTCGCCGCATGCGGCGCGTAGGTATTGTTTGTGCATTTTGGCGCCTCAACAGCGTGGGCGAGTACAATGTCAGATGAGAAGCTGGACAGAGACTCCCAAGCGGAAGTTGAGCCCTTGAAATGAGGTAAGGGGTGGCAACATGCGACGTTAAGTGCGCTGATTGTTGATAAGGGCCCCGAGAAAAAACCTGAATTAGAAAAAGTTCAGTCAAAAAATGCCGATGTCTTAATTCCTCCCGCATCTCTCGCAAAATTGATGAGTGCTTATGTTGTCTTTGATGCGATCCGCAATGGCGAGATTGGTCTGGATACAGAAATCAGAAAACCAAAAGAGGCAAGCAATCTTATCTTTAGCGGGTTTGCTAGATTACCCAAAGGTGTGGGGAGCTTTACTGTGCGTGAAGCTCTGACCGGTATGTTGCTGCAATCAAACAATATTCTGACCTATTCTTTGGCGGTGGCGGTCGCTGGCTCTGAAGAAGCGTTTGTCAAACGAATGAATGATAAAGCCCAAGAACTTGAATTACATCACACTATATTTTTGAATTCGACTGGTCTTCCTGTTATGCCGCATTATCCAAGTAATAAGGACCGTCTAGATTCTGTGAGTACAGTGTCCGAGATCAGTCAGTTGGCCTTGCGTCTTTATCATGATTTCCAAGAGGAAGAATTTCAAGAAATTATGCGGAGCAAGAAGGCTACCCTTGATGACAGACCTTTGCGCATTGGTCTGAGTAGCACCACCAAGATTGGCCTTGACGGGTATGTGCTTGGGAAAAGTGGTTATCTTGGCGGGTGCAGCAATGGGGTAGCGATGATTGATACAGATAATGACCAGAAACCTGACGCAGTGATTGGTGTTATTTGTGCGAGCAACAGAGGTCAGCGGGACAAGATTTTTCGTCGCTTGAATGAAAAAGTTCAAAGTGAAGATTCTCAACAGATCGCCAGGCTTAAGCCCGACTATCAATATCCGCGCCAATCTCCCTCATTAGCTCAATAAAGTTTGGGAAACTGGTTTTGATCGGCGAGCTGTCATCTATTGAGACGGGCTCTTGTGTTGCCGTTCCCAGAACCAGAAAGCTCATGGCGATCCGGTGATCCAGTGCGGTTTCGATCATGGCTCCACCTTTGGGTGGTTTGCCATTTCCGTGAATGGTTAACCAGTCTTCGCCCATTTCCAATTCGACGCCACAGGCTTTTAATCCATTGGCAACCATCAGCAACCGATCACTTTCTTTGACGCGTAGTTCTGCGAGGTCAGTCATCTTTGTTGTGCCTTCGGCACAGGCGGCGGCCATTGCCAGAATGGGAAACTCATCAATCATACTCGGGACGCGCTCGGGGGGAACGGTAATGCCTTTTAACGGTTTTGTTGATTTGATAACGAGCGTTGCAATCGGTTCACTTGCTTCGATCTTCTGGTTTTCAAAAGTGATTTCAGCACCCATTTCGATTAGGGTGTCATATAGTCCGGTTCTGCGCGGGTTCATGCCGATGCGATGCAATTTGATTTCCGAGCCCGGGTTAATCAGGGCTGCCACAACGGGAAATGCTGCCGAGCTTGGGTCGGATGGGACATCAACAGCGCATCCCAGCAAAGCCTGACCGCCAGTGATCGAGATTGCATCTGCACCATCTTCTGTTTTCTCAACGGTGACATTCACACCGAAATGGCGCAGCATATTCTCGCTGTGATCGCGGGTGGGGTGGCTTTCAATGACTGTTGTTGTGCCACGGGCATTGAGGCCTGCCAAAATGATGGCTGACTTTACCTGTGCCGAGGCAACGGGTAACTTATAGGTGATGGCTTTGGCGTTGTCTGTACCGCGGATGGCCAAAGGGAGGCGCCCTCCTGCTCGTGAGAGAAAGGTTGCTCCCATTTGTTCCAACGGGGTAATGACGCGGCCCATGGGGCGTTTAATCAGTGATTTATCGCCGGTAAAGCATACGGTCATCGGGTGGGCAGCAACAATCCCCAGTAACAATCTCGTGGAGGTTCCGGAATTTCCCATCTCGAGAACTCCGGAAGGTTCTTCCAGATTGCCGACGCCTTGACCAAAACATCTCCATAACCCGTCATCACCTTTGGTGATGTTGGCACCCATGGCACGCATTGCGGTGGCAGTGTTATAGACATCTTCGCCCTCGAGAAGGCCGGAGATCATAGTCTCGCCTTCAGCCAGTGCGCCGAACATTAACGCCCGGTGCGACATGGATTTATCCCCCGGAATGCGGGCGGACCCGTTTAACGGGCCGGACTTTTTCGAGGTCAGGGAGGATGTGTAAAAATTTTTTTCTTGTGCAAATTCTAATGTCATAGGGACAGTTTAGAATTATTTGCAACTATAGACAAGACTGTCTGATGAGCAGGCTTTTGGTTTTTCGACTTCTTTCTCCTTGGTGGGAAGAATGGGGTTCTCAAAAAAGCTGACACTAACATCACCAAAATGTTTGAGCATAGAATTATAGAACTCGAGAACCAATTGGCTCGTGGTTTTTTCTTCAGACTTTGGGGCGGTCTTGATGATGCCATTGTGAATCTCGGTAAACTTCTTGCCAAACAAGTATCCCATTGGCCCCAATGTCCTTTTTTGCGGTTGGTCTTGCAAAGTTGCTGCGGCAGCGCGTTTACCTTCTACACATTCAGGGATTTCGGTTATTTTGTCGCTTGGACGAATTTCTGCCAATAATGGAATCATAATTGGTTTGGTTTGCTCGACCTCTGTGCAGTTATACCCATCTGTAAAACGGGTCGTTGCACATCCCGCCAGAGATGCGACCAGAAAGGCTGTACTAAGTTTTTTTGCGGTGCTTATAAACATAGGCGACAATCTACCTTATTTAATGCATTATGTCAATCATTTTCCAAATGGAAGCTTTGGAGTGCCTTGTCCATATCCATTTCTCTTTCGGGCATGACAAATAGGAACGAGGCCTTTTGTGCATTGGCTACGTTGTTATAGATTTGTCTGAAGTCCGAAGGGACAATATTGATACAGCCGCTTGAAACTCTAAAGCTGTCAGATGGGATTGTTCCTCTTTTGGAGAGGAGTTTTCGGCGGATTGGCCCTGTTTCGTGGATAAGATAGGCCTCTCGTCCTACTCTATAATACTGAATATCTTCGCCATTGAGGTAGGCTCTGAGTTCAAAAATCCCGGCAGGCGTGGCCTCTTTATGGTCTGTTATAGTGTCCCCTTTGTGCTTTCCGGATATAGCTGGGGCAGTCATGATGATCTCACCATTCTTCACATATTTTAGAATCGCGGCTTGTTCATTTAACAAATAAACTTCTGTAATGCCTTTTTCTTTCAACCCATCTATAGCTTGTTGCTCCTTTGCAGAAAGGATACTGTCTTGATTGGCGCTGGCGAGGCTACTGGCCGCCATAAAAATCATGGACATTGTTACAGAGCGGATAGTGTTATTCAACTGATTCATATTTCGAACTCCGGCCTTTGAAAAAACCGACCTTTCGGTCGGCTTAATCGCATCTTTAAAAAACTAAAAACACTATCTGGTCAAACCGTTGGAACAAACCAGAGTATTTGTTTTGGCATCGTATTTGATCCGCTCTGCCGGACAATTTTCCGGAGGAACTAAACCATTTGCCGCTTTATTATAAACTATGGTTGTTGCCTTTACAGGTTCGGTCGGTGCTTGTGGAACAGAAGCTAGAAAGAATGCATCCTGCTTTTCCCGTGGGAGAGCGGCTTGTGCGCGAGCTTCATCAGCAGCCAAAGGCAGCATGCTTTTAGGATCTTGTTTTGCTGACTCTTCCCATTCAGTAAAAGTTGTATAACGGTATATGCCGCCTGCATTAAACATTGTGTACTGGCGTTGATTTTCTTTATGTGCACGTACACATTCTGCGTAAATTTCGCTCGATTTATCTACTGGACGACCGATTGTAAACTGGGCTGCACCCGCACCAACTGCAGAAATTCCGAATCCGATTGAACGGCCTTCGCCTTCGGCACAGATATCATTGATTTGTGCATCATTGATAACAAGGCTACCCAGAGGGGTTGCATAATCCTGTTTGGTATCTTTGAAAACGATATTGTTTGATGTGTTGTTTTGCACAGCACCTTCCGCAACGGTGGCACTTGCGCCGGATGTAGATGCTCCGGTTGTAGCAAAAGAAGTGCTATCGCCAGTAGCGGCTATAGCTGTTCCGCCAGTCACATTGCCAACTGTTCCGGCTGTGTTAACGCTGACATCATTGGTATTGGTTCCGTTTACGCTTACTCCAACGCCGACAGTTGAACTGCCACCGGTAACATTGCCAACGGAGGAAGTGCTGTTGCCCCCATTGAGGGTTGCATTTGTGGTTGCTGCATTGTTGCCGCCTGTCAGCGTTGCAGTGTTATTTCCACCAGTTAGACTGGAGTTCGCGGCAGCAGAGCTTGTTCCGCCATTTGCAACAGGATTCGCTGCTACGGTAGTTGTATTTGTTGGATTTGCCGTTACGCCATTGGACAGGTTGATGGTGTTATTGGTTCCGCTTGATGACGGGGTGCAACCAGATGTACAGGTTGCTTGTGCTGTTCCGGCTACACCAAAAGCCAATGCCAATGCGGCTGCTGTTTGTTTCAGATTTAAGTTCATTTCACACGCCCTCCTTAAAATTTGGGACTAAAATTTGTTTGGTTTATCTGGGCGGAGAAATACAGCTTTTAGGTCGAAAATGTCAAGTTTTATTTTTCAGAATAATTTGTTTGCGTTTTTTGTCCCGCCTATGATACATCCCTCACAGATTAATTTGTCCCGAATATAACGGGAATATAACAAGAAGAATCTCAAGAGGTGTTGTCGTGGTTACATTTACTCATAATCGGCTGGATGTTTATACGTCCGAAACTGGGCGGTCATTATTGTCCCGCGTGTCAGATGTCAAAGGATGGCTGCGCCGCGAGGGTGGCTGGACTGTCGGCAGTATGGCGATCGGGATGGCGGCTAATATTCTTACTGCCAAGGTCGCGTTGGTTGCGGCTCCTGTTTTGTTGGGCGTTGCTGGCGGGGTTGTGGCTGCCAATATTGCGACAACCGGTTTTCGTATGGTACGAGAAGCCGCACAGGCAGATCAGAAAAAACAAATTGAACAAGGTCTTGAGAAACCATCGATATCCAGCCTGATGTGGAAACATGCTCGTGAAGACGATATCTTGAATAAGACCTTTATTAAACGGGTTGCGATGGGCGTTGGCGTTTCTGCCCTCACCATGGGCACGATCCGCAATTTTTCGACCATCAGCGGTTTCTTTTCCGATTTATTTAATTCCCAAGCTGCCCCTGCGGCCATTCAGGCAGTCCCATCGATTGATGTCGCTCTGGATTGTAATGACCCACAGACAGCATGCGGTACGGTTGGTGTTGCTACTCCCGCAGATATAAATCCAGATATTACAAATAATACAAATGTGAGCTCGAATATAATGGAGGCGGAACAAACGCTTCCTGAGGCTCCCGCTGTTCTTTCTCCAGTTGATCGGGCACGGGATCTATTATCCGGTCAAGATGTGTCGGATAAGACTAAAAATTTGGTCGAAGCGATGGTGGGACATCCGGATGATGCGCAAAAAATTAAGGATGTGGCTCAGGCTTTGGTGCGTAGTCACGAAGATCTGGCCAAGGATCTTTATAAGCAGGCTATTGATCGGGCAGTTGAGTCCGGACAGAAAACTGCATGGGGGCAAGCGAGTATTGATCTGGCTTATTTGAGTTATAAGACTGATCCAGCGGCAGCTCTGCAAATGATGCAAGGTGTTGTGGATCATAGCAAAGGTGCCGTTCACAATATTGCCAAAGAATTTGTCGACCAGTGGAAAGGAATTAATCCGACCAGTGTTGCGCCCGTTGATGTTGTTCAAAACCGTATGGTGGAAGAAGCTGCTCGCAAGCTTGCAGAAGAGTCTGCCCTTCAAACAGTAGAGCAAGAGGTTGTCCCGCAAGGTGTATCCTCTTCCGAGTTTGATTTGGCGCAAAACGCGTTGACACAAAAATATGTTCATCATGAACTGGTTGATTTTATCACCAAAACAACAGGTGTTATACCTGATGCCCAAGTAGATCGTCTTGAACTGGCACGCCAGATTTCACCGAGTAACCCCGAGGCCCTGTTAAAGAGTCTGGAACAAAATGCACCGCAACTGGATCAAAGCAAAATGGCGTTTTCTTGTGTTGCAGATATTCCTCGTACCACATCAGGGCCTATTGAAGTTCTGACTAAATGTGATGCTCTGAAAGAAACGATGGATGTTGGCGATTTCGGAACGGTTCGCGATGCACAGGATACATCTCCTCGTGGCTTGCGTCATTTGTTCAAAAGTGCGGCCAATGCGTGCACCAAAGTTGTCGATTGTATCGATCGTTTTGTAACCCGCGACGCTGTTCCCGATATGGCGCGTGAAGTTCGCATGAGCTTGAAATAATAATAAGATTAAGAAATTGTTTTACTGCGTAAGGGAAAAGGGATGCTTTTGTGTCCCTTTTCTTTTTGTCTTTTATTTTCTTGACTTATTGTGGAAAAGCTGTGCATAACTGCGCCACGAGTTACATGCTTTTCTTCCGCACACCTGATCGGGTTACAGTCCGGTCTAGATTTTACGGGTCATATAGAACCCTTTTTATTCCGTGTTGAATAAGAGCCAGCCAAACTATCGGGCTGACAGAAACTCTGATAATTGCCACGGTGGTGGTTATCACACACGGACATAAATAAGGATTTATAATGACCGGATTCAAATCTTTCGGCCTAGCCGAAGCTATATTGCACAAATTACAAAACATTGATTTCACCACACCAACGCCAGTTCAAGAGCAAGCCATTCCATTGGCGCTTGAAGGACGTGATATTCTTGGAACTGCACAAACAGGAACAGGAAAGACAGCAGCCTTTGGCTTGCCGTTGGTTCAACATTTGATGAACAACCCATATTCATGTGCTTTGATCATGACCCCGACCCGTGAACTTGCGGTTCAGGTGATGACACAGTTGAAAGCCTTTATGCCTGAAAGTTCAGGCGTCAAAGCGGCATTGTTGATCGGTGGTGAAGCCATGTTCAAACAATTGCGTCAGTTGCAAAGCAAACCACGTTTGATTATCGGAACACCAGGCCGGATCAATGACCATTTGGAACGTGATACGCTGCGCTTGAACAAAACAGACTTTTTGGTTCTTGATGAAGCAGACAGAATGCTTGATATGGGCTTTGGCGTCCAATTGGAAGCCATTGCTGAATATTTGCCTGAAGTTCGCCAAACCCTGATGTTCTCGGCGACCGTTCCGGGCAACATCATGAAACTGGCTGGTAAATATCTTAAAGACCCTGCTCGTGTTGAAACTCACCAACCACATGTGGCAGCTCCTAAAATCCGTCAGGAACTCATTCATGTAAATGATGATGCCAAACATGACCAGTTGGTAAAATTGCTTGATGAACGCTCGGGTCAAATTATTGTGTTTGTGAAAACCAAACACGGTGCTGATCGTCTGGCGCGTAAATTGGCGCGTGATGAACATTCTGCCGATGCCATTCATGGTGATTTGCGCCAAGGACAACGTGATCGCGTTCTTCGCTCTTTCCGCAAGAATGAAGTCCGTATTCTGGTGGCCACTGATGTGGCGGCCCGTGGTCTGGATATTCCTTTGCTTGAAACTGTTATTAATTATGATCTGCCACAATGTCCGGAAGATTATATTCACCGTATTGGCCGTACTGGCCGTAACGGAGCCGAAGGCGAAGCAATTTGCCTGATCTCCGGCCAGGATCGTTCGAAATGGTCTGCGATTGATCGTTTGATGAATCCGGGTAAAAAACAAGAACGTAGTGAACGTCCTAGTAATGGTAATGGAGCCAAACGCCGTCATGAAGGTGGTCGTAACGGATCCGGCTTCAAAAAAGCTGAAGGAAGCTTCGGTGACAAGCCAAGCTGGAAATCCAGCTTCAAAAAGGATGAAGGTCGCAAGCCTTTTGCTCGTGATGGAGGACGCGAAGATTTCCGTCCACGTAGATCAGAAGAACGTTCCGACACCCGTACTCCGGTTCGTTTTGAATCCCATGATGATCCTGAACTGGCGCACGCCAAATCAGAATTCTTTGAAAGAAAAGTTGGCGAGAAAAAACCTTTTGTGAAAAAACCTTTTGGCTCAAAACCTTTTTCTCGTGATGGTGCTAAACCATTCTCTAAAGATGGTGCAAAATCTGGCGAACGTCGTGAAGGCGGATTCAAAAAAGAATGGACAAAAGACGCTCCTCGTAAAGAAGGTTTCCGTCAGGACGGCCCACGTAAAGAATGGGGCAACAAAGACGGCGCAGCTAAAAAGCCTTTCTCTCGTGATGGAGCTAAACCATTCTCTAAAGATGGTGCAAAATCTGGCGAGCGTCGTGAAGGCGGATTCAAAAAAGAAGGTGGCTTCAAGAAAGAAGGCGGATTCAAATCTGGTGGCTATAAAAAAGAAGGCGGCTTTAATAGCCAAGGCCCTCGTCGCCCCCGCGCAGCCTAAACCTAACCTTACAAAAGATAAAATTAAAGGAGCCGCAAGGCTCCTTTTTCTTTGTCCTTATCGTTAATCTGACCTAGACCATTGCCATCCCGCCATTCACATGGATGGTGGCTCCTGTCACATAGCCTGCTTCTTCAGAGGCCAGATAAGCGACGGCTGCGGCGATGTCGCCTGCAGTGCCCATTTTACCCATCGGAATAGTCGATGAGATTTTTGCTTTTTGATCGTCGGTTAAAACTTCGGTCATCGAGGTTGCAATAAAACCGGGGGCAACACAGTTAACCGTAATGCCGCGAGAGGCAATTTCTTGTCCCATGGCTTTTGACCACCCGATCATACCGGCTTTTGAAGCCACATAGTTACATTGACCGGGATTGCCCATGACACCAACAACAGACGCAATGTTGATAATGCGGCCCCAGCGGCGTTTCATCATGCCGCGTTGGACGGCTTTGGCCAGTTTGAACGTGGCGGTCATATTGACGGCAATCACCTCATCCCATTCTTCGTCTTTCATGCGCATGGACAGGTTATCGCGGGTGAGTCCGGCGTTATTGACCAGAATATCAATCTGTCCCATGGCCTTGTCGGCATCGGCGACCAGTGCGTCCACTGCACCTTGTGCGCCAAGGTCGGCGGGCAGAACATGAACGCGGTCTTTGAGGTCAGCGGCAAGCGCAGTGAGTTTATCCGTGTTACGGCCAGAGATGCCAACGGTTGCGCCTTGGGCGTGAAGGGCGCGGGCGATCGCTTCCCCAATACCGCCTGTGGCACCTGTCACAAGTGCTGTTTTTCCAGTGAGATTAAACATTTTCATTTTTCCTTTTCTAGTGAATGAGAGATAAATCGCCGTGAATGATAGTCGGTTGCATGGCTTCAATTTCTGATTTGTAAAAATCGATGTCGGGAATTGGATTATATAAGAAAATCTTTTGCTTCAAAATATGTGCAAATCCAATCTCTAGGAAGGCATTGCCCCCTATATAATTGGCTATTCCTTTTCTTTCCAAATTTAAAATAAGGATAGCATCTGCTCCCTGCATCAGATCCCAGAATTCGCGAATAGCATCTTGCTCGTTCTTTTGCAGGATTTTGATGCGTTCTTTTTCTGCGTCATCTTTGCCAACAAAAGGGGCTGCGAGATTGGTTACGAAGGCATCATGGCCGAGATGATTGAGGGCATCACGCATCTCAATCATTTTTTCTGTGTAATGCATACTGCCGCAAATTCCAATCCGCATAGATTGTTTAGCCTTTCAACTTGTTAATCAAGACTTCAACTTGTTCAGGTGTGCCGACGCTTTCGGTCGCCACATCTTTTTCAATACGTTTGATGAGGCCTGATAAAACTTTGCCTGCGCCGAGTTCAATCATCTCAGAGATGCCTTGTTCTTTCATCCACATGACAGACTCTCTCCAACGTACTGTGCCTGTCACTTGTTCAACGAGGAGTCGGCGGATGACGTTCGGGTCGGAGACTGCGTTTGCGGTGACGTTGGCAACAATCGGCAAACATGGAATTTGAATGATGGTGTTAGCCAACGCCGCTGCCATGGCGTCCGCCGCCGGTTGCATCAATGTGCAGTGGAATGGCGCAGATACAGGGAGCTGCAGAGCGCGTTTGGCGCCTTTGGCGGTTGCCAGTTCCATCGCGATGGCGACTGCGCCAGTGTGACCCGAAATCACAACTTGCCCCGGGGAGTTATCATTGGCGGAGGCAACTGTTTCACCGTTGAGGGCTTTCGATGTGGCCTCAGTGGTAATGGCTTGGACGTCGGCAAGGTCGAGACCCAGAATAGCCGCCATTGCGCCGACACCGATAGGTACAGCTTTTTGCATCGCTTGTCCGCGCAGTTTCAAAAGTTTAGCAGAGGTTGCAATATCAAATGCGCCAGCAGCCGTCAGTGCAGAATATTCACCGAGTGAATGCCCAGCAAGGAAAGTTGCGGATTTGGTTAAATCAACACCGCCTTGCCCCGTCAAAACTTTGACTATTGCCATTGAGACGGCCATCAAAGCAGGTTGGGTGTTTTCGGTCAGGTTGAGGTCAGAGTCCGATCCTTCGGTCATCAGTTTGAACAGGTTTTGCGAGAGGGCGTCATCGACTTCCTGAAAGACTTCACGGGCGGGGGTAAAGGCTTCGGCAAGGTCTTTGCCCATCCCGATAAATTGTGACCCTTGGCCGGGAAATACAAATGCACGCATTCTTTTTATGCTCCTTCTTTGATTTTCTCGCCGGATTAGGGAGAATTTTCTGATCCAAGTCAACCCTTGAAAGATGTGATGCTAGAGATACTTACCGTTCTGCACTACATAATACGGTATGTATCGAAATATTTCTCTTTACAATCGGGGGTGTATTTTATAGTATGAAATTATCCAATCGGCGCGTTTTTTGAAATATTGCTGCGAAACAGTAATGCTGGGGTCAAAAAATGGTATGGGGGCGTTTGGATCTATTCAGTGATGTGGATGGCCTTATTCGGGGGATTCTTGGAACCCGATTGTCCTGATCATTTTCCAGACTGTGTGTATAACAGAAATGATGATGGTATCGTGCCAGTCTTCAGTTGGGGAGTTTTGTTAAAATTCGCTAGAAACTGCGGGGAATGTTGGTGGGATGCCCGATAGATAATAAAAGAGCAAATCAACCGGAGGTTATATTATGAGCTATACCCATATTCATCAATCTATTCGCAAAGCTCTGGAAGAAGGCTGTCATGCCTACTCTTCGATGCTTGAGGCTGGCGAAACGCCGAATATGGATTATGCAGGGTATTGCAGTCATGTTGCCTTGGGACGATTGAGGAAAGCCCTCAATAATCCACTATCAGTGCTGACCGACTGGAAGGAATGTTGCGCCGTGTGGCCCGCAAATATGCGTGTGAACATCCTGAATCCAGATGGACAGATGTCACGGCGCGCTACCTGCGCCGCCATGTGAACGGTAATCTTGAGTCCGCTGTGCGGACTGAATAGAATCAGGTTCTCCAGTCTGGACTTTCTAAATTTATGGAAAGTTTGAACTCGTACGCATATTATGCTACTACTCCTGTAGTTACAGGATGGGCTTTTGGGTATGAATGGCCCTGTCCTTTGTCTCATATCGAGGAGGATGTGTCATGAGTTTTGGCGTAGAATGGCTCAAAGATAAATATCAAGCAGCATTGATGGAAGCTTATTACCCACTTGAAACACGGGATGTTCATCAAATGTTGATTGATGGTGTTCTGTCATCTGTGACTACCACAAATTATCAGGAAACTTTGGATCTATTTCGCGAAGAAATGCAGAAATTCTTTCGTCAAACCTTTGTCAGCCCTGATTTCCGTACAGAAGATCTGAAAAAACTGTCATTTCATATCGCGTCCAGCGACTTCTTGTGCGTGGAGGAAATGGTTGATCAATAAGGATATCAGGAATTGGAGTCTGATCGCCGGAGGGCTTATATAGATATGGTGCGTGTTGTTTATGAACACACGGATTCACTCTCGACCATGTATCAGATCTATCAGGAGCGTATGTGTACAGAAGCCCCACCTGCTCATGGTAATAATATTATCCTTCAGAGTGATCGCATGACCAATCTGCTGGGCAATCTGGGCAAACTTCCCGATGCCCATATCCAGATAAAGGGTTCGTCCGGTCAGGCAGATCCTTGTCCGAGCCTTTGAATTGTGGCTTGCACGTTAACTAGAAAAGACGATATGGTTTTGTCCCATGGAACCAGAAAGTTTTGATCGCCTCTTTACCGAAATTCTTCAAGCTCGTACGCGCGTGTATCGCGCCGGACAGCCTACGCCTCTGCAACGCCTGAGCATCCCTTGCATCGAGAGCGAAACCGGCGCGCAGATTTTCGTCAAACGCGAAGACCTGTCCCCGATTAATGCCTATAAATGGCGGGGAGCGTATAATTGCACCGCTGTTTTAAGTGAGCAAAAGGGCGCAAAATGCGTGGTGGCGGCGTCTGCCGGAAATCATGCCCAAGGCGTGGCTTTGGCGGTGCGGATGCTGGGGATCGAAGCTAAAATCTATATGCCGCTTTCAACACCCCAAATGAAGCAAAAAGCTGTTCGTCTTCATGGTGGAGATCATGTCGAAATTGTGCTGGTTGGGGATACCTATGATCAGGCCAGTGATGCAGCAAAGGATTTTGCTGCACAAAATAACCTGCCCTATGTCCATCCGTTTGATGATCTTTATACGATGGCCGGACAAGCCACGATTGCCGATGAAGTCATTTTGTCCAATGAAGGACCGTTTGATTATGTGTTCTTGCAAATTGGCGGTGGTGGGATGGCGGCTGGTGTGTCCAGTTGGCTTAAAGTGCATCATCCCCTGACCAAGGTAATTGGTGTAGAGGGGGTCGGACAGGCCAGCATGGCGGCTTCTTTGGACCGTGGTGAACCGGTTACACTTCACGAAGTGGACACGTTTTGTGATGGAACAGCGGTCAAGCGCCCGGGAAATCTGACCTTTAATATTTGTCGCAAAACGATTGACGGCATGATTACGGTCACTAATGAAGAGGTCTGCTCGGCGATCCAGAAATTCTGGGATGCTAAACGGGTCATCCCTGAACCTGCGGGGGCGATGGGGCTTGCGGGGATGGTCAAATTTTGTACGGAAAATCCTGAAAAGGTCAAGGGCAAGAAACTTTTGTGCATCCTGTGTGGTGCGAATATGGATTTTGGCAAGCTGGCGTTGATTTCTTCGCAGTCTGCGATCGGAGCCAATCGCCGCCGGTATTTGCGGTTTCATCTGTCCGAGGAAAATGGCAGCCTGTTGTCATTGCTGGACAGGATTTTTGCCGATGTGAATGTCACGGAATTCCAGTATGGCAAGATGTCGGATACGGACGGATATCCCGTGATTGCGTTCGAAGCGATGCCAGAAAAGATGGAAGAGCTGCAGCAAAATCTGCAAAAAGAAAAAATAATATCCCAAGACGTAACCGAAGATCCGGATGTGCGCTATCGCGTTATCAATTATAATCCGGCGCTCTTCAAACACCCTGTTTTGCTGCATGTCCATTTCCCTGAACGAAAAGGGGCGTTACGCGAGTTTATGCGTAAAGTCTCGGAAGTCGCCAATGTTTGCTATTTCAACTATGCTTATACTGGAGAAACAATTGGTCGCGCCTTGATGGGGTTTGAGTTCTCTCAAAAGTCTGACCATGCACGATTTTATGAAATCGTTGAGTCGTCGCCAGTTGAATGCAAGCCTGTCGCGGGGGAGCCTGCCCACCGAATTCTGGCAGTGAAATAGCTTGAAAATAGTCTAAAGCTAAAGTGTATAGCGTGTCCCGCCGCACAGGCTGGTTGGAACTAATGTCAAATTGTCTTGAGACTTGCTGCATTCGTATGGCTTTTTGTTTCCGGCCCAAGTGCCAACGGGATGGAAATCCCCTTGTTTGTATTGGAAAACAGCATAGTCCGATTGCCGTTTATCTGTGGTGTTCTCACCTATGTAACGAAGAACATACAAATCATGATGGTCTTTTGTAAGTTTTAGAAAAAGATCCAGAACTGCAACATTCTTTGTTCGTCCATGACCTTCCGGTTGGGACAGTTGGTATTCATTCCTGTCATTTTCTTTGGCAATAAAAATTGGGTGTTTGAAAAAAACGCAAATATCTCCACCGTGCGGGGGAAAATGTGTTTGCACCTCGCCCAAACTCTTTTCCATTATGGCCTTTACCGCAGGCGCGTATTTTGTATCGAGCCCTAGGGCTTGTGCGAACCATAATTTCAATGACATTGAAACTTCTCCTGCTCTTCATTTCAGATAGCCCTAGTTCTACAATTCGCTGGTGGTTATGTCCAGAATTTGTCTTCTCGGGTTTGGTTTTATCTGTTAGAAAGAGGGTATGCGTCAAGTTGTCACTCAAGATCTGTTTCATAATTCTCCGCTTGCTGGGTCAACTGCACGGGATTTCTTTTCTTTGCTCAAGCCGCGCGTGATGAGTTTGGTGGTTTTCTCGGGTTTTGCGGGGTATTGGATTGCACCGGGACGGCCTGATTTCCACCCGTTTCTGGCGTTTATGGGCATTCTGGCCTTGGCGGTCGGGGCTGGCGCGGCGGGGGCTTTCAACATGTGGTATGACCGCGATATTGATGCGGTGATGAACCGGACAAAAAATCGGGCACTGCCTTCGGGGCGCATTGCTCCCGATGATGCGCTGGGCTTTGCTGTTATTATGTCGATTTTGGCAGTTATGATGATGGGCTTGGTAACCAATTGGGTTGCGGCGGGTCTTCTGGCCTTTGCCAGTTTCTTTTATACCGTTATTTATACGATGTGGCTGAAACGCCGGACACCCCAGAATATCGTGATTGGCGGTGCGGCTGGTGCTTTTCCGCCGATGATCGGTTGGGCGATGGTGACGGGGGATGTGACCGCTCAAAGTCTTTTGTTGTTTCTTATTATATTCTTTTGGACGCCGCCGCATTTCTGGGCTCTGGCCTTGTTTGCCAATGCGGATTACCAAAAAGCGGGAATTCCCATGTTGCCAGTTGTAAGCGGAGCGCGGGTCACTAAATGGCAAATGTTGGCTTATACATTGATTTTATTACCTTTATCGGTTGTGCCTTACTTTATAGGGATGGCCGGGGCGATTTATGCAGGGATTGCGTGCCTGTTAAGCGGATTTTTCATTTTATCTTCTATTCTGGTATTGCTATCTGATGATATGGCGGCTGCCAAACGGATGTTCGGCTATTCCATTTTCTATCTTTTTGCATTATTTCTGGCCTTAATGGTCTGTCATATTTAACTTTTTAGGTGGTTGTTAACGTGTCGGATATTGAACCAAATCAGGATTTCTCCCGTCGGCGAGCGAATAAGAACATAGCGGTTCTGGCGCTGGTTCTTGGCTTGGCGGTTGCCATTTTTGCTGTTACAATTGTGAAGATGAAGCTTGGAGGCTAAAATTATGCGCGGTTTATTCGGGTTTGTGATGTTTTGTTCTTTGCTGATGGTAGGCTCTCTTGGGGTGCGTGCCGAAGAGCAATTGATGAATTTGTGGCCGAACCAGCGTGTTATCCATGACCGCGAGATGGGGATGAAGGCCGAAGAATATCATGTTCGTGGGCAGGAATATGTGGATCACCTTTATGCGACGGGCGGAGAAACGCCGATAGCAGAGTCAGACGCGATACATGACGTCTTGATGGATGTTTATCCCATAATTGATCCGGTTGATGTCAATATTGACGAAGTGGCGACCATTATCAAAGCCAAGGACGGCGAGTAATCTCTCAGGATTTAGACCATATTGCCCGCAAAAATCGTCGTACGGCGATGATTGTGGCAGGTATGGTTTTGTTTATGGTCGGGTTGACTGCGCTGTCGATCCCGCTTTATCGCTTATATTGCCAGATTACTGGATATGGCGGGCAAGCGGTTCAGGAATCGCTTAAGGATATACAGGTTCTGGATCGGGAAGTGACGGTTCGCTTCAATTCAGATGTGGGTTCAGGGTTGCCTTGGCAATTCAAGGCCGAACAGGGGCCGGTGCGAGTCAAGCTTGGTCAGGAAGTCATGGTCAGCTTTATTGCAACCAATTCGGCGAGTGAGCCTTTGGCGGGGACGGCCCTATTTAACGTGTCCCCTGCTGCTGCGGGGAAACATTTCCACAAAACCCAGTGTTTTTGCTTCAATTACCAGATGCTTAACCCTGGGCAAACTGCCCACTTTCCGGTTGTTTTCTATATTGACTCCGAGTTGGATCAGGATAGCCAGCTGAATGATCTTAAATCTGTTACGTTATCCTATACATTTTATCGTTCGGAATCCGATGAGCTGGATAAGGCGCAAGAAGACTTTTACAATCAAGAAAAATAAGGTAAAAGATTAAAGAGTGACGTTTCGTCGCATCTATTAGCATCAGGGAACCTTAAATAAATGTCCGACCATATTGAATTTGGAACAACTGGCAAACATCACCCTTATCACCTTGTGCGTCCAAGTATCTGGCCGATGGTCGGAGCTTTCGCCGGTGGTTTGTTTGCAGTTGGAATGTTGCTGTTTATGCATGATATTGAGGTTGCTGGGGTCAAACCGGGCATTTGGGCTCCGCTCTTGGGCGTGTTGTCCATTTTGGCGGTGATGTTTTTCTGGTGGAAAGATATTATTTTTGAAGCTGTCCATGAAACTGTTCATAACAAAATTACCGAACGTGGTCTGCGGATGGGGATGGCGTTGTTCATTGCCTCCGAAGTGATGTTCTTTGTTGCGTTTTTCTGGGCTTTCTTTGATGTCAGTGTGTATGCTGACGAGGCAATCCAGTATTTGCGCTTGGATTATACAAAAGGTGTTTGGCCACCGCCTTCAATTCACCCTGTCCCTCCATTTGACTTACCGTTTCTGATGACGATGATCCTACTCTTGTCGGGGACGACCGTGACATGGGCGCATCATGCGATCTTGTCAGGAAACCAGAAATCGGCAACCCATGCTTTGACATATACTGTATTGCTCGGCGTAGTGTTCCTGTTTTTACAGGTGTACGAGTATGCGCACGCTCATTTTGGGTTTACCGCTGGCGCCTTTGCTTCGACCTTTTATCTGGCAACAGGTTTTCACGGGTTCCATGTTTTCGTCGGGACAATTTTCCTCGGAGTTTGCCTGATCCGGAATATGAAGGGGCATTTTAATCCCGAGCGTCATTTCGGGTTTGAAGCCGCCGCTTGGTATTGGCATTTTGTGGATGTGGTTTGGCTGTTTCTGTTTATCTCGGTTTATATCTGGGGTGGAACAATTGGCATCGGCGACCATGACACGGCGCGGGCTGCTTACGAAGCCACAGCCGGAGCAGGAGAATAAGTTGAGCGAACAGCCAACAGATTCTAATCAGGTTCAGGGCGAGCGCGGGGGGATAACCCCCGATCTCTCTTTTTGGGGTGTACTTCGTCATTCCCTGACTTGTACGTGCCCGCGTTGTGGTAAAGGTTCTTTGTATAACAATGGGTTATTTGATTTAACGTTGCGGCATGTATGTACGTCTTGCAGCTTGAATCTGGCTAAAAATGACAGTGCTGACGGGCCTGCTGTCTTTCTGATTTTCTTCCTTGGCTTTTTATTGGTGCCAATGGCCTTGATCTTCGAGACTGTTTTTGCCCCGCCTTTATGGGTTCATGCGGTATTGTGGGGGGCTTTGGCGATCGGGATTACCGTGGGGACGCTTAAACCCCTGAAATCCTTGGTGATTGCCCTTCAATATCGTCATCGTGCCTCGGATTGGGAAGAAGATGATGGCTGCCAGTAAGGCAAAATTCCCGTTATGGGCGACGATCTTCTGTTTTCTGGCAGTTGTGGCTTTATGCGCGTTGGGGAGTTGGCAGGTTGACCGCCTGTCATGGAAAAATGACTTACAATCCCGTCTTGATGCCCAGATGGAGCTTAGTGATCTGCCCTCGCTGGGGGAGCGTGATTTCTTGGATTCTTCTACCATAAAGCGCGGTCAAGCTAGTTTGACCTTGTATCCGGCCAAGGCACTTTATCTGAATGGTTATGTCGAAGATGGCCGAAACACCTACCCCGTTATTATGCCTGCCGATATTGATGGGGAAGATGTCCATGTCGTGGTTGTTGTTGGTGTGACCTCTTCAAAAGAGATCAGTCTTTTGCAGGATATGAACCCTTTTCATGTTGAGATGAACGGGATGCTTCGTGGGGTGGAACGTTCTGCTTTTCGACCTCAAAATGCTGCACAAAAAAATGACTGGTGGCAGATTGATCCGGATGAAATGGCGGAATATTGGGGTTTTGAGCGTATTATGCCGGCTGTCTTTTATGCAGAAAATGTTGCACCTGAATTGTCAGGTTTAACGCCTTATCATATCGAATTACATTTGAAAAACGATCATTTACAATATGCACTGTTCTGGTTTGTCATGGCAGGTGTGTTTGCTCTGTTATGGGGGGTGCGGTTTTTGCGCCCTTATTTACATTCGGCATAAAGTTTGGCAATGCCGTCCTTGTTTTCGGTTTTTCTCAGATAAATGTTTCCACTCAGCCTGGTTTTGCAGGTGAACAGGGGCATGATGGTGCGGATCACCAGTTCTACCTTGTACCCCTCATAAAACGGGCCGGTCGAACAGATTTGTGCTGTTTCATCGGGCTCCAATCTGAAGGTGCCTTCGTGGCGTTGAATGCCTCCGTTTGTGATTTTGAACGGAGCCGTGCGGATTACCCCCATTATGGTTTGATCCGACATATTGCGCAACGTGGCACATTCTTCAAAAGGCGTTATTTCTCCTGCCTTTGCAACGGGCGGAGTGCAAAATATTGCGACGCTCAAAAAAACATAAATCCATTTCATGCCTTAAGATATAGCACAAAATTATTAATTTTTAAGAGGGATTCCCTTGGTGGTAGAGTACTCGAAATGTTGGGCCTTGTCGGGGTCTAAGCGGTGCTGGATATGGTGGGCGGCTTGGGCGGCTTCGGCAAATCCGGTCAGGATTAGCTTTAATTTATGCGGGTAGATTGAGATGTCGCCAATTGCATAAATACCCTGAATACTGGTCTGACTGGTGGATTGATCGGTCTTGATCTGCTGACGATCAAGGTTTAATCCCCATCTGGCGACAGGGCCAAGATCAGTCGCAAGACCGAAGAAAGGCAGTAAAATATCTGCATCAAGGTCGCTGGTGTTGCCGTCCATGTCTGCAATAGTAATTTTATGCAGCAATCCGTTTTCGCCGTAAAGTTGGTGAAGCTGGGCAGGAGTTCTAATCGAAATCTTTCCTTGTTCCTTATTTTCCACGAGTTTGTCGAGGGAAGCTTGTGCTGCGCGGAACTTATCACGGCGGTGAATAAGTGTGATATGTGCAGCAATTTCTGCCAGAGAATTTGCCCAATCAACGGCTGAATCGCCACCGCCTGCGATCACGATCCTTTTGCCTGCGAACTGGTCGCGGTTACGCACAGCATAAAAAATAGACTGGCCTTCAAATTCTTCGATATTGTCCAAAGGTGGGCGGTTGGGGCCGAAAGATCCTGCTCCTCCCGCAATAATAATGGCTCTGGCGGATATCGTCAGGCCTTTATTGGTTTTTACTGTGAATACACCCTCAACTCCGTCAATTTCTGTAACCTGATGCCCCAGATGGATAGTCGGTGTAAAAGGGGCGGCTTGCGACTCCAGTTGTTCGATCAGATTGGCGGCGGTGATGGAGGGCTCGGCTGGAATATCAAAAATGGGCTTTTCGGGGTACAGTGCGGTGCATTGACCACCAATCTGGTCAAGGCTATCGATGATATGGGTTTTAAGACCCAGCATCCCGCATTGAAAAACGGCAAAAAGACCTGTGGGCCCTGCCCCTATAATGGCGACATCTGTTTTCATTTCTTCTGTTCCATTTTTATTCCTTGGGCTATACATACGTCAAGAGAGGTTAATTTCAAATGGTTTTTTCCGCATCGGAGAATGACACGATTCGTATAGCAACGAATTTCGCGCGGAATTTGACCCGCGGTGATGTCGTGTTGTTGGATGGTGATCTGGGGGCTGGTAAATCGGTCTTTGCGCGTGCCGTAATCCGTGCTTTGGCAGAGGATTCTGAACTGGACGTGCCCAGTCCGACCTTCACACTGGTTCAGACATACGACAGCAAGGCTGGCGAGATTTATCATTTTGACCTTTATCGCCTTAAAGACCCTGAAGAAATATTCGAACTGGGTTGGGAAGAGGCTCTTTCAGGGATCGTGCTGGTGGAATGGCCGGAACGCCTAGGGGGGCATCTGGACGGTTATGGTGCTAAAAAATCTAAGTCTGTACGATTTATGCTGCGTGATGATGGAACGCGCGAGATCATGATTGAAGAGGGCATGGAATGAAAATTGACACGGCGTTTGTCTTGGCGGCAGGTAAGGGGACACGCATGGCACCTTTAACCGATAGTCTGCCAAAACCATTGGTCTCTTTGAATGATCGGCCATTGCTCGATTATATATTTGATTATCTAAAGGCAGAAGATGTGCAGCATCTGATAGTGAATGCCCATCATTTGCCTGACAAAATTTCTCAATATCTGGATGGTGTTTCGGGGTTTACTTCTGTTGATTTTGTGCAGGAGCCAGTATTGCTGGAAACGGGCGGAGGATTAAAGAATGCTGCACAATTTTTGCCCAAAAATGCCCCGTTTTTTATGATTAACGGGGATGCATTCTGGGTTGATAAAGACGGGACTATGGGTGCGCTTGCGGCACTTTCCAATACTTTTGATGCCAATGATATGGATATTTTGCTGCTTTTGATACCGGTTTTGCGCATGACCCTGACCCAAGGGGTGGGGGATTATGATATTGCTGCAGATGGTCGTTTGATCCGCGCCCAAGATAAAACGGGTGATCTGATGTTTACCGGTATCCGGATTGTTCATCCGCGTATTCTGGAGTCTATGCCGGACGGAGTTTATTCCTTTTTGCAGCAAATGGATGCGGCAGAGGAGTCTGGACGGCTCTATGGTGTGGTTTATGATGGGGATTGGCATCACATCTCCACACCGGAGGATGTCGATAATGTCGAAAAATCACTGGTTTAATTTCAAATCCAGACTATATTAGTTCTCATTCATAAGAATGGAGATTTTAAGATGACAATTGCTGTTGGTGACGCTTTCCCTGCTGTAACACTCAAACGCCTTGGGTCTGACGGGATGGAAGATTTCAAAATTACCGAATTTCTGGCGGATAAAAAAGTTGTTATTTTTGCTGTTCCGGGAGCCTTTACGCCGACTTGTGCGCAAAAACATTTACCCGGTTATATTACTCAGGCCGATGCAATTAAGGCCAAGGGCATTGATGCGATTTTGTGTCTGGCGGTCAATGATCCGTTTGTCATGAAACATTGGGGCGAAGTGGCTGGGGCCGAAGGTAAGGTTATGATGGTGCCTGACGGAAATGGTGAGCTGGTTCAAAAACTCGGACTAACGCTTGATGGCTCTGGCGCGGGGCTTGGGTTGCGCGCGCAACGTTTTATGATGGTGGTCGATCACGGTAAAGTCACCGAATTGCAGGTTGAGCCGGCTGCGGGCAATCTGGAATTTTCCGGCGCGGATGTGTGTCTGGCAAAACTTTAGCCTAACGAGACTCCTTATAGCAAAAACAATCCGTGATGTGGTCGTTAACCATGCCGATGGCTTGCATATAGGCATAGATAATGGTGGGGCCGACAAAGCTCATGCCCCGCTTTTTCAGGTCTTTGGACAAGGCTTCGGCTTCCTGGGTGATGGCGGGAACCTCGCTCAAGGATCTCCATTTATTCTGTCTGGGTTTCCCCCCGATAAACGACCATACATAGGCGTCAAATGATCCAAACTCTTTCTGGATTGTCAGGACGGCAAGTGCATTTTTACGGACGCTGAACACTTTTAAGCGGTTTCTGATGATGCGTTCATCTTGCAGTATTTCTTCCAGTTGAGCGTCGGTGAGGCGTGCACATTTTTTGATATCAAAATTCTTGAAGACCGCTTGATATCCTGCGCGGCGTTTGAGGATGGTTTCCCAATTGAGTCCGGCTTGTGCGCCTTCTAAAATCAACATCTCAAACAATTTCTGGTCATCATGAACGGGACGGCTCCATTCATGATCGTGATAGTCTTCGTAATGGGGTTTGTTTTCTCCTACCCAGCCGCATCGTATTTTCTTTGTCATGAAAGATATTATATCTGTATTGATTGATTTTTTATAGAGAGGATTTTAGATGGGTAACGGATTGTTATGGGATGAGCGATATGCCAAAGATGACTATATTTATGGCACAAACCCCAATGAGTTTTTGGGAGACTCTGTTTCGCATATTCCTCCATCGGGACGGGTTTTGTGTCTGGGCGAAGGCGAGGGACGAAATTCCGTGTTTCTGGCGCAGCAAGGCTTTGATGTGTATGCGGTTGATATATCTCGCGTTGGTAAAGACAAAGCTCTGCGACTGGCTGCCGATCGTGGTGTCACCATTCATTATGATGTGATGGATGTAAATGATTTTGATTTTGGGGTCGCGCGTTGGGATGCCATTGTCTCAATTTTTGCCCATACTGATGCCAAGACACGTCGTCATATTCTTAATCGCGTTTCTCCCGCGTTAAAACAAGAGGGAGTCTTTATTCTGGAAGCGTATCATCCAAACCAGTTACAAATGAACTACGATACTGGCGGGCCTAAAGATGTAACGTGGATGATTGATCCTGATGAAATTCATGGTGTTTTTTCTGACGTAGGGATTGTGTATGAATTTTCCGGTGAACGTGCAGTTTATGAAGGTTCAGGTCATACGGGACAGGCTTTTGTAACACAATTCATATGGCGGAAAGATTCAAAAAAATAAAAAGGAAAACAGAAATTTTTCTCTTGAGGTGATGCCGTGTTTCGTGCTTTCTATGTGCATGGCTTCAAGAAATAAATTTCTTTGTTTCTTTGTTCTGCAGCTTATGCTGTTGGCGCAGCTTGTTCTTGCCCATCACTCGACGGTTCACTTTCTGGAAGATGGTGTGTCCTCTGTACTCTCCGGCACTGTTGCGGGAAATGGAATGGGGATAGATGATGATCGTCATGATTCTGGTGATACTCCCTCTCGCCACAAAATTTGTGATACGTGCTTGCTGGCCAAAAACTTTTCCCAGATGGTTTTCGCAGATCCGGTCATTGTTCTTCAAAACATACTTACGGACTGTGTACATTATTCCGATGCGAGGCAAATTTTTGTCCAACAGGTGAGTTTTTTCTACCAGTCGCGGGCTCCCCCAATCCGTCTTGTCTGATTCTTTCCAATATTTTTGATTTTATAAAATTCTTTTAGATAAGAAAGGACATATCATGTCTTCCAAATTTTTGTGGGCAGCGAGCACGCTTGCCTTATTCCCTGCCATTATTTCTCCTTCTTATGCGGCGAGTGATGCTGAAATTGAGATTCTGCGGGCAGAAATACAATCCATGAAGCAGGCTTATGAGAGTAAGATTTCCGGTCTTGAAACACGGCTTCAGGATATGGAATCCAAACAGGTGGCGCAAATTCAGCCTGCTGCAGGCGGAGTTGATGCAGCTTCTGTTTCTGCAGTGTCGTCACAAAATTCAGCCAATGCCTTTAATCCGGCGATTGGTGTTGTACTCAACGGGCATTATGCGGCTTTTAGTAACGAGTCTTCCGATGTTGCTGGATTTGGGGTTGGTCAAGAGGGAGGTCGTATGAGTGAAGGGCTGGGGCTTGATGAGGCCGAGCTTAACTTTACCGCCAATATCGATGATAAATTTATGGGTAAGTTGACGGCGGCGTTATCCGAGCAGGATGGAGAAACAGAAACCGAACTCGAGGAGGCTTTTATCAAGACAACATCCTTGCCCTATGGCATCAGCGTGAAAGCGGGACGGTTTCTTCAACCAATCGGGTATCTTAACGAACATCATGGGCATACAGATGACTTTTCTGACCGACCTTTGCCAAACCGTGTCTTTCTAAACAACGCGTATAAGGATGACGGGGTCATGGCGTCAGTTATCTTGCCGACCGATCTTTATACAGAATTGGGGGCTGGTGTTTATCGCGGCAATGATTTCCCGGGAGGTGGGTCTGACGGGTCTGATTTCGGATCATGGCTGAGCTATCTTCGGACGGGAGGTGATCTTGGCGATGATGTCAGCTGGATGGCCAGTTTATCGACGCTTCAATCCCGACCGGAAGAGCGCGCTGCCAATGATGATACGGTTTTGTTCCATGGGGATAGTGATCTGTATGCGGCATCACTGCGTATGACATGGGCGCCAACGGGTAACAACACCGAACAGGAAGTCAGTCTGCAAGGGGAATATTTTATCCGCAAAGAAGATGGAACTTATGAGGATAGTAATGCGGGGACGGGTGCTGTCGGTTATGACGAACATCAGAACGGCTGGTATCTGCAAAGTGTTTATAAATTTGATCCGCAATGGCGAGTCGGGGCGCGGTACAGCAGGCTCGATTCAGGCGATGTTCCTGCGGGTCTTGCAGGGAGTGCGCTGGACAGTGGCGGGCATGATCCATGGAATGCCTCATTAATGATGGATTGGAGCAACAGCGAATTCTCGCGCGTCCGTTTGCAATACGGTCATGAAGAACCGGCCTCGGGTCAAAAAGATAACCAGTTTATCTTGCAATATATCATGAGCCTTGGTGCTCATCCGGCTCATACTTTTTAAGGGGGATGACATCATGAAATATTTTATAACGTCGTTCCTTTGTCTGCTTGTGTTGCCGCTGGCGGCGCAAGCAAAGGTCAATATCTTTGCCTGCGAACCGGAATGGGGAGCTTTGGCGCAAGAGATTGGCGGAGATCAAGTGGATGTGACAGTGGCGGCTTCTGCTCGTCAGGACCCACACCACATTAAGGCCAAGCCGAGTTTGCTGGCGGCAATGCGAAAGGCCGATCTGGTTTTTTGCAACGGGGCATCTCTCGAGGCCGGCTGGCTTCCGGTTTTACAGGAAAATGCGGCGCGTCCTGATACAGTCTTTCTTTTTGTTGCGGATTATGTAACCAAGCTGGGTGTTGCAACCAAGGTTGACCGCAGCATGGGTGACGTTCATCCGGACGGTAATCCGCATCTTGTAACAGATCCGCGCAATATTATGCGTATGGCCCCAGTTGTGGCGGACAGGCTGGCTGCAATTGATCCAGCGCATGCGGCAGAATATCAAGACCGTGCCAGTGCATTTCATAGCAGGTGGCAGTCCTTGATTGCGGGATGGGGCAAAAAGGCTGCTTCTCTTCAGGGACAAAATGTCGTGGTGTATCATGAAGGATGGGCATATTTGCTGGATTGGCTGAAGATCAGGCAAGTGGCGGCCTTGGAACCTAAACCGGGAATTCCGCCATCGGCATCTCATCTGCAAGATGTTCTTAAATCTGTCGAAGGAAAGCAGATCAAGGCCATTCTGGTTTCGCCATACCAAAACCCGAAGGCTGCGGAATGGTTATCGGAGAAAACGGGAATTCCGGTTGTAGGGCTGGCCTATACTGTTGGCGGAAATGACCGGGCCGATACGCTCGAACATCTTTATGATGATACGATTGACCGATTGATCAGGGGGCAGAATGACTGACCTGTTGTCTTCCGATCTTTTTGCGATGCTGGAGCTTTTGGCTCCGGCATTTTGCGCAGGGCTTGTCGTCTCCATGACCCATGTTCCTTTGGGACAAGAAGTATTAAGGCGCGGTATCATTTTTATTGATCTGGCGATTGCACAAATTGCGGCGTTGGGTGTGGTGATCGGCAGTGTGGTCTTTCATATTGAGGGCGGAATTATGTCTGCTCTTCTGGCCTTATCGTTTGCGGTTGCTGGGAGCCTTGTGTTTGGGTGGCTCGGGCATAAAGTTCCAAAGTTTCAGGAAGCCTTTATCGGTTGCGCTTTTGTGCTTTCGGCATCGTTGATTTTGCTGGTTCTGGCAGGTGATCCTCATGGGGGTGAGGAGATGCAAGGGGTTCTGGCGGGACAAATCCTTTGGGTCGCTTGGCAACAAGTCCTTGTGACCTTGATGGTGTCTATCGGGGTGTTGTTTGTGTGGTGGCGCTTTGTTGCGCGTTATCCTGCGCTGTTTTATATCTTGTTTCCTGTGTCCATTACCTTTGCGGTACAAATGGTCGGGGTGTATCTGGTTTTTGCCAGTCTGATTATTCCGGCATTGGCGAGTGTGCCATTTGCCAGATCATCTTCGGGAGAAATCTCTAAGCGGGGACGTTTGATGGTGGGGTACCTTTTGGCTGTGTTCTCGGTGGGGAGTGGTCTTGTTTTTTCTGTTATAACCGATCTTCCTGCAGGGCCGGTATTGGTGTGCTGGTATGTGGTGTGCGGAGGGATCATGTCCCTAATTCATCATATCTATCAACAAAACGGGTCAGGGATAGATGGAGGGCTGATATCTGATAGAGAAATGTAATATTTCGCTATGGCGTTCCAAAGTAGGCCTTTTCGTTGGCCTCCAGCGTGTTTCTGTCTGGTGTTGAAAGGGCAGAGGGGAACAGGACAAATTCCTGATACCATCCATTGAGATGAGGGTCAGGGTATTGGCTTCTTCCAATATAGTTTTGCGTCCCAACAATGGCACTTGGTAGTTTGGTGATGCTTCCGGCCGAGGCTAGGGATATACCATTTTGAAAAATAGTCATGGTTGTCCCTGTGTGCAGGAAGATCAGATTATGGGTGGTTACGCTGTTGATTGTTGTGCCAGAAGGACCTTGTTCATTAGCGTACCCACCATTTGTTATTCTGAAACGGCTTTGGGTGGAATTGCTGGGGGTTGCAAACATATTCACGGTCTGTCCTGTCCCAAAGTCAAAAAATCTGGCCCAGTTTCCCGATGAGTTGTTTTTAAGCACGGTGGCGATTGTCAAAGCTGACATCCCGCTCAACATAGATGGCATCAGCATATAGTTGTTGGATGATGCTATAAAGTTCAAAGCAGGGACGCTGTTAACGATATCAATGGTTCCAGAATTGACAATTCTTGGCTGGTTTCCTGCTGTGGTTTGGGTTGCATGATTGCCGTTACCACTCTGATCGTACCATGTTTTGATAAAACAACTGGTTGCACTGCAAAAACTTGTCAGGGTTGCTGTATCTAAATCCCCGCTGGCCAGATAGCCAATATCCAATTCTGTGCTGTCACTTGACCTGCGGACACGTATCAGTGACCCGTTATATTGACGGCTTCAGACATGTTGATGGTAAAGGGAATATCTGTTGCAGCAAAAGAGACGCAAGAAAAGAGTGCGATGAAAAGGAAGGAGAGGAATCCCGTCTTTATCCGTTTTCCTTCTGATGTTAAAATCCGCGCGCAGGTGTCACATAAAGTCATTGTATGTCGTCAGGATCTATTGGACAGATAAGGTAATAGTCTTGCTCCCACAGGAGGTTATTGATGTTATGCTGCATCAGGATGCCTGTGCAACAATTTTCTTACGGTAAGAGCATTATATATACTCCTAAAATGGGGATCTTCTACCTCGCGCTAGGTTCAATGGAGTTTATGCATTCGGGCAAGTCCGCGCCGTCGAAACAGGCCTTGGAAAAGGGCAGGTCATCACCGCCGCTCGCAGGTTCCATCCTGTCCATATCTTCTTCCACGCGGGGCTCGGCACTTGCGAACCTTGTCATAGGCCGCCACCAGCCCTGACGGTTGATGCTGTATATCATTCGGTAGCGGCTTGTGGTGCTGCTGTCGCGAATATCTTTTACCTGATTGTCCAGAATCATGGCCTTGTTGTTTATATAGAGAAGCAGGACAGCATGTGGCATGTTGCGAACCCGATCATGAACGACAGCAATCCGAAGATTGTCTTCGGTTGTGGCGAGGGAGCGCAGCCAGGCATATTTGGTCAGGGCAAAGTCTTCGCAATCACCGCCGCGCTTAAAAAATTCGGCAGGGATTTCCCAATAATCGGTTACACCCCAATTTCTCATGTCGGAAACATAACCGTACTTGTTGACCAGATGATCGACTTTTTGCGCCCTGTCCCACGCAGATAACCGTTCCAAAGACTCTTTATTTTCCAGCCATGGGGGGGTCGACTCCTTATGTGCATCCATTCGGCGCAACACTTTCGTCCATTTATAAAAGGGCGTGATATCGGTGTGAAAAATCTCCGAATCATTAAAGGCCAAAGAATAGGATTGAAACGCAGTATTCTTTGTCTCGCGCACAGCCGCGTATGTTTGGCGGGGTTCGATGCCAAAAATCAATAACAATCCCAGAACAAAATATGCAGATAATTTTTTCATGGCTTGGGTCGCTTGTTATTCTTGAACCCAACCGGCCAATTGTCGCTGCCATTTTTTCAAGTTGCTTTCAGCATTCTTTATTTGATCGGCATCCAGTTTGGCAAAGGCCGCTTGAAGAGTCTCAATGCTTTGATGCAAGGAAATAATATCAGATCGATAATTTTTATAGATGTTCTCATCTTTCATTTTATCCAGAAAGATCTTCGCTTGTTCCAGAGAATTTCTGGCACCGAAGAAATTTGCGGCTCCAATATAATTGTCTGCCAGCGTCAGGTAATCGCGAGCCTGTACTGCATCGGGAATAGAATCATTGATCTTGATAACGCGGTCGCTTAGCTCGGCGAGCTGCGCTTCGGCTTGCTTGATGCTGCCTGCTGCGATATATTTTTCTGCCTGATCAAGGTACCGCTTTGCTTTATCATCGGCCAGATCCAGAGTGATGTAAATAATGACGGCATCGCTTTCTGAGCGGGTGCTTTTCATCCAGCGTGGCCCTGCCCCTTGCGTCAGATTTTCTAGAGACTGAGTTTCAATCGGGATATAACTTTTTCTGTCTCCCAGATCATCGGCATAGAATCCGCCGCCAAACTCAACTCTGGTCAATCGACGTTGCGCAGGTGTAACGCGCAGGATAAGGGGCAGCAAATTACGCGCCATGATTACTTTTTGCTGCGCAAGGGCAGGTTGAAGAATGATTAGTTCTTTGCGTGCTTCATTGACGTTCTCAATAAAATTCTGGGCGGCTTTGCGCTCCTCGGCAAAGGGGCGATCATTCACACGATTGTCGTCCTCGACATTATTGGCAAGCGGTGGGTCAGAGGACTGAGAGAAAGAGTCATTGCAAACAAAGGCATTTAACCCCAGCAAAAAAACAACTAGATAAAGATATATTTTCATAATTACCCCACATTTTAAGGCTCATACTGGATGTGCTAATATGTGAACGAGCGGGGAAGACTTTTGTTCAGAAAATAGTTTTTAATTAATTATTTGCTTTTTACATCTTTTGCGCGAATGGGTAGTGAGTTCTTAAAACCAATGCCTGTGTTTTTGACCAGATTGAATTTTGCCGCGCGGCGTCTCGCCTTTATCTAAAGGCTCGCCGTGAACTCCCTTCGGAAGCAAGTATCCCACAGCCCATTATAAAGCCCCTGACAAGCAGGGGCTTTATAATGGTGCCGCTGAAGAGATTTGAACTCCCGACCTTGTCATTACGAATGACCTGCTCTACCCCTGAGCTACAACGGCACAATGATTTTTTGTTGAAGATCGGGATTTTTCCTATCCGTTTTTCTTTTCGATTGCAAGAGTCTGTTTTTATCTCTATATACATAACTGTGAAACCAATCAAAAAAATCAGTTAAATCAAGGAGACCACTAAATGAGCCTGTTCGATGACTTCTCGCGAGACGAGAATTTGGGAGATGAAGCCGCAGCTTTTTTTAGGACTCCGGATACTGCTGTTGCAAAGAAGCCTGTTGCGAAAAGCCCTCTGACTGTCGCGAGTGGGGAAGTTTTTTACCTCGATACGAGTTATCCCGATGAAGTTCTTCTGTCTGGCGCGTTGCCGAAAAATATTCCAGCGTCTGCCGTTCGCAGCAAAGAAGATTTACCTCTCCCTGCAGATTTTAATCCCTATACGGTCTGGGGACAGATCGGCCGTTCGCCGGCATAGAGCCCCTCCAAATAAGTTTCTGACATCGCGTCTGCGGCCTTTATGGCGCAGTGCCGCAGCATTTTCGGTCAAAATTAACGTCTTTTTCCTTGCGTTACGGCTGTGTTCCGGCTAGTTTTTTATAAAGACATAATTTAGTCGAAAAAAATGAACAGGGACAAAGCATTTTCAAAAATATCTGAGTTTACAGATCGTTTGACGTTTGACCGCGTTTCGGTTGCTGGAAGCTCGCCGAAATTGCGGCTCTGGTTGTTGTCCCTGTCCGATATTCATCTGGGGTGGGAAAATTCCCAAGCCGAACAGCTTTCTTATTTCCTTAATATTATGACCCCCGAACATCTGCATCTCAACGGTGATATTATTGACGGGGAATATCTGGTTCAGCAGGGTCGCGATGCTTTGAGCGATCCGTCCCATGTGCTGGCTTTATCAACAATTTTTGCTAAGGCGCAGAGTATTCCAACAGTCTTATGTGTTGGCAATCATGATATTGGTCTGGAAAAATTGCTGCACGAAAATTTGAACGGTTTGAAAATCCTGCCTAAAATTCATTTTAATGATCCTGTGGGGCGGAAAATTCTGGCTGAACACGGCCATCAGGAGGATATCGAGTTGCGTCAGAACCAGCAGGGATTCTGGCATTGGTTCGGCGATCATTTTATCCAGATGGTTCAACGTCTGGATCGTAGAAATCCTTGCCAGCTAAGAAAAGCTCTGGGGTTAGAGGCAGATTATTCTTTTGCTCATGATTTGAAACATGGCTTTGGTTCCCGTTTCCTGAAGGATGCGATTTTATCCAGAGTGAGGGCGATTGAGGCAATCAAAAGTAAACTTGACCGGTTGAGAACATTTGACAGGGTGATTTCTGGCCATACGCATACGGGCGGGTTTTACCGTACGGATAAAGGAAAACTCTATATGAATTCAGGAGATTCAACATCTTATGTTCAAGGTCTGGCCTGTGACAGGTACGGGTTATGGGGGTTGCTGACCATGCGGCTGGACGGGTTGCATATCCAGACCGAACATGGGTACGAGTACACCGAGACATGGCAGGATCTGGGGGTTGATAACCCGTTTTCAAAAATTGATCATTCCAGAAAACTGATGGGGGCTTTTGCGTCCTCCGTGCGGGAAGTTGTTCATTTTTCCTGCCCGGAGATAAAGCCTGCTCCAGTTTAGTTTTTCCGGTTTAATTCTTGCGTTGTTAGATATGATTTGCTAGAAGAACAGCGGAAGATCGGCGCGGGCGAAAATCTCGCTAATCCGGTCAGGGCCGAAAGGCAGCAGCCGCAACGAATTCTTTTCGGGTCGTGTCCGGTCTTCCACCGATATTTTTGTGTTTATGCAGGTTCTGGATGTCTGTAACAGATAACCCCTTGAGTGGTTTTGCCAAAGAATATGCCCGTCTTGCACGGCTAAGACGTGACTTTATCAATACTCCCAGATTTTCAGAATTGATGACCGAGTTTAACAGAATCGTGTCAGGTGGAGACGTTGTGACTTCGGAGCGTGTTGCCTATTCTTCTCAGGAATATTCTTTTACCAAAGAAGAATTCCGGAATGCAGTTGAAAGCGTTTTCGAGAATTATCCTCCAGAGGAAGTAACGCGGGAAGGCGGGTTGTTCCCTGTTCTGGCAACAAATTATAAAGGTCTGGGCTTTTCCGTGATGATCGGTCAGGGTTCCAGTTACGATATTGGTCAGGAAATTCGTGGGTTGACTGCCGCTTTAGTGTAAGGATTTAGGTTGGGAATGGCGTGTTCAAATAATAAAAGGGAGCAATCTATGAAGTACAAAACCATCATCATTTCTGATACGCATTTAGGAAAACGAGCTGCTTCTGCAGCCTTTCTTTTTGAGTTTTTGCAGCATGCTTCTTGTGAGCGGCTGATCTTGAACGGGGATATCATCGAAGGATGGGGGCTTAAAAACAAGAAACGTGACGCCTTTCCCGAGATGCATGCCAGATGCCTTGATGGTCTGAATGCTGTGGCGGCGCGCGGCACAGAAGTCATTTACTTGCGGGGCAATCATGATGATGATTGGGCACGAAAAAAAACTGGTATCGCAGGGCGGACAATCCGCTTCAAGGATAAGGCACACAGTCATGAATCCTCAATCCAATTTGGCAAGAGCTTCAAGCATCAGGATGCCAAGGGGCGAAAGTTTCTGGTGCTTCACGGAGATGTTTTTGACGGATTTATGAAATCCACCAAGAAGAAAGTAATCGCACAATATGCGGATCGCGCCTATGAGGGGTTTGTGCATTTTAATGGGATGCTGCGGGATGCTGTCAAAGAGGCAACGGGGCTGCATATTTCTCCTGCTGCGTTCCTAAAACGCAAAACCAAAAAAATCTTTGGCATTATTGGTGATTTTGAACTGGCTGTGACGGGTAAGAATATTGTGGCCAAATTCGATGGGGTGATTTGTGGTCATATCCACCACGCGGAAATTGTCCAGAAACCCGAGATTTTATATATGAATAGTGGAGATTGGGTTGAGGGAGCAACAGCTCTGACCGAGGACTTTGATGGTAACTGGGCTATTATCGACTGGGCGTGGATGCGTGATGAAATGAAGCTTGGCTCGTTGCCGACTATTTTTAATGCCAATCCGTTTGCCGAATATCGTGGGATCACGACCCGTCAACTGGGTCTGATCCGTCGGATGTGGCCGGGCAAAGATTATCCGGAACTGGTGACAGAGCTGCGTGATGTCAAACGTCGGATCAGGGAAGGCAGTGATTCATTGGCTGATATTTTTGTGCGACAGGCTTCAAATGACAACTCCAGCGATGCCAATATAGCTTCTGCCGAGTTGCGCAAGAAGTTAGGGAAACTGTCGGATCAGGCGGAAAAGCTGCGGAATCGTCTCGAACCGCTGCATAATCATCTTGAAATGTTGATCGTTGGGGTTTTTTCCTTGTTTTGGGTTGAAGCTGTGATCGACTCTCTCTAGGTTTATGCCATGTCAGATATTCAAGAAAAACAAGCTTACCGCGTTTTGGCGCGTAAATATCGCCCCCAGAATTTTGGCCAATTGATTGGTCAGGATGCGCTGGTGCGTACCCTTACCAATGCTATTTCCTCGGGTCGGGTGGCGCACGCCTTTATGCTGACCGGTGTGCGTGGGGTCGGGAAAACCACGACGGCACGGATTATTGCCAAGGCCTTGAATTATACAGGGGCAGATGGAACTTCGGGGCCGAGTACGGGACCAACGGATGATTGCGATATTTGTCGGGCAATTGCGGAGGATCGTCATCCGGATGTGATGGAGATGGATGCAGCATCCCGCACCGGTATTGATGATATTCGCGAAATTCTGGATGGGGTACGGTATGCACCGACTTCTGCACGGTATAAAGTCTATATCATCGACGAAGTGCATATGCTTTCCAAAAACGCCTTTAATGCGTTGCTCAAAACTCTGGAAGAACCGCCGCCCCATGTGAAGTTTATCTTTGCAACCACCGAGATTCGCAAAGTTCCTGTGACGGTGCTGTCGCGCTGCCAACGGTTTGACTTGCGCCGTGTTGATGCGGAAACTTTGCTGCAACATTACAAGAATGTTTGTGCACAAGAAAAGGTAACTGCCGAAGACGAAGCAATTGCCATGATTGCCCGCGCAGCCGACGGATCGGTGCGGGACGGGTTGTCTATTCTCGATCAGGCCATGGCCCTGAGCGAAAGTGGCATTACCGCGCTTCAGGTGCGCTCGATGCTGGGTCTGGCAGATCGCAGCAAATTACTTGATTTGATGCAAGCGGCACTGGGTGGAAATGGCGAAGATGCCATGAAAATTATGGCAGATTTGTATCGTGCGGGGGCTGACCCACAAACTGTTTTGCAGGACTTGCTCGATATCACCCATTTGATGAGCAAGTTTTTGACGATCAAGGCTCCCCCTGCAACGGTTGAACCCAACATGGCAACGGCTGAACGGGATCGTGCGGCCGATATGGCGGCTAAAACCGGTATTCCTGCCTTGACACGGGTGTGGCAGGTTTTGCTCAAGGGTTTGGGTGAACTCCAGCAGTCTCCAAATCCGCAAGCGACGGCAGAAATGGTGATAATCCGCTTGATTTATGCTGCGGATTTACCTGATCCTGCAACGGTGTTAAAACAGCTCAAAGACGGGACAATTGTCTCGGGCGGTGGTGGGGCGCGTGCGTCTTCCGGTGGTTCAGGTGGCGGGGCTGTGGCTTCTGTTTCTGGTGGGGCGGGGGCAAAAATTGCTGCACAACCGGTTGCCATGTCCCAACCTGTGGCGGTGGCAAATGCCAACCTTGAAACATTGTCCGATGTTGTGGGGTTGCTGGAACAAAACGGGGCGATGATTTTGGCCTCTAATGTTGTGCATGGGGTTGAACTGGTTAAGCTTGAGGCCGGACGCCTTGAATATCATGCCACACCGGATGCCGATCCGAAACTGGCACAGGATCTAGGGCGGAAATTGTCTGAAATTACGGGGCGGCGCTGGTTGGTGTCGATCTCGATGCAGCAAGGACAACCGACTTTGGCGCGCCAACATGCAATGGCTTTGGAAGCTGAACGTCAGGCCGTCATGGCTGATCCGGTGGTGGCACGTATTTTGGTGGCTTTTCCGGGGACAGAAATTTTATCTATCGAAAAAGAGGAACAGTAAAGATGTTTAATATGCAGCAAATGATGCAAAAAGCCCAAGCCGTCCAAAAGAAAATGGCAGAATTACAAGAAGAAATTGCTAAACTGGAGGTCTCCGGCCAATCAGGCGGTGGGCTGGTCAAAGTGACTATGACCTGTAAGGGGATGATGAGGAGTTTGATGATCGACCCTTCTTTGATCTCTGCAGAAGATAAAGAAGTCCTCGAAGATTTGATCAAGGCGGCCTGTAACGATGCGCGCGAAAAAGCTGACCAGAAAACAGCCGATGAAACCCAAAAAGCCATGGCCGATATGGGTTTGCCTCCCGGTATGCTCGGCGGCGGCGGTTTGCCGTTTTAGGTTTCTTCCTTGAAATGACGGGGAGAGTAACCTAGCGTGGCTGTATTTTGCATTTACCGCTGATAACCCGAGGGGCTTGCCCTTGATTCACGACGACGACACAATCTCTATTTCTTAAGTCCGAGATGGAAAAATCTTGTCTTAGAGATGATTTGTCGATTTCCTGTACTGGTAGAGCGTTTGTTTCCAGTGCCGACGTAGCAATATGATGAGCTATATTTTCTCCTACAACTCCGCCAGCGAAGCCAAAACAGAAGACCAGCGCACCGCCTGTACGTGCGAAGATATGTTGTTCTTCCTCCAAAATATTTTTCGCGTATTCATATGAAGCCTCTGAAGCCAGTGAAGAAACACGACGAATACCTACTTTGCTAGCAAAAGCGATACTACCGGCAATAACAGCAACAGTAGCAACATCAGCGCCGCCAGCAATATTAAAAGCACCAAAACAAACGATATTGGCAGCACAAACTCTGCCACCAAAATCCTTTGCACCCCTTCCAACGTGATACAGGCGGCCTCGTCCTAAAGGATATGGTTCACTTTGTTGGGCTGAATCTTCGCTCATTGGGTCTGTCATTATCCTATCCTTATTTTACGAAACGTGATAATAATGACCATCTGTGTATTATATGTCAATAAAAAAATCGGACAGGTTGCCATCACCTGAATCAGGCAGTAATTTTAGAGCGATTCTAGAGTGATCCATCGATTCCGCTATTTTTGATGACAGGACTATATAATTTTGTGGGGAGGAATCCTCTTGCTATTTTATGACTTTATTCCTATAATGGCCGGATGCGTCAATGGACAGAAGAGCAAAAACAGAAACAACGGGAGGCCATCAGGCGGTGGGCTCCTTGGACAAAATCGACGGGCCCGCGTACGGATTCTGGTAAACAAAAATCCTCTCAAAATGCAGTAAAACACGGGATGTACTCGCGTCAATGGCGGTGTGTACGTTCCTATCTTTTTCAACAGCGGCGCTATCGGCGATATGTGGAACTCCAAATATCTTCTCTTAAAAAGCAAAAAGCGGCAAACAAACTATTAAAGCGTGGTTCACAATTTGGGGGTTCTTTTTCTCTTATATTCAAATTTTGTGCCCACGCAGTGGCTTTTCCCGCTATAAATGCTCTTCCATAGGAGACAAGATGATTGGAACACTCCAAAACTTACGGATTATGACATGGAATATCAATTCGGTGCGTTTGCGGGCGGGATTGGTTCTGAAGGCTGCTGCCGATTTGCGTGCGGATGTGATTTGTTTGCAGGAAACCAAGACTCCGGACGAATTTTTTCCGCATGATGTTTTTGATGCTGCGGGGTTTATCCATCGCCATATTCACGGGATGAAATCCTATAACGGGGTGGCGATCCTGTCGCGTGTGCCGTTTGAAACTGTCGGGATTCATCACCGCGTTGCGCGGGAAGATTGCCGACATATCATGGTGCGTATCGGAGGGTTTGATCTGCACAACCTTTATATTCCGGCGGGGGGAGATATTCCTGATCGTGACCAGAATGAAAAGTTCGGGCATAAGCTTGATTTCGTGGATGAGCTGAAAGGCTGGTTCAGCAAGGAATATAAAAAGACCGATAAGGTGATGGCCGTCGGGGATTTTAATATTGCGCCCTTTGAACAGGATGTGTGGTCGCACAAACAGCTTTTGGATGTGGTGTCCCATACACCGATTGAGGTCGAAAAGCTTACGGCGTTTCGTGATAGTTTGTCCTGGGTAGATGTGGGCCGCCACTTTGTACCACTGGATGAAAAGCTTTATACATGGTGGTCATACCGAAACCGCGACTGGAAAAAATCCAATCGCGGTCGGCGGCTTGATCATATCTGGGTGACTCCTCCTTTGGAGGGATGTCTCCGGTCGCACGATGTTCTAACCTCGGCGCGCGACTGGGATAAAACCAGCGATCATGTGCCGGTAGTGGTTGAAATTGCGGCGGCATAGCCACGCTTCGCATTTCGTTCCACTAGCCAATAGGCAAAGAGGCCAAGTGTTGCGATCAATCCGGCATGGGCCAGCAAACCTGATCCGATGCCGTAATGGTCGGTCATCCATCCGATCAACTGGCTCATCGGGATAAATCCCAAAGACGTTGCCAGACTTGCGCTTGATAGAATGGTGGCGCGCATTCCTGATTCAGCGAGATTGTTGATGGCTTCTTGAGCGCGCGGCATGCCGACGCCGAAGACAAAAGCTTCGATCGACAGGGATGCCAGACCTAACCAGCTGATGCCGACTCCGGCGCCGATCAGGGAAAGGGTTAGCAATGACCCGAGGGCATAAAGAGCGTGGCGGCCATAAAGGGACGGCCATATCTTATGTCCCAGATGGCCACAGAGTCCGCCCGCCAGCATCAGGGCGCTGATAGTCCAGCCATTCCAGCTCTCTGCAACGCCCAGTTCTTTCAGATAAATCTGGATCGACCACATGCAGATCTTAGTGGTGGAAAAGATCAGCATCATCAGCAACACCAGACCTGCAATTTCCTTGTGTCCGTGCGTGATGTACCTGATGGTTCGCAAGATATCCTTGACGGGATGTCCTTCAACCGTTTTTTTGTGGCGAGGTGGTTCGATAAACCAGAACCCAAGGATCGCTGCACCGAGGATGATTCCGACCTGTAATAAGGCGGGCAGGGTCGGCGACACCGTATAGAGGTATCCTCCAACCACGCTGGCGGCAGCACAAGAGTAGAGTTGCAAAGCAAAGCGGAAGCCTTCGCGTTTGCGGTACTCACTCTGACGGTCTGCCAATAGCAAGGAATCATAAAGCATGGCCGAGTTGGCACCATTCATCAAAGATGTGCCTGCCCCCAGAATGACTTCGGCCAGAGCAGCCGTCCAGAATCCACTGGCTTGTGCAATCATAAAAATTCCCAGCGCAAAAGTGAATGCACCTAGAATGAGCGTGTTTTTGCGCCCCCAATTATCGGCCAGCCATCCGGTTGGAACATCGAGAATAACGATCATGAACGCAAAAACAGATTCGATCATCAGGAATTCGTGGAAACTGAGCGCGAGATAATCCCGATAATAGGGCAGTAAAATCGGGAGCAGCATCAAGGCATTGATGCAGATCGTGTAGATATTCAGTATTCGGATATTGCGGTTGCAAATTGCGTTATTCATTATCTTTACTCGCTATATGATATAATAATTACTCATGTTGTTTCCAATTCAAATAGTCGTTTGTATTTAATGACGTCGAGTAGTTCTCCGGTCAGGTGGCTGGTATGTGATTTTGGCTTTGTTTCAACATAGCTCATACCAAGGCGTTCCATCAGGTTGCGGCTTCTGGTGTTGCCTTCATAAAATTGTGCTTCGACCCGTTTTGTGCCGATAGTCTGTTGCATAAAGTCGTATATTTTATGCATGGCCTCAAAAGCTAGACCTTGCCCTTCATAGCCTTTAGCCAACCACCATCCGGTTGAGATGGTTGAGAAATTGTCATCTTCTGCATCAATTCCGGTGGCAATCACAAAATGCCCCGTTTCCTTTTCTATCCCTATGAGTGGGACAGCGCAGAGATTGATAGCGGAATTGGCGATATAATCAACGACGCCTTGGCGGCTCATGCCATAGTCGTCAGACCAGCTCATCCAACGGCGGAGAAGTTCTTCTCGCTTTTCTTTTGCGCTTTGAAGCATGTCAACGTCTTCCAACGTCGGCATTCGGATGACCAGATGCTCTGTTTCCAAAGGCAGGAGTTTAAGGATATCTGCTTTTTGCATTTTACTCTCCTGTTCAGCTCGCGCTGTTTTTTATCTTTTTAGTTTTACCAAGTTGCGTCCAATTCAGGCAGGCCGTTTGTATTGTACCTTACATAGGAGGCATGGCCTGTCGGTGATCCGTCAGGCAGGAAATCATCAAATTCTGTGATAACTTCCAGTGTAAACCCCAGTTTTTCAATCACGCGGCGGCTGGCGGCATTCGCTGTTGCTGCGTAAATTGTAACCCGATTGGCTTTTAATGCGCCGAACGCAAAGCGGGTCAAAGCGTTCGCCAATTCTGTGGCATAGCCTTTGTTGTGTTCGCTGGAGCGTACGTAATAGCCAATGTCAAAACTGCGCGCGCGCCAGTCAAACCGGTGGAGGCCACACATAGAGATCAAGCGTCCGTCATGCGTGAAGGCGGCGCACATCATGTCTTCGCGCAGGATAAATTTGGCGTAGTTGGTACGAATGATTTTTTCGGCCTCTTCGACAGTTCCCAAGCCTTTATTTGTCCAATCCATCCATTTGCACAGATCATCCCAGCTTTCGGTGCGGACTTCCTGCATCGCAGCGCCATCGCCCGGCAAGATGTTGCGAATCTTGAGTCGTGGCGTTGTGATCGGAAAAGGGATGTCGATCAAAATTGGCTCGATTGTTTGTATTTGCGGGATCATTTTATATGTTCCTAATCAGCATGGTTGAGTTCTTGGCATTTTCATTTTCAGAAAATCCCATTTGTTTGTAGAGGGTAAGCACAGCGTCATTCCAATTTTCTACCCCGATACCAAATCCTTGGGCGTGCAGTTTTTCTCTGGCTTCCCGTTGGATGGATAACAGCAAGGCCTCGCCGATCCGGTTGCGGCGGAAGGGTTCTGCGACAAACAGATTCTGGATACGGAAACGGTTCTTTCCAGAATGGAATTCATACATCATGAAGCCGCAAACATATCCGGTCAGAATACCTTCCGGTGTTTCGGCAACCAGCAGAATGACAGGCGCGTTTGATCGGCACACCATGTCATCGAATTGTTTGCGGGTAATGCCGTGCTTGTCGCCGTGGACTTGGCACAGTCCGGCGATGAGTGGCTCGAGTTGTGACCAGTCCCCGCTTCTGGCTGTGCGGATTTTTATGGTCAACATGATATAGTCTCCTTTTCTTTTATTCGAAAAGGACTGCCAGATTCGTTTTATTCTCTTTGGGGGAATTTTTGAACTGTCAGCCTTTCCGGTTTTTCGGGCTGACAGTCTTGAAACCTTAGCCCAGTCTGCCGTTATTGCCCACGAAATCCTTATTAACCTGAGACTCAAGTCGATAGGACGCCATCGCAACGGCCATGGAAATGGTCGCGGTCAGGCTGGGGTTCCAGCAAATCGGTTGATGGTTCATTTGATTTGTCATGAATTCATAAAACCACAGGTTCATGTTGTGTTGCAACAGGATTTTTTAATTTTTTTTCATTTTCTTCCTGAGGGGAAGTGGGAGAGGGGGTTAAAAATTGCTGCAAAGGTTTTATTCTCTGCGGGGAAGCGTGGCCGAAACGGTAATATTCCAAGTCCTGTATAGTCTCGATTGCAGCTTCTATGGCGGCGTTCATAAATTCATTTTTTAGCAGGGAAAAGGCATCTTCTCTTGATGGATGTGGCAAAGCATCACGGTTATCGGCTTGGGTTTGATCTGCTTCTTTATCTATTTCTTGTTCCAGGGTGTTGAGGACAGAAAAAGTCATAACGGGGCTGTGAATATCCAGTAGATTGGAATTTTGTCCTACGCCTCTTTGGGCCTGAATGAAGCCGCAAATCTGACCGTCTTTAGTGCCAATCAGGTTGATGTTGCTTGTAAGGGGTTGACCGATGGATGAAAAATTCATCCGGTCAAAGCCGCTATTCCCCATAAATATGGCTTGTAATACGCCAATATCCGCTCTTGTTGCGGGGCGAAATGCTATATTAAGCACGATGTTCCCTGTTCTGTTCGTTTTTTTGATCCGACGCAGTTCGAATGCTTTGGATGAGATTGTACTCTTAAAATGTCAGGAAGGGCAGAGGGTAGCCGTGCAGTGCAAAAACTTTGCACAGTTTAGATTTTTCCGATATAACCCGCCAGATTGAGAGAGTAAAATGAGCGAAAAAGCAAAAAAGCTAAAGTCCCCTAAAGTCGGGGTTGTGTCCTTGGGATGCCCCAAGGCTTTGGTTGATTCTGAACGGATCATGACCCAATTGCGATCGGAAGGGTATCAATTTACCGATACGCACAAAAATGCCGATGTGGTCATTGTAAATACATGCGGATTTTTGGACTCTGCCAAGGAAGAGTCTCTGGCATCAATCGGTCAGGCGATGAAAGACAATGGTCGCGTCATCGTGACGGGATGTATGGGGGCAGAACCGGAGCAAATTACCGCCAAATATCCGAATATTCTGGCGGTTACGGGGCCGCACCAATATGAACAGGTGGTTGAAGCTGTGCATGATGCCGTCCCGCCTATGCATGATCCGTTTGTCGATCTGGTGCCTGAAGCAGGATTAAAACTCACGCCGCGCCATTATGCGTACCTGAAAATTTCAGAAGGCTGTAATAACCGCTGCACATTTTGCATTATCCCACATTTGCGTGGTGATCTGGTGTCTCGTCCTATTCATCATGTTTTGTTTGAAGCGGAAAAGCTGGTTAAGGCGGGCGTTAAAGAATTGCTGGTGATTTCTCAGGATACCAGTGCGTATGGCATTGATACCAAATACGCGGAATATCCATGGAAAGGCGCTCGGCGCAAAACCAAATTCTATGATTTATGTGATGCATTGGGGGATATGGGCATATGGGTGCGGTTGCACTATGTTTATCCTTATCCTCATGTTGATGATGTGATTCCGTTGATGGCCGATGGAAAAATTCTTCCCTATCTGGATATTCCTTTCCAACATGCTTCCCCTAAGATTTTGAAGGCGATGAAGCGCCCGGGGAATCAGGAAAAAACTCTGGAACGGATCAGAGCATGGCGGGATATTTGTCCTGACCTGACTTTGCGGTCGAGCTTTATTGTTGGATTTCCTGGTGAAACCGAAGATGATTTTGAGGATCTGCTGGAATGGATGACCGAAGCACGACTTGATCGTGCGGGATGTTTCAAGTATGAGAATGTCGAAGGTGCCCCGTCCCGCGAATTAGATGGACATGTCCCAGAAGAAGTTAAACAGGAGCGGTTCGAGCGGTTTATGGAAGTTCAGCGACAGATCTCGGAAGAAAAATCTCAAGCTAAAATTGGCAAGACTTTGTCAGTGATTATTGACGAGGTTGATGGAGAGGGCGGCGCGGATGGGCGGTCCATGGCCGATGCTCCCGAGATAGATGGACGAGTTTTATTGCGCGATGCCGGAAAAGCCCAGCAAGGTGATATTATTCAAGTTGAAATAGAGGATGCTGATGACTATGACCTTTACGGAGTCCCCGTCTGCAAATCTTAGAGATATTATTATTTCCGAGATACGGGATCACTTGACCTTCTTGCGTGATAATGGCGGGACTGCCGATTATTCCTATGAGAAAGTGGCACTATTTCTGAATAAATCTTTGGGAACGAAGTTTGATAAAGGAGATGCACGTCGTTTTTTGATTGGTGAGAATAAGCTGACAAGACAGAATTCTTTACAAATATCGGAACTTTTAAGGACTTCCCGATTGGAACGCACACGGGTCGAAAACCAATTAAGCCAGACTTTTCATTCCGTTGTTGTTTGTGTCCCTCTTACTCCTGCTTTGGTCGAGGTGTTTGCGAAACATGCCGAGTTACTTCTGCTGGTTGATCCGAGATATGTCGATAAGGTTCATGTAGCCATGCAAGAGGCTGGCCACAGCATTCCTAACTTGGAAAAAAAATTAGAGACATAAATCAAGAAATTGACGGCTACCAGACAGTTCGTTCTTTACGATCTTTCTACGGCGCTCTTGATCTGGACTGATCCCGTATGTCTCTGCCAGATAGATTTTATCCTTGATAAGGTCTTCTGCTAATGTGGCGTCGAATATTTCATTTTCGGTGAAGGCGTTCTCAATAAAGGCGATGGGCAGCAACACGGATCCGGTTGTCAGTGTTGTTAAATAAAGAACCGAAAACTTCAGTTCATCCAGATTTGAAATATAGTCGCTTATGACTTTGTGTGTTGGTTGTGCCTGGGTTAGGGCGGCCAGCGCATTGGTGGTCAGAATTTCACATTTTAAGAAATCCCTGAGCCAGTTCAGAATGGGTAACCAATGTTTTTTTTGTTCCGCGGCGTAAATTTCAGGCTCGTCAGCAAAATAGCAAATCAAATCCGTATCAAGGTAACCCAAGGCTTCGTTCAGGAATTTTTCGCGGTTGGGGCGTATGCGGTCGATGATGGTCATCATCATTTGTGTGATGGGCATCGTATCTGGCAGGATCATGTCGTTTTGATCTTGCCATTCGGTCTGGATGGCCGCGGCCAATTTTTCAGTCGGGATAGTTAATTCCGAGCGCATGGGGGTGCGGACAATTTTTCCATCCAGAAGGATCTTCCATTCCGAGTCCACATTTTCAATGGAAACAATCTTGTAAAATCTTTTCATTTTTATAGGCCATATCGCAAGATGGAGGTACACAGCTCGTCAATATCTGTGTTTTTTAAATCTGATTCTGAGGTTTCTCCGAAAATATTTTCAGTAAAAGCCTGCATGGAAAAGCGGTTTTTCTCTGGCAGGGTTGTGCAGTTTTTTCCTGCGCGCGAAACTGTCATGTCGTGTAAAACAGTATTATCTGGAGCATCTGGTATAAAGACACCATGAACTTCTGTCTTGCCAATTGTGAGGTCAAAATGATTTTCTGAAGAAAACATGTAAGAAGGAGGCAGGGAGCTTTTCTTTTCCATCGCCACACTAATATCTATGGGACGGTCGCCATATTGACCGTTTATTTGCAGACGGGCCTTGTCCTGCTCAAGGGGTTCTATTTTGATCGTCGCATTGGTAATAGGTTGATCGAACCAATCTCCTTTTCCGACAGACAGGTTATCGACATTAAATTGGTTGATTTTCTTTTGCTTGGTGATTAGGTCGATGAAGTCGAATGACAAGGATATGTGATCTGCATAGATGTCACTTTTTTCTCCATCATAGATGCCACGAAACTCTTTTACTTTGATTGTGAATTGGGGAAAAATATTAAAAAATTCCAGTTCTCCGAAAGTAACCGTTGCACTCAAGGCTTTACCAAATGCGTCTTCAAGACCCGCTTTCTGGGCATCTCCTGTACCGGACAACATGCTTAGACCCGCAATCAGGAATGCTATAATAATAATCATCGTGAGAAGAATGCGGAAGATCCATTTTTTCATCGTCAGGCCTTTTTGAATGGTCAGGATTTAACAGGTTTCAAATCTTTGGGGATTATATCAGCAAATGGATCGTCATCATAGGCGGCATTAAACCCCAGTTTTTTCCAAGAATCTTGTAAATCATCAGCCAGCGGTGCGCGAATATCCATGATTTCTCCAGTTCCGGGATGACGAAACATCAGACGTGCCGCATGAAGATGAAGGCGGCCATTCAAGTCATATTTATCAATGATTGATCCATTGCAATCATATTTTTCATCGCCAATAATCGGGCACCCAAGAATGTCGGCTGTGTGAATACGAATTTGATGCATACGTCCTGTGCGTGGCCAGAAGGCGATAAAGGCAGCGTCATTATCGGGCGTTCTCTCAATCACGCGGTACATAGTTTTTGATGCCTTGCCATTTTCATTATCAATGACCATGGCTTCTTTGCGATTACCCTGTGTGCCTTTGATGAGGGCTCCATTAATCTCGCCTTTGTCATGTGGCGGAGCGGGAGAGACAATTGCCCAGTATATTTTTTTGATATCACGGTTGACAAAAATATCCCCCATGTCGCGGGTCATGGCAAGTGATCTGCCACAAACCAGAATGCCTGATGTATCACGGTCAAGGCGATGGACAAGGCGAGGTTGAACACCTTTCAGATTAATCAGTTCTGCGAGCATCCCATCAATATGACGGGTGATGTTGGGCCCACCCTGAACAGCCAGACCAAATGGCTTATTCAGGATTAATAGTTTTCCATCATCGAATAGAGTGATTGATTCCAGAAATTCCTTATCTCCCTTTTGGGCGCGGAAAGTCAGTTTTTCTGTTTTCTTTTCGGCAGGTGGTAAGCGGACATCTTGCCCTGATTCCAGACGGGTTTCTGCTTTGGCACGTTTTCCATCAATGCGGACTTGTCCGGTACGCAACATTTTCTGTATGAGAGCGTAGGGTGTCTTGGGCAACTTCTTTTTAAGCCAACGGTCAAGGCGTTGACCATCTGCGTCGTCTTCGACCTTTAGATGAGTGATTTCGTGGTTCATAGGGTGGCGACCTGCCGTATTATCCAAAGGCCGCCCAACGCAGCACTTAATGAAAGTCCAAACGAGCCCACAACATAGATTATGCCTTGCAACGTCGCTCCTTTTTCAAACAGCAAAATCGTATCGAGTGAAAAAGACGAAAAGGTTGTGAAGCCACCCAGCAGGCCAATGACCAGAAATAATCGAAGGTCTTGAGACCAGCTTGCAAAATGGGCAAAGCAACCTGCCAGAATGCCGATCAAAAGTGACCCCACAATATTGGCTGTCATCGTCCCAAAGGGGAAATTGGGGCCAATCAGCTTGAGGGAAGCCATGTTCAGGCCGTGGCGCATCATGGACCCAATGGCACCTCCCAGCCCGACAAGAAAAAAGTGATAGAGTATAGTCATGCTGCCTGTGATCCGAATTTTAAGATGAGTGTTTGTGTCAAGTTATAACATGATTTTTCAAAGCTCGACACATCCAATCCGTCATTTTGTATTTCATAAAAATGCGGGGTAAGGTCGCGGTAAGATCTAATCAGGTTTTCTATTTTTTTTGCGCGGTCTTCAAGATATTGCATTGGGGTGTGACGACCTTCGATGATACTGCGCTGATCTACGTGGCGTTTGGCAATCTCTATCGGGGTTTTTATTGAGACCAGAATAAGCGTGTACCCCAAATCACAGGCCCGATTCATAATATCAAGGTGGGTGGCGGCCGAGCCCCCATTATCAAATAGAAGTGATCTTTTCTTAGCCATTAATTCATTGAGAATTTGATATCCTTGTTCGCGTGCGGGGATCTCATATTGTGCGAAAGCGGCGATTTTATCATCCATAGCCTTATACTCCGCCATGGACTGCATGACCTGATCAAACCCCAGAAGTGTGGGTTGGTCTTTCCCGATCCAGTTGGATTGCAGGATATTTATAAAAGTTGTTTTTCCTGCACCGGGGATTCCCAGCATGTGTAAAAAAATCGGGGTGGTCATTTGGCGGTATGTTTTTCTTTTCTTAGTTTATCCCAGTAGGCAAGACGCTTGTTAATTTCGCGTTCGAAACCACGGTCCGGCGGAATATAAAATTCTGTGCGTGGCATATCGTCAGGAAAATAATTTTGTCCTGAAAAGGCATCCGGCGTGTCGTGGTCATATTGGTATCCATCGCCATAGCCAACCTGTTTCATCAATTTGGTTGGGGCATTGAGAATATGTTTGGGAGGCATTAACGATCCGTATTCTGCGGCTGACTTGCGGGCGGCCTTATAGGCTACGTAATTGCCATTTGATTTTGGGGCAGTTGCCAGATAAATCAGGGCTTGGGACAAAGCCAATTCCCCTTCCGGACTGCCCAGACGCTCGAACGTGTCCCATGCAGCAAGGCAGATTGGCATGGCCTGCGGGTCGGCCAAACCGATATCCTCGACAGCCATCCGTATCATGCGCCGTGCGATATAGCGTGGATCCTCTCCCCCATCCAGCATGCGCGAAAACCAGTAGAGTGCTGCGTTAACGTCTGATCCGCGTACTGATTTATGAAGGGCGGATATCAGATTATAATGGGCGTCATCTCCTTTGTCGTACAAAGGAGCGCGTTTTTGTACGAGCGCAAATAAGCTGTCTTGGTCAAGTGTTGTGCCTGCTGGGGCTTGGGCAAAGATCTGGTCTGCCAGGGTCAGAAAATAACGACCATCCCCGTCAGCCAAAGCTTTTAGTGAATTTTTTGCATCTTCCGTCAAAGGTAGTTCTCGTTCGGCATGATCTTCGGCGCGAGTAAGGAGTTGTTCCAGTGCTTTGTCATCAAGACGTTTCAAGACCAATACTTGCGCTCTTGAAAGCAATGCTGCATTGAGTTCAAAGGACGGATTCTCAGTTGTTGCCCCGACCAGTATGATGGTGCCATTTTCTACGACTGGCAAAAATGCGTCTTGCTGGGATTTGTTGAACCGATGAATCTCGTCAACAAATAACAGAGTTCCATGCCCTTTTGATTTTCTAATCTTGGCACTTTCGAAAACTTTCTTGAGATCGGCGATGCCAGAGAAAATGGCCGAGATTTGTTCAAAATGTAAATCGGTATGATCGGCCAACAATCTGGCCAATGTGGTTTTACCACATCCGGGAGGCCCCCAGAAAATAAGAGATGGAATTTTTCCGGATTTCAAAATTCGCGAAAGTGGGGCATTTTCGCCAACCAAGTGATCTTGTCCTACAACATCTTCAATCTTGTGGGGGCGCAACAAATCTGCCAGTGGGCGATTGGTATCGTCTGGGGTGGGCAAATCAGATGTTTTGAATAAATCCGGCATCACCGGACTTTAGCCTGTCTTGGTCTAAAATTCCAGCCTATCAGGTCAAATTATCTGACAATCAGGGTGCGCTCTTGCCCTCCCGACCCGCTCGAGATGATTTTTAGAACCCAGCCCTTCGCGGTGGGGGTGCGGATTGCATCAAGTGCATCTTCGACCTTGGCTATTTTTTGTCCATTAATGGATGTAATCACATCGCCAATGGTGACAACACGGCTGGCAATCGCGTTCGGGGCCAGTTTTCCTACCACAACCCCATGATCCGGAGACTCTTTTAACCCCAGCTCAATCTCAACAGCAGGGGAAAGATTCATCAGCGTCGCCCCTGATAGCGGGTTTTGTCCGCCGACCAGTTTTTCATCCCGCGCTGGAACTTCAGGAGGGGCAATCAATTGAACACTCAGGGTTTTCACCTGATCTTTTGGCAAGTCTTTATTCCAGATATCAAGATTGGATGTTTGTCCCAAGGCAACCATGGCCATACGAAAGCGCATTTCAGCCGCATCGTGGATTTTATGCCCATTGACTGCGAGAACGATGTCACCGGTTCTAAGACCAGCTTTGCGGGCAGGGCTTTCGTCATGCAGGGAAGAAATCAGGGCACCAACGGGGCGAGCAAGACCAAGAGAAGCGGCAATATCAGAGGTAACATCCTGAGCCGTAATGCCAATCCAAGGACGCTTGATCTCACCGTCTTTGGTAATCTGACCTCCTTTATAGGCGGCGAGGACACTGGCCACCATCTCGGACGGAATGGCAAACCCTATCCCTAACGATCCGCCATCTTTCGAGAAAATGGCACTATTGATGCCGACTACACCGCCATCCATGGACACTAGTGGGCCACCGGAGTTCCCGGGATTAATTGCAGCATCTGTCTGGATAAAGAAATTGATATCGTTAATCGAGAGAGAAGATCGCGCCAGAGCAGAAACAATGCCTGACGTGACGGTCTGGCCAACTCCGAATGGATTACCGATGGCAATGACCAGATCCCCGACATCCAGAGTTTCCGATGGCTGGAGCGTGGCGTGGGGAAGTTTTTCTCCCTTCGCTTTGATTGAAAGAAGGGCAATATCTGACGCATTGTCCATGACTTTGACGTCTGCCGGAAATTCCCGCCCATCTGACAATGCTACGGTAATTTCGCTGGCATTCCGAATGACGTGAGCATTGGTGATGACCATACCGTCATCGCTTATAATAACGCCGGAGCCAAGAGAACTTTCAAGGCGTTGTTGCGGAATAGCAAAGCCACCTCCGAAGAATTGCGAGAAGAAGGGATCATTGACGAATGGAGAAACGCGACTGGTGACCACGCGCTTGGTATAGATGTTAACCACAGCGGGAGAGAGTCTTTTGACCAGTGGAGAAAAGGACATCTTGATCGCGGACTGGGATGAAGGAATGGCCGCCTCGGATTGATTTTGAGCCTGAGCTGCTACTGGACAAAGTAGCAAAACCATAAGAGTTGTTAAAAGAATATTTTTACAACCGGAGTTTATCATCTGTATCCTCATAAGCTTGTTCGAAAGAAGAATAAGAACAATGACGAAGATGTAAAGATCCAAATAAAAATTTATAAGGAAAAAAGGAGTTGACGAATTCCGTCGTCAATCAGCATTCCCATGATAGATATGGCAGCCCCCAGCATCCAGTTGATCCGTAACAAATGGGTAATCAGAAAGGCCTGATAGGTTGTTCCAAACAGAATCAAAAAGATGAACAGATTATACATTTCGTCGTAACTATAGATTCCAAAATAGACCAAAAGTAAAAAAGGCATGTTGATGACAAGGGATGTCAGACTAAGCCAGTTCATGGATGTTATATAGGCTGGAAATTTGTCTTTTTTCTCGAGTGCCACCATGCAGGCGTAGCTGGCACCGAAGAAGAACAGCATATTGAGAGCGAGCATCATAGCAAAAAATCCCAAAAGCCAGATATAGCTGTGGTCTGTAAAATCAGAATTTACTTTTGCAACCTCTGCAACTGGGAAAATAACCAGAATGGGCACCAGAAAAGAAGTTTTCGCGGCCTGAATTGTATTTTGGAATCTGGTTGCGCCAGTCTTCATAAAGAGAGGGATCTCAAGACAGCCCATCAAGGCGTCCTTTATTTGTGAAGGCATAAAAACTCCTTTATTGAGAGACCCAGATTATACGCGCAATCCAGCAAATTTCCTGTGTGGTAAAGCTTTTGTTTTCTTGATCCGGATTAAGAGATTTCAGTTCAACCTTGCTGGCGGTTTGACGCAGTAATTCCTTGGCCATGACTTCGCCCAATGTTGTTTTAACAATAACACGGTCACCCCGTCGGATGGTACTTTGTGGAGACACAATCAAACGGTCACCTGCCCGAAACAGGGGCAACATGGAATCCCCACTGACTTCCAAAGCATATATTTTTATGTCCTGTTGTGTGTCTTGCGCGGGATGAGGGAAGTGGATGCTGTCCCATCCTTCCCCTGTTGGATATCCGGCATCATCGAAATATCCGTCTTTTCCTGCTTGTGCATATCCTAACACTGGAATTTGTGGTTTCGCCTTTTGAGGAAGTTGGGCTTCTCCGGACTCATTAAGTAAGGCCAGAAAATCCGACAGAGAAGATTCTGTGGCGCCCAGAACTCGCGCGAGACTTTCGGTTGAGGGCCAACGCGGTTTTCCGTCTGGGCCAATTCTTTTGCTGCGGTTGAAAGAGGTGGGGTCTAGCCCTGCTTTTTTGGCGAGGCCTGAGGTGGAATAGCCGCTAACCCGTGCAAGACGGTCAAGGGCAGCCCAGATATTTTCGTGCGTAAACATATAAATAGTATCTCATAAGTCTTTAATCCTAGATATAGGAAAATAATCATAAAAAACTCTTGACATCATCAAAAAACCCGATCATAAATTAGAACATAAAGGGAACAAATATGTCCGGAGCCAAGATAATCCGGAGATATGTGCTCTCTCCAATTTTCTCTGGGGGATTAATTTATGTCTATAGTATCTGGTTGCCGTGACGTTGCTCACGAGCAAATGCGTCCTTTTGACTCGGCTGAAGCTGCGTGGTTCTGGTTTGTTCAGGCTCAGGTGGCGCGACTTGAGGGGGCGCGGATCTCGGCTGGTGCCGGAACATTCCAGCGTCCTTGTGAGCCTGTTGATATTTACCGTGAGTTGGATCGTCTTTATCGTGGGCGGCGTCTGGTCATCGACCATATCAAGGTTTTGCGTTACTACGGATTACGTTTGACGTCACCTGATCCCCGTCGCCCCAAAGAGCTGCGCGCCCATCATATCTGGACGGAAGCCATGGAACGTCTGGAAGAAGCTCTGGTTTCCAAAGGTATTGTTGTTCCACGAATTGATTGGGGATCATTGGCCAATGTGTGAGGTAGGGCATAATAGGGCTTTGGTTGTTTTTTCGGGCCAGACAGATTTGTGGTGGTTAAGATTCTTGAAACGTGATTTCCGGCACTGTTTTGTCGTGATCTGTTCCCAAGACAGATGGGTGGTGATTGATCCGATGTTGCATTTCTGGGAAGTTTCTATTCCAGACGTATCCGCTGAATCTGATCTTGCTGGATGGTTTACGGGTCAGGGATTAAAGGTCGTTGAAACTGAAATTATTAGTCCTGCGCGGCGGTGTTATCCGCCGATTTTCTTATCCTGTGTCGAAGTGGTGAAACGCATATTGGGTGTGCATCGCCCGTTCATTATTACACCAGCACAGTTATATCGTTATTTGCAAAAAAATTAAGGAGATTGAGATGGGTTCTTTAACATCGCGCCCCAAGGCGTCTAACCAAAGTGCGCAAGTCGTTTATGCAGCACCGGTTGAAACAACTGCAACGGTTTCAAGCGAGGCTGATCCTGCGGAAGTGGCAGCAGCGCGCGCCGAAAATGTCTTACGCCGCAAACGAAGCGTGTTGGGCAATGTATTGACCAGTTTTCGTGGTGTTTTAAGCACAGGAAACAATTCGGTTGCCCGAAAAACCTTGTTGGGAGAATAAAAAATGGAATATTCCGAAGACAAGCAAAAACTAGATCAGTTGGCAGCGGGCGTGTTGGAAAAATTTACACAAGCTCGCGTACGCCGATCCAAATGGGAAGGATTATGGCAGGATTGTTATGATTATTCTTTGCCATTGCGTGGTGATTTTAATTCTGGCCTATCTTCAAATTTGCGGCGTGGAGAACAATTATTTGATGCGACAGCACCGGATGAAGTTGATGAGCTGGCGTCACTTTTGTTGGGAAATCTGACGCCGCCTTTGGTGCCTTGGTTTGCCATCAAGGCTGGAACAGATTTATCCAGCGAGGAAGCCCAAAAACTTGCTCCTGTTCTGGATAAAACGACCTGCATTATGCAGGCACATTTCGACCAATCGAATTTTCTGGTCGAAGTGCATCAGTGCTTTCTTGATCTGGTGGTAGCGGGAACGGCTTCTCTGGCGTTGGAAGAAGCCGAGATCGGACAAGGATCTGCGTTTCGCTTTACTGCACTTCCCTTACAGGATGTTTATTTTGCCGAGGGACAATCAGGTGGACTTGATATTGTTTATCGTCATCTTTCTTTGACTATCTCACAGATTATGGATCGGTATGATGGCGCGGAGTTACCCGTCTCCATGGTCAATAGGTCTCGATCCGATATGGATGAAAAATATGCGGTGATCGAGAGTGTTTTTCCAGCCTCCGATGCGCGCGGGTATGTTCTGGTTGTGATGTTGTATGATGCCAGAGAGATTATTTATTCCAGCAAGCTGGAGGGGTCGCCCTTTATCAATTTTCGTTGGATGAAATCTCCGGGGGAAATTTATGGGCGATCGCCAGTTATGAAGGCATTGCCGGATATTAAAACTGCCAACAAAGTTGTCGAGTTGATTTTGAAGAATGCGTCCATCGCTGTGACAGAAATCTGGCAGGCTGATGATGACGGGGTTATTAACCCAGCCAATATTGAACTGGTCCCCGGGGCCATTATCCCGAAAGCTGTCGGATCGAAAGGATTAACACCACTTGAGATGCCGGCCAGATTTGATGTGTCGCAACTTGTTCTGGATGATTTGCGTGCGCGTATTCGTCATGCGCTTTTGGTGGATCGCTTGCCTCTTGTAGGGGGATCAAAAGTGACGGCCACAGAAATTCTGGAGAGATCCAGCCAAATGGCGATGTTGCTGGGGGCGACTTTTGGACGGCTGCAAGTCGAGTTTCTAAATCCGTTGATTACACAGGCCTACCAGATTTTAAGGCGGCGTGGCGCAGTGCCGGATTTGCCACTTGATAGGCGGACATTGGCGATCGAATACCGATCCCCTTTGGCAAGAGCGCAGGCAGGGCAGCATGTCCAGACTATGATCGGATGGCTGCAGACAGCCAATAGTCTGGGGCCGGAGGCATTGGCGCGGGTTGATCGGGTCGCGATGATTGATTATCTGGCCCGCGTTCTGGGTGTTCCGTCGTCTTTGATGGTGGCCCCTGTCGAGGCCGAAAAATCTTTACCCCCAAAACAGTAATCAAATTTCTTTTAACTTTATTTTTAATCAGGAGATAAACATGACCAATACATATCTGGATGCTCAAGTCGAGGTCAAATCAGATGAGAAGATGCAGGCGGGACAAACCAATGATCGCCCTCCGCAGGTGCCGGAAAAATTCTGGGATGCCAAAAAGAAAGAAATTCGCGTAGAGGCGTTGTTGCAATCTTATATGGCGCTTGAGAAAAAGCTTTCAAATATGATCCCCGTCCCCGAAAACGACGTGGATCGTCTGCGGCTTTTGAAATTGCTGGGAGTTCCGGAGACACCGGATGGGTATCAGGTGACGTTGTCCAATGATTTTCTGGATATTGATCCGGATTTGAATGCCCGTTTGCACGGGAAGGGGTTTACGCCGGAACAGGTTCAGGAAGTGTATGATCTGGCGTCAGAGAAATTGGTGCCGCTTATTCTGGAGATGGCTGCCGAGTTTCAGGCTGAACGCGAGATTGAGCGTCTGGTTGAGGCATTTGGTGGGGTTTCCAGATGGCAGGAAATTTCCCGACAGTTACAGGAATACGGCAGCAAAGCTTTGCCCCAAGCCGCTTTTGAAGGGATGGCCTGTTCTTATGATGGTGTGATGGCGCTTTATAAAATGATGCAAAAAGATGACAAGATGCCGTCATTGCGTGCCGATGCGGCGGGGACTGGGGCGCTGGATGAACAATCCTTGAGAAAGATGATGAAAGACCCAATGTATTGGCGTGACCGCAACCCTGCCTTTATTGCCAAGGTGACTGCCGGCTTTGAAAAACTTTATGGGGGAAAATAATTATGGCTGATTCCCAAGATGAGTGGATGGATGACGATTTGAAAAGCTGGATTAAAGAGAGCGAGGGGACTTCTGACCATATGTATCAAGACTCCAAAGGATATGTCACCGTTGGTCACGGGCATATGATTCCTGATGCCATGGCCTAAAATGTTTGATGCGATGGAAAAGAGGGATTGGAAGGCGGTTTCCAAGGAATCCCATAGGGTGGATGTTTCTGAAGGGTGGAATCAAAGGACAAGGGAACTATTTATGTCTGCTGATGAGGAAGAGAAAAAGCGCTAGTCCATCTTGCTGTAATAGAAGGTTGATGCTGCCTGAAGCTTTTGGACAGGGGGAATGTCTTCACAGCTATTGTTGTTCATGCGTGACCAATGGATTGATGATGCGATCGACATACTTTTTTCTGTTAGTTTTGTTCTGCAATATATCCGGTTCAATGCTATTTTGGGATCAAGTGTGACTTTTGTAAAAGGAAGATATTCAGAAGGTTTGAGATCAATGATGTAGTAAACGTAATACGGTTTTATAATGACATCCATGCCTGTTTTTTTGGAAATATTGCGTTCCTCTGATATGGCGTAGAGACGGTTTTGACCGCGGCAAAGATATTGATGGTTGTTGTATCAATGATCCGATGAACGTGGCCTTTTGCGTCACTAACAGTCGTATCTGCTGTAATAAGGGCTCCTGTGCTGGTCCTTTCGATCGTTATAGGTTGCCAGACATTCTTGGATACAGGTTCCCACCGCCCGATGAATTGGTCGGGTATGGGCATATAGCCGAGCGATGAATCTTCGGGTGTGGTTGAGCACCCCAGAAGAAGAACGCTTAAAAAGAGCAATGACACCACGCGCATAAACATGGTGTCATTTAACAGGATTAATTTTTGATGTGCAAGGGGTGGTTACGCTTGCGATCCGGCGAATTCACGGGCATTGAAATCGTCGATGACATTCTGGAATGTTTTGCGAATGTCGGTGTTCAACGGTTCGAATTGCAGCGAGAAAGTTTCCGCCATTTTACGAACGACTTTGGCACGGTGCTTGATATGGATCAGGTGATCGCGAAGATGGAATTTCATCTCGACATCCATTTCCTGACCAATGGCCATGGGACGTGAATCGCCAAATACTTTTACGCCCCCCGGACTCCAGTCCATAATCGGATGGGCTTTGCCATTGATAAAACCAATGCATTGGTCGCAAGAGCGACGCGGATGCACACGACGGGACGAGAAGCCGTTATTGCCTCCGTCATCCAAAGAAAGGGACTTCTTAATTTTGAGTGCTGACATAATGGTCTGCAGCATACTTGGGCTCCTGTGTTCGTCCAGTAAAATTTTATATTTATTAACAACACCAAGCACTATTAAAGAGTTACGTAATCTCCATTTACGTAACGACCGACCGTTATTAATATAGGGGGTCATTTCAGAAAAAACAAGTTTTTCATCACGACAGGATGTCGCAATCCACCGTAATGAGCGCAGATAACAGGAATTATACGGTTCCTGCCTGCATCCCGTTTGCCAAAATCAGGCCGATTTTCGAGAACCTGTCGCGGTGTTTCATAAAATTATTATGTATATATCAAGGAGATACTATATGAGTACCGAACTTCCACAGGCGTTCGTCAAGCAGTTTGAACGCGAAGTCCATGAAGCCTATCAGCGTCAAGGATCAAAACTGCGTGGTGCTGTTCGCACCATTAATAATGTCAAAGGATCATCTGTTGTCTTCCAGAAAGTCGGAAAAGGCACGGCGTCAACCAAATCTACCCATGGGATGGTACCGGTGATGAACTTGTCCCATTCGTCCATCGAGTGTGAATTGCAGGATTTTTATGCAGGGGACTGGGTTGATAAATTCGACGAATTGAAAGTCAACCATGATGAGCGTCATGTGATTGCCAATGCCGGAGCTTATGCTCTGGGGCGCAAAACCGATGACCTGATTATTGCGGCCTTGGGTGGAGCCTCGTCTTTGAGTGTTGCGGATAACAATACCGGTATGACCCGCGATAAGGTTCTGGAAGCGTTCGAACTTTTAGGAGAGTCCGATGTGCCGGATGATGGCGGGCGGTTTGCCGTGATCGGATGGAAACAATGGTCTGAACTTTTGAAGATTCAGGAATTTTCCAGCAGCGAATTCGTTGGCCCTGACGAGTTGCCCTACAAGGGGACTCAGGCCAAGAAATGGTTGGGGACAACATGGATTCCGCATTCTGGTCTGCCGATTGATGGCAATGACATCAGGTCTTGTTTTTGGTTACACAAAACCGCAATTGGTCATGCATCGGGGTCTGATGTTCAGACCGATATTTCATGGCATGGTGACCGCGCCGCGCATTTTATCAACAATATGATGTCCCAAGGGGCGGCATTGGTTGATGAGGCGGGAGTGGTTGTCATCAATTGTGACGAGACACCTGACTAATTTATCGATCATTCTTTGGGGGTTGGGCTGCAAATTCTGCCTTTTTGTGCTTCCGGTGCTCACGTACAAAAAAGTACGCTGCGCGCCGGTTCTCAAAAGTCAAGATTTTCGCCGCAACCACCTTTGAATGATACGAAAAATTTTCATCATTAAATTCATTAAAAATATTTAGGAGATTTCAAATGGCTTTTGAGAGCAAAGAGCTAAGCGTTCTCGCTTATGCGAATAATTTTACCTTGTGGCATTATACCACCACGGATTCTGCCGTGACTGGTGCAGGGTATTTCAACACTGCTGCATCCATGATGCGCGTCAATGATCTGGTGATCGCGAATATTGATACAGACGGCACACCATCGACCGTGTTCTATGTGGTGACTGCCAATAGTGGTTCTGTTGTAACCATTGCAGCCTTTACCGCCTGACCCCCCGCCTTTGGTTGGGTGATTCAGGTTGTCTTTGTATCAATCGGGAGTGGCCTGCACGTTGATGCAGGTCACTTCTTTCTTTTATTTTTGAAGAGGTTTCTATTATGGCTCTATCTGATATTGGGTTATGTTCGCGTGCGCTGGTGCGGATTGGCGCACATCCGATTTCTTCTTTTTCCGATGGGACGGCAGCGTCTGAAATTTCCGGTCTTTTATATGGGCCGGTTCGTGATTATCTGTTGTCTTGCTATGCGTGGAGTTTTGCAACCGGACAGGTGGCGTTGACAAAATTGAGTGTTGATCCGGTGGCGGATTATTGTGCGGCGTTCCAGCTTCCCAATGATTTTTTGCGCGCCATTTCTGCAGGAGTTGGAACGCGTGGGAGTGGTTTGTCCTATCGCATCATCGGCGATCAGTTGCATTGCAATTCTGATACGGTTTTGCTGACCTATATCTATCGTCCTGAGGAAGAAACTTTTCCACCCTATTTTGATATGGCGATGATGGCACGATTGGCCTCCGAATTTTGTCTGCCACTGACCGAAAATGTCTCGCGCAGTGAAGTTCTGGCCAAGCTTGCCGAACAGGAATTTGCCCGCGCCCGCCAGATCGACGCCCAGCAAGATAGTCCCAACCGGCTTGAAAGCTTTTCATTGATTGACGCGAGGGAGTAATAAATGAAAACATCCCAGATTAAAACAACATTCACAGCTGGCGAGGTGTCGCCAAGTCTGTTGGGGCGTGGGGATTTGCGCGCCTATGATAACGGGGCATTAAAGCTGAGAAACGTATTTATCCAGCCGACTGGCGGAGTGAAACGCCGCTCTGGCCTGCGCTATCTAGACCAGATTTCAGGGCAAGGACGCTTGATTGCGTTCGAGTTTAATACCGAGCAAACCTATCTGCTGGTTGTTACTGATTTGCAAATGGCTGTTTACGCAAATGGTGTCTTGCAGACGACGCTTGTGGCCCCCTGGGTCGAGGCGGATATTCCTGATCTGTCCTGGACGCAAAGTGCCGATACATTGTTGCTGGTGCATGGAAATTATCCCCCCAAGAAATTGATCCGCAGTGCTGGCGGAGTGTGGTCGATCATTGACTGGGAATTTTATAGCAGTGATAGCGGCAGGGTTTATCAGCCCATGTATAAATTTGCCGGTGCGAGTGTAACCGTAACCCCCAGTGGCACCAGTGGATCCGTTACTTTGACTGCGTCCGCTTCTGTTTTTGAAGACGAGCATAACGGGACAAGGTTGCGGGTGGGGGATCAGGAAGTCCTGATAACAAGTGTTGATTCCCCGACAGTTGTCAGTGTTACAACGATCGAGGATTTGCTATCCACTTCGGCGACGGTTGATTGGGAAGAACAATCATTCTCCCCCGTTCGGGGATATCCGCAAACAGTCGTCTTTCATCAGGACAGGCTGGTGATCGGCGGGTCACGCGATTTGCCCAACCGGTTATGGATGTCGCAATCGGGAGATTTGTTTAATTTCGACCTTGGAACTGGATTGGATGCCGAGGCGGTTGAGTTCGGGATTTTCTCGGATCAGGTCAACGCCATTTGCGGCGTTTTTTCCGGTCGTCACTTGCAGGTGTTTACCAGTGGTGCAGAATGGATGGTGACGGGGGATCCGTTGACGCCGTCCACTGTCCAGATCAAGCGTCAGACACGGGTCGGGTCAATGGTTGACCGTTATATCGCCCCGATTGATGTCGATGGGGCAACTCTGTTTGTGGCGCGGAATGGTCAGGAGTTGCGCGAGTTTGTTTATACGGATGTTGAAGCCGCGTATCAGTCAACCGATCTGGCGCTTTTGTCCCATCATATTATCAAGACCCCGATTGATCAGGATTACGACCAGCGCCGACGGTTATTGTTTTTGATCCGTGCGGATGGAAAATTTGCCACGCTGACCGTGTATCGTGCGGAATCTGTTGCGGCGTGGACGCTTCATGAGACAAATGGCGAGGCGTTATCGGTGTCGGTGGCCGGTGATGACGTCTATTTCATGATGAAGCGCGGCGATGATTATTTTCTCGAGATGATTGATGATGATCTGGTTCTTGATTCCGCGTTGACCGGAGAGGTCGAGTCACCCACCAATATATGGGGCGGGTTGGATCATCTGGAGGGACAGACCGTGTCTGTTGTGGCAGACGGACGTGTGCTGGCGGACGAGGTGGTGACAAGTGGTTCTATCATGCTTGAAAATAATTTTTCCGCTGTGCAGGTTGGATTGCCGTTTACCCATGTGATTGAGCCTTTGCCGCCGGGGAATACCGGCTCTGTGGGAACGGCGCGGGCTGTCCGGTTGATCGAGGCAACTTTTCGCGTGGAGGACACTTCGGCGTTACAGGTTGATATCGGGCGAGGATTGAAAGATATCACACTGCGCCAATTGGGCGAAGAAGATATTCTTGACGCTCCGGTGCCGCTGGTTTCAGGCGATATTCGAGTGCAGGCGTTCGGGTGGAGCAATGATCCGTCGCGGCCCTTATGGCGGATCGAGCAGAGTGTGCCTGTGCCATTTTCGTTGCTTGCAGTTCATATCACGGTCATGGCGAATAGTTAGAGTTAAAAAGGAGAAGTTTGAAGATGGGAAGTTTATCATCGGTGGTGGCGCCATTGGCGCAGGTTGGATCGGCAATCGGGAGCGTTGCCAGTTTCGCGCAGCCTTTTATGTCGGCATCGCATAAGGGGTCAGAGTCTGATCTGGCTTTGCAGAACTATCAACAAAATGTCGAATTACAAAAAAAGCAGAATCTGCTTGGGTTACAGCAAGCCGAAACGGAGCGACGGAATAAGTTGAAGAAGATGGTGTCTTCGCAACGTGCCGAATATGGCGGGAGTGGTGTTGGTTCCGGAGCGGGATCAAGTGAGGCGGTTCTGCAAGGTCTGGTCGAGGATTCAGATATTGAGCGACAGAATAACGAAAATGATACGTCTCTGGCCAATGAAACGCTGGATCAGAAACTGGCGCAGCAGCGTCAGCTAAACTTACTGCAAAAACAACAGCTCAAGCAAAAGACCTTATTGTCATCCTTGAGCGATCTTTTTTAATCCTATTATTTTTTTGGAGAGTTTTGATGACCGAGCATATTAAAATGCCGGATGTGGTTCCTATTATCCGCTATCTGGCCGATGGCGTGCGGGTAAATTTCGAGTACCCATTTCCGGTTTTTGCCAGTGAAGATTTGAAAATTTATTTCGATGGTGCTGCGCAGATTTCCGGATTTACCATTTACGGTGCGGGCGAGAGTGCTGGGGGTTCCGTAATATTTGATGTGGCCCCTGCCAATGGTGTGGTGGTGACACTCGAGCGGCGCATGGTGTTCGAGCGTCTTAGTGATTTTGTTGAGGGTGGGGATTTTTCAGCCGCCGCCATTAATACCGAACTGGATTTTCTGGTGGGTGGATTGCAACAAATCTCGCGCGACCAGAGTCCGATGTTGCGCTATGATACAGGAGAAAATCCGTCATCGACTGTTTTGTCTGCGCGCAATATCCGCGCTGGCAAGGCTCTGGGTTTTGATGGTCATGGTGATCCGGTGGCGGTTTCTCTTGCGGGCAGCATGGCCGCACCTGATTTCACAGCCGTTGGAACAGGCAGTGTTACCCGCACATCCCATGACAAATTTTCTGATTTCGTATCGGTCAAGGATTTTGGTGCGGTGGGAGACGGATTGACCGATGATACGCTGGCCTTTCAACAGGCACTGGCAGCGCATGATTTTGTCTTTGTTCCCAGTGGTCATTATATCGTGAGTGGTACGATTGAGCTATCATCGGGCAAGGTTTTAACGGGTGCCGGAGATTCGGCGCTGATCGAAACATCTTTATCCATTCCCTTGATCTGGATTAGCGGAAGTTATGCCAGACTTTCTTCACTGAAATTATTTGGTGGAGATGTCGGCATCCAGTTTCTGGCGGCAGATACACCATGCGTTCAGAATGCCGTGACCGATGTTTCAGTGTGGCAGGCGCAGACCGGTATTGTTCTGGATGGCGGCAGTGATGGGGCAAAGCCGACTTATTGGAACAATTTTACGCGCGTCCTCGTGGCGCAACCTTTCGTTCATGGAATTTATTTGATGCGTTCAGGTGCGGGGGATACGCCCAATGCCAATCGGTTTTCCCAATGCCGTGTGTATTCTTTGGGAGCCACGACGTCAGGGGCGGGAGTTTATATCGAAGAAGGGTCGTTTAATAACAGCTTTACCGATCTGGAAGTGAATGTGAATGGAACGGCGCAGGCTTGTGTGCGGTGTGGTGCTGGATCAAATAAATCTTTGTTTGTGAATCTTTATACCGATAGTTTCAATTCTGTGCCCAATGTTCGGCTGGATGCCGGATCAATTGAAACGGCAATTTATAATTTGCTATCGGCCAGTGATGGCGCGGCGATCTGGGATTTATCGGGCGGGCAATATTCGGCATTTAACGCCGGATATCCATATAAAAACAGGTTGCAAAGAACAATTTGTACCGATCTGACCGCAACCTTGCAGCGCTTTGATACCGAATATATTGACGCGAGCGGGGCGGTAACACTGGATTTGTCACATACCGTCCATCTGGTCTCCAGTTATGGTGGGGCGCTTGAAGTTCAATTGCCAAATGCCGGGACGGCAGCAGGAGCCATGATCGTGGTCAAGAAAATCGACACGTCAAAAAATATTATCACTGTGACGGAGTCGGGCGGGGATGGGCCAGACCGGAAATCTTATTATCTGGGTGGGCAATATGATTTTGTGACGATGATGTCGAATGGTGCGGAATGGTTTGTTATCTCAACCAACCGTGCGCCGGGTAATACGCGTTATTATGACGGTTCAGGCACCTATGACATTGATATGGCTGTTGATGTGTATTTGCTCTCTTCTTATGGAGGGGCATTGACTGCAAGATTGCCTCCCGCCGATGCCGCAGAGGCCGCAGGCCGAAAGGTGACCATCAAAAAAACCGATGTGTCCGGAAATGCCGTGAATATTACCGAGAATGGCGGGTCTGGGCCGGATCAGTACACACAAAGTCTGACTGCGCAGAATCAAGCGATTACCATCGTTTCAGATGGTGGGCAATGGTACATCGTCTCGAGGTTCTAGTCTTTTGGCCTGCAAAGTTCATGTCTTTGCGCTTCCGGTGCTCACGTACCTTCAAGTACGCTGCGCTCCGGTTCTCAAGACATAAGCTTTTCGGCTCAAAATCCGTCGAACCTTATTAAAGTCTTTTGGCCTGCAAAGTTCACATGACTATTTTTATGAAAGAAATCGGGAGGTTTTTTTGACAAAAATTTCAATAGAAGAAAATACACGGGCGCAATTGGCCGAGTTTCTGCCAAGGGCTTTGGAAAAAGCTTTGAATTCTTATCACCGGCATATGAATAAGGATGTGGAGAGTCAAGGTTTTTGTTTTTCCACTTTTCACAAGGATGCCAAGGTCGCCATTTCCCATGTCGAATTGCTGATTAAACTTGCCAAATGGGTGGATCAGGCTGGAGAGGAGACAAATCTGCCGCTGATCTCAGCAGATATTCTGGCTTTGGCAGAGAATGATATTGCGGCATTTCGTGAGCAGCAAGAATAGAATTTTTTTATTGGGGGTTGATATTGAACAACTATGGGTTTCCGCTTTTTGTGGCGCTGTGGAACAGGGTGCAGGGATTAGAGACCCCTTTAGTCCATTTTTCTATTGCGGCGTTTCTGGAAGAGAGATGGACCAAAGGCGAGAGGAAAATATTATTGATGGCGTTTCGCGCCTGCGGGAAATCGACATTGGTGGGATTGTTTTGTGTGTGGCTTTTATGGAGGAATCCCGATTTGCGAATTTTGGTGCTTTCGGCTGATCTGGCTTTGGCTGGGAAAATGGTGCGCAATGTCAAACGTATTCTGGAGAAGCATCCTTTGACCCGTCATTTGAAGCCCAAACAAAGTGATCAATGGGGCAGTGACCGATTTACCATCCGGCGCAATCTGGAGCTACGCGACCCGTCGATGCTGGCCAAGGGTATAACAACCAATCTGACCGGAACGCGCGCCGATGTGATTATTTGTGATGATGTCGAGGTTTCCAGAACCAGCAATAATGCCGAAAAACGTGAGGTGTTGCGCGAGCGGTTGATGGAACTGGATTATATTCTGACCCCTGACGGGATGCAGTTATATGTCGGAACGCCACATTGTTTTCATACGATTTATGGAGAGAAACCGCGCCGTGAATTGGGCGAAGAAGAAATTTTTCTGGAAGGGTTCGTGCGGTTGGTGATTCCTGTTCTGGATAGTGAGGGGAAGAGTGTCTGGCCGGAGCGTTTTTCACAAGAAAAAATCCAAGACATTCTGAAGCGCACTGGCCCTGCCCATTTCAGAAGTCAGATGATGTGCGAACCTGCACATATTTCCGACGGATATTTCAATGCCGATCAACTGGTTTTGTATAAAGGTGATTTGATTTACCGCGAGGCGGGAGGTGAAGCTGTTCTGGCGGTTGATGGGCGACGTATGGTATCGGCCTCGGCATGGTGGGACCCGTCCTTTGGGCGCGAGGTGGAAGGAAAGCGCCGCGACCGAAGCGTGGTGGCAATTGTCTATACCGACGAGGATGGGGAATATTGGTTGCACCATCTGGCGCAGATCAAAGTCAAAGATGGCGCAGGGGATGAGGCAACCCAGCAATGCGAGCAGATTTGCGAACTGGTCAAGAGATTTCATCTGCCATCCCTACGGGTTGAGACAAATGGAATTGGAAAATTTTTACCCAATATTTTGCGTAAAGAATTGTCTTATGCAGGACTTGCCTGTCAGGTCTTCGAAGAAAATTCAAGCCGTTCCAAGGATCAGCGGATTTTGGAGGCTTTGGATGCGCCTTTGGCTGCGCGGGCGGTGCATGTTCATGCCAGTGTTTTTCATACGCCCTTTATAGGTGAATTCGAGGACTGGTCTCCTGATAAAAGCGGCGGCCATGATGATTATCTGGATGCGGTGGCGGGTGCTGTTGCCCACGCACCAATGCGGATCAGGCGTATTTATGTTGATCGGCGGCGCGCTAAGTGGCAGGGCGGTGCGGGCAGTTTACCGCAAAAAGCAAAAAGTGATTTTGAGATTTAGAGAATGATTGGAGCAGAAAAAATGAGCGAAACCATTTTACAAACATTCGGATGGTGGATCGGGGTGATTGAATTGCCCGCGCTTTCCGCGTTGTTCTGGATGATCTGGACATCCCGCAAGGAGTTCGAGAGGGGGTTACAGGATGTGCGGGGCGAGTTGACCCTGCACATGATTGATGTAGCGCGCAGCTATGCCCAGACCAGAGATTTACGGTCGCTGGAAAACCGGATAACCGCGCATTTGCTCAGGATCGAGGCAAAGCTTGATGTAACGGCTTTGAAGGCTGAAAAAAATTCAATAGAGAAAGGATAAATCAATCATGGATAAACCAAGACTTACTCCGTTGCCGTCTTCAAAAGATGCAGGGGACGAGAAAACACGTGCCGTCCTCAAGGATATGGAACTGGATACGATGGCGCGCACCATCTGGGGAGAAGCACGGGGGGAAGGCATGGCCGGAATGGAGGCCGTTGTGATGGTGATTCTGAACCGTGTGGATGTTGCGCAAAAACACGGTGGATACTGGTGGGGCAATTCGGTGATCGAGGTGTGCCGAAAACCTTACCAGTTTTCCTGTTGGAACAAGGATGACCCGAATTTGCCGCGCCTGTTGTCGGTGACAAAGGACAATGCTTATTTTGCAACGGCCAAGCGGGTTGCCCAAAGAGCGTTGCTCGGGTTCTTGAAAGACCAGACCAAGGGAGCCACACATTATCATACAAGGAATGTGTCGCCATCGTGGAGCAAGGGATTAAGGCCGTGCGCGGTGATCGGGCGTCATTTGTTTTATAAACTGGCGGAGGATTAAATGGCTTTACCTGTATTGGCGCAAATTGGAATTCCGGTGTTGGTGAAAGGATTGGCCGAAGGATTGGCGCAATTGAAATCCCCCGTGGTACAGGGGGCATCTGCCGCTTTATCGGAGTTATCCGAGGCGTTCGGCAACGGCGCGGTTTCTGATACGCAATTGACAGAGCTGCATCGGCATCTGGAAAAAATTCAGGAGCTGGAAAGCGGAGAGCGCAGCAATTTTGTATCACAGGTGAATGAAAGTCTGAGGGTGGAAATTGCATCGTCCGATTTATATGTGCGGCGGATGCGTCCGACTTTTGGATATATTATCGCCCTGACTTGGGGGATGCAAATGCTGGCGATTTCGTATGTGATTGTTTTTGATACAATGCAGGCTATGATGGTGATTGATGCGGTCGCAAGCCTCGGGACAATCTGGGCGGTGGGTCTGTCGGTTCTGGGGGTTTATGTGTATCAGCGCACCAGTGAAAAGAAAATCAGCGTTCCGCCTGCTGTTCCTGTTGAAACAGGTGAGCCGGTAGAGCGGGTGCGGTCGTCGTATAATGAATAGGCTTGTTTTATCCTTGTAGTTATTATCGCCCCCACACTTTCAAGTACCCCCACCCTGACCCTCCCCCCTCAAGGGGGAGGGGAAAGAGGAGATTGGGGCTGTTCAAAGTCTGCAAAGATTCCTATATTAGTTTCTAGCATATTACACAGGGAATATTATGGGTAATTATCTGGATAGTAACAATTCCTCGTCACACCCTTCCGAGAATCTTTCCAGCCAATTTCAGGCGTTGGAACGTCATGCCCATCCGGTGATCGGGATGGCGCGCGAGTTCTTCAAACTGGAGGCCTCGGGGGGCGTGATGCTCGTGATTGCGGCTGTCCTTGCCATGATTGTTGCCAATAGCTCGTTGAGTGATCTGTATGACTTTATTCTGAATAAAGTCAATTTTACGATCGGATTTATTGGCCCTGAAAATGGAGGGCCGTTTCTTGATAAATCCATTCTTCACTGGATCAATGATGGCATGATGGCGGTCTTCTTCTTTCTGGTCGGATTGGAGATTAAACGTGAAGTGATGCGCGGGGAATTGTCTTCCCGCGAGAAAGCCTTGCTGCCAGTTTTGATGGCCATTGGCGGGGTGGCTTTTCCGGCATTGATTTATTTTGCATTGAATACGGGTGAGGGTGGCGCACCGGATGGATGGGCTGTGCCTGCGGCAACAGATATTGCTTTTTCTTTAGGGATTTTGGCGTTGCTCGGGTCGCGGGTTCCGGTTTCCCTGAAAATCACGTTGACGGCCATTGCCATTATTGATGATTTGGTGGCGATTTTGATTATTGCGTTTTTCTATTCCGGCGGATTGGCGGTTGTTCCTCTATTGGTGGCGGGTGTTGCGATTCTGGGGTTGTGGGCTCTTAATCAAAAACGTGTGGTGGCGACCGCGCCTTACGTGCTGGTCGGATTTGTGTTGTGGGTGGCGTTACTGAAATCCGGTATGCACCCGACAATTGGCGGCGTTCTGACTGCCTTTGCCATTCCTCTCTCCTGTTCCAAACGTCCATGGTTGACCCCTGTCGAAACATTGGAACATGCGTTGCACCCTTGGGTGGCCTATATGATTTTACCGATTTTTGCCTTTGCCAATGCCGGTGTGTCCCTCACAGGAATGGGTTGGAGCAGTTTTGTCGATCCGGTGACGCTGGGGATTGTGGCTGGATTATTTCTGGGCAAGCAGTTGGGGATTTTTATTCCTTTATTTGTCGCGGTCAAAACAGGTCTTTGCAAATTACCTGAAAGCGCAAACTGGGGACAGGTCTATGGCATGGCCATTTTGTGTGGAGTCGGATTCACGATGTCGTTGTTTATCGGGGAGCTGGCTTTTGACTCGGTTGCGACTCAATCTTCTGTCCGGTTGGGGGTTCTGAGCGGGTCATTATTGTCTGCGGTGGTCGGATATCTGGTAATCTGGAAAAGTTCTCGTCTGCACAGTTAAATGGACTTTTGGTGAAGACCAGCAGAAATCATAGTTCATTAGTCTTCCGTGATTTAACAAAAATTAATCTATTTGTCATGTGATTGGAATTTATATTAAAATAACACATGGCCGATCGTAACGATATGACTCGCGTGCTGCGAATTCTTAAAATACTCAACCACCCCGTCAGGTTGAGTATCTTGTGCCATCTGATTGAAAAAGGTGAAATGACCGCTGGCGAGATCGTCGAACAGGAATCTGAATTTGCGTCTCAATCGCAGACATCCCAGTATCTTGGATTGTTGCGCGAAGAAGGATTGGTGGCGACCCGTAAAAAAGGACAGTTTGTGATCTATTCTCTGGCGGCGGAAGATATCCGCGAATTGATCGAGACATTCCATCGGCTTTATTGTTCCGACCAGTGTTAGTCTTTTGAAAAATTAAAAGACGTCATTAAAAGACGTTATTAAAAAATTGGCCAAAACTTACCTTACATAAAATTATTGCATTTATTTTTCATTCATGTTTTTCTTACAGCATGGAATTTGTTTTCGCCCCAGTTTTGACTTCGGCTTCTTGCGCTTGTTACAGTGCAGGTGCGGCTGCGGCATGTGCGGCGGCTTAGCCCGCTTCATTTTCTTATCCCCCCCTTATCACGAATAAAAAATTAATCCCTCACAGTCATAATCAGGGTACGTCCATGTTTACCAATCCACTTGATCGTGTATCAAATTTGTCTTCTTCTGTTTCTTCGTCCGGTTCTGAAGAACCTTTGCAAATGCAAAGCTTTCCCTTACCCAAAAATGCGTACCGGAAGTGTTTCAAAACCTTGGGGTCCAACCGTGCGGCGGAGCTTTTGCGCTATGGCAAGTCTCGTGACGGCTGTTTGTCTTTGTCACAAGGTGAGGGGACTGTTTCGACCCCCGATTTTATCTGTCAGGCGGTCAACACGGCGTTGAGTGATGGTAAGACGTTTTACAGTTTTGGTGCGGGATTGCCGGAATTGCGGCAGGAAATTGCCACCTATTATTCCCGCATATACGGGATCAATCTGCCGACCAACCGGATCACCGTGACCAGTTCGGGAACCAATGCTGTTCATTATGCGTTGCTGTCCATTCTGGAGGAGGGCGACGAGGTGGTGGCGGTCACGCCAATCTGGAAAAACCTGATCGGGATTACCGAACTGGCAGGCGGAAGCATTCAGGAATATCCGATGACCCAGACCGAAACAGGATGGGTGCTGGATCTGGATGGGTTGTTTGAAACCTGCACTGCCACAACCAAAGCCTTATTGATTGTGACACCGAATAACCCAACCGGATGGACCATGTCGGGGCCGGATATCGAGCGGGTCACGAAATTTGCCCGCGAGCGCGGGATCTGGATCATTGCCGATGAGGTCTATGGACGCTGCGTCCATGACGCAAGCCGTGCGCCCAGTTTTCTCGATTACGCCCGTGAGGATGACCGGCTTTATGTGGTTAATAGTTTCTCAAAAAGCTGGGCTATGACCGGCTGGCGGCTTGGCTGGCTGGTGGGGCCGACTGACGCCGAGGATAAGGTGCGCGACCTGATTTTATATGAGAATATGGGCCCGCCGACATTCAGTCAGTATGGTGGGATCGAGGCATTGCGTCATGGCGAGGCGTTTCTGGCTTCACAGAAATCGTTATGGCAGAGCAATCTGGAACTGGTCATGTCGCGTATGGCCTTGATGCCGCGCTTGCGGATGGTGCGTCCGAATTCGGCCTTTTATGCGTTCTTCAAGGTTGAGGGGTGTGAAAACTCCTATGATCTGGTCAAGGACATGATTGACGAAGCTGGCTTGTCTTTGGCGCCCGGTGCGGCCTTTGGCAAAGGGTTTCATGATTATTTGCGGATGTGCTTTGCGGTTTCTCCGGAAATTCTGGAGCAATCACTTGACAGATTACAGAAATATCTGGAAAAAGCTTGATAATAGGTATATGATCTTTTCATAATAAAAAAATAGAGGTGTGTTTATGTCAGTCCATGTGTTAAGTGCCGAAGAACGGGCACAAGAAATTCTAGGCTTCTCCCAAGATTTCTTATCTGCGGTTACGCAGCGAATTGTTCATCGTTCGGAGCCTGAGGGCGGGGGGTATGCCCTGACCAGCAAGGTACGCCCAGATTACCATATTCCAACAGTAACAGCAGCGGCATCTGTCGCGGCGAGCATGGATATGCTGCGTAGCCAAGTTCATGCAAGTGGAGAAAGAGTCCCTCTTATTGTAATCGATGAAATGAGGAAGGCTCGCGATACATTTTGTGCAGCGGCTCGTTTTATTGATAAGGATCCTAGACTGGCAAATGGCTATTACATTGTGAGAGCAGATATCGGGAGATCTGTTCCGGATATGGATCAAGTTCTTAGAAGTTTGGAGCCTTAGCTCTCTTTTCTTTCCAATATTACAAAATCATAAGACCAGTTCTCAAAAGACGAGCTGGTCTTTTCTATTTCCAGCCAGTCGTTTTTATCAAAGTCAGCAAACCACGCGTCCCCGTCCACGTCACCATGAACAATTGTCAGATACATCCGGTCAACCAGAGGAATGGCCTGTTCATAGATACTCGCCCCGCCCATGATGATGATCTCGGAGTCCGGATGGCTGGATTTTGCCGCATTGATGGCGGCTTCCAAAGAAGGACACCATGTGATGTCATCCCGATCAATCTTTGTGCGGCTGATAATATAATGCGGGCGGTTGGGCAAAGGTTTCCCCAGACGCGCCAGAATCGAGTCAAAGGTTTTGCGCCCCATAATGACCGGTTTTCCCGACGTAACGGTTTTGAAATATTTCAAATCCTCGGGGATGTGCCACGGTAAATCATTGCCGCGTCCGATGGTTCTGTTTTGCGCCATGGCAACGATCAGGGAAATTTTTTGTGTCATGCGGGGAGAGTAGTCCGGCATGGATTGTTTGTCAATTTTTTGGGGGATGGCAATAGGGGGGGTTGTTTTTCAAGGCAAGGGTTTTATAGTTGTCCGTATGAAAAAATTTATTCTCCCCGTCCTTTCTTTTGTTATTTGTCTTGGCTTGTTGTCCTTTGCGGGGACGTCTGCCCGCGCCGCTGACCCTGCTGGGGAAACCTCTGGGGAGCAGTCTGTGGACAAAAAAGATGTGTCCCGTTTGATTGACACGCTGGAAAATGACCAGTCGCGCGCCGAATTTATCAGCGATTTGAAATTGCTGGTCGAGCAGCAAAAAATGGAGGAGGCCGCTCCTGCTCTCGCGCCGTTTACCGAGGCTATCGGTGTTCGAGAGGGTGTGTCCAATGTTGTCAGAGAGTATGAGACTTTTCTCGATAAAAATAACCTGTCCTCTTCTTTGGTGCATCAACTCGCAGGGTCGGCTGTTGTCTTGCTGGTTGCCAGTGGCTTTTTTCTCGGTGTCCGGCAAATGTCGCGCAAAATTTTACGGATGGTCGAAAGGATTTCGCAAAAAGTCGGATTGAGACTTTCAAGATTTAATGTCTATACGAATGTTTTGCAGATGCTCTTGAAATTATTGATCTCGGGCATGGCGGTTTACACACTGGGCAAAATATGGTCGATCGCGGCAATTGACCATATCTTTGAAAGTGACCAGATGCGTGCGACTCTAGGCACGGTGTTTACCGTTTTGTTTGTCGCGTTTTTTGCCGCGCTGATCTGGGAAGCTGTCGGGCTTTATCTGTCCTATATTTTCAAAAAAGCTGATGACCGGAACCAGACCCGGGCCAAAACCCTGTTGCCGATTGTCCGCAATGTGGTGTTGATTGTGTTTGCCGTGATGTTCGGTCTGGTTTTGTTGTCGGAGGTCGGAATTAATGTAACTCCGCTTTTGGCTGGTGCCGGTGTGATTGGTGTTGCGTTCGGGTTTGGCGCCCAGACGATGGTCAAGGATTTCCTGTCCGGATTCACGATTGTTCTCGAAGATCTGGTACGGGTCGGGGATGTTGCAACACTGGGGGGTTATACCGGTGTGATCGAGCGCATTACTTTGCGTAAAGTCCAGATGCGCGATATGGCCGGTATTGTTTATACAATCCCGTTTAGCGAAATTACCACCATCCAGAATCTGACCAAGGATTACAGTTACTATGTCATGGATATTGGTGTGACCTATAATGTTGATACTGATCGCGTGGTCGAGGTTTTGAAAGAGGTTGATGCGGAGTTGAGAACAGATCCGGAGCATGGGCCGTTTATTCTTGAACCTTTGGAGATTCTCGGGCTTGACCGGTTCGCGGATAGTGCCGTGGTTATCAAGGCCAGAATAAAAACACTGCCGATCCGTCAATGGTATGTCGGGCGTGAATTTAACCGCCGGATGAAACATGCTTTTGATAAAGCCGGAATTGAAATTCCATTCCCGCAACGGACTGTGACTGTTGTTCAAGGTTCGGCAAATAATAATGGTTTGCCCGAAGCAATTGCTCAAGTCACGGCAGATTAGGGAAAGGTTTTATTCCCTTGTTGAGTCGTCCAGAATAATTTTCATCATCAGCGTTATTTATTCCACCGTTACCGATTTGGCAAGATTGCGCGGTTGGTCAACATCTGTTCCCTTGGCGACGGCGGCATGGTAGGCCAGAAGCTGGATCGGCAGGGCATAGAGGATCGGGGTGATAAAGGGATGCATTTCCGGTATGGTCACCGTCCATGTGCAGGCTGTGCCCAGTTGCTTGGCCCCTTTTTCATCGGTGATGAGCAGGATTTTTCCGCCACGCGCGATGGTTTCCTGAACATTTGATGCAGTTTTTTCGAACAATTTATCGGACGGAGCGAGAACCACGACAGGCACCTGATCGTCGATCAGGGCGATGGGCCCGTGTTTCATTTCGCCCGAGGCGTAGCCTTCGGCATGGATGTAGGAAATTTCCTTGAGTTTCAAAGCACCTTCGAGAGCCAGAGGATAGAGTGCGCCGCGCCCGAGATAGAGCACGTCACGCGCCACTGAAATTTCTTTGGCAATATCGTTGATCTGGGCGTCATGGCTGAGGATGGCCGCCGCAATTTTCGGCATGGCGCGGAGTTCATAGGCGTGGTCGGCTTCTTGCGCTTGAGAGATGACGCCCTTGGTCGAGGCCAGAGACAGGGCAAGGCAGGCCAGCGTGGTCAACTGGGTGGTGAAAGCCTTGGTCGAGGCCACTCCGATTTCAGGGCCCGCCAGCGTGTGCAGGCACAAATGGGATTCGCGTTCAATCGTGCTTTCAATCGTGTTGACGATGGAGAGGCACATCTGGCGTTCGCGTTTGCAGTATCTCAAAGCTTCGAGTGTGTCGAGCGTTTCCCCCGACTGGGACACGAAAATGGCCAGACCGTCAGAAGGCAGCGGGGCTTCGCGGTAGCGGAATTCCGAGGCGACATCGACTTCGCAGGGAACGCGCGCGATGGTTTCAAACCAGTATTTGGCCACCAGACAGGCATAGTATGCCGTACCACAAGCAATCAACGTAATTCGTGGGGCGCGCAGCATCGCTTCCAGAACTTCATTGGGGATCGAGATGCGATTGGTCGCCGGATTGACGAAGCTGTTCAATGTGTCGGCAATCACAGAGGGTTGTTCATAAATTTCTTTCAGCATGAAGTGGCGGTATTCGCCTTTGCCTGCCGTGGCACCCGATTGTGCCGTGATGCGTACCGGACGATCAACCGGTTTGCGTTTGGCATTCATCAATTTGATATTGTCGTTGGTGACCACCATGCGGTCGCCATCTTCCAGAAAGCTGATTTTGCGCGTGAAAGGCGAGAGGGCATAGGAATCAGAGGCGATATACATTTCCCCGTCGCCATACCCGACAGCCAGAGGGGTTCCCTGACGTGCCCCGATCAGCAAATTGGTTTCTCCCGTGAACATCAGCACCACAGAATATGCCCCGCGCAGACGATCAAAAGCCTTGTGGGCGGCGTCTTCGGGTGAATCCCCTTGGGTCATATATTGATCGACCAGATGGGCGATGACTTCGGTGTCGGTATCGGTTTCAAAGCGCACTTGATGCGCCATCAATTCTTCCTTGAGGTCGGCGTAGTTTTCAATGATGCCGTTATGCACCACGGCAACGCGTTTGGTGGCGTGCGGGTGCGCGTTATTCTCGGTTGGTTCGCCATGGGTTGCCCAACGTGTGTGACCGATGCCGATGGTGCCGGTCATGGGATGTTGACTCAAGCGTTCTTCGAGATTGGCTAGTTTACCTTCGGCGCGGCAGCGGACAATATGGCCGTGTTCGAGTGTTGCTACACCTGCCGAGTCATAACCGCGATATTCAAGGCGTTTTAACCCTTCAACCAGCGAAGGCACAATGTTTTTGGTTGAGACGATTCCGATAATTCCGCACATGGTGTTACTCCCTTTATATAAATTCTGTTACGAGTGTGTCTTCAGGCGGCCTTTGGCTTTGCCGGGTAAGGTTTTTGTTTCGGAGCGGGCAATGACCAGCGCGTCTGCTTCTACATCTTTGGTCAGGGTGCTGCCTGCTGCAATATAGGCTCCATTCCCGATTTCAATCGGGGCAATCAGCGAGCTGTTCGAGCCGATCATCACGTCCTTGCCGATTTTGGTTTTCGATTTGGTTTTGCCATCATAATTGACGGTAATCGCGCCACAGCCAAAGTTGGAATGGTCGCCCAGTTCTGCGTCACCAATATAACCCAGATGATTGGCTTTGGCGCCCTTGCCGATTTTTGAATTTTTAACTTCGACAAAATTTCCAATGCGAGCGTTTTCTTCGATCACAGTTTCAGGCCGGATGCGGGCAAACGGGCCAATTGAAGCGCCGGATTTTATTTTTGCCCCTTCGATATGGCTGAAGGCTTTAATCTCAACATTGTCTTCAATCTCGACATGAGGGCCAAAGATGACTGACGGGCCAATGATGCTGTCGCGTCCTATTTTAGTATCGTTCGAGAAATAAACTGTGTTGGCGTCTTGAAGAGTTACTCCCGATTCCATGATCTCGATCCGTTTTCGGTGTTGCCACGCCAGTTCGAGTTCGCCCAGTTGGGTGCGGGAATTCACGCCGCGCAATTCCTGAAACTCCCCGCGAATGACACCGGTCGGAATATTTTGGTCAGCAAGAATTCTGGGCAGATCGACCAGATAGAATTCGCCTTGGGCGTTTTTGTTTTTGATTTTGTTCAGATGGTCGGCAAGGTTTTCGCCGTTTATAATCATCAGGCCGCTATTGGCCAGACGCACCAGTTTTTCATCGGAGGTTGCGTCTTTTTCCTCAACAATGCGGTTGAGCGTCCCATCAGGATTTTGAAAGATGCGCCCGTATCCGGTCGGATTTGGCGGGGCGATGGCCAGAACGGTTGCGCCGAAATTTTGCCCCATTCTGTGATGGTCAATAAAGGATTGCAAGGTGGCAGACGTGACCAAGGGGACATCGCCGCACAAGACCAGAACATCACCCTTAAACTCACCGAGTTCATCTACTGCGCATTTGACGGCATCGGCGGTTCCTTTTTGTTGCTTCTGGATTGCAACTGGATGAGGGGAGACCGCTTCGGCCACGCTGTCCATGTCGGGGGCAATTACCGTGATGATTTTTTTGGGTTTCAAAGATTCGGCTGTTCTCACAATGTGCGAGATCATCGGCAGGCCTGCAATTTTGTGCATGACTTTGGGCAGGGCGGATTGCATGCGCGTTCCCTTCCCTGCGGCCAGAATGATAACGGCGAGTTCTTTTTTACTTTGTGGCATGGCCTGATAAACTTTTTTTGCGGTGTTACTCATAATTCAAAACCCATTTTGCTTAAGACAAATTTTGGCTCAAGTCACTAAATATTGCAGTGCGTGACATCTATAGTCCTCATCTTTCGGGATTTTGCAATTATTATGTCATTTTGCTGGATTACCCTAGAATCTGCTGTGCAGATTCGGGGAATGACGTAACTAGAGGACGGGGTTAATTTGCACCATCAGTCTTGTAAGAAGTCAGGTGCATGAACAAAGTCCCGTAGTCGGTTTTGACCCTGATCTTGACCGGAATATAGGGGGAGGTCTCACTCATTCGTCCCAGCCAGATGGTCGGAAGACCACCTTTTTTGCGCCCCTGTTCCTGAATGGACAGCCAGCCACGCGGTTTTTTGCGCCATTTGCCCTTGTCGGGAACCACTTCGACCTGACAGGAGAGGCTTTCTCCTTCATAGATATTATAGCGGGATTTCTTGAGAGTTTCGGGTGTTGTGCTGCTAAAGACCAGTTTGAAATTGCGGTCACCATCAAATATGATGCTCTCTCCGGCACAAGTTTGTGTTGCTGGGAGTTCCATCAATAGTTTGAGGGTTGCCGAAAGCAGGTCTGTTGAATCCTTGGTCAACTCCGAGTCGATTGTCTCCGGTGTTTTGTCCCGTGGTTCCTCGTCCCCATCGGTTTCACTGACATGGTAGGACAAAAAATCTCCTTTGCCGTCATAGCTATAGCGTTTTTCTTCTGTGTCGCCTTTCCAAGTGGACATGGCGACATGCTCTTTGGGAAAAGGCGTGTTTTTGACGTCAAAGGTTCCGGAGGTTGTGTAAATACCCGACCACGGGGCTAAAGTTTTCAAGAAGCCATGCGTGGCAGAAGACAAGGTAATGTCATAGTCCTTTTTATCTGTTTCGATCACCAGTTTTGCATCGAGCGCATGAATGCCCCCTGCGAAGACGTCATAGGTCATGGTCTGGGCCACAGCCTTTGTTTGCGCGAAGGAAACAGGTGCAAAAAGGAAAATAAACAGGTATGTATAAAGTAGCAGAGGCTTCACAATTCTGATCCTTTGTTTAGAATTAACTCCTTCTATATAATGCGTTTTTTGGATTTTCCACTATGTTTTTATTGGCTAAATTGCTTTTGGGCCTGTTCATGATAGGGATTACGGTCATCCTGCACGCCCTTGTCTGTGACTGGGTGTTCCGGTTTATCGATCACCATTCGCGCCCGTTTGTCAGCTTTTTTGGCCGGCATTGGACGATCCCCACGCTCACAGTTGCCGTGTTTGTGATCTGTACGGCGTTGATGATGGATATGTGGCTGTGGACATTGCTATTCTGGTATCTGGAGCCGGAGGCTTTACCCACTTTGGAAGATGCCCTGTATTTTTCGTCGGCGACCTTTACAACAGTCGGTTATGGTGACGTGGTCTTGACACATAAGTGGCGTGTTCTATCTGGAACCGAGGCCATCAACGGGTTATTGTTATTCGGGTGGAGTACTGCTTTTATTTTTGAAATTATGGCCAAGCTGTACACAACGAACCGTGAACAAGGAAAGAAAATATGATTCAAATGCAGCAAATTATCGAGAAGGCCTGGGAAACCCGTCAGGATATTACCGTCCAGACTCAAGGAGAAGTCCGCGAGGCTGTTGCCGATGTGCTTCATTTTCTTGATCGCGGAGAACTGCGGATTGCCGAGAAAACTTCTTCCGGATGGGTCGTTCATGACTGGTTGAAAAAAGCCGTTTTGCTGTCATTCAGGCTCAATTCCAATGTCGAGATTGCTGCATCTGAGGCCGTGAAATGGTGGGATAAGGTTCCGTTGAAAACCTCTGAATGGGGTGTGGCAGAATTTGTGACAGCCGGATTCCGCAGTGTACCCGGATCAATCGTCCGTCGCGGCGCCTATATTGCCCCCAATGTTGTGCTGATGCCGTCCTTTGTCAATATCGGCGCTTATGTCGATGAAGGCACAATGGTGGATACATGGGTGACGATCGGGTCTTGCGCGCAGATTGGCAAGAACTGTCATATTTCTGGCGGGGTCGGGATCGGCGGTGTTCTGGAACCGTTACAAGCAGCCCCTGTGATTATTGAAGACAATGTCTTTATCGGGGCGCGTTCCGAAGTGGCCGAAGGGGTGATTGTCGAGGAAGGCGCAGTGATTTCGATGGGCGTGTTCCTCGGGGCGTCAACCAAGATTGTTGATCGTGAAACGGGCGAGATTTTCAAAGGTCGCGTTCCTGCTTATTCGGTAGTGGTTCCAGGCACTCTCCCTGGAGAAAAAGTGAACCTGTCTTGTGCGGTGATCGTCAAACGCGTTGATGCCCAGACCCGCAGCAAAACATCTATAAATGAGGTGCTCCGTGATTGATCCAGTTGAACTGACCCAAAAACTTATCCGTTGTGAAAGCATAACTCCACAAGACAAAGGCGCTCAGAAAGTTATGGCTGAGCCGCTAGAGGCTATGGGATTCAAAATATCCTGGTTGCCGTTTGTCGAGGAAAAGACGGAGTTGGTCGAGAATTTCTTTGCGCGGCTTGGAACCAAGGACCGGAAATCTGGCGGGAAACATCTCTGTTACATGGGGCATACGGATGTGGTTCCGGTGGGACGGATGGACGATTGGACATATCCGCCTTTTGCTGCGGAAATTCATGACGGGAAATTATACGGACGCGGGGCGTCGGACATGAAGTCGGCCAATGCCGCTTTTGTGGTTGCGGCTCAGCGGTTTCAGGGGGATCATCCCGACTTTGTCAAAGATGATATTGGGTCGATCAGCCTCTTGATTACCGGAGATGAAGAAGGACTATCTGTTAACGGGACGATCAAGGTCGTTGACTGGCTGAAACGCCATGACCAGTTGCCCGATGTGGCGTTGGTGGGAGAGCCCAGCAATGCCGATTATATGGGGCAACGGATTCAGGTCGGACGGCGCGGATCGTGGAACGGAAAGTTGCGTGTGCAAGGGATTCAAGGGCATAGTGCCTATCCTGAAAAGGCCGATAATCCGGTTCCCAAAATGGTGGAAATGCTGCACAAACTCGCGCAGCACAAGTTGGATGAGGGAAATGAATTTTTCCCACCCAGTCATCTGGTTCTCGCATCGGTTGATGTTGGTAATAATGCCTTTAATATTATTCCGGCACGCGTCGAGGCGATGGTCAATATCCGGTATAACAGTTTGTGGACGCGCGAGACTCTGGAATCACATGTCCGATCTCTGCTAGATGAATGCGGATATGCTTATGAACTGGAGAGCTGGAGCTATTATCAAAGCTTTCTGGTTAAAGATACTGAGTGGCGGGATTTGGTGGCAGGCGTCGTCCAAGAGGCATCCGGTCACAAGCCTATCTTTAATACTGCTGGCGGGGCTTCGGACGCTTGTCACATTTCCCCTTATTGCCCGGTGGTTGAATATGGGGTGACCAATGCTACCATTCACAAGGTTGATGAACATGTCGAAGTTAAGGATATCGAGGAGTTGACGGAAACTTACCGGTTGATTTTGGAAAAGTTTTTTTATCCACATCCTTGACCTGCGACGATAAATTCCATATCTGTGTGTGGTAGTAAATTCGTTTACTGTCATTCGGACAAGTTTCAAGGGGTACATCTCATGCGTCATTTTTCATTCGTCTGCGGGATTTGTGTTCTGTCACTTTTCTCCGTCACTGCATCTGCGCAAGCTGGATTATTTTCCGAAGATGCAGCACCTCCAGCCGGAGCACCGCAAAGTTTTGCCGATCTTTCCGACAAGCTGTTGCCTGCTGTCGTCAATATTTCCTCGACCACCAAAGTAACCCAGCCGGTTGGCGAGATGCCGGAGATCCCCGAGTTTCCGGAAGGATCACCTTTTAACGAGTTCTTCAAAGACTTCATGGAAAAAAATGGCGGTGGCGGCGGAGAAGCCCTGCCAACGACCTCCTTGGGATCGGGATTTGTGATTGATGCGGAAAAAGGTCTGGTGGTGACGAATAATCACGTCATCAAGGATGCTGACGAAATCCGTGTGGTTTTTAATAATGATGTTACGCTTGATGCCAAGCTGGTTGGCAAGGATGAAAAGACCGACCTCGCGGTTTTGAAAGTTGATGCAAAAAAACATAAATTATCTGCCGTGGCATTTGGCGAGAGCGATAAAATGCGGGTGGGTGATTGGATTCTGGCGATTGGAAACCCGTTCGGGTTGGGTGGCACTGTGACGGCAGGGATTATTTCTGCCCGTCAGCGTGATATTCATTCCGGCCCTTATGATGATTTTCTGCAAACCGATGCATCGATCAACCGTGGAAATTCGGGAGGGCCGATGTTCAACCTCAAAGGTGAGGTGATCGGGATCAATGCCGCGATTTATTCTCCTTCCGGTGGATCGGTCGGGATTGGATTTGCCATTCCATCTGATCTGGCCAAACCGGTTATTGATCAGATTGTTAAATTTGGCCGGACAAAACGCGGCTGGATCGGTGTTAAAATCCAGACTGTGACCGACGAGATCGCCGAGAGTATGGGATTGAGCGGAACCGGTGGGGCTCTGGTTGCCAGTGTGACGCCGGAAGGCCCTGCCCAGAAAGCCAAAATCGAACAGGGTGATGTGATTGTCGAATTTAACGGTCGCAAGCTTGATACGATGCGTAACTTACCGCGTATTGTTGCCGAGACCCCTGTGGGAGAGAAAGTTCCGGTCAAGGTGATTCGTGCTGGCAAAGAAATGACGCTGTCCGTGTTGGTTGCCGAGTTGGAAAAAGCCGAAGATGAAGGTTTGATCGAAAAAGCCGATACAGCGGACGATGAAAGGGTTCCTCCTAAATCGAGTGAGCTGGATGGAACAGGATTGTTCGTTTCCGATCTTTCCGATGTCTTGCGTCAGACATACGAAATCCCTGACGATGTCCAAGGGGTTGTCGTGACCAAAGTTGGCGCAGGGTCGGATGCCATGATGAAGGGGATGTCACCGGGTGACGTGATCCTCGAGATCAATCAGCATCAAGTCAGCACCGTTACGGAAGCCAAAGAGCAGATCAAACAGGTTGGTGACTCCAAAGATGCCAAAGAATCGGTTCTGATGTTGGTCGATCATCAGGGGCAAGGCGATGCGCGCTTTGTGGCTTTGAAGCTCAAGAATGACAAGAAGAAAAAGTAAATCGTGAACAAACAGATCGTTCATATTATCGCCGGGCCGACTGCCAGTGGGAAGTCGGCTCGCGCTTTGCAGTTGGCGCAGGATATGGGAGGTCTGGGCAGTGTTGTGATTAACGCTGATTCCATGCAGCTTTATGACGGGTTGGCGATGCTCACCGCACAACCGAGCGCACAGGAGAAGGCACTGGTTCCCCATGTGCTTTATGGATGTCTGGCACCTGCTGCACAAACCAATGCCGGATCATGGCGCGATATGGCGTTGGTCGAGATATACAAGGCGATTGACAACAAGCAGGTTCCGATTGTGGTGGGTGGAACCGGATTTTATTTGAAGGCCTTGATCGAAGGATTATCGCCCATTCCTGAAATTCCCGAAGCGGTACGGGTTCTCTCAGACGATTTGATGGACAAGATCGGAATCGAAGAGTTCTTCAAACAATTAAAAGACATTGATCCGGCATGGTGTGCGGCCGCAGACCCTTATAATCGCCAGAGGATGGTCAGGGCGTTTGAAGTGTATCACCACACGCAGCAGCCAATGTCTTATTGGCAATCCTTGCCGCCTGTCGGGACGCCGGAAGATCTGGAGTTCAAAGTCGATATGATCCTGCCGGAGCGGGACGTTTTATATGAACAGTGCAATGTTCGATTTGACCAGATGATCGAGCAGGGCGTGCTGGCCGAAGTTGAAGCGTTTGACAGTTTGATTGAGCGCGGGTTTGTGCCGTCCTCTTGTCCGTTGACTCATGCGCTGGGGTTTCGTCCGTTGCAACAGCATTTGAATGGCGAACTTGATCTTGAGAGTGCCATTATTTTATCCAAAAACGAAACACGTCATTACGCCAAACGGCAAGCAACGTGGTTCCGGCATCAGATGTGATTTAGATGAATTCCGGTTTCAGGCCGTCTTTGACCAATTGTCGGCGGCTTCTTGATATACGGCTGCGGACTGTCCCGACTGGAATGTCCTGCTCTTCGGCGAGAGAGTTATAATCTTTCCCCGAGCCATATTCTTCGACCTCACCGCTTGTCTTGATCGAGCTTTCCACCACCATACTAATGCAGGGATTATCAGGCGAGGATCTTGCGAGATCCATAATTTTTGAAAGTGTTCTTTGGTATTCTACTGCGTTTTCACGGCGGATCAGAAATTTCAACGGGTCTTCAAATCCTTCGGAGAAGGAAACGCCGGGCATGTCGCCCTCGGGCGCAAAATTCTGACCAAAGCCCACAACGTCATCCGGATAGTCGCTGGCTGTATCATAATATTCATGATGATGGCGGTCTTCTCTGAGCGACATATTGTATGCCATGTTGCGAGCGATGGAATGCACCCAAGTGTCAAAGTAACGATAATCCTTGCAGAAAGAACTACCTGTTCCCTCCAGATCTTCGGCTTGCATCGTTAGAAGGCGAATAGAGAGTTCTTGCATGACATCTTCCAGCAGATCCTCGTTCTTATAAACACGTCTGGCGAAACGTGTCAGTTTACTCCCTGCTTTTTGTAGATACAGGGCGAGGCTGTTGGCATCGTGATCGACCACAATTTTTTTGAAAAGAGCGAGGTCTTCCGGTGATTTTGTGGAAACGAATTCTTTGTTGGCCGTTTCGGTTAATGTTTCTGTTTGTGGTTCGGACTCGATTGTGTTCGCCGCTGGTGGAGCTTCTGCAGGAACCACAGAGTGTTGCGGTGCTTTTTGCTCTTCCATCCGCACAGGAGGACGAGGAATGGCCCCTTGGTAAGCATATATTTTTTCCCCTGAAATTTCGGTTACCAGTCCGTTTTTATAGACCAGAGCCGCTACACGATGTTTCTGGTCTTGAAAGTCCATAAACAGGCGGCCTTTTTTGGTGCGGAAGGAAAAGTCCTTTGTTGCGGCACTTTGAAGGTCGATCGGTGTATCGGGGTTGCCTAATGTATAGATTTGGGCGATCAAATCTCTGGTTCCGGCAAGGATAGTCGCAAGCTGCTCAATCCCGAAGGCGGCAGGTTTGATGTTTGATATGGCCATGGCCGCAAATGTTGGAGCAATCATTTTGAACCCCTCTCTCCTGCTTTATTTTCTTATTCCGCCGAGGACTTTATGTGATTTCCCATATATATGTCAAATAAAAAAATTGACGCAGGGAGAAATAAAATGTTGCGTGGCGGCAGGGATGCGCGTAACAATAACGCCATGATGTTTCAAACAAGCAACATTCTTCTTAGCAATGTCGTCGTCCTCGTGGTGGGTACGGCGTTGCGGGATGTTGCTTAAGGAGTAGCTTCATAATATGACCGCAACGCCCCGATCGAAAGAACGGGGCTTTTTTATTCTAAAAATCGGGTGAAACAAAGATGGCAACGAAAAATACGAGCACTAAGGCACAGCCGAAAATGCAATTGGTTAAGACAACTCCGCAAGTGAAGGCCAAAACGGCCAAATCAAAACCGGTGATGGTTTTTGACAAGAAAACCCTGACGGGGGCCGAGATTGTGATTCAGGCCTTGGTTGATAACGGGGTGGATACGATCTTCGGGTATCCGGGTGGGGCGGTTCTGCCGATTTACGATGCGATTTTCCAGCAAAAGAAAGTCAGACATGTTCTGGTTCGCCATGAACAAGCCGCCCTTCATGCGGCGGAAGGCTATGCCCGTTCTACTGGTAAAGTCGGGTGTGCGCTGGTGACCTCCGGCCCGGGGGCAACCAATGCGGTGACCGGATTAACCGATGCGTTGCTTGATTCCATTCCGGTTGTTTGTTTTTCGGGTCAGGTTCCCACCTTTTTGATCGGGACAGATGCGTTCCAAGAGGCCGATACCACTGGCATCACCCGTCAATGCACCAAACAGAATTATCTGGTCAAGGATGTTAAAGACCTCGCCAAGACCGTTCATGAGGCGTTTCATGTTGCCAAATCCGGACGCCCCGGGCCGGTTGTGATTGACCTGCCCAAGGATGTCCAGTTTGCTCCCGGGCCTTATCAGTCACCAGAAGAAACAGATATTTCCCGTTACCAGCCACGCACCATGCCTGATTTGTCGAAAATCGAAGCGGCAGTCGAGTTGATTGCCGGAGCCAAAAAGCCGATTTTTTATACCGGTGGCGGGGTGATCAATGCGGGGCCAGAGGCCGCCAAGCTGTTGGCCGAATTTGTCCAGATGACCGGATATCCCCTGACATCAACCTTGATGGGATTGGGCGCTTATCCGATGTCGGACACCCAGCATCTCGGGATGCTCGGGATGCACGGCACGTTCGAGGCCAATTGGGCCATGCATGATTGCGATGTCATGATTAATATCGGCGCACGGTTTGATGACCGCGTGACGGGTCGTCTTGATGCGTTTTCACCCCATTCGACAAAAATCCATATCGACATTGATCCAAGTTCGATCAATAAAAATGTTCGGGTTGATTTAGGGATTGTGGCGGACAGTGCCGAGGCGTTGCGCGCCATGATTGCTGTGTGGAAAAAACGCAAATATAAAGCCAATGCGCCAGCCTTGAAACAATGGTGGGCGCAGATCGAAAAATGGCGATCTGTCAAATGTTTGTCTTATAAAAATTCACAGACCATTATCAAGCCGCAATATGCTCTGGAACGGTTGCAATCGGCACTTAGCAAGGATAAGCGCGAAGTGTTTATTTCCACGGAAGTTGGACAGCACCAGATGTGGGCGGCTCAATTTTTGAAATTCGATCAACCGAACCACTGGATGACCTCGGGTGGATTGGGGACGATGGGATATGGTTTGCCTGCCGCGATTGGCGCACAAGTCGCGCATCCTGATGCTTTGGTCGTGGATGTCGCGGGGGATGCGTCGATTTTGATGAATATTCAGGAACTCTCGACGGCGGTTCAACATCGCCTGCCGGTCAAAGTCTTTATTCTGAATAACCAGTGGATGGGCATGGTCAAGCAGTGGCAGGAATTGTTGCATGGCGAGCGGTATTCCAATTCCTATACCGAGAGCCTGCCGGATTTTGTCAAACTGGCCGAAGCTTATGGCGGGGTTGGTCTGCGGGCTCAAACACCGGATGATCTTGATCGTGTCATCAAAGAGATGATGAAAACAGATCGTGTGACTCTGGTTGACATTTGCGTCGATCAGAAAGAGAATTGTTTCCCGATGATCCCGAGTGGCAAGGCGCATAATGAAATGATCTTGTCACCCCATGCCGAAAAATTTGATAAGACACTGGTATAAGATTTAATGAAGGTTGTTAGTACCATTGATTCTAATTTTTCAGCTCATGCGGAGCTAATAAAAAGCTACCTTGAGAGTAGAGGGGTGGCTGCGGTTGTACGAGGTTATTATCTCTCTGGAGTTAGGCTTGATTATCTTTTGGGAGGGTCTCCTGTTGAAGTTCTGGTTGTGCATGATTCTGATTACGAGAGGGCAAAAGAATATATAGAGGAATTTTTTGAAGGGAATGAAGAACCATCTTATTTGATTGATGGACGAGTTGGGGAATGTCGAAGACCTCTTCTAATGCGTTTGGGACGCTTTTTTGTTTGGTTATATATTTTGTTTATTTTACTTGGAATGATGTCAATGGTCGCATTAATTTTTAAGGCAATAGGAGAGTTTTTTTATGGTACGTCAATCTCTACAAGATAAGAAAAGTGTGTATGGAGCCGCGCCCGTTCAAGACCCCGTGTCGTCGCATACGCTCGCGATGATCGTCGATAACGAACCGGGGGTTCTGGCGCGGGTCATCGGATTGTTTTCAGGTCGTGGTTATAACATCGAAAGTCTGACTGTTGCAGAAACCGACCATACCAGTCGCCAATCGCGGATCACCCTTGTGTGTTCGGGGACGGTTCATGTGATCGAGCAGATTCATCATCAGTTGGGACGTCTGGTTCCGGTTCATAAAGTGTCAAACCTTACTCTGGAAGGAACGCATATCGAACGCGAGCTTGCGCTTCTCAAAGTCGTGGGCAAAAAAGACAAGCGGATTGAAGCGTTGCGCGTGGCCGATATTTTTCGTGCCCGCGTTGTTGATTCAACACTTGAGAGTTTTGTGTTCGAGATTACCGGCACAACAGAAAAAGTTGATGCCTTTGTTGCTTTGATGCGGCCTTTGGGGTTGATTGAAATTTCAAGAACTGGCGTTGCCGCGATGTCCAGAGGAAAAGAAGGAGTGCATAATGGCGAATAAAATTTCATCACTCGCTGTTGTGTGCGCTTTGTCATCCTTGATTTTATCAGGATGTGGGCAGGAAGACATAAATAACGAGCGGTTGGCCAAGGGATGTGCTGCGGCTGTCGAGACTATTCTGGCCAAGGATATATATGATCGCCAGTTTGATCGCGTGGTGAATAAGAAATTTTCGATGTCTGACGGGTTCAAGCTGGTCACTCTTGATGTCGTGACCAAGACCAAAGAGTATGAGGAAGAGGCGAACGAGACCTTTAACTGCAAATTTGAAGAAGGCAGTTCGTTCGGTGGATTTGCGTGGTATGCCAATCTGGTTCAGTTAACTGTCGATGAGGATGTATATGGCACGCGTGGTGGAGAAATTTCAGGCAGTCTGAATGACCAGATGGCTTTGTCCGATGCTGTCGAGAAGGCTATGAAATAAATACGGTTTTTAGAGAAGGAGTGTAAAAAATGAAAGTCTATTATGATGCGGATTGCAATTTCGATGTTTTGAAAGACAAGAAAATTGTGATCGTCGGGTACGGGTCACAAGGCCATGCCCATGCAGCGAACTTGCGCGATTCAGGAGCCAAAGAGGTTCGAATTGCTCTGCGAGCGGACAGCGCGACCAATAAAAAGGCACAAGACGCAGGGTTTGAAACCATGACGCCGGATGAGGCTGCCAAGTGGGGCGATGTCTTGATGATGGCGTGTCCTGATGAGCTGCAGCGCGAGATTTATTACACATGGATTCATGCCAATATGAAGGCGGGTGCTGCGATTGCGTTTGCCCATGGTTTGAACATCCATTTCAATCTGATTGAACCCCGCAAGGATGTCGATGTGTTTATGGTGGCGCCAAAAGGGCCGGGGCATACGGTGCGCGGCGAATACCAAAAAGGGGGTGGTGTTCCTTGTCTGTTTGCAGTTCATCAGGATGCAACCGGCAAGGCGCGTGATCTGGCGCTTGCCTATGCGTCGGGTGTGGGCGGAGGACGTTCAGGGATTATCGAGACATCGTTCCGCGAAGAATGCGAAACCGATTTGTTCGGGGAACAAGCCGTGTTGTGCGGGGGCGTGTGCGCGTTGATCAAGTCTGGATTCGAGACTTTGACTGAAGCCGGATATGCTCCTGAGATGGCGTATTTCGAATGTCTGCATGAAATGAAACTGATCGTTGATCTGATGTATGAAGGCGGGATGGCCAATATGCGCTATTCAATCTCCAATACGGCGGAATATGGCGATTACACTTCTGGCCCGCGTGTGGTCACCGATGAGACCAAGGCCGAGATGAAGCGCATTCTTGCCGATATTCAATCAGGTCGTTTTACCAGAGACTGGATGCTGGAATGTCAGGCCGGACAGCCAAGCTTTAAGGCAACCCGCCGTCGTGAAGCCGAACATCCGATCGAAGAGGTTGGAGCAAAACTTCGCGCGATGATGCCGTGGATTGCCAAAAACAAGCTGGTTGATAAAGCAAAGAATTAGGCGCATTCCAGAAGAATCCAGTTTTACTTTTCTGGATTGCTTCGCACTTGCTCGCAATGACAAGAGCACCCCCACCCTTTCCCTCCCCCCTCAAGGGGGAGGGGAAAGAAGAGATTGGCCCCCCTCAAGGGGGAGGGAATAAATAAGGAAACAAGTCCTCTCCCTTGAGGGGAGAGGATTTAGGTGAGGGTGATTTGTGCATCACATTTATAAATGCAACGGGTCTGATGACACTAATTAGCGTCTGAGCGTATTCAGAAGGTCATTAACGGTTTTTTCCAAAGTGACGGTCATATCGCCAATCATTTGTGATGCTTCCTGAACCTCTGCGGCTGCGGCCCCTGTTGTTTCCGCATTGCGCTGGACGTCCTGAATATTTCTCGAGACTTCCAACGTGCCTTGTGAGGCTTCGGAAACATTGCGGCCAATTTCGGCAGTCGCTGCGTTTTGTTCTTCAACAGCGCTTGCAACAGTCGAGGTGGCGTGATCGATTTCCTGCACATCACGAATGATCCGCATCATGGCCTCTGCAGAATTGCGGATGGCTTCTTGAATGCGGGCAACGCGTGTGTCGATCTCTCCGGTTTTGCTGGCTGTTTCAGTGGCCAGTTTTTTAACTTCGTCCGCCACAACAGCAAACCCTTTTCCGGCTTCGCCAGCGCGTGCCGCCTCAATGGTCGCGTTGAGCGCCAGAAGATTGGTTTGCTCGGCAATCGCCTTGATCGCGCCCACGACTTCACCGATTGAATCGGCCAGAACATTAAGTTCGTTGACTTTTTCGTTGGTGTTGGCGGCCTCGTTTGATGCGCGACTTGATTTTTCGGCAACACTGGAGATTTGTCGCGCAATTTCGGAACTGGAGGCTGAGAGTTCTTCGGTTGCAGCGGCAACTGTTTGAACATTGCTGTCGGCTTCGGTTGCAGCGGCAGACACGATCTGGCTGGTTTTGACGTTGTTCTCGGAGTCTCTTGCCATGATGGTCGCTTTTTCATTCATGGTCAGTGAAGCTTTGGACAGGTCGGAGATGACACCGGACATATGATTTTCGAAATCATTGGCCATTCTATTCATCAGATCATGTTTTTCTTTTTCGGCACGGATTTTCATTTCCTCCTGTTCTCTTTCGAGGAGGGTTTTTTCAATAGCATTTTCCTTGAAGACCTTGAACGCTTGCGCGATCATGCCCACTTCATCGAAGCGGTCAGAGTAGGGTACATCGACTTTCAGATTTCCTGCCGCCAAGTCGTTCATATTATTGGAGAGTTGAACGAGAGGTTTGGATAAAAATTTAACAGCTCCGTAGGTGCCAACGATCAGAACAATACCGAAGATGCCAACAAAGGTCAGTTCCAGATAGAAGTTTATAATGGCAAGCTTCATAAGATCGTCAATATAGACCCCTGTTCCCACAACCCAGCCCCAGCTCTGCATGATTTTCACATAGGAGGATTTCGGATATAATTCTTCTTTGGGTTGGCTGGGTTTCGACCATTCATAGTAATATTCCCCGCCGTCCTCGTTGTCTGCGGAGACTTTGGCAAAGGTGAGAAAAAGATCATGTAATTTGGTGTTGGTCTCGCTTAAGTCCTGGGTTTCCAATGCCGGGATAAGGGGGTGAGTGATGACTTGGCCATTGCTATCGCTGATCCAGAAATATTGACCATCTTCGTAGCGCGCGGAACGAACGAATTTTTTAGCCAGATCCTGTGCCTCATCTTCTGTCAACAGGCCTTTTTCGACATCTGATTGAAGACCATCCATCACACTGACAACAGACTCAACAAGAGCCTTGTTTTTTTTCATTGTACTGTCAACGGTGAGCAAATATCCCAGATAGGAGTTGAAGGCGCCCCAACATACTGCGCAAACCATCATGGTGATGGTAACCAGTAAGATTTTTTTCAGCAAACTCAGATTGACGAACCGACGCATCTATAAAATCTCCCCATGATTGAAAACGCAGAAATATTTTGACAGCTTTATGTTATGAGCGTCAATAGGAACCATCATGTACTCATTGCGACAAAATGGTGAAAGATTATTTCTCTCACCATTTTTGTTAAATTTGCATTATTGCAAAATCAACCCATCAGATCCGAAATAGCCGATAATTTTGTCTGTTTGCGGGTCTTTCAAATAAAACATGCGCGGGCTTTTTTCTGTAATCTGGTAAACGTAATTTACCGTTTGCATCACGCGGCTTTTGTCGCGGCCAGAGAGGTGATAAAAATTAATACCGACATCCAGATATGGTGTGTCATCTTCGAAATATTGGCGATTGATAATCTTGGCTGTGTACCAGCGGTTCACCAGATCCACACCAGTTCCACCATTCATGGTGATCCAGTCTGCAGGTTGCCAGTTCTGGCCGTCCCACTGGGTGTTGTGAGGCTCTGTCCCATTGTCATAGTATGGGATAAAATCCTGCTCGGCCCAATGGCTTTCCCACCACCAAAGTGAAGAGAATTTGGGCCCCGCCTGTGCGGAACTTGCTCCGAAAAAGGAGATACTCAGGACAAAAAAGGCAGCTAAGTAGAATCTGGTCATGGTGAAAACATCCTAATCAATATTTAATCTATCCTATGATATATTAATAAAATGATAAACCCGATTTCTATTGCTGTCAGCGGATTGTTTTCGGCGTCGAAAAAAGCCGAAGTCGCAGCCAATAACATCGTCAATGCCGATGTTGTCGGGTCTGTTGATCCCGATAGTCCCCATCAGGCTTATTCGCCAAAAGTGGCGGTGGACACCAGCCTGTCTTCCGGAGGGCAGGGCGCAGGGGTCAATACAGTTGTTTTGAACAGAACATCCTCTTTTGTGCCAAGTTTTTCTCCGGATTCCCCGTTTGCAAATAGCGAGGGGATGGTTAATGCGCCCAACGTCAATCTGGACGAGGAGATGGTTAATCTGAAAGTTGCGGAAAATGCCTATAAATCCAGTGCCGAAGTGATCCGGACAGCACGCGAAATGCAATCCACTTTGCTGGATGCCCTTAACGACAGCAAGTCGTAATCCCCTTTTTAAGATGGTATGGTCGAGATCAGCAGTCCCACTGCTCCGGCGACAAGCATCGCGCTGGCGGGAACTGACACATCATCCTTGATCCGGCGCAGCGTATTGAGCGCAAACAGCCAGACCGGCGTCAGGGCCATTACGAGCCCAGGAAGAGCAGGGTTCGGTGCTTGAGAAATCGAGAAAATCGAACATAAGACCATCCCGCATGTCCAGAACGCACACCAAAATCCTCCCCAGAGAAGTTTCTTATCGAAAACACCAATCTGCCGCCCGCCTATCGGTGTTGGAATGGTGGCAATCCATGACACAACAGTACAGGCCGCAAGTTCCATAAAGGCGTAAGTCAGGGCAAGGGAATACAGATTATAACCTGTCCCCAGAACATATTTGGTCAGGGCATCAAAGACACCGAACATGAACCCGATGGGCAGTACAAACAGAAAACTTTCCCAACTGGCGTCATTATCACGCACCCTTTGCAACGCCACCAGAATGACAGTCGCCGAAAGGACAGCCGTAATCACGCGTCCGGGATGGGTCATCAAGTCAGGCCGTTCGGAAGGTTGGATCATCCACCACATCAGATAGGCACCGATTGCGGCCAGTGGCAGTATCATACTGGATACACGACCAGTTTTTCTGGCCGCCAGATAAAAGAACATCACCATGCCAATCGCAGTGACTGCCCCATCAAATCCGGAAACCACATAAAACCATTTTGCGCTTTCTCCGGAAGGCCACGCCATATAGGGAATGGCAAAGGCCACCAGAATTGTTGCAAAAGTTGACCTCCATGCATTCAGATATTGGGGGTCGAGCTTGAAGATACGATTGCTTTCGGCGAGGGCTGCTGCACACAGGCTGGCGCACAGCGCCCATAGAAACCAGAACATCGTACTATATTTCCACTTCTTTTTTCTTTATTTTCTTAAAGTTCTATCCGTTGAGCAGGTAATGTGTCGCAATTGCCCCTGCATATCCTAAAAGCAGGACAGGCGCCCATTTCAAATGTCCGATAAAGGTATATTGGCCATGCGCGGTTCCCATCAGGGCGACGCCTGCCGCCGAGCCTATGGATAACAGGCTGCCGCCCGTTCCCAAAGCCAGTGTCAATAGTTGCCATTCGAATTCCGACATCTCCGGATTCATGCTCAGCACCGCAAACATCAATGGAATATTGTCAATCAATGCTGAAATTCCTCCGATCAGGACGTTGGAGGTGTTGACCCCCAATGCTCCGTAGAGATTGTTCGAGAGAATGTCGAGATAGCCCAGATAACCAAGCCCCGAGATACAGAAAATAACCCCGAAGAAGAAAAGCAGGGTATCCCATTCCGTGTCATCCATCAGTGCGAAGACGTCAAACATATCTTCACGACGGATTGAGCGGCGTTGCAGGAAATACCCGTAACTGAGCAGCAGGCCAAGGCCGAGCATCATGCCCAGAAAGGAGGGCAGTTCGAGGATTTGTTCGAAGGTGATCGCGCAGACAATGGTCAGCACACCCAATGCAATGATACGTTTGCCCCCTGTTTTAACCGGAATATTCATAACCATTTTTTCCGGCACTGTTGACGGAATAAAAAAGGTCATAATTGTTGCGGGAATGGCAAAGCACACAATGGCGGGCACCAGCAACACTAGAAAACCGAAAAATTCGACTTTACCAGCCTGCCAGACCATCAGGGTTGTGATGTCGCCGAAGGGGCTGAAAGCGCCACCGGCATTGGCAGCGTTGACAATATTCACCATGAACAGGGTGAGCAGTTTCGGGTCATCCTTAATCAGGGCCATAACGATCGCGCCCATGACCAGCGCGGTTGTCATATTGTCAGCCAGCGGGGAGAGCAGGAAGGCCATAATGCCGGTTGCCCAGAATAATTTTTTATAATTCCATCCTGATTGCACCATGCGCGAGCGCAGGGCGTCGAAGATCTGACGTTCCTGCAGGGCGCTGATATAAGTCATGGCGACCAGCAGGAAGAGCATCAGGCTGGCATATTCGGCGATGGTTTCATTAACTGCTTCGTGCAGGTCTTCGGTATCCATTCCGACATCATGCACGGCGTAGGATACTAGGGCCCAGATCAGCGCCGCCGCGATCATGACCGGTTTTGACTTCCGGAAGGAGGTCTTTTCTTCCATCAGGACGAAGATGTAGGACACCACAAAGATCACAATGGCAAGGTAGGACGCCGGATGGGATAAAAGCGGCAGAAAAGGTTCGGTTGTGGGTTCAAAAGTTTCTGCCAATGCCAAGTCAGGAACAAGGAACAGGGCAATGGCCAGAAGGGCCGTAAAGAAGGATTTGATGAACATGTTGTTTGACGCCGAGGATAGATTTTCGAATTTCCCCGATATTATACGCATTTGAACGCAAAAGAACAGAAGGAGTTCTTGGACGTTCAAATGTTCGGCTTAGGCGGCTGCCGTTACTTTTGTTTTTTCTTTCACGCTGGCGGCAAGAACGGGTTGGGGGAGCTTAATCGTGACTTCCTGAATATTTGAAACCCGTCCGCCGATTTCACGCAAACCAGAACTGACAACGGTTGCGGATCTTGCGATCTCGCGGCTGGCATAGGTCTGTTCTTCGATTGCACCCGAGATCATGAGGGAAAAATCATTGATTTTGGAAATGGTATCCTTCATTTCCTGCACTTGAAGGACAGTATTATTGACCGCATGCTGGATATTCTCCATCAGCGATGTGATTTTTTGTGTGGCAGAGGATGTTTCACCCGCCAGTTTTTTAACCTCGCTTGCTACGACAGCAAAACCGCGCCCGCTTTCTCCGGCGCGGGCCGCCTCAATCGTGGCATTGAGTGCCAGAAGATTGGTTTGTTCAGCAATGCCATTAATGATCGAAATAATATCGGCGATTTCGTTGGTGGATAATTCGAGAACAGAGGCTGATTTTTCCATATTCTGAGCATTTTTTTCAGCCGTATCAAGGCTGCTTACCGTTTGCCCAACCTGACGGTTGATTTCATCAATGGTGGTCGAGCTTTCTTCGGTGGCGGCGGCGATGGACTCAATTCCATGTGCTGCGGCGGTATGATCCTTTTCAGCGTCCTGTTTTTCGTCCCCAATGATGCCGCGAATCACGGCTGCTAATTCCGTAATAGCTTTGTTTTTATTTTTGGCGGACTGGGTTGCGTGGTTCATAATTTGTGCGGTCTGGTGAAAAGACCCTTGCATCCCCAAATGGTTGATGGGGCGGAAAAACTGATTCCGGCAGACGCTGCCCATCGAATATTTTGCCTCACGGACAAAGGCATCAATGATATCGGTGTAGTGGTTGATTGACTGACGCAGGTCTTCGATCTCACCTGATTTTTCCAAAGGAGTACATAACCTCTCTTCAAGGTTTCCTTTGGTCAGTGCCTCGCAGAACAATTTTATTTTATTCAGATTTTCTGTCGCGCGCCCGATAAAGAGATAGCCGATGATCAAAGAAAGACAGGTGACGCTGCCGATGAGGGCCATGAGCAGTCCTGATTGCCCGCCAGTATATTGCAAGGCCATACTGAGGAGGGTGGTTGCCAGCGCAAGAAAAAGAAAAATTCTGGCTTTAGAGAGAGAGGATAAATTCATCATAATCCATTCCTTTGGTCTCCAGTATTTCGAGGAGATGTTGATATCCCAGCATCATGCCATCTTTGCGATTGCTGGGACTTTGCTCGATTTCCAGAAGCTTAGCGTAAAGAGGAGAGATTATCCCGTTTACTATTTTTTGATCCGTAACTCTACGGTTCGAGTGATAGCCTATGATCGTATGATCCTTATCATAGGAGGGGGTGATGTGCGCCAGAACCCAGTAATAGTCGTTATCTTTGGTTTTATTGAGCAGATAGCCGAACATTTCCCGCCCTGTTTGAACATAATCCCAAACCAGTTTGAAGACACAGCGTGGCATAGCAGCGTGCCGGATGATGTTATGGGGCTGTCCCAGAAGTTCTTTTTCTGTATAGCCGGAAACTTTGCAAAAGGTTGAGTTGGTGTAGGTGATGAGTCCTTTTGTGTCGGTCTTACTGACAATAATTTCGTCGGGGGGAAAAGTGATTTCTTGTCCGGAGAGATGAAGATGTGACATCGCGTTGATCCAAAGTTATTCGATTCTTGATAAGAGGCTACAAATTATCGTTGTTCTTTTTTACTGTAGGCAATGTAGAAATTCAAAGCAGAGAACGTGGTATTTCACTCAGGGTTGTGTGCACTGCATTGATGACCCTAATACTTTTTGACTTTTTTGTTAAGATAAATTTTTTTATATATATCTCTCAAAGGTTGCCATAGGTTTTTTACTTCCCCATATATTCTGAAATATTAGCCAAATGTAAAAATGGTGACATTCTATCGATATCGGCGTACTCTTCTTGAAAAGCAATCCGCACGTCTAAAGCGGAAAAATAACACTAGGGAGCAAAGGCATGAAACAAGACCGCGTTGACGAAAATACTCAATTTATTGACCAGTTTATTGGCGAGGTCGTCAAGCGGGACGTGATTCCCGATGGTGAGGTGGATTATCGAAATCAAGCGGATCGCGAGTATGACAAGCGTCTTGCACAAATGTTGAAATCCATGCGCCATTTGTGGAAAGAACAAGCCCGCCCCTTTATCTCACCTGTAACTCTCACAAAGGCCGTGGAGAGCTTTGGCCGTGATTTTGGTGAGCTGAATGATCTGGTCGCCTTGAATGTCGGATCCATCAGAGGTACGGCGCTCAGCCATCTGCTATCGTCTTATTACAGATCGGAATATCTGGCCGAAGAACAAAAGAAAATAAATTTTCTGGGTGAGGCTATGCTGCAATATGCGGACGCAAGACAATCTGATTTGAATATGGGCCGCGATAAAGTCCAAGCATCTGGAACCTATGGTTTGCCCTTTATGCCGGTTGTCGCGCCAATTGATCTGACCGTTGCGTGGGTTTCAGCCGCCCAGACATTCTGGGGAGTTCCTGCGGAAGAACCCTCTTCCGAGAAAAGTCTGAAATCGGAGTTTTCCAAAGCGCCTGTTTCATTATCTGTTATTCAAGGTGGTCTGGGGGCTGAATGGCAACGCTCTCCGGCACGCGGACATTTGAAGTTGGTGGTGGGGTAGTCTTTCTGCGCTTTAATTGCGTGTGAGCTGCAAAAACACATCTTCCAGATCACGATCGTCGGTCGAAAGATCAACGATTCCCAGTCCTGCGGATTGAACAGCGGTGATGATTTCTCCGGCATTGGTTTCTTTGGGAGAATAGCGGAACGCCAGCGTTCTTTTGCCTTCTTTTTGCGGAGAAAAGCGCAGCAAAGATTCCGGTGTATCCCACAAATCCCGATCAAGGCGCAGGGTGATTTCCTTGGCCTCAACACGCGAGAGCAGCGTTTCCTTGTCTTCATCGACCACAATTTTTCCGTGATTGATAATCGCAATCCGGTCGCACAGCTCTTCGGCTTCTTGTAAATAATGGGTGGTCAGCAAAATGGTCAGGCCTTGTTTATTGAGCAGGCGGACACTGTCCCATAACTGGTTGCGCAACTCGACATCGACCCCTGCGGTGGGTTCATCAAGCACCAGAATGGGAGGAGTGTGTACCATCGCTTTGGCCACCATCAGGCGCCGCCGCATTCCACCCGAGAGGGAGCGGGCGTATGAATCGGCTTTATCCAGCAAGCCAACCAGTTTTAACAGGTCTTCGGTTTTGCGTTCGGATTTTGGAACGCCATACAGGCCTGCTTGCAGATCGAGCAATTTGCGTGGCGAAAAGAATGGATCGAAGTTGAGTTCTTGCGGAACAATTCCGATATTGGCGCGGGTTTGGCGCGGGTTTTCGTCGATGTCTGTGTCCCAGATTTTAACCGCTCCGGAAGTTTTAAGAACCAGACCCGCCAGAATATTGATGATCGTCGATTTACCCGCACCATTGGGCCCAAGCAATCCGTAGATGGAGCCTTGCGGGATGGAGAGGGATATATTGTCCAATGCAGTTTTCTCTGGAGATCTTCCAGAGGCGGCATAGGTTTTGGACAGGTTGGTGATTTCAATGGCGTTATTCATGGTTTGTAAGTATAGGCCCCTTCGGTTGAAAGCCAAGAGGTAACCGCATCACTTGTTAGCCAGTTTTTTGCGGCCATGTCATCTTTGAGATAGGCGTCCCAAAAGGCAAGGGAGAGGATTTTGATGATCGCTTCATGGGTTTCCTGTTTGGGATTGGCGTCAAGTTGCCCTCTTGATCCGTTATAGACCATGTGATCACCGCCATCCATCACAATCAAATGTTGGTCGGGGCCACCGGAATGGGTAAAGACTTCCAAACGATCTTTATATCCGAAATTTTTGAGCGGTGAGTCGTCGTCGGTTCCAGTCATCACCAGAAGAGGAATTTTGATTGCGCCGTAAAAATCTTGCGGGGTGTGGCCTTTCTTTTCCATGTGGGGGCCGGGGCTGTAGGCTATTCCTGCCTTGATACGCGGTTCGTATAAATCATAGAGGCGTTTGCCGTGGCCTCTTTTTTGTCCAGCCATGATTTGGGTGGTCATCGCACCGAAAGAATGTCCCGACATACCGATTTTATTTAAGTCCATCAGTGGCGCGATATCGAGTGTTGCCAGTTGATCCAGCACAAAGGGGACATCTTTGAATCTGTTGAGTGTTGCGTGGCGTGGAATATGTGTGGCGCGAATGACATCCCATGGGTGGCCTTTTTTTCCTTCCCAGAGGGAGCTGTCGGTGCCGTGATGTTGGATATGCACCACGATATAGCCGTGTGAGGCGATAAAGCGCGAGATAAACCCTGCCCCGTCACGCGAGCCGCCCAACCCATGCGACCAAAGGATAACCGGAAAAGGGCCGCTTCCCAAATCCATTGGTTTGTAGGTTTTATAGAGGACTTTGCGATTCCCGCGCTTTGCATCAATCCATTCGCCTCGCCCCAAAGTGATTTGCGAGGGTTCGGTATCAGGCGAAATATTCGGGTTCCAAAGCGGGGTGGATAGGGCTTTATCTGTCATGGTACTTAAGTATCATCAGTGTCATTTAGCGGTACACCTAAAACAATGGGCATCATTCCCAAAAAAGGGGTGGTCTGTGAGGCTGGTTTATCAAGAATTAATTTATTTCTATATAAAGTCTCAATAACCTCAAATGTAATCTGTCTTACAGAGGCATATGCAATGTTGTTTTTTACTGGCTCCAATCCTTCTGATCCAGGTTTCATTATATCAGCTCTATTTGCAGCGTCCCCGTGTATCATGTGGCAGCCTAAGAAATCATTGCAAAGATCCGCATAGTCCTTATCGAGCATTGGATCAGAATGTGCGCCGCCATCTTGGTTGGCCATTATTAAAACAATATTTTTTCTGCTAAATGATAGAAGACTACTCGCTTCTATTAAAGGGGTTTCCCACCATGTTTTAAATGAGTTTGGCTGGGATTGTGCCCCAAATCTTGGGTCATTTTGGTGAAAACGGAACTCCCTACATGGAGCTTTCCATCCGAAAGTCCCATCGGGAAGAGGGTACGGAATGACCAATCCAACGTCCATAGGACTGTGCCCCGCTACGGCAATGCCCTGTCCTTTGTCTTTATAATAATTGTTTATTGCAGAAGTGAGTTTATCTCTATAAATGCCACTATCAATAAATAAAACATCTTCTTTGATTCCCAATTGAGAGAGAAGGGATCTTGATCTTGATTTTGTCTTGTCGTGCAAAAGTGTTCTCAAGTGTGTGGCAAGTCTTTTGGCCTCATCTTCGTCGCCTTGGTCAAAGTGTTCGCAGGAACGGATTAAAAACTTAACTTGAGTGTTAAGTTCGCGCATTAGATCTCCAAAATCTCGCTGCTGAATCTTATTTTCAGGAGTGCCTATGTGCGATGAGTCTTTAATTAAATTGGTCACTTTAGCTTGCAGCTTTCTATTTAAGTGCCGATAACCTTATATCCTTTGTATCTTTCATGGAATAACTTTTAGATTCTGAATGTTTGCCAAAAACTCGTTGGCACCCATCAGTGTAAAGTTTCTAGCCAGCTTGTATCGTAATTCCGGTTTTCGCATGACCTTGTCATGGCATATTTTTTTATTCAGAATCAATAAGTTATTTTATTTCACGAAGGATTTTGCCAGTTTTGATTCTGGAAACTTACATTTTTCGAAATTAATAGTTGACATATAAGCAAGTTCGGGTTATAAATTGCCCAACTCCAGTATAAATGACAGACGACGGTGATACTTAAAAGACCCAATAAGGGCTACAAAAGATCATCAGGGTGTACGAAGATTAGCGTAGTACTTTATTTTTTCTCTCTTTGAAGAGAACGAGTTTTTAGAAAAGAATTTTTAGAGCTTTCTCCCCCCCAGAAGAAAGGCAGGTCTTTGAGCTTCGCTCAAGGCCTGTTTTCTTTTTTGCCTTGTAAAATTTTTGATTAAAGCACCCCCACCGATTAAAGCACCCCCACCCTGACCCTCCCCCCTCAAGGGGTAGGGAAAGAAGAGATTGGCCCCCCTCAAGGGGGAGGGGATAAATAAGGGAATAAATAACAAGTCCTCTCCCTTGAGGGGAGAGGATTTAGGTGAGGGTGATGCAGGCCATTTTTTTAAGCTACACAAAGCGGCTGATTAGAACCAAGTCGCTTTTAATGTCGTTGGAGGGAATGCGGACGATATGTCCGTTGCCCGGTGCGATCTCAATTGTGTTGCCTTTTTTATCTTTCATCTGGTCGAGTGTGATTTCCTTGTTGTGTCCATCGGGCAAAATAATTTCCAGACGGTCGCCGACCGAGAATTTGTTTTTCACATCAATTTCTATCCAGCCATCTTTGTTCGAGATCATCTCGCCGACAAATTGTTGTTTGTGAGAATCGGAGGCTCCAGCCATATAGTTCTGGTGATCCTCAGAATGGTGGCGTTGATAAAAACCGTCGGTATATCCACGGTGCGCCAGATTTTCGAGTGTGCCGATCAGTTTGGGGTCAAGCGGTTGTCCGGATACTGCCTGATCAATCGCCTGACGGTAGCATTGCGAGGTACGGGCTGCGTAGTAATGCGATTTGGTGCGGCCTTCGATCTTCAGACAATCGACGCCGATTTCCACGAGCTTATGCACATGCTCGATGGCGCGCAAATCTTTCGAGTTCATGATGTAAGTGCCTTGTTCATCTTCGAACACGGGCATGAGTTCTCCAGGGCGATTTTGCTCTTCCAGAAAATAGACGTCGTCAGCCATCGGGTGACGGTCGAGTGATCCGCAATCCGAAAACATTTCCGGTTGTTGCAAGGCATCTTGCGGCAAAACGATGCCTTGTTCTGATTCAACTGCGCTGGTGGTATTGTATTTCCAGCGGCAGGCATTGGTACAAGTCCCCTGATTGGCGTCGCGGTGATTAAAGTAACCGGAGAGCAAGCAGCGTCCCGAATAGGCGATGCATAACGCGCCATGAATAAAGACTTCGATTTCCATGTCGGGGCATTCCTGACGAATTTCTGCAATTTCTTTGAGCGATAATTCGCGCGAGAGAATGATGCGGGTCAGCCCCATTTTCTGCCAAAATTTAACAGCGGCAAAATTCACGGTGTTCATTTGAACCGACAGGTGAACAGGAACTTCCGGCCATTTCTCGCGCACCATCATAATCAATCCCGGGTCGGCCATGATAAGGCCATCAGGTTTCATTTCAATAACCGGTTCGATTTCATTGAGGAAAGTCCGGACTTTGCCGTTATGCGGAAACAGGTTGGCCGCGACAAAAAACTTTTTACCCTGAGCATGGGCGCGTTCAATGCCAAAGGCCAGATTTTCGTCTTTCTTGAACGAGTTGTTGCGCACCCGCAAGCTGTATTTCGGTTGGCCTGCATACACGGCATCGGCCCCATACGCAAAAGCGTAGTCCATCATTTTTATTGATCCGGCAGGCGCCAGTAATTCCGGTTTTTTCATCTTACATTCTCTTTTCTTACAAATGAATGCGCCCTTGATAGCTTGAATCAAGGGCGGAAATCCAGATTTTATGTGTCGCAGAGACTAGATTTTTGGTTTATTTTTTGCGGAATTTGTCGAGGGAGATGACTTCTCCGCCACCAGATTTCGATTTTTTGCCTTTCGGGCTGTCCGGATCATCGTCTCCGTCGTCATCCATGGCAAGAGCCGCAAGGGCTTCTTCCTCATGATCCATCAGGTCACCCAATGGTTGGAATTGCAGGGCGAAATTAACCGAAGGATCGGCAAAAATTGTGACGGCGGCGATCGGGACAATCAAACGTTCCGGAATATTATTGAAGGACAAGGTGACACCCAGATTGGTTTCATCCACAGTCAGATTTTCAAACTGGTATTGGAGGACAATCGTCATCTCGCCCGGATAGCGTTCGCGCAGATAATCAGGAATTTGCACGCCCGGAAAATCGGTCATAAAAGTGATGTAGAAATGGTGGTCGTTGGGAAGGCCATGTTCTTGCACTTCGGAAACGGCTTGACGAACCACGCCGCGGAGCGCTGATTCAACCATTTTATCGTATCTAAGGGTAGTGTCGTCGTTTTTCATCAGCAATATCTGGGGTCTTTTTGAGCAGAACTGTTTGTAGAATCAGCTATAAACGGTTGGGATTGATTTGTCCAGCGCAGGCGGAAATTCACCCTTAAGAAAATTTTGACATAATTTCTCACGGAAATTTAAGCCATAAAAAATGGGGCAGTTCTGTTGCTAGGCCGCCCCGCGCCCCACCCTCTGCCGAAGCTTCAGGGATTATGTAGCTTCATCGGTGCAATTAAGCAGCGATTTTATCACCAGCAACAACAAAAGAGTTGTCATTGGCTGCTACGGTCTGTGCATTATCATTTGCATCTATAAAATTTGGACGGATACGACCGTTCCTCAAACGAATACAGACTTTATCTTTATTACGCGTGTCGATCCTGTTTCGGCCCCATCATATAAAACTGTCGTTTGTATTCTCAAGTTTTATATGGTGGAGCCGCCGGGCACTGCCCCCGGGTCCACGACGCCTATTTCACAAAGCGTTTAGCATCATAGTCGGGCGAACCCGACATCCTTATTATAGGGCGTTCGTTCCCAAATATCAAGGTTGTCGAGTCTGGAGGGAAGGTTTTGGAGTTGTGGCCTGATCGTTCGCTGGCAAACAGAGTGTTTTGCGAATTTCTTCTATCGGTACATCCGGTGTCCCGAAAAGATCCACCATGACCGTAAACAAGAAAGCCCTCTTATTGTCGAGGTAATTAAAATCTTCATTATCAAAGGCGATGTCGGCTTCCATGCCCTGAATGTCGTATTTGCTGTGAACGGAGATATTGTCTGGAGCGTGTCTTCCTATCTCATGACAGGCTGCTGCAAATTTGGCTTGGGCGCTCTCCAAATGACCACCCGAAACCAACATGACATCGTGTCCGTCTTCGGCAGCATCACAAAGAAAATTGACCAGATCGCGGTTTAGAGTTCCATCTGCCGAATAGATGGTCCCACCGATATCCGACGTGATGGTGTACAAGATGCCGCATTTTGGTGTTTTTTGTTCATCTGGTGATGGGACGGTTTCCTCGAAGACAGGGGTTGCCTCTTGTTTCAAGCTTGGTTGATTATTTTGATCTTGAGCGAGGGGTGGGTGCGGCTGTGTGTTGTCCTTTGCCCCGACAAACAATGTCTTTAATCCTCTTAGCAAATCCATTTTATCCTCTTGTTACCTTCTTATAGTTTTCATAAGTTATAGGGAGGTTAGATATTTATGTGGAAATATGCAAGCTTTTTATGGGGAAAGAGCTGTGTTGCCTGTACTCTCAGGCCTATATTTCGAGTTATGAGTCTTTGTTTCGGGAGGTTGTATGCAGCAATATCAGGATTTTCTGCGCCATGTGTTGGCGAACGGAACCAAGAAAGAGGATCGTACCGGTACAGGAACCACGTCTGTGTTCGGGTATCAGATGCGCTTTGACCTTTCCGAAGGGTTTCCGCTGCTGACGACCAAAAAGGTTCATACCAAGTCCGTCATCCATGAATTGCTGTGGTTTTTGGCGGGGGATACCAACATCAAATATCTCAAAGATAATGGTGTGCGCATCTGGGATGAATGGGCGGACGAAAACGGTGATCTGGGGCCTGTTTATGGGTCACAATGGCGGTCGTGGCCTGCACCGGACGGGCGAAAAATCGACCAGATTTCCAATCTGATCCATGATATTAAAACCAATCCGGATTCGCGGCGCCTGATGGTGTCGGCGTGGAATCCTGCGGAAATTGGCAAGATGGCGTTGCCGCCGTGTCACTGCTTGTTCCAGTTTTATGTGGCAGACGGGAAATTGTCTTGCCAGCTCTATCAACGCTCGGCTGATATTTTTCTCGGGGTGCCGTTCAATATTGCGTCTTACTCTCTGCTGACCATGATGATTGCCCAAGTGTGCGGCCTGAAAGTCGGGGATTTTGTGCATACCTTTGGTGATGCCCATATTTATTCCAACCATATGGAGCAAGTCGAGTTGCAGCTTTCTCGTAAACCGATGGCGTTGCCTGAAATGCATTTGAACCCGCATGTGACCAATATTTTCGATTTCAAATATGAGGATTTCGAATTGGTGGGGTATGAACCGCATGGCCTTATCAAAGCCCCCGTCGCGGTTTAATTCTTTTTCCCTTGGGATCTTTGGGCTGCAAAAGGCATTATCCTCCGCGTCCGCTTCTCAAATACGTCCATGTATTCTGCGATGCGGGTCTCGGATAACGCCTTTTTTGCCACAAATCTCTGCGAATTATTTTTAGTTCTTTGATCTTTGGGTTCTTTGCTGTCTCGTTGTAAAAAGTCGTTCACGCCAAGGGCGCGAGGGAGCGCTATGGGCGCAAAGGAGGGTATTCGTCATTGCGCGTGAAACAAAGCAATCCAGATACCGAGCTTTTGTATCTCATTCGTGAAAAATCCTTTGAAGGAGAATGGCAAATCGTTTTGCATTGCAATTTGAAGGGCGTTTCTGTTACGATTCGGTTAAGAGTTAGAGTTCTTCTGATTCGCCCTTCTGAGTTTTCCACCTGACACTCTATCACGGAGTTCTTATTGGTTCTGGATCACAGATTTCATATTCAAGAGATTTTACGCGATGATGTTGGTCGCGGGTTTGTAGTCCACTTCCTATCCTCTTATTTTACGGTCTCCCGTTTGACACAAGTCGAACGGGTTTTTTACTGCGTTTTCCTTAACCCTCACCGAAAGGACCTTTGCCATGTCTAAAATGTCTTCGAAAAGCGGAAAACCCCGTAAAGACCAAATCGCGCGCGCCAAGGTTCATAATAAGGGAAATGTTGTTCATCCTTCTTTTGATGATCGGGACTGGCATCCTCTGGCAACAGAGATTGATAGCAACCGCGACCAGTCCTATTTGCGCAAAGTCAAACCCCGCACCGATGGTCAACGTGACTTGATGGAAGCGATTAAAAGCCATAACCTGACCATGGCCATCGGCCCTGCCGGATCGGGCAAAACCTATCTTGCCATCTCGGCTGCCGTCGAGGCTTTGGAAGCCGGAGAAGTCGAGCGGATTATTCTCTCTCGTCCTGCGATGGAAGCGGGGGAGTCGCTGGGGTATCTGCCCGGTGATATGCACGAGAAAATGGCACCCTATTTACGCCCTCTTTATGATGCGCTCGGTGATCGCATGGGAGGCAAACGTGTCCGCCAGTTATTGGAAGAGGGCACAATCGAAATTGCGCCGGTCGGATTTATGCGCGGACGCACACTCAATAATGCATTTGTGGTGATTGATGAGGCACAAAACTGCACTTACCAACAACTCAAAATGCTGCTGTCCCGTTTGGGCTGGCATTCGACCATGGTGGTGACAGGCGATCCAGACCAGTCTGACCTGCTGGAGGGGATGTCCGGTTTGGGTGATGTCGCCAAACGGTTCGAGGCCATTGAAAATATTGCAGTTGTCCGCCTGAAATCCGAAGATATCGTTCGCCACCCGTTGGTTGCTGAGATGCTCGACGTTTTATAATATCCTCTTCCTTCGAAAGACTTGTCCGGTGCGCCCCGCGTGCCGGACATTTTTATGGGATTTTTCTTGGTATTACTTGACTTTTTATGCATTATGATGACATAACAGTAATAAGTAATGCAATAATCGAATGGCAGGTAATATATAATGGCATATCATGGGTTACAAAATCCGGTTGAAACAGACGGGTCTTCAAAGAGCAAGATTTCCTTATGGTGCGCTTTCAGTCTGGTGTCCGTTCCTGCGCTTTTGACAGCGGGGATGGTCTCTCTTACCCCCGCACCAACCGCTCCAATCAATGCGGCCCCTAAAATACACAATCCGTGTACCCCCGATCCAAGGTCCTTGGCCTGTACGTTCCGTGGAGATTTTCCAATATATTTCCACTGATCCTTATTGGAAATTTTGATTGGGGCGTGACAAAGTCCGGGAAGAGTCTTATGCTCTTCTCATGAAAAAACATACTCATCTTTTCCGCGTTGTTCTTCTTTCTATACTGGGGCTTGCCATCGGTTTCGGTATTGCGCTTTATAGCAAGAAAGAAGGCTCGCTGCCGCCATCCCAAGATCAATCCTCCTCCCATATTCTTGCGGCCACATCAATCGGGGGGCCGTTCTCTCTGGTCGATCAGGATGGGCAGCCGCGCACAGAAAAAGATTATGCCGATAAGTTCAAGCTGATGTATTTCGGTTTTACCTATTGCCCTGCAATTTGTCCGACTGAACTTTCAAAAATGTCGGAAGCCTATCTGTCTTTACCCGAAGAAATGCAGCAAAAGCTTCAGCCGATTTTTATCACGATTGACCCCGAACGCGATACGCCAACTGTTATCAAGGGCTATGTCAATTTGTTTATGCCGCAATTGGTGGGATTGACCGGATCGGTTGACCAAATCGAATCAGTCAAAAAATCTTTCAAGGTTTATGCTGCAAAAGTCTCTGAAGGCGATGGGTCTGATCCGGAAGATTATACGATGGATCATTCTTCGATGATCTATCTGCTTGACCCTGCGGGGCAGACCGTTGGCCTGTTCAAAACGGCGGATACGTCCGAGGATATTAAAGCCCGTTTGATGGACGTTCTGGCTCCGAAAAACTAAATGCCGATATTGTCGATCAGGCGGGTTTTGCCCAAAAATGCTGCGGCCAAAATCCGGTACTGCGTGGTGTCTTCAGTCGGCGGAAGCAAGGTCTGCGCGTCCCGGATGGTGATATAGTCCACTTTGCCAAATCCCAAATCTTGTAATTTTTGCTGCGCGTTTTGTTCGATGTCAGGAATGGCCGTTCCGGATTGAAATTCCGAGGCCATGTTGTGCAAAATTTTATTGAGTTGATCGGCAATCGGACGTTCCTGAGCGGAAAGATAGGCATTGCGCGATGACAGCGCCAGACCGGATGTTTCCCGCACAATCGGGACACCAATAATTTCGGTCGGGATTGCCAAATCTTTGACCATTTGTTTTATCACTTGCAGTTGCTGATAATCTTTTTCACCGAAAAAGGCTTTGTGCGCCCCAACCAGCAGCAAAAGCCGCGCGACAACGGTCGAGACTCCGGCAAAATGTGACGGGCGAAACTCCCCTTCCAAAGGCCTTGAAATCTCGCCGACTGTCACCATGGTCTGGAAATCGGAAGGGTACATGATTTCGACTTCCGGTGCGAAGATTGCACCCACTCCGGCGGATTCCAGCAGGGTCGCATCCTGATCCAACTGGCGCGGATAACGGTCGAAATCTTCATGCGGGGCGAATTGTTTGGGGTTTACAAAAATGCTGACGAGGCACTCATCACATTGCCCAAGGGCGGCGCGGGCCAGAGTCAAGTGGCCGTCATGCAAGGCACCCATGGTTGGCACAAAGCCCAATGTTTTGTTTTGTGCGCGCAACTGTGCCGCATAGTGACGCAAATCTTCCGGTGTTTTAAGAATCTGTATCATTTCTTGTAACCTCTTTGAGTGTTTGCTCGGCTTTTTGCCAGTCGATAATATGGGGAGGAAGTTCGGGGGATGGCTGGTCGTATCCGATATGGTGCAGCAAATCGGCGGTCGGGACAGTTGTTTTACTGCGTTGGTCAAAAAAGCATCCTTTGACCAGACCGATGGCAGCGACTTTTCCGTCTTTTAGGAAACGCTGTTCGATAAAAACCCATTTGTCATCCCAGCCGAGAATCTGGGTGCGCAGCACATATTTCTGGAATGGGTCTAATGACAAGCGATAGCGCATTTTACTTGATGCCAGAATGGGAACCGATTTTTGTTTGATCATCATTTTAAGCAGGCCGGAGCGCAGAATAAGATCAAGGCGACCCAAATCCATGATGGTCAGGTATCGCCCGTTATTCATATGCATGTTGAAATCGAGGTCATTGGGTAAAACACGCAGCTCAAGGTCGGCGGGGGCCAGAATATCGTCTATTCGGGGCTTGAAATAGCTGGATAACCAGACATAAAGGACGCGCAAGAGCAAATTCATGCTGGTGAGTTTACTGACCTTTGTTTAAGATGCAACAACAGCTTACCGGTTTGTCAAAATGGAGACCACTCAGTGCGTTCAGCAATATATATATTTATTCTTTTCGGGCTAGTCGCTTGTGGAGAAAATTCATCAAAATCCGAAGTTTTCCTGCGCCAGATCTTTGACAATTTGACGGTTGCCATGACCTATGACGATGTTTGTACCGGTGCCGAGTCTGCAAAATCGGTAAACGCCAATTTATTCGGCACTATGCAGATGATTGTTACCCTTTATACTGGCGAGATCAAATATAACCGTCCTGATTTGTCACAACAGGATGTCGAGCGGATGGTGCTGGCGCGGCGTGATGATACGCAGCAAAGTGTGGAAGCCTATTTGATCGCGCGGGGCTGTGATTCTGATAAGGGGAAGTCTGCCAAAAAATTTCTGGAACATTTTAACACACTCTCTCCTGCGGCTTTTCACGAGCAAATTGCAGAAAAGCTAAAAACTATCAAGGGAGAGCTGCATAATGACCCGTCTCCCGAGGTCAAGATTCCAGAAACGCATTAAGCTTCATTGCCAGTTTCATGTCCCCACGGACTTTGAGTCTGCGCATCAAAAAGGCAAGGCTTGGGTCCTGTGTTCCATCGAGAATGGCATCTAGTGTGTCGATCGACGTTGCAAAGGTGACTTCTGCGTCTTTTTCTTGTGTGGTCAGTTCGGGCGGGCTTTGGGTTCCGTCGATATGGATGAACCCGTCTTCCCCCAGATCAAACAGAACCGTGTGGTGAAAGCCCGAGGCGTAGGTCATCTTTTTTTCGATTTTGGGGATGATGGTGTCGATGGTCATAAATTTTCCTCACTTTTGAAGAGGTTAGCATAGGAGAGGTTTATAAATCGTAACTTGTTTTATTGACATAAACCTAAAATCGGTCTAGGAGATGGAAGATATAAAGAGATCAGCAAGGAAAAATGGCGTATGGCCGGTTTTAACTTACCCAATAATCAGTCCCTAAGGATTGCCTTTGTCGGGAGTGATATTGCTCTTCGGGCGACTGCTACCTATGAGGATGAGCTTCGCACCTGTGGGGGGGCATTGCTCGGAAGCGGGAAAATGAGGCAGCATGCAAATGAACAGCAAATAAAATTGCTGCATATTTTTGCTGCTCTTGCACGTGGGGAGGATGTTGCTGCACCCCCAAAAATTATCACCAATCAGTCCATCACAGTGCCTTTGGATCGCCCCGATGATGAGGTCACAATTAGCGCCGACTCTGATGGTCATATTTGCTTTGATATGAAGGGAAAGGATTTGGGAATGACTGAGCGTGTTTTGTTGCAGATTCCTAACCCCGCGAAGAATAACGCCCGATTTCGAATGATTACCATTGTTCAGCGGCAAATTCCTGTTCCCACCACGGATAAGGTCACATACCAGCCCCTCTATAATGGTTTGCACAATTATTTGGCGGAATATGGATCGCCGAAGATTTCTTGATACAGGAGAAAATTATGCTCAGACACTTATTTGCCTTAGAAGCTTCAGAACTTGACCCAAAAAGACTGGAGCATATCGTTTGCTTGCGTCTTGCTGATATGGGGTATTCGCATTCGGTCAAGGACAGTGGCGTCAATGACGTCTATGTGAAAAAGGGGCTCCATGAAGGATCTGGAGAACGTGCCGTTGTGTTGCGAGGTGGTGCGCATAAACATGTCATCCCCAGTGACCATGTTCAGTTCTTTGAGGAACGCCCGACCTTTTCAGGGGGGGAATACGCCTATCTGGGCCGATATGATCTGGTTAAACGGGAAACTGTCGCTGAATTTGTAGCCAAGCCTCACCCGCATCCATTGCGTTCCGGCCTAAAGCACCTCGCCATCGGGATTTTTGTCCGTCTCGGCGTTTAATCAGGCAGCGAATTCCTCTTCGGACATGGACATCATGCTGGAGGCACCAGCCATAATCATGCGGAAGCGGCCTTCTGCTTCGGGCAGCATCCGTTCCATAAAGAAGCTCGCGGTTTTGAGTTTGGACTCGTAAAACTCTTTCGGGCGGTCGGTTGCGCCATCATCGAGTTTTTGCTGCGCAATTTCAGCCATTTGCGCCCACATATAGCCCATCGCCACCAGTGCAAACATGCGCAGATAGTCGGTGGAGGCGGCACCTGCTTCGTTCGGGTCTTTGAGGCCTTTGAGGGCAATATGAACCGAGGCTTGTTGCAGTTTGGCAAAGGATTTTGCCAGTGGGAAAATAAATTGCTGTAGTTTTTCATTGTCTTGATGGCTTTCGATATAGTCGAGTACCGGATGGAAAAACGAGCGCAGCAAACGTCCGTAATTTTGACCCATTTTCCGACCCACTAGGTCGAGCGCCTGAATGCCGTTGGTGCCTTCGTAAATCATGGCAATCCGAGCATCTCGCGCATATTGTTCGACGCCATATTCGCGGATATAGCCGTGGCCGCCGTGAATCTGGATGGCCAGATTCGCGACTTCGAAGCCCATATCCGTTTGGTAAGCTTTGATAATCGGGGTGAGCAGCGCAACCAGATCATCTGCGTTCTGCCGTTTTTGCGGATCAGGGTGTTTTTCAGCCAGATCAAGATGCATCCCGACCCAGTAAGACAAGGCGCGCGCCCCTTCGCAGAAGGCTTTGGAGGTCAGGAGCATTTTGCGGACATCTGGATGCACAATGATCGGGTCTGCGGGTTTATTCGGCGCCTTTACACCGTCCAGAGCCCGCATTTGCAGGCGGTCTTTGGCATATTCCAGACCATTTTGCCATGCCACTTCGGCAATCCCCAACCCTTGCATCCCGACACCCAGACGGGCGGCGTTCATCATGGTAAACATGGCGCGCAGGCCCTTATGGGGTTCACCCACCAGCCAGCCGATGGAGCTTTCAAAATTTATGACGCATGTCGCCGACCCTTTGATGCCCATTTTATGTTCGATCGACCCACAAGAGACATAGTTAGCCGCGCTGGTTTCAGGTATAAATTTTGGCACGATAAAGAGGGAAATGCCTTTTGCGCCTTCGGGGGCATCCGGCAATTTGGCCAGAACAAGGTGGATGATGTTTTCTGTCAAATCATGGTCGCCTGCCGAGATAAAAATCTTGGTTCCAGTGATCTGAAATGCACCATCAGCGGTTGGGAGGGCTTTTGTCCGGATCAGTCCCAGATCGGTTCCGCAATGGGGTTCGGTCAGGCACATGGTTCCTGACCATTCTCCGGTAATCAGTTTCGGCAGGTAGGCCTGTTTGAGCTCATCTGTACCATGCAGGAGTAATGCTCTGTACGCGCCTTCGGATAATCCCGGGTACATCCCGAAAGACATATTGGCCGAACAGATCATTTCGGACATGGCTGTCCCTAGTACATGAGGCATACCCATTCCGCCATATTCCGGATCGGCAGACAGGGCTGTCCAGCCGCCTTCGGTAAAGGTTTTGTAGGCTTCGATAAAGCCTTTCGGGGTGCGTACAGACCCGTTTTCAAACGTACAGCCTTCTTCGTCGCCTGATTGGTTCAAGGGAAAGAGGACTTCTTCACAGATTTTAGCCCCTTCCTCGAGGATATTGTCAAACATATCGGGGGTCGCGTCGCCATAGCCCTCTAGTTGCGATAATTGTTCCACATGAAGAAGATCGTGCAGGACAAATTTCATATTCTCGAGAGGGGTTTTATAGATTGGCATTCTGCTTCCTTTACGGATTTTGTGAATTGGGGATTAATGTTTGGTCGGTGGTTCGTTGCGCAGGTAGCGCAGATGTTCGGATAGTTTTTCGGTATCCATTCTGGCAATAATTTTGCGGGCCTGCGCCGCCGGAGAGACTTCTTGTTTATGATGGATCATTTGAGCCAGACGGTCGAGATTTTCCTGTCCTATGGCTTCACGCGCCGCGCGTGCGTTGCGGTTGGCCTCATCAATCAGGGCCTCGCGGGAGGAAGGTTCATGCATTTCCTCCCCGCCGGATTGTTCCGGTCGAGGGGTGTTGGCGGGCGTAACAGGCGATTTGCTGCCTTTTTTCTTGAGCCAGTCGAACATGGTTGCTTTAGAATCTCAAATCCAAATGAACAAGTTGTAAATATTATAGCTTAAAAACCTCTTTTTGTCTTTGAGAAAGCAGAGTATGAGTGAGGCATGAATTACAGACATATTTTCCATGCAGGCAATTTTGCCGATGTTCTCAAGCATCTGGTGTTCCGGATGGTGTTGTCTTACCTGCAGCAAAAAGATAAAGGGCTGTTTGTTCTGGATGCCTTTGCGGGGCTTGGATGTTATGATCTGACCGCCGATCAGGCGCAGCGCACTCTGGAATATCAGGACGGCATTGCGCGCCTTATGGAGGCCGTGGTGGATAATCCTGATCTGAAGGATTTCAAAGCTTTTGCGCAGGAGGCTTTCACCCATCACCGCTATGACGGCTCACCGGTTCTGGCCGCAAAAATGCTACGCCCTCAGGATCGATTGATTGCCAATGAACTGCATCCGGAAGATGTGGTGAGTTTGAGACGGAATCTGCGGGCGTTTGACCCTGTTGCTGTGACCCAGCTTGATGCTTATGAAGCGATCCGTGCTAATATTCCACCCAAGGAGCGGCGCGGAATTGTTCTGATTGACCCCCCTTTCGAGAAAAAAGACGAGTTTCAGCTCTTGGTTAGAGAAATGCAGGAATGGCAAAAACGCTGGGCTACGGGCTGTTATATCCTGTGGTACCCGATCAAGAGTAACCAGCCTATTGATGATTTGTACGAGGCCGCCGCCAAGTTGCAGGTCAACCGCACTTGGGTCGTGGAATATTTGCTGCGCGAACGAGGTGTCGAGCAGGGGCTGAATGGTTGCGGCCTGTTGATTTTTAACACGCCCTTTCAAATTCCTGAGCGGGTTGACGCCTTGGTTCCGGAGTTGACGGGCGCTTTGGGTGGAAAAATCCGTTCCTTTTATCTGGGAAACTCAACCAGTGCGTAATTGCTGCCGAGTTTATACGGCATGGTCGCGAGGACATGGAAGCGGGCATACTCCTCGACGCGTTTGGTACGGAAGAAAACTATCCCATCGGGATTTTCAGCCAACCATTGAGTTAGTTCCTCGGGTTGCAATTGTTTGACCGGACGGTCAAGCCGCGCCAGAAAACCGAATTCGCCGTGGTAATTGCGTAAATAGGCCAGAGGGCGTTGTTTTCCTACGGTGGCCGCGTCAATTTTTTGCAGTTCTGCCGCAATCGGAGTCAGGTCATAATTGCGGAAAAATCCGGTTTTTGCGGCAATCTGAAAGCTGCACATCATCAGCATCATGGCGAGGGATATTGTAACCAATCCGCGGATTTTATGCCCTTTGATCGTTATTGCTAGACCCAAAATGAGAAGAGCCAGCATGATCGGGGGAAGGACGTTGGTATTACCGAAGGCTTCTTCCAGATGAACGTTGCCGTTTATGTTTGCGGCAATGACAGGGGCCAGAATTTTCATCAACAAGGGGAGGAGTGCCAGTAACGCTGTTGTGCCGAGAACTGGCCATAAATCGCGCGCCTTGAGTTCTTCTGGTGCATTCAAAAATGCTGCGGTGAAAAACAGGCTGAGGCAGGGGAGAATCGGGATCAGGTAATGCACCTGTTTGCCGCTAATCAGGCAAAAGACCAGAAAAACCGGAACGCCCCAACAGATAAGAAATCTCATGCTTTGGCGGGTATGGAGGGATTGAGCCGTCATGGTGCGAATCGACCTGATCCCGCGCCACAAGGCCGGAGAGGCAATCCATGGCAGAGCAAAGAGTGGGGCAAAGGTCAAATACCAATAGAAGGGGCGTTGATGATCGAAAGCGTTGACCACGCGACCTGCGGTTTGACCCCAGAAGATTTTATCGGCGAATTCTTTGCCGCCTTCAATTGCCGCTGGAATCGCCCAAAGCAGCGCCAATGCTGCTCCCCCTAAAATAGCTAGGATAATAGGAAAAATGGTCTTTTTCAAAGGGTGCTCGGGGTGGCGCAACCAAAATCTTGCCAGCAAAATAACGGTTCCGATATGCAGCAAAATCGCAGGGCCTTTGGTGAGGGCGCCTAAGCCGATGCACAAGGCTAGAGTAACCAGATGTTTGGTGTTGCGGGTCGTCATGTAGTCCCAGACCGCAGTGACCCCCAGAACAGCAAACACCCCCAGCAACAGGTCGAACATGATCAGGTTTGAATAAATCACAAAGGGAAGGCTGCCAGCCAGTATCGCGGTTGCCATCAGGGGAGCTTGAGGGGCATCAGGAAATAGGCGTGTAGCCAGACGTGCCGTGGCCATCAGCAAGGCAAAGGCAGCAAGATAAGGAACTGCCATGGCGGCACTTTGGCTGACACCGAAGATAGACCACAGGATATTGATCAACCAGAACAGGACAGGTGGTTTGTGGTGGTAGGCTTCGTGGTTCAGGGTCGGCAACACCCAGTTGCCGGATTGGTGCATTTCCCATGCCACCGTCAGATAGCGTGTTTCATCAACGGGAAAAAGGGGGCGGGCATAAAGGCCTGCCACCATCAGGCCAATGCAGATCACTGCTGCGAGCAAGGCTGGGCGGGCATACAGGGATTTCAAGTGTTGTGCGGTCATGCTTCGGTTTGTGGTTTATGATCGGGTTGCAGGGCAGAATGGTCAGGATGCTGTTTTTTGTAGATCAAATAGATGTTGCGGGCATAGATAAACAATCCTGCAGCCTGACCCACGATAAAAACCGGATCGGCACGGTGGATGGCGTAAATTAACAAAATTGAACCTCCCCCGATAGAAAACCACCAGAACAGGTTCGGGATGATGGATTTTTTGACTTTTTCCGAGGCCAGCCATTGAATCAGGAAGCGCGCCGAGAACATCGTCTGTCCCATAAAGCCGATAGCCAGCCAGAGGCCGTGGTCTTTGGCCAGTTCTACGCAATCTTGTGCAGTCATTCTTTTACCTCGATAATATCTGTTTTCTGGGCGGCGCGCGTCATCAGCCACATCACGCCGAATATATCGGATAGCCCCGCCCATAATCTATCCCAGAATCCATATTTGGAGATTCCGCGTTCGCGGTGGCGATGCCCGACATCCACCAATTCAATCTTGCCATGCTCGCGCAGGAACAAGGCGGGTAGAAAACGATGCATATGGTTAAAGAAAGGCAGTTTCAGGTAATCGTTGCGGCGGAACATCTTGAGCGAGCAACCTGTATCACGTACGCCGTCGCGCAGCAAAGCGCGGCGGATGCCATTGCCGGTGCGCGAGGTGAATTTTTTAAGCAGGGAATCCTGTCTTTTTGCCCGTTGTCCGGCGATCATCAGCATCGGGACATCGGGGGTTAGAATAAATTTCGCATAAAGTTTGGGAATATCGGCCGGATTATTCTGTCCGTCACCGTCCATTGTGACACAAAGTGTGGTGTTGGCGGTGGTTACACCAGTGCGAATTGCCGCACTCTGGCCGGAGCGGACAGTATGCTTGACCAGACGAATGCGGGGATCCTGTTTCTTGAGCCCCAGTATGATCTGCGCGGTATTATCGGTGCTACCGTCATCGACAACCACAATCTCGGTGATGGGTGCGTGTTGGGAGGCTGCCTGAATTTCTGCAATCAGACTGGGTGCGCTTTCCGCTTCGTTCAACATCGGAATGACAACGGCAACCGAAAGGGACAAGGTATTTTTCTCATTTTCCATGGGGGCAACTTAATGTGTCATCGCATCTGTGCCAAGAGGAAAAAACAAGGATTTTGCCGTTGTGACCATCTGTCTGTTGTGAGCGGGATGTTTATCCGTTATTTATTAGCAGGTCTCAAAACTTGAAGCGAAGGGTGAAATGATATGAAAATCGGCATTGTCGGATGTGGTCAGGTTGGCGCAAGTGGCGCTTATGCGTGTGTGTTACGCGGTGTTGGAACAGAACTTGTTCTGATTGACCGGAACGAGGCTTTGGCGAAGGCACAGGCGGAGGATATTCTTCATGCAACACCCTTTTCGACACCAATGACGGTGCGGGCCGGCACGTTCGAAGATCTGGATGGTGCGGGAATTGTGGTTATTGCTGCCGGAGCAGCCCAGAAAACAGGGGAGACCCGGCTTGATCTGCTGAAGCGGAATGCCGATATTTTTTCTAACATTATTCCAAAAATCTTTAATGCAGCGCCTGACGCTGTGCTGCTCATTGCCAGTAATCCGGTCGATGTGATGACGCAAATGGTGGCGTCAATCGCTCAGAAAAGTCACAATATCCATGCCTCACGTATTATCGGATCGGGGACGATTCTGGATACGGCACGTTTTCGGGCGTTACTGGCCTCCCATTTGGGGATATCTTCGCACTCGGTTCATGCCTACGTTCTTGGAGAACATGGAGATTCCGAGGTTTTACACTGGTCTGGTGCCTTGGTTGGGACAATCCCTTTGACCAATTTTGCTGCACAAGTCGGTTCAGTGGTAACGCAGCAAATTCGAAATCAGGTTGATGAAGGGGTGCGCCGTGCCGCGTACCGGATCATTCAGGGCAAAGGGGCCACATGGTTTGGAATCGGCGCAGGAATTGCCCGTCTGGCTCAGGCTGTGATTGGCAATGAAAATGCCCTGATTACCTGTTCAACGCCCACATTCAATATTGCAGAAGGTTTGGGGCCGGTGAGCCTGTCTTATCCACGGATTATCAACGCGCATGGCATTGTGCAGACATTGGTTCCGGAAATGAGTGAGGGTGAAAAAGAGATGCTGTCCAGAAGCGCACATATACTGGCTGAAGCAGCAGCGGAGATCGGTGTGGATGATATTGTTGAAGCTTCGGTTGCCGCATAAGGGTTTTCGGGATGTTTTTTGAATGTAGTGCCATCACTCTGACCGATGCAGGAATCATGACCAGTTTGTTTCTGGCCGGCCTGTTTGGTGGTGCAACCCATTGTGCCTTCATGTGTTCGCCCTTTGTGGTGATGTTACAGCAAAAAACCATTGGCCGGATTTCGTCCGTTCTGCTTCTGCCTTATCATCTGGGGCGTATGACCACCTATGTGGCGCTCGGGGTGCTGGCCAATCTGTTTTTGTCGATGGCTTTCCCTGTTTCTCCCCTTAGATACGGAGTTGCTTCGTTTATTCTGGCCTTTGCCGGATTGATGTTTCTGGTTCAGTCGATTCCTTTTTTGGGAAAATTCTTTCCGATGCTGCTAAAAATCCATTTGCCACTGCCTTTGGCACCGATTCAAAAAATCTCGTCTCGTCTTCTGGAAAATAATACCCCCATTCGCTTGTATGGAGTTGGCATAATGTTGGGACTTATCCCCTGCGGTCTGGTGATGGGCGCAATGATGGCGGTCGCAACTTTGGATGATCCGATCAAGGCAGCTCTAGGGATGGCGGCGTTTTGCGCAGGTACAATGCCTTCACTTATGCTTGTTTCTTTGGGAGGAAAGACCCTTGCGACAATTTTTCCCATGCAATTCAGGCTTTTATCCCAATGGGTAATCGTGTTAAACGGTATCTTGCTGATTGCGATTGCGGGAAGGATTCTGCCTTAGCATTTAGTTTGAAGTTCCGGCTTGCGTTTTCACATTCCGGTTTTTTCACAGTCGAAAGGGAATATAAACATGACAACCACAACAGCAGATGTAGCACCACGCTATAATGACGATGTTGTACGGCTCTTTACAGTAGCAGCCGTTTTTTGGGGTGTGGTAGGTTTTGCTGCCGGGCTTTTTATTGCTCTCCAGCTTGCTTTCCCCGCTCTTAACTTCGAACCGTACTTGAATTTCGGACGGCTACGTCCTGTTCACACATCTGCGGTGATTTTCGCCTTTGGTGGAAACGCGCTCCTTGGTACCAGTTACTACATTGTGCAGCGTACTTGCCGTACCCGCCTGTGGAGTGATGGTCTCGCCCTGTTCACCTTCTGGGGTTACAACTTCTTTATTGTGATTGCCGCCCTCGGTTATGTTCTGGGTGTCACACAAGGTAAAGAATATGCCGAACCAGAATGGTATGCCGACTTGTGGTTGACTGTTGTGTGGGTTGCTTATCTGCTGGTGTTCATGGGAACATTGATCAAAAGAAAAGAACCTCATATTTATGTCGCCAACTGGTTCTATCTGGCGTTTATCATTACGATTGCTGTTTTGCACATTGGTAACAATGTTGTGATCCCAGTCAGCTTTACAGACGTCAAGAGCTATTCTGCCGCTTCTGGTGTTCAATCTGCGATGATCCAGTGGTGGTATGGACACAATGCTGTGGGATTTTTCCTGACTGCCGGTTTCCTTGGTATGATGTATTACTTCGTGCCAAAACAATCTGGTCGTCCGGTTTATTCCTACCGTTTGTCGATTTTGCACTTCTGGTCTTTGATTTTCCTTTATATCTGGGCTGGCCCTCACCACCTGCACTATACGGCTTTGCCTGACTGGGCGCAGACTCTGGGGATGACCTTCTCGATCATTTTGTGGATGCCATCTTGGGGTGGTATGATCAACGGGATGATGACACTCTCGGGTGCATGGGATAAATTGCGGACTGACCCTGTGTTGCGCTTTATGATTATCGCGGTTGCTTTCTATGGTATGTCTACCTTCGAAGGCCCGATGATGTCGATTAAGGCTGTGAACTCTCTCTCTCACTATACTGACTGGACTGTTGGCCATGTTCACTCTGGTGCTTTGGGATGGGTTGGTTTTATCACTTTTGGTGCCTTGTACTATCTGGTTCCAAAATTGTGGGGTCGCGAGCGTCTGTATTCGACCAAGTTGGTGAACCTGCACTTGTGGGTCGCTACCATCGGTATCGTTTTGTATATCTGCGCGATGTGGGTATCCGGTATCATGCAAGGTCTGATGTGGAAATCTTATGACTCCATGGGCTTCCTCGAATATTCATTCGTCGAAACCGTGAAAGAGATGCACGTCTTCTATGTGATCCGTGCTGGAGGTGGGTTCTTGTACCTAACCGGTGCATTGATCATGGTTTACAACTTTATCAAAACCATCAAAGGGGACGTCAGACGTTCTGAGTATCCTGAGATGAACCTTACACAAAAGGGTACGGAGGCCTTAGCCTAAATGTTACACCATCACGCTAAACTCGAACGTAAATCCGTTATCATGTTGCTGTTCATTATTGTGACAGTCCTGGTTGGCGGTATCGTTGAAATTATCCCTCTGTTCCGTATGGAAACAGTTATCGAACCGGTCAAAGGTGTTCGTCCCTATACTCCTTTGGAGCTTGCTGGATACAACATCTATATCCGTGAAGGATGCTACAACTGCCATTCCCAGCAGATACGTCCTTTGCGAGATGAAGTTGCCCGTTACGGTCACTATTCTCTCGCGGCGGAGTCAATGTATGACCACCCGTTCCAATGGGGTTCCAAACGAACAGGACCTGAATTGGCTCGTGTGGGAGGACGTTACTCTGATGACTGGCATGTGTCCCACTTGAAAAACCCTCGTGCGGTTGTTCCGGAATCCATTATGCCAACCTATGCCTTCTTGTTGAACAATCAGGCTGAGCTGAACGACATCGGCGAGCATATGAAAGTGCTTCGTACCGTTGGCGTGCCTTACACAGACGACCAGATTGCCAATGCTTATCAAGATGGTATGGCTCAGGCTCATACCGAAGATCTGGATGAGAATGTGGCGGGCCTTCTGGAACGTCATGGCGACAAGGTCAATGCCCGTGTGTTTGACGGCAATCCGGAAATGGTAACTGAAATGGATGCTTTGATTGCGTACTTGCAAGTTCTGGGCACCATGGTTGAATTTCCTGCCGCCGAACCGGTGACGCCGGATACTGCTCCAGTTAATCAGGAGTAATCTGATGGGCTGGATAATAGACAACGCGCCGATCATAGGACTGCTATTCTTCGTTGCCTTTTTTATGGTGATGGTAGTCTGGGTGTATCGGCCGAAGTCAAAAAAGAAGTTCGATAATTTTGCAAATATCCCCTTCGAGGAAGACCGTAAGGAGGCTCGGGATGAGTGACCAACATAATAAAGAAATCGACCAGATTACAGGTGTCGAGACAACCGGACATGAATGGGACGGTTTGAAAGAACTTAATAACCCTGCACCACGTTGGTGGGTTTGGGTTTGGGTAGCGACCTTTGTCTTGTCAGTTGGGTACTGGGTTGTATATCCCGCGTGGCCGACGGCATGGCCTTTCTTTGGCAGCGGAAGTATGGAACAAACAGGTTCTGTGACCCGTACCACAACCGGGGCAACCGAAGGCATTTTCGGCTGGACTCAATATGAGGAACTTGCAGCTTCTCAGGCTGAAATTACCGCTCGTCAGGCGCAGTATCTGGATAAGTTCCAGGCAACGACCTCTTACGATCAGATTTCGCAAGATCCCGAGTTGTATGCATTCGCTCAGGCTGGTGGCAAAGCCCTGTTCAAAAACAACTGTGCTGTTTGTCATGGTTCCGGTGCTGAGGGCGGCGTAGGCTTCCCGAACCTGAATGATGATGACTGGTTGTGGGGTGGTACATTGGCCGATATCGAACAAACCCTTCGTTATGGTGTTCGTTCCGAGCATGATGAAACCCGTCAATCCCTGATGCCATCTTTCGGTAAAGATGAATTGCTGGAAAAAGAAGAAATCGAGCAAGTTGTCGATTATGTTCTGACCTTGTCATCAGACACAGGCGCAGATACCAATCTTCCAGGAGCTGAAATTTTTGCCAATAATTGTGCATCTTGCCATGGTGAAAAAGGAACTGGTGGTCGTGATTTCGGTGCGCCAAACCTGACCGATTCGATCTGGTTGTATGGTGGTGAACGTGCAGACGTTTCCAATACTGTTTACTTTGCCCATGCCGGTGTGATGCCGTTCTGGGAAGGCAAACTGGATGAAGATTCGATTCGCCAACTGACTTTATATGTCCACTCATTGGGTGGCGGTGAAGGTGAAGGAGCTGCTGTTCCAGAGAAAGTTTCAATGGAAGCCCCTGCGGAAGTTCCTGCACAAACTGAAGAAGAGCCAGTTGTCACTCAGGAAGAACCAGTTGCTGAAGAACCAACTTCAGAAGCCGCTCCAGAAGCTGCGACAGAATTGAATGTTGACGCCCCTGCCGAGCCTTCTGTAAAAGAAGGAGCAACCCCAGAGGCCGTTTCGGATGAATCAGCAGACAGATAATAATCAGAAAAATACCCCCCAGACTTCTTCGGATTTGGGGGGTGTTACGTATTTTGCCGCTCAGGAAACAGTCTATGCCAAGGCTATTTCCGGGCGGTTTCGTACATTTAAATGGGGTGCTATGATCGTCTGTCTGGCGATTTACTATTTATCCCCGTTCTTACGTTGGGCGCGTCCGGGAGATATTCCCGATCAGGCGATCCTGATTGATTTGCCGTCCCGTCGGGCCTATTTCTTTATGATCGAGATCTGGCCGCAGGAAGTTTACTATATTACCGGCATCCTGATTTTTGCCGCCGTGACCTTGTTCTTTATCACCTCTTTGTTGGGCCGCGTGTGGTGCGGATATTTCTGTTTCCAGACTGTTTGGACTGACCTTTATATGCTGGTCGAGCGTGTGGTCCAAGGTGACCGCAATGCGCGGATGAAGCTTGATAAATCAGGCTTCTCGTTCGAGAGAATTTGGAAGAAGGCAGTCACGCATATATGCTGGCTTTTGATCGGTCTGGTCACTGCTGGTGCGTTCGTGTTTTATTTTAATGATGCACCAACTCTGATTCATGACATTATCAATTTTCAGGTTTCAACAACTGTTCTGGCATTTGTCGGAGGTTTGACAATTTCTACATATATTATGGCCGGATTTGCGCGTGAGCAGGTCTGTACTTATATGTGTCCTTATGCCCGTTTCCAGTCTGCCATGTTTGATGATGAAACCTTGATTATCGGATATGACGAGACGCGCGGTGAGCCGAGAGGTAAACTCAAGTCGGCATCTGCTGAACAGTTGGGTGATTGTATTGATTGTTCGTTATGTGTGCAGGTTTGCCCAACGGGGATTGATATTCGTAATGGATTGCAAATCCAGTGTATTGCCTGTGGATTATGCGTCGATGCGTGCGACAGTGTGATGGCGAAGATTGATCGTCCATTGGGTCTGGTTCGTTATGATACGGAAAAAAATCTGGAATTGCGTTCCCAAGGGCATAATCCGGAATTACACTTGCTGCGCCCCAGAACCATCTATTATACCATTTTATTATCCGTCGTTGGTTTGGTTATGCTGGCCTCTTTGCTGTTGCGCCCTGTGTTGGAAATCAATGCCATTCATGATCGCAACCCGCTTTTTGTTCGCCTATCCGATGGGAGTATCCGCAACGGGTACGAGATCAAGATTTTGAACAAAACCCATGATGAAAAGAGCTATAAACTCTCAGTCGAAGGACTCGAAGGGGCTGTTTTGTCCTTACAGGGTGCTGATGGTTCGACTATTGATAATCTGAAAGTCGGCCCTGACAGGATTGGACATTTCCGTATTTTTATCAGTGTTGATAAAAAACATGCGAAAGGTGAAGACATCGAATTCAAAATCGTCGATAATGCCACAGGAAATGAGTCCGAAGTTGACTCCGTCTTTATGGTTAAGATGGGGAACTAAGGCACTGATGCTTGGAACAAGACAATGAGTATTACTATGGATAAACCAGTCAAACCACTTACGGGAAAAAGATTCTTCTTTTATGTTGCAAGCTTTCTTGGCTTCGTGGTTGTGGTCAATATCGTGTTTATCACTCTGGCACTCAAATCCAATTCCGGTGTTGTGGCTCAGGATTATTACCAGCGTGGTATTAATTATAACCAGACATTGGATCAGGCCGAGTACCAGAAAAAACTTGGCTGGACGTCTCAAGTCGATGTTAATGGCGACATGATGGTTTATACAGTGCTTGACCAACAGTCCCAGCCTGTTCGTGGGCGCAAAGTTGCCGTTAAAATGGCGCGCCCCGTTATGGATGGTCATGATTTCTCTATTCTTTTGGCCGAACAGCCTGACGGAACATATCAGGGGAAATTCCAGACCCCCTTGAAAGGCGCATGGGATGCACATATCTCAGTCCAGTGGGATGATGGCGTTTTCTATGATTATACGAAACTTGTTTTGGAATAGTCATTTCTCCCGCGTATCCGTTTGCCTGCGCCTCCTTTTGCCCGAGACTCCGAACGTATTTTCAATGGACATATTGGCCAGAGAGTGATCGGAAAGAAGAATAAACTAGGAAAAAAATATGTCCGAGACTCTCAATCAGATCCATGATTTCTCTGCCTATGTCGAGATTAATGAATACGGCAAGTCCTGTCTGACCTTAATGGTCGAGGGTGTTCATTGCGCTGCTTGTATCCAGAAGGTTGAATCAGCCCTGCAGCAGCTTTCCTATGTGACATATGCCCGTCTTAATTTCTCGACCAAGCGGTTGCGTGTCGAATGGGATGGCGGTGCAGAACTTGCCAGAGATGTGGCTGAGACTATCCGCAGACAAGGATATGGCGTTCATCCCTATGACCCCAAAGCCATTCAGGCCGAAAGCGACGAAGAAGAGCGGCAGCTTCAACTTTGTCTTGGTGTTGCGGCGTTTGCGGCTGGAAATATTATGATGATCTCGGTGGCCTTATGGTCGTCCACGATCGAGGTGATGGGGATCGGGACGCGTGATTTGATGCATTGGCTATCCGGATTAATTGCAATGCCTGCGGTTTATTATTCGGGACAACCTTTTTTCCGGTCGGCATGGTCTGTGCTTAAACATGGCAAAACCAATATGGATGTGCCGATTTCGCTCGGGGTGATTGGCGCGGTTCTGGTCAGTTTATGGCAGGTTTTGCATCATGGCGAAGACGCGTATTTCGATTCGGCTGTGATGCTGTTGTTCTTCTTGTTGATCGGGCGGTATCTGGATTTTCGCGCACGGCGCAAGGCGCGTGGAGCGGCTTCTGATCTGCTCGCGATGATGACGGGAACGGCGATTATCCTGCTAGAAGATGGAACCCAGAAATCTGTCCCTATGCGCGATCTGAAAGAAGGGATGAAAGTTCTGGTTCCGATGGGGCAGCGCATCCCCGCCGATTCGCAAGTGTTATCCGGCGTGTCAGAGATCGATACATCGCTTGTCACCGGAGAAACCATGCCGCGCGCGGTCAAGGAAGGCGATACGGTTTTTGCCGGAACGACAAATTTATCTGCCCCCTTACAATTGATTGTGAAATCGGCGGCGCATGATTCCCTGTTGTCGGAAATTGTCCGGCTGATGGAACGTGCCGAACAGGGACAGGCCAAATATGTCCGGCTGGCTGATCGGGCGGCGCGGTTTTATACGCCTGCGGTTCATACGCTTGCTGCGCTGACTTTTTTCGGCTGGTGGCTGTTCGGTGGCGTTGATATCCCGCATGCGGTTTTGATCGCAGTCACAGTTTTGATTATTACTTGTCCTTGCGCTTTGGGACTGGCGGTTCCTGTGGTGCAGGTTTTGGCCTCGGGGCGGTTGATGAAACGCCATATTCTGGTTAAATCGGGGGATGCTCTGGAACGATTGGCAAGTGTAGATACTATTTTACTTGATAAGACCGGAACACTGACAATCGGTCGCCCGAAGTTGCTCAACAGGGCGGGCGTGACCGATGAACAGTTGCAGATTGCGGCCTCTTTGGGAGCCAGCAGCCACCATCCTTTGTCCAAGGCCCTTGCTCAGGAATGGTCAGGTGATTTGTTGGACATGCAGGATGTGCGCGAATTTCCCGGCCAAGGGATTGAAGGGCATTTCAATCATAAACGTATCCGGATGGGATCGCGTGCTTGGTGTGGGAACAAGGATGCCGCGATTGATGGCGATCAGGCATTCTTGCAGGAACTATGGCTTCAGATTGATGCAGTCCCAGTGATGAGTTTCAAATTTCAGGATCATTTGCGCGATGATGCCAAAAAGACCATTGAAGAACTCAAGGCATTGGGCATTCGTCCTGTTCTCTTGTCAGGGGATCGTCAGGTTGTTGCAGAACGCGTGGCGGCTGAGCTGGGCATTGAAGATGTATCTGGTGAATTGTCGCCGGTTGATAAATTCAACCGGATGGAGTTGTTACGGCGGGACGGGCATCATGTGGCGATGGTTGGCGATGGATTAAATGATGCGCCAACGATTGCGGGGGCCGATGTCTCCATTTCTCCGGCGTCTGCCATTGATATGACGCAGAATGCGGCGGATATTGTCTTTATGGGGGATCATCTGGGCGCGGTGACCGAAGCCTATCGTACCGCAATTTTCTCGGGTAAGCTGGTGCGTCAGAATTTTGCTTTGGCCATTCTTTATAATGTGTTTGCTGTTCCTTTGGCGGTTTTCGGTTTTGTGACGCCTTTGATTGCGGCGATTGCGATGTCGGGATCATCCTTGGTGGTGATTGCCAATTCATTCCGCCTGACACGCATGAAGGGATAAAGAGGAAGGGTATTTTATGGATGTTCTGTGGTATTTAATCCCTCTTGCCTTGCTGTTGGGATTGTGTGGACTGGGAATTTTTGTCTGGACGATCCGTTCGGGGCAGTATAACGATCTGGACGGAGCGGCGCACCGCATCCTGATTGATGATGACGATAAACCCTTGCCGGATTCTACAACGATCCGAGAAGAGAAGTAATCGCTTTACTTTCCCAATCTGTATCCCCGACAATTTTTTTGACCATTTTTCCGTTTTTATCAATGATGATGGTTTCGGGCAGGCGATAGGTCTGGAATAAATCCGCTGTGATCTTTCCCTTATTATCTTTGGCGATGAGGACAGATGGCGTTGCTATTTTCTTTTGTATTTGTGGCTCTTGTCTGGCGATAAATTTTTCGATCGGCGCGATAGAGAGATCATTCGAGAGCGCAATCAGAACAACGTCCCTATGGTTGGAGGAGAGTTCAACCAGCTTGGGGAACTCGACCACACACGGGGGACACCATGTCGCCCAGAAATTGAGCAGAACAATCTTGCCATGAAAGTCGGAAATATTGTGGGTCTTCCCGTCAAGGGTTGTAAATTGAAAATCAGGCAGAGTTTCCTGCATACTGGCTGTTGTTTTTTCCGGTGTTGGTTGGGGTGTTATCTGGGTGAGGCCAATCGGATTGGAGGATTGATCTATCCAGAGCGTGACCAAAAATCCACAGATAATAAAGGCAATGAGCAGCAGGATATTACGCGGCATCAGGGATGGTTCCTTTTTGTTCCTTGCGTTGGATAATCCATGCCAGCCCGCCGATCAAAATCATTTCCCCCACGGTGAAAACCCCAAGTCCCCAGAACAGGCCTTCGATAAAGCCGTAGGAATGGAGGCCAATGCCCAGAAGGTTTACGCCGATCCATGCTGTGCCGACGATGACCGACAGGAAGGACATCCCCATGGTGACGGCGAGTTTCGAAAATTGTCCGGCGATCTTGCCGTGGATAATCCAGATCAGCCATAAAACAATCAGCATTGCTCCGTTTTCTTTGGGATCCCATCCCCAGAAGCGTCCCCATGACTGGTCAGCCCAGATGCCGCCCAGAATAGTTCCGGTGGCGGTAAATAGCAAAGCGGTCAGTGCCAAGGTGCCTTGCGCGTGGGTTAGATTTTTGAGTGTCGGGCGATCCAGCTTGCCTGTGGCCTGACCCAGCAGCATGATATGGGACAAGACAGATGTCACCAGACACCAGCCATAGCCGATGGTGATACATAAAACATGGGTTGCCAGCCAGAACTGGGTGTTGAGGACGGCGGTCAGAACTTTCATGGTGTCGCCTTCACCGGCCATGGAGAGTGCCAAAAGTCCTACGCCAATCCCCATAAAGCCTGCGCTGAGGAAGCCCAGCATATTTTTCATCCGCAGTTCCATCAGGGCGGCAAAGAACGGCGCGACAAATCCGACAAACAGGATCGATTCATAAAGTGTACCGACAGGTGGGCGTTCGAGCACCAGAACACGCGCCACAAGGCCAAGGCCTTGAATGCCCAAAGCAATAGCCAGAACACCACCGGCCAAAAACCAGATATATTTCGTCTGGTTGAAGGTGAGCGCGATCAAAGCCAGAAGGAAAGACAAGGCAAAGAAAATGGTTGAAGTGAAAAATGGCTGGAGTTTGTTGTAAAAAATTTCCAGCCTTGTGGAGTGGTTTCCAAGTGCAAGAAGTTTTTTGCTATTGTCGTGCCATGCTTTGTCATCGAGTTGTGACCAGTTGGCACCCAGCGCCGTCCATAAATCCAGAAATTCACTGGTGCGGGGGCTGCCCTTGCCGCTTTGCACCAGTTCCCACGGGGAAATCCATTCGCCGGATTTTTGACCCGTGTTTTTTTTATCGGTGTTTCTTTCATCCCATGGATCAGGGATCACGCGGAACAGATTATTGCCCTCGGCAGCATCGGCGATCATCTTGATCTGCCATCCCAGAACGGCGGTCATTTGCTCGTTTGGTGTGTATTTGGCCGGATTTTGTCCTTTGCGTTTGATGATCTGTTTGATTTCGTCTTGTAGTCCTGCATCAATTTTTTTGAGGGTCAGGAAATTAACGCTGCGGGTCGAGAGCGTTGGTAATTCTTTCGCCCATTTTTCAGGAACTGTTACATTGAGCGGCAAAAGCAGAGACAGGCTACGCAGGATTTGTGTATATTCCAAAGCGTTTTCATGAAGGGTCAGCAGATCCTTTTGATCGCTGGAGATGTTTTGCGGAGTCTCGCTCATCAGTTTTTCGACGGTCGGGAATGTTTTTTCCAATCCTTCGGTAATCTCTACAAACGCATAAAGCGGTTTTTTGCGTTCTTCCAGTCCCATCAAGTGGCGCAGGTTTTCGTTATTGATCCGGAAGATTTTCAGCTCACTGGCGTTGCCCGGGTCGAATAAAGTTGTGGCCAGCCATGTAATGGCAGGCATATGTTCAATATGATCTTTGTCCGAAAAACGGATCAGTTGGGTTCTTGCGAATGTATCAAGTGGCTTGATGCGGCCATCATGCAGAATGGGAAGTTGCCCGAACTCCGCCATTGCGAAAGGTTTTTGTTCATGATGCTTGTCATCATCCTCTGCCCATAGTGGCGAGGCAGCCATGAACAGGAGGGATAGAAAAATCACAAGGAGAGAAAGAAAACGGGTTTTCATGCTGCGTTTTCCTCTGTTCGTGATTTGATGCGATTAGCAATCCGCAGCCCGAGATGGATTATCAGACCCAAGGCGATCAAGATGCTGGCAATATAGGGAAACAGACGACCCTTGTTCTCGACAACGGCGAGAATAGTGTAGGGAACTTCTCCATTCAGATCAAACGAGGATTGGTACAAGGTAAAACCGCGATAGCGTAAAGGCTCGTTCATCTCGATGGTTGCCGGAAAAGAGACGCCTTGTTCCTTGTCGTTGATTGTAATCTGGGACATAAAGGCGCTTGCCATGTCAGTGCCGGGGTGGAGCGCGCGTTTGAATTCTTTTAGTTCAATGGAAAAGGGCAGTTCGCGGCGGGCGCGTTCAATCGTAATCGTATAGGGTTTGTCATTGACCACCAGAGTTGGAGGTTTGGGAAAGCCGTCAAAGGTCAGGTATTTTCCATCGACACCATGAGTTCCGGTGATCGAAAACTCAATACCGGTCAAATTTTTCTCATCCTGAGACTCTGCCGGCGCCTTATTGAGCATCATGAATATACCGGGACGTTCCCATCCTTGTTGCAAGTTTTCAGGGCGGCTTGTGATGGTGCAATTGAAACAGTATTTATCAACGTTCAGGGTGAATGGAATTTTGGGATCGGAAACGGTCATTCCATTTTCAAGATGTTCATGCGGAATGGTGAGCAGGGTTTCCGTTTCAGAGCGGATGGCCAGATTGCGTGCGTGGTAATCCTCGACGATGGTGCTGCTGCCCCCTTGCGGGATCATCACGAAGCCTTCTTTCGAGGTGAGGGCGGTCATTAATCCGCCAAACACCAGAAGCAGCACTCCGAAATGCGAGATGATGGTTCCTGATTTTTGCCATGTCCATTCGCTTTTCATCACGAATTTGCACAATAGATTTATCAGAAACACGCCCATGATGGATAGGCCGGCGGGAATTGGGATGGGGCCCAGCATAAGGAAGAAGGAACCAAAATATTCCTGTTGGGCGGCAAACAGCCCGATTGATTTCTGGGCGATGGTTCCAAGGACGATCAAGGCCATCATCATTGGCAAGACCCAGAATAAAATATCAGGTTGAGCTAGACGGGTTGCAATTTTTTTGATTGTTTCAAGCATGGCTTTTTCTATCCCAAAATGGTTATTTCTTAAAGGGATAAGTTGGGTTTTGGGCGGAAAATTTCCAGCCTAGGCGCGCATGATGATATTGATGTGATGTCGTCTGTGTTCCGGATAATAAGACGGGTCAAAATAAAGAGGGTAGGCGGTTGCGGGGGCATCTGATTTGACCAAATGCGGCAGTTTTTGCGCGATTGGGTCAATGATTTGTGCAGGGTTTTCCATGGGGACAAATACACGGTAGAGATCGCGACTTTGTATGGCCAAGACATGATCCTGTGTATTTGCAAACATATCGATAATGAGCGATTTCCTGAATCCGTATTTTCCTGTACTGCATTTGAATTCTGCGGATGGTGAGTTCGAGAATTCCAGCCAGTCTTCTCCATCGCCTGTCGACCGTGATTTTAACTCATGAATAAAGCAATCGGCAGCTTGTTCATCCATATAGAACGGGATTCCTTCGATGGCAATTGCCGGACTATGTTCGCGGACTCCCGATTTCGTCGTGTATTCGAAATATTCTATATGTTCGGGGCGATAGAAGAATTTGTAATCATATTCGTTGCTTGCATCTTGGTTCAGGCTGTTGGTACCCCTGTCAAGTTGCATCAGGTCGATTCCTTGCGATTGCAGTTTTTGAACCAGAGCATCTAAAGTCTGTTCGAATTGCTCGGGGAGCGGTGTGATCTCGGTCAGAAGCCCGTTGCCAGAGGTTCCCCAAATCTGGATTTTTCCCAAGTCCATCCAGACTGCGATGTAGGAAATGTTATCAGGATTGTTCAGACCTTTGCGGGTGAACGCCTCTTTTATCGAATATACACCCTGTCCGCCTTTCCCGCTCATGAGATTAATCCCGCATATAAATCGGGGTTGGTTTGTTGGTCAAACCTGTGACTGGGGCAATGGATGATCCGGGCAGGCGGAAATATTCAGCCTTCTCATGCGGGAAGACACCGACTGTTTTAGATTCTCCCAGAACGCTACCCGAGGCATCGGTCAGTTTTGCCGTGAGAAGGTAAATACCATTCAGTTTCATATCTTCCACATAATCGAAATTTGGCGTGGTTTTGGCTTGAGCCAGAGCATCAGGACTGGTCAGAGGCTGGGAGTCAATCAACAGGTTCAGACCAAGGCCATCGGTGGTGGTCAGGGTCAGGTTTTTCTGGATCATGGCCTGACGGACATAATGGTCGAGGGCGAGATCCTGATTGATAACCGGAGGGACAATCCTGACGTTGATGGGGCTTCCATCCACTGGCAGGACAGGTTGCAATCCATCTATAAGCTCGAAAACTGCCCCTTGCCATGACGCGGTATTGGAGGCGAGGCTTTCAGTGTCCTTGATAACCGCTTCGTCCAGCCATGGGGACGATGGAGCCGGAGAGGAGATCGGCGTTGAATCCTGATGGGTATAGCCTTTGGGCATCCATTGGTTCGGGCCTTGGGGCGTACAGGCTGCCAAAGCGAGCAGGGATGTTGATAAGATAAGGCTTTTTGAAATACGAAAAATCATGGAAGTCCTCTTGATGTAACCTTCTGTATGAAAAAGGGCAGGCGAATATTCGGAGGACAGTCTATCAGGTCTTTGAGTGAGCGCAAAGAGCGGATTTTTATACAGATCAGGCTGCTTCCCCATTATTCAGGCGTTTGATGATGTTGTCTGTGCTGATCCCTTTGGTCAGCGGGATCAGTTTAACCTGTCCGCCGTAGGAAAGAATGGTGGGAACTTCCGGAATTTGGTCGAGGGTGAAATCCGCCCCTTTGAAAAAGATATCAGGCTTGAGGTATTGGATCAGCTTTTTCGCGGTGTCATCTGCGGCGGCGTTTTCTGCACCGAAGAACACCACCAGATCAATCGCTCCCAATGCCCCCAGTACGGTCGCCCTAGAGTTTTGGTCATTCAAGGGACGATCAGGCCCTTTGAGCAATTGGACAGAAATGTCGGTATTTAACCCCAGAACCAGACGGTCGCATTGATTGCGGGCATCATTCAAATAATTGACATGTCCGGCGTGCAAAATATCAAAACATCCGTTGGTAAACCCGACTTTGAGGCCGCGCGCACGCCAGCGATTAACTTCCTCGAGTGCTTTTTCCCAATCACATACAGGGGCGCGACGAGAGCGGTCAAGCGCAGACATTTCCCCCGCCGGTGTTGCTTCGAGTTCATGGGTGGAAGATGTGAGGGCGTCAATAATTTCCTGAGCGCGGATGGCGGCGGTCCCGACTTTGCCGACGACGATGCCGCCAGCGATATTGGCGAGAGAGCCGGCTTCGACGAGCGTTCCTCCCGCAGCAAGAGTTGCAGCAATTGTTGCAATGACAGTGTCTCCGGCGCCAGAGACGTCAAAAACTTCACGGGCATTGGTGCGGAAATGGACGGGGCGTTCAAATCCGCTTTTGTCCGGTTTTTGTTGGATGATGCTCATCCCGTCTTGCGATCTGGTGGCAACGATCGAGGAAATACCGGATTGAAGAATAAGTTTTTCAGCGGTTTCGGTGATTTCATTGTCTGTTTCGGTTGGTGATCCGTGGGTGGCTTCCATCAATTCCTTGCGGTTGGGCGTTGCCAATGTTGCGCCACTATATTTCGAGTAATCCGTGCCTTTGGGGTCAACCAGAACCGGAATGTTGTGCGTCTTGCCGATTTCAATGACTTTGCGAAGGATAGTGGCGGTTAAAACGCCCTTGCCGTAGTCGGAGAGCACAAGGGCATCCTGATCGGGAGCCATGGTTTCGATTTTTTTCAGCAACTCTTGTTCCAAAGCAGCGGAAATGGGGGCTGTAACTTCATGATCGACGCGCAACAATTGTTGGTGGCCTGCCAGAAAGCGCGTTTTGATGGTGGTCGGGGTTTCAAGGCGAATCACCAGACCTTTCCCTGATCCGCCTGCGGCTTCGACCAGTCCGCGCACCTGTTCACCCTCCGCATCTTCCCCGATGATCGCAACGATATCGCACGGTACTTTCAAGCTGTTGATGTTGGCCAGAACATTGCCGGCCCCGCCAATCATGCGGTTTTCCTGCTTGGCTGCCAAAACAGGGATCGGGCTTTCCGGAGAAATTCGGGTCACTTCCCCGCGCACGAAGCGATCCAGCATAATGTCACCGATAATTAGCACTTTTTTGTCGCGCATCGCAGATATCAGGCTCAAAAGTCGTGCGGTGTCTGGATTTTCAGTGGGCGAAAGAGATGGTGTCATGATGATGGGGTAAACTCTCAAAAAAAGCGGAATTCCTGCGCTTTTTTGGCATGGCGTTTAGGATTTGTCAACTTTTGGCGTGTCTAATGTAAGTGTGGAGAAAACCTTTATTTATTGCCCGTTTCGAGGTTTTCATGGTTATTAAATGGATGGCTGTGGGCAAAGGCTTGATACAAAACAGAAAAGTTAAGTAGGACAGTTTCCATGACGCAGATTTCGACAACAGGTGGACTCATGACATCTCTCAAAAAGTACCTGAATCGCAATCGTTTCGGTGAAGTGCTGGTTCATCGGGGATTATTGTCGGCCTCCCAGCTTCACGAGGCGCTTTCCCTGCAAAAAGTCCAGAAACTGGCTTTGGGTGAGATTCTGGTGCGTCAGGGCGTGATCTCCCGATGGGATTTGCGTACAACGCTGGCTTTGCAAACCTCGATTCGTATGATTGCCGCGTTCGTTACAATAACGGCATCTTTGATGGCTTATGCGCCACGCGACTCTTATGCCGAGAGTATAAAAGATATTCCAAACTCTATTACGTTGGCATCTGTTACCGTGCCACAGTCCGAAATTGTTGTTCAATCCAACTTGTTTGGTACGGCGGAGCGGCGTTCGACCGATTTATCATCTTTTACCAAATGGAGCGATATGTTCGATCGGTTCAACCGAGAAGTTTCGCGTGAGAGTTCGGCCAAGGTCATCCAGAAATGGAGATCTGATCTGGTCGAATTGCGGGGCAAGCCTTTGGTCGAGATGGCCAATAGTGTGAATAATCTGATGAACAAGGTCAAATATATCGGTGACAACCGCAACTGGGGCAAGTCCGATTATTGGGAAACTCCGGTCGAGTTTTTAACGCGCGGTGGGGATTGTGAAGATTTCGCCATTGCCAAATATGTTTCGCTCAGAGCTTTGGGTGTCCCCGAATCTCAATTGCGGATTGCCGTGGTCAAGGATATCCAAAAAGGAATTCCGCACGCCATTCTGATTGTTTATACTGAAGAGGGGCCGATGGTTTTGGATAACCAGATCAAGGCTATGACTCGTGCCAGTATGATCTCCCATTACAAGCCGATCTTTTCGATCAACAACAGCTCATGGTGGGTGCATACAGATCAGGCTGTTGGAGTTACCCAGATTGCAACAGCTTCGCGGTAATCCGAGAAGATGAAAAAATATCAAAACAAAAACCCCCGTATATAGCGGGGGTTTTGCTTTAAATTTTCAGTGTTGTTATTCCACCCAAGCAACGCGGAGAATGTTGGTGGAACCGGGGGTTCCAAATGGAACACCGGCAGTCATCACAAAGCGTTCACCTTTTTTGGCAATGGCCCGTTCTCCAATCATTTGTTGCGCCATTTTAACGGCGTCACCAAATGTTGTGACATGGTCGATTTTCAGACTGTGAACGCCATAGGACAGGCTCAAACGGCGGGCTGTACCCAGATTCTGGGTCATGCAAACGATGCGTACGGCAGGACGTTGACGCACGGCGCGCAGAGCTGTTCCGCCTGACGTGGTATAGGTCACGATGCAAGACGCATGAATGTCTTTGGCAACCTGATCGGCGGCCACGGTTATGGCATCGGACGCATCATTGTGGCGGGCATCGGGATGGTCAGTGTCGATAATTTTGCGGTAAAGCTCATCACTTTCGACACGTTTGCAGATGCGGGACATAATCTGGACAGCTTCGAGTGGATATTGTCCGGCTGCGGTTTCAGCAGACAGCATCACAGCATCAGTGCCATCAAAAACGGCGGTTGCTACGTCGTTGGCTTCGGCGCGGGTGGGGGAAGGATTTTCAATCATGGATTCCAACATCTGTGTTGCAACCACAACCGGTTTTCCGGCAAAGCGCACGGCGCGAACCACTCTCTTTTGAGCAAGGGGAACTTCTTCGGGTGGAATTTCAACACCCAGATCACCACGAGCCAGCATAACGCCATCGGCTTGTGCAATCATCTGATCCAGATATTGCAAGGCTGATGGTTTTTCCAGTTTAATCATCAAGGCGGCGCGGCCTGCGATGAGTTTTTTTGCTTCGATCACGTCTTCTGGTTTTTGCACGAAAGACTGGGCAATCCAGTCCACGCCCATCGCAAGGGCTGCTTCCAGATCTATGCGGTCTTTCGGGGTGAGGGCTGCAATTGGCAACACAACGCCCGGGACATTGAACCCTTTGTTATTGGACAGATGACGGCCAGCCTGAATTTCGCCAACCAAAAATCCATCACCTTTATCAACAATTTCCATCCGGACTTTTCCGTCGTCGAGCAGAATATGCGATCCGATGGTCATGGTGTTGATAACTTCAGGATGAGGAAGATTTACCCGCTCTCCGTCGCCCGGTGTCGGGTCGAGATCAAGACGGATTTTTTGTCCAACGGACAATTCGATTTTTCCGTCCTTGAATTTCCCCACGCGCAGTTTTGGCCCTTGCATATCGGCAATAATGGCGATTGGGTGATCTGTTTCTTCTTCAATCTTGCGAATCATTTTAACGCGGTCGGCGTGGTCTTTATGCTCACCATGAGAAAAGTTCAGGCGAAAGACATCAACACCTGCGAGGAATAATTTACGAATCATTTCCTCAGTGTTGGATGCTGGCCCCAGTGTGGCCACGATTTTGGTTTGACGGTCACGTAGAACAGTGCTCATGGAAATACCCCTTGATGATCGATAAATAGAGCCTTTTTAATTACAACCCAGATGATTATAGTAGTGGGCATCATAAACCAAGAGGAATTCGTTTCAAATGTTTGTTTCCAGTCTCCCAAATTTGAAAAACACCCTGAAGGGTCGCATTGTGACTGTCTTTGGTGGAACCGGGTTCATTGGCGCCCGCGTGGTGGCCGAGTTACTGGCTGCCGGGGCACGGGTTCGTGTTGCAACGCGTCATACGGAATCGGTTTATTTTCTAAGGCAATTCGGAGAGGTCGGGCAAGTTGTTGCCATTCCTTGTTCGTATCGGAACCAACAGGATATTGAAAAAGCTGTGGCCGGTTCCGAGATGGTGGTGAATTGCATCGGCATACTTTATGAAAAAAGAAAATCCAATTTCAGCCATATCCATACAGATTTACCAGTCTGGATTGCCGGAGCATGTGCCAAATATGGAGTCTCCAGATTCGTTCATATTTCTGCTTTGTCCGTTGATCGGGCAAAATCAGAGTATGCGATCAGCAAAATGTCGGGAGAGAATGGTGTCATCCAACTGTATCCGGCAGTGACGATTCTGCGCCCGAGTGTTGTGTTCGGACAGAATGACAGCTTTATCAATAAATTTGCATCCATGGCGCGTATTCTGCCGTTTCTGCCGTTATTTGGCGGGGGTAAGTCGAAGTTCCAGCCCGTTTATGTCGAGGATGTTGCCCGTGCCGTTGTCGCGGCATTGGCAACAAGCCGGACAACAGGTCAGATTTATGAGCTGGGAGGCCCTGATATTTTAACATTCAAGCAAATTTATCAGAAAATCCTCTCGACCAGTGGACAGCATTGCTATTTGTTGCCTGTTCCATGGTGGATTGCGCGGATCAAGGCGGCCTTTCTCGGGCTATTGCCCAAGCCACCCCTGACCAATGATCAATTAACCAGTTTGCAAACAGACAACGTTGTCAGTGAAGGGGCTTTGACTCTTGGCGATCTGGGTATTACATCTACGTCGATGGATGCTATTCTACCGTCCTATCTGGGGCGGTATCAGTATAAAAAATAAGACCTAAAAAGGATTGGATTGCACGTTATGAAGTTTGCAGTGTTGTTGATGGCCGTTATGGCGGCCTTTTCGTTCGGTGGATCTTCCGTGGCTTTTGCGGGTCAGGAAAGTATTGTGGCGGTTGTTAATCAGGGTGTGATAACGGCATCTGACTTAAACGCCAGACTAGATTTGATTGCATCTTCGACGGGGCTGCCCCCTTCGACGGAACTGAACAACAAATTGCGCCCTCAGATTCTGGATATGCTGGTTGACGAGCAGGTAAAAATGCAAGAAGCCAAGCGTCTCAAAATTGAAGTGGCCCCAGAAGAAATTGACAAAGGGTTCGAGATGATTGCGAACCAGAATAATATCCCAGCCGATGTATTCAAAAAAGCCCTGACCCAACATGGAATCAAACTTTCGACATTGCGCGCGCAAATCGAGGCGCAGTTGGCATGGACCAAAGTTATTCAAAAACGTATCCGTCCCCGTGTCGAGGTGAGTGATGCGGATATTGAGTCCGAATTGGATCAGATGAAAGTCCGTATGGGAGAAAACCAGTATCGTTTGGCGGAGATCTTTTTGTCGGTCTCGGAAGGAAAAGAAGCGTCAGAAGTGAAGGCCTTTGCCAACAAATTATCCGAACAGCTCAAACAGAATCCAGAAGCATTTTCGAAAGTTGCACGTCAGTTTTCCCAAAGTGCCGGAGCCGAACAGGGCGGTATGATCGGATGGGTTTTTGGTGGACAGGTCGCACAAGAAGTTGAAGCGGTGTTGCCAAATCTGGCTGTAGGACAAGTCTCTTCGCCGATCCAGACTGCGGCAGGGTATTATATCTTGCTGGCGGTTGAAAAGCGCCAGATTTCGGAAGAGACTCTTCCGAGCAATGACGAGATCATGCAGCGGATCGGAGCCCAACGTCTGGATCGTGCGCAAAGTCGTTATATGATGGATTTATATTCAGCTGCTTTCATTGAAAAAAGAATCTAATGATTGACCTTCCTCCGTTGCGTGAAGTTATTCGCGAATATCAATTGCGCGCGGAAAAATCGCTGGGGCAGAATTTTTTGCTCGACCAGAATATCACTGATAAAATTGTGCGGTTATCCGGGTCTATGGCCGGAATGAATGCCGTCGAAATTGGCCCGGGGCCAGGGGGTTTAACCCGCGCTATTCTGGCGTCGGATGCGGCACGGTTGATCGCGGTTGAATTTGACCCGCGTGCGGTCAGGGCCTTGCAAGGTTTGGTCGTTGCCTATGGAGACGAACGGTTCAAAATTGTCCAAGGCGATGCGCTTGATATTGATCCGCTGTCTTTGGTTGAATCCCCACGCGCCATTTTGTCCAACCTTCCTTATAATATCAGCACGGTTTTATTGTTGAAATGGTTGGAGCAGATTAGAAAAGATCAGGGTGCCTATCGTTTCATGTCCTTAATGTTCCAAAAGGAAGTGGGTGACCGGATTTTGGCTAACCCAAGCAGTAAAACTTATGGACGGTTGAGCGTCATGGCACAGTGGTTGTGTGATGTGAAGCGGTTGTTCGACTTGCCGCCATCGGCTTTTACGCCGCCACCCAAAATAAAATCATCGGTGCTTCATTTCGTGCCGAAAGATTTAGGGGCACAGGCTCCGAAATTTGAAACCATGGAAAAAATTTTGGCCAGTGCGTTTAACCAGCGCCGCAAAATGATCCGTGGGTCTTTATCCGATTATATGGCGGAAATAGAAAAGGTCGGGATCAACCCGACCCTTCGTGCAGAAGATTTATCTGTCGCAGATTATGCGGCGCTTGCTGCAGCGCGTGAGGCTTTTACCCCTGCGTAAGCCCATTCCAGCCATGGACACAAGGCTTCGAGGTCAGCAGATTCAATGGTTGCGCCACCCCAGATGCGGAGGCCTGCCGGTGCTTTGGCATAGGCCGCAATGTCATAGGCGACATTTTCTTTATCCAGTCTTTTGACCATCTCCTTGATCAGGGAATTTTGTGTGTCTTCGTCAAATTCATTGAACCATGGATCGGTAATTTTCATACAGATGGATGTCCGCGAGCGGATGTCCTTGGTGGCAGGCAGGAAATCAATCCAGTCGGTTCTGGCAACCCAGCTTTCAATCGTTTCAAGATTGTTGATGCAGCGTTGCTCAGTGCCGCGCCACCCGCCAAGGCTTTCCACCCAGTTCAGGGCATCAAGACAATCTTCAACCGCCATCATGCTGGGTGTGTTGATTGTCGCGCCTTCAAACAGAGCGTCATTCAAGACACTTTTCGAGGTCATGCGGAAAATTTTGGGCAATGGACGGTTTGGTTTGAACGTGGTTAGTCGTTCTACGGCGCGGGGTGAGAGCACCAGCATGCCGTGAGCGGCTTCACCACCCAAAACTTTTTGCCATGACCATGTGACAACGTCGAGTTTTGACCAGTCCATGTCATAGGCAAAGACGGCAGAGGTTGCGTCGCAAATGGTCAAGCCCTTGCGGTCAGCTTTGATCCAGTCATGGTTGGGCAGACGAACGCCCGATGTTGTGCCATTCCAGACAAAAACAACGTCGCGATCTGTATCAACTTGCGTCAGATCAGGAATTTGGCCGTAATCGGCTTTGAACTGGCGAACATCTTCGATTTTTAGTTGGTTCACGACATCGGTCATCCAGTCGGAACTGAAGCTCTCCCATGCGAGGCAATCGACGCCGCGTTCCCCCAAAAGTGACCATAGTGCCATTTCAACGGCTCCGGTGTCTGAGGCCGGAACAATGGCCACCAGATAATCGGCGGGGATATCCAGTAAAGCACGGTGGCGATCAATGACTTGCTTGAGTTTGGCTTTGCCGCCTGAAGCGCGGTGAGAGCGTCCCAAAAACGCGCCGGACAGATTGTCAAAGCTCCATCCCGGACGCTTGGCGCAAGGGCCAGATGAAAAATTTGGGCATTGTGGTTTTATAACTGGTTTTTCCATGGAATCTCACCTTTGTTGATCGGAGAGAATTCTAGCATTGTTTTGCATTTGCGAACAGGCTATTTGGCAGCTTTCAAGGTATTTGCCATCAGGCAGGCGATGGTCATGGGGCCGACGCCCCCAGGCACAGGCGTGATGGCACCGGCGACTTTGACCGCTTCGTCAAAATCAACATCCCCGCAAAGCTTGCCGTTATCCTGACGGTTGATTCCAACATCAATGACGATGGCGCCTTGTTTGATCCAGTCGCCTTTGACCATTTTGGGGCGACCTACGGCAGCTACCAGAATATCGGCTTGTTGGCAGATTCCCGCTAAATTTGCGGTTTTGGAATGTGCAGTGGTCACGGTCGCATTTGCTGCGAGCAAAAGCTGGGCCATTGGTTTTCCGAACAGCAGCGAGCGCCCGATCACAACAGCATGTTTTCCGGTCAGGTCAGGGCAAACTTCCCTGATGAGCAACATGGAACCTTGCGGGGTGCAAGGAACAAGCGCATCTATTCCAGCGACCAGTTTGCCAATATTGGGGATGGTCAGACCATCGACATCTTTTTCCGAGGCAATCATCTGGATGAGCTTGTCAGACTCCAGCCCATCCGGCAGAGGCAGTTGCAGCAAAATGCCATCCACAGAGGAATCGGCATTGAGCATTGTAATCAAATCGGCGATTTCCGCTTCACTGGCGGTGGCAGGCAGGCGGTGTTCAATGGAACGGATGCCTGCTTTGGCGCAGGCTTTGACTTTATTGGATACATAAACGTGGCTGGCGGGGTTATCCCCAACCAAGATCACAGCCAGACCGGGCGGTGTCGCCATGGCGGCTGTTTGCGTGGCAATCTGGTCAAGTAAACGGGAAGAAATGGCTTTGCCATCAATTATTTTTGCTGCATCGGTCATAATGGTGCTTTTTATCTCTCTTTTATGGTTGTGACAAGGCTGGCGGTTCAAAATCCCCCTTAAAAGTTCAGAAACCTTGTGGTATAGGGATGGGTATGCTGGCTTTTCGATTTCCTTTTTTGCTTGATCTAGGCACCGGTGCATCCGGACGGTGGCGCTTATGGGCGCTCTTTGCCTTTGTGGCGTTGGTCGCAGCATTCGGGACATGGGTTTCCGGACAATATAAAATCGGTCGTCTTGATGTTATTAAAAATCAATATGATGCGCCCGTCACTAATTTTGCCAGCCAACTGGCTGTGGCACAAAAGCATTCCCTTGAATTTGATATGTTGCAAGGTTGTAAACAAAGCCAGATCGGCTCGTGGTTGCAGACGACAGATGCTTTGCAGTTCCGTGGGCCTATTACGGGCAACCGTATCGACGTTAGTCTTCGCGAAGACAAAGCGTTCCTTGATCTGAACGGGCGTGAGATTTCCGTGTGTGTGCAAGATGATATCGAAGACATGCAGTTTGATATCGGGTCGATGGTCAACACATGGTCGGTTGTGCTGGTCTTGATCTCGTTTTGCCTCGGGGTCTGGTCATGGGTTTGCTATTACGCCCAGACCGCCGGAGAGCGTAAAGCAAGAAACATCTATGCCGAGACACTTGCCGAGACGGTTGACGTTTCAACAGACAACGGGGTTACAGACGACTTAGAGGCTGGCGGGGCTCATAAAGAGATGCCAGACCAGCGAACTGAGGAGTTGAAGCCCGATGATGACAATAATCGGTGAAATATCGATTCCGCCAATAGGAGGGATGTATTTCTGAACCGGTTTCATCACAGGGTCGGTCACTTTTTTTAATAAACTGACCAGATTCCGCGCTTGAGGGTTTCCGGTATCCAGAACACGGAAAGCAATCAGCCAGCTTACCGCAACGTTGATCACGATAATCCACAAATAGATATGAATAGCCCAGATCAGCAAATTTCCCAAAAATATCATGCGGTCAAACTCCGTTTTTGCTTGGTTTTGCTTATACTACATTTTATCCTTAATCCTGACAATTTGTTAATTTTCAGGTACTAAAATGGTGGTTGTTTCTTTTTCGGGAGATGTTCTTTTGGGCCGCATCGCTGGTTTCTTTATTTTTATGTCATTGTCTCTTTGTGGCTCTATGGCCTTTAGTCCACCATCTTTTGCGCAAGGGTGGTGCAGGTCTGTTCAGTCGCCCCAAATTCACGTCAAGACGTCCACCGATCAGGTGCGCTATGATTTTTCCAAATCCGAAAAGGAGCTGAATAATTTCTCGGTCGATACGGTCAATCCGTATGGCAAATCTATTATTACCGATGTTGGTGGATTAATGCAGGGGGGGATTTCAGCCTCTCAATCCATGCGGTATGGCACGATGACCAATACCGCAAGTCGCGAGATTTGTTATTGGTACACCAATATCGATGTCATGTTGCATATCAACCCGACGATTTTTATCGCGCGGGAATTTCCTCAAGGGTCGTGCAAGCATAATGCGATTCTGGCGCATGAACAGCAGCATGTGATGATTGATCGGGAGATCGTGAATAAATATGCAAAAATTATTGGCGATGCATTGAACAGTGACGTGCGGAAAAAGAGTGTCTTTGGGCCGTTACCACTTTCCCAGCAAGGTGAGCTGGAGTCTTATTTGAAAAGCAATATGCAGAATATCCTGACCGTTTATACCCAGAAAATGAATGATGAGCGCAAACAACGCCAGCAGGCTTTTGATAATTTGAAGGAATATGAGCGCGTTAATCACATGTGCAAGTAAGCGCCAAAAACAAACCCGCCGCGAGGAGGAGGGGGCGGCGGGTTTTAAATTCAAAATAGATGGTCGGTCTATCTTTATTGTGTTTGGCGATAAGTCTTTCAGTGCTGAAACAATGTCATTCTTATCTTCTTTTATAATTCCATATAAATGTGGCAGTTTTTTGTTCGGTGTATGCCTTAATCGCGCCATAATCCGGCTTTTTGTCGATTTATTCAGAAAAAAATAGGGCAGGAGGCCGAATCAATTATACTCACGCTAAAAATCAGGGAGCAGCGTATGCCACATCAAGTTCATCAATCCGCCGACCATATCTGGATGACAGAGCCAGTTCTATTTCATTGCAATCAGCAGACTATGGCGACCAATACTTATCAATCCGAAGACCCCCCCAATATCGAAGACGTGCAAAAGGCGGCCTTGGCGGAGTTTCATGCGCTGCGCGATAAAATTGCGGCGGCCGGAATTGCCGTGACCACGACGCTGGGGGCGGCTGATTCGCCTGATGATATTTTCCCCAACTGGGCATCCACCCATGTGACTGAAGATGGTCGCCGTGTGATTGTCTATTATCCGATGCTGAATGAAAACCGCCGGATTGAACGTCGTCCGCATATGACGCAATTATTGGAGCGGTCTTATGACGTTGATCTGGATATGACCGGATATGAGGCGCAGAATCGGGCTTTGGAAAGCACATCTGCCTTATGGATGGATCGTATCCACAAGGTTGCGTATTCATCCCATTCGGCGCGGGCAGATCTGGAACTGGCTACCGAATGGGCCAAAAAAATGGGATATGAACTGGTATCGTTTGAAACCAGAAACCATGTCGGAAAGCCGGTCTATCATACAGATGTGCTGATGTTTATCGGAACAGAATATATTGGTGTGTGTCTGGAGTGTATCGTCCCTGAAGACCGCGCTCGCGTGCGCGCCAAACTGGAATCCACAGGTCGTGAGTTGGTCGAGATTACCATGGATCAGTTGCGGCAATTTTGTGGAAATGCTCTGGAGTTGAGATCAAAAGATGGAACCAAGAAACTGGTGATGTCGGGATCGGCATATCGCGCCTATACAGACGCTCAAAAATCCGTGTTCTTGAAATATGTATCCGAGATTATCTATTCCGATTTACCCACCATCCAGAAATATGGCGGTGGTGCGGCCCGCTGCATGATTATGGAGTTGTTTTAATTAAACACAATCAAATGTGTGAATGACAACGCCATCACCATCGCTGTAATAGACATTTGTATTGATGCCTTGAAACGCGGCAGAGCGCGCAGTTTTATCCGGAGTCAGTTTGGCTGAAGAGAAGGCTACGAACTTCTCACCTGCGGAGAGGGCGTAGTGTTGGTTGCCAATTTGAATATCCTGATCCCTTGTGACCACCCAGTCGTGCGAGAGAACTGATGCTGCTGTGTTGGCATAGGTGATGTGTTCAAAGCCTGTAGGGTCAATAATTACACCTGAACGTTTGGATGCTTTCTCTAAAGGATAGAGCAAAAATTCTGAAATTTCTTTGCGGTTATAACGATTGGCATCGGTTGATGAATCATACCCCCACATAAATTTACCACCGGATTTGGCCAGACGTTTGATTGCCTGTAGGTGTGAGGTTACTTGTGCGTGAGGAAAGTGATCCGTTGAAATATTTTCGAAATTGGTCAGGCCGCCAGTACTGATAACCAATGCGGATGAATAGCTTTCGGCAGAAAGATCAACCGTTCTGAAATCTTCCAGATAAGAGGACATTTTTACATTTGGAAGTACGGTTTGAATGGCTGCGGTACTCTCCTTGTTAAATTCAGGAGAGAGCTCGATCACGATCACTTTTTTCAGATTTGGTAAGGATTGCAGAACAGGAATTTCTTTTGCCATGACAGACATGGCAGGGCCAGGGCCAACAATAATGGCTGTTTCAGTATCTTGAGCCCACGAGGAAATCATAGGCAAATTGTCACTAATCAGTTTGGTTTCACCTGAGTAGGGTGTGTAGGTCGAGGTCAAAATTCTTTCGAACTTTTTTGATCCACCATTTCTATAGAGTTCAGGCCCCATGTTACCCCAATGCACATGTTCGAATAAATCGACCAGACTAACCAGTAGAGGGTCTGTCAGCCCTGTACCGTTTGGTGCCTGTACGTTAGAGGTTGTTACTTTCATATCCATGTTACTCAGTTGCTTAAATGGTATTTATAAATTCTTATGCGTTCTTAGCTTCCTTGGATTCTGGGGCTTTGGATACTTCCCAGATGGCTTCGAATTGTTTCCGGTATGCATCTGTGATGGTCGGGTATTCAAGAACCATCACGGTCAATTCAGTTTCAAAAAGAATAATCGCCAGTTTTCCACCATAGACATAGAAAGGAACTGATGAAAAAAACTCTCTGGGCAGCCAACGGTATTCGGCATAGGCTGATGCAATAAAGTTTGTATCCCCTTCTTGAACCAGAATTTTATATGAAATGTTGCCTAGATCATTCATGCGTTTGCTGTGAGGATCAAATACTTCTTTCCCCCATTTCATAAATTCTTGTTCATCCACATTGCTGACCAAAAATTCAAGGGGTTTGTTCAGAGCCTTTGCTGTTTCATAGATGTCATCATAAAAAGCACTGAAGCCGTTTTCGCCACGGTAAAAATTAATGAAACCTGTTTTTTTACGAATTCCGTCATCGGGTAAAAATTCGATTCCAGAATCTTCAAAGGCTTTCTGGATTAATTGAATTGTTGAATCACGAGGTTGGGTCAGGCCGTTTTCAATACTGCCGATCGAAGTAGAAGAGATTCCTGTACGTTCGGACAGGTCACCTTGTGACCAGTTCAGAACTCCGCGTGCACCGCGTATTTGCGCCGTTGTAATCATACCTGTCCTAAATTGTTTGTTTGGACTTATGTTTATCCCAACTTTGTATAGAGGAAAAGAAAAAAAATGACAACAAAAATATGAAAAATAATTATCTGCAGAGATTGGAAGAAATGTCGCACTGCAAAAAGAAAACGGTGCTTATGACCCCGTTTTATCCAGTAATCCATCACGGCGTAGTAAAGCGCTTGGATCTGCGTCCCGACCACGGAAATTGCGAAACAGGATGGCTGGATGCTCGGAGCCGCCTTTTTCAAGGATTTCTGTCCGATATTTATGGGCTGTCTCCTGATTATAAAGACCAGTTTCCAGAAACGCTTCGAAGGTGTCGGCATCAAGGACTTCGGCCCACTTATAGGAATAATAGCCCGCAGAATAGCCGCCTGCAAAGATATGGGAGAAAGAATGGGAGCTTGGGCCGCCCAGTCTGGGGAAAAACCGGCAATCTTTGAGAATTTCGTCTTCAAAGGAGACAATGTCGGTGATGATCGCCGGATCGTTCAAATGCCATTCCATGTCAAGGATCGAGAAGGACATCTGGCGAACACCCATCCAGCCGGACATAAAGTTTTTGGAGGCACGCAGTTTGTCGATGAGATCAGCCGGAATTGGTTCTCCCGTCTCGAAATGTGCGGCGAAGCTGTTGAGCGTTTCCGGTTCATAGAGCCAGTTTTCCTGTAGTTGTGAAGGCAGCTCGACAAAATCCCATAACACATTGGTTCCGGTTTGCGATGCGTAGGTTCCTTTGGCCAGAAGAGCGTGTGTGGCGTGTCCCATTTCATGGAACAGTGTTTCAACTTCGTCAAAGGTCAAAAGAGATTGTTGATCGCCGGTTGGTTTGGTGAAGTTGCACACAATCGCAACCACAGGGCCTTCCACCTTGCCATGGAACAGGCCTTGATCGCGGTAACTGGTCATCCAGGCGCCGGGTTTTTTGCCCACGCGCGGGTAAAAATCGGTGTAGAACGTGCCGATAAATTTTCCGGTCATCTTATCGGTGACTTCATACGCTGTGACATCCTTGTGCCATGTCGGAAGATCAGGGGCGGGTGTAAACACCAGACCAAAGAGTTTCGAGAAATGGTCGAATGTGCCTTTCAACACGCGGTCAAGCGGGAAGTAGGGGCGCAAATCCTCGTCTGAAAAATGATAAAGTTTTTCTTTGAGCTTTTCGGAAAAATATCCGACATCCCACGGCATTAGATCATCAATCCCGTTTTCTGCGGCAAATTTTTTCAGCTCATTCAGATCATTGAGAGCGCCGATGCGGTATTTTTCTTTCAAGTCCTTCAAGAAAGTCATGACAGTTTCCGGTTTTTCCGCCATGCGGCGTTCCAGAGTAAAATGGGCGTGGCTGTCATATCCCAAAAGGCGCGCGCGTTCATAGCGCAGCCGGACGATTTTGAAAATATTCTCAGTGTTGTCGAATTGATCCCCATAGGCGCGGTTGCTGAAGGCTTTCCAGACTTTTTCACGCAAATTGCGCTTGGCGGAATAGGTCAGGAAAGGGCCAAAGCTCGGATAATCAAGGGTAAAGAGCCATTTATCCGGCTCACCTTTTTGTTCAGCCTCGTGTTTTGCTCCGGCTTTGGCAATATCTGGAACTCCTTCAAGATCCTTTTCATCTTCGATCCACATTGCGAACTGTTCCGAAGATTTCTTGACATTGTTGGAGAAAACCGGAGACAAGGTGGACATGGCTTCGTTGATTTTGCGCAGATCAGCCTTCTTGTCATCCTCCAGAAGCGCACCGCCTCGGGTGAAATTCTTGTAGGTATCTTCGAGCAAGGTGCGTTGCTCGGTGGTGAGGTCAAGGTGATTGATCTGGTCAAAAACAGCCTTTATCCGCTTAAAAAGATCGGCATTGAGAATAATGTCGCTGCCGAAATTGGCTTGTACTGGTCCGATTTCTTCGGCTAGTGCTTGCAGGCCGTCGGTTCCGGCGGCGGATAACTGGTTGTAAAAGATCGAAGTGACCGTTCCCAGCGTTTCTGATGCCGTCTCCAGCGCCACAATCGTGTTCTCAAAGGTTGGGGTATCCGGATTGTTGATAATCTGGTCGATATTGGCTCTGGCCTCTGCAATCGCGGCCTCAACAGCCGGTTTGAAATGCTCTTCGCGGATCAGATCGAATTGCTGCGCATGATTGCGCAAGGGGGAGAGGGTTAACAGAGGGTTTTGCGACATAATGATCTAGTTCCTTCCTTTTTGAACTCGAATACAATATATGGATTAAAAAAATGGAAACGCCAAGGTCTGAACAGTTCGATGATATATATTTCCAGATCGAAAATGGTCTGGAAGAGAGCCGTTATGTGTTTTTAGAGAAAAATAGCCTGCCGCAGCGTTTTTCAGGAAAAGATCAATTTACCATTTGTGAGACTGGATTCGGGACGGGGCTTAATTTCTTATGCGCCTGGAAGAGTTTTGAAGATACTGCCGATGCTGGTCAGATCTTGAATTATATCTCGTTCGAGAAATATCCACTCTCAAAGGATGAGGTAGCCAAATATTTGGCTCACTGGTCGGGTGAATTTGATGGGCGCCTTGAAAGGCTGGTTGACCTATATCCTTTACGCATCGGGGGATGGCATAAAATACGTGTCAGTGATTTTGTGACTCTTACCCTGATTTTTGATGATGTGAACCGCGCCATCCTCGAACTGGATACAATCGTTGATTGCTGGTTTCTGGACGGTCATGCCCCCGCCAAAAATCCCGAGATGTGGTCGGACACGGTTTTTTTGAATATGGGGCGGTTATCAAGGGAAGGGGCGCGGGTTGCAACATTCACGGCAGCGGGCATTGTCAAACGAGGATTGGAAGGGGCAGGATTTCATATCTCGAAAACCAAAGGCTATGGCCATAAGCGCGAGATGATTGTCGGGACATTCGAAGGCGATCGCGGGGGTGACGATTTTGTTATAAAGCCGCAAAGCGTGGCCGTAATAGGTGGAGGAATTGCCGGAGTGGCGGCAGCCTCATCGTTGCATGATCGCGGCGTTGAGGTTCATGTGTATGAAAAAAATGGGCTGGCCAGCGGCGGATCGGGCAATGTGCGTGGGTTGTTTAATCCACGTTTTACCGCGCAGCGCGGCTTTGAATCCGATTTTTATTCGTCGGCCTTTATGCAGGCCTTACGCGTTTTTCAAAATCTTGATGATGTCGGGTTCGACCCATGTGGCAGTTTGCATTTGGTCGGAGATGACCAGAAGCAAAAGCGTTTTGACGGATTCTTAGGAAACTGGGATTGGCATCAAGATCATGCGCGGATGGTTTCGAAAGAAGAAGCCGGATTGATTTCCGGTGTTCCAGTTAAACATGATGCTTTGTACTTGCCTGATGCCGGTATGGTGTCGCCCTTTCGCGTTGTGGCAGCATTGGCAAAAAAAGTATCTGTTGTTGCGGAAGAGGTGTTGGCTTTACAACAAAGCGATTCCCAATGGCTGGTGAATGGCCGCACCTATGACGCCGTTGTCCTGGCCTGTGCGGCGGATGTTTTGAAATTTTCCCAGACACAGTGGTTGCCGGTTCATACTGTGCGCGGACAGGTGAGCGTCATCCAAGTTCCGGATAGTCTGGGGGAGCTTGCTTGCAACCTTTGTTATGGCGGATATGCCTCACACCCGTTTGACGGTAAAATGGTGGTTGGATCGACCTTTCAATCATGGCTTGATGATCTCTCGATTCGGGAGGAAGATCATGCGGATGTGCTTTCCAAATTATCATCCGTTGTGGAGGGGTTTGACGGGGCGGCGGATATTTGTGATGCGCGGGCGGCCTTTCGGTGTTCCGCCAAAGACCGCGTTCCGGTGATTGGTGCGATGCCTGAGTATCATGGACTATATGTTTCCGTGGCGCACGGGTCGCACGGTTTGACCTCATCTGTTCTGGCAGCAGAAATAATCGCGGCACAAATGATGGGAGAGAGTTCACCTGTGCCGCGCAATGTTATCACCAATGTTTCCGCGCAACGCTTTATTGATCGGGCCGCACGAAAAAATATTTCTCTATCCTAGAAACTGTCCAATGTATCGTACAGCATCAAATCGCTAACTGTGAGGTCATCGTCTTCGTTGAACAAGGCGGTGGTGGTGCTGATTTGCGTGGTCATTGATGGTGTGAGAGTCGCCGTATCCTGCACTTTTTGTATTGGAGTTTGCGGCATTGGGAACACAGTCAATAACAAAATCAGACAGGCGGCGGTCGCCAGTCCACCCGACCACCAGCCCGTGCGGGAGAAGATGATTTCAGGGCGTCTGGTGACAGGGGCCACGATTTGTTCATGCTCAAGGGCATGATCAATCATTCCGGACAATTTGTCCTTTGACATCATGGGGACAATATTGCTGTCCATGTCCAGAATATCGAACGGGTCTTTAATAAGATCTGTTTGCGATTTCATTTTTCTCTCCATTTATATTTGCAGGGATCAGGGTTGTTAGGGCTTTTAATCCCCTTGAGATCAAGTGTTCGACAGCTTTTTCTGTCGTTTTCATCAGGTTTGCTACTTCGCGGCGGCTGTTCTCTTGAAAATAGGTGAGCAGCAAAGCTTCCCCTTGACGTTCAGGCAGACGTTCAATGGCCTGTAACAGCAAGGAGCGGTATTCGCTATTGAGCAAAGTCGCATTGGCTGTTTCGGGAATACTGATTTCTTCGGGCATTTCCTCATTCTTGTTCTTGCGGGCACGGTACACATCCATGCAGGCATTATAAGTCAGGCGAGAAACCCATGCCTGAACCGATCCTCCTGCTTTCCATTTCGGTGCAAACTGCCAAAGCTTGATCAATACGTCTTGTGAGACATCTTCAGCCGTGGCGCGGTCACCGGAAAGCAACCGGAATGCCAAGGCAAATATCCGTTGCCCAAGAGCTTCGGACAATTTGCGGAAGGCAATTTCGTCTCCTTCCGCAACCTGCTTCATATATTCGGTCATCAGATGGTTATCCATCCTTTATCCTTTGTCTTGTGGTTCTTGACTAATCATCTTCTGGAGGGGGAGGAGTCTGGCTTCCTTTGAAGTTTTGTCCATTTCCCTGCCCTTGGGATTTGCCCATGAAGCTGCCTTTACGATCGCCCATTTTATCCCGGAGTTTTTGCATCATTTGCTGCTTTCCGGCGCGCAATTCATCAGGAGAAAGTTTATCATCCTTATTGGCATCGGTTTCGGCAAACATCTGATCCAGTCGTTCTTTATGAGCCTCAAGCATCTCTTCTCTGGTCAGAAAGCCATCTCCGTTTTTATCAGATTTGGCAAATCTTTCCGCACCACGTTTTTGCATTTCAGCTTGGCGTTCAGCCATTTTTTCCGGATCGCCGCGTGGCTTATCGCTGCTCGGCCCTTTCCCGTTGTTACCAAAGCCCATTGTGCGCTGGTCACTCACCGCGGGTGGGGCTGAGTCGCTGCTGTCTTCAGCCATGGCCGGAAATCCTGAAGTCAGGAGAAGCGCCAAAGCGGAAAAGGCGAGTAATTTTTCTTTGTTTGTCATTTTATGTGCCTCTAATATTCATTTTAACAGAATGTCTTGATGTATGTATAACGAATGGGCACGATTATTCCCCCCACTTTTATAGAATTTTTCAGGATTTGTAGTGTTTTTGGGGGTGTACTGTTGTTATTCTATTATAATCAAACAGTTGCAGCAAACCCCATTCTGTTTTGGGGCTGGATATAAAGGGAAGTCACTTTTTCGGGGGCAAGGGGTGCTTCGGGTTTATGGCTTGTGCAGTCTCCTGCATTTTCGGCAAAAGGGCTGTTAGGGCAAGCTGAGGTTTCCAGTACAGGTTCACCCCTATATTCTTCAATGTGTTTTTTTACGGCATCAATCAAATATGGATTGTTTGCGGTATAGCTGGTTTCCCCTTTTTCTTGCAGATAGCCTTCGGCTTTGCTTCTTAGGGAGTAAGGGATGTTTGACAGGTTTTTCTGCTCTACGCCATATAATCCGGCGACTTTGGCACTGATTTCCTGCTGGCTTAACTGGATGGTTGATTTGGTATCATAGGTGCCATCCTTGAGCATTCCTTCGACCAGTGTCATGTATCGGTCGGGATTGGCTTCATTCAGATTGTATGCTTGCTCTTCGGAGATCCCGAGTTTTTTTGCAACATTACGATCCATTGAACTGTACAGTTCCAAGTCCGCGTTTTCTTTCAACCGTTCAGGCAGGGGTGTTTCTTCTGTATCAGGGGAGGTCTTTTCTGAGTGAGAGACAATTGGGTTTTTAGGCGTGGTATTCTCGACAAATAACCGGCGGGTTGCTCCGACATATTGTTCAGACATTTTCATCAAAAGCTCGGGATTATCCGCTCTGGTTTGAAACTCGCCATTCTGTTCCAGATTTTTATAGGTTTCAAGAAGCTGGGGAAATTGTGAGGTAGGATAATCCAAAAGTTTGTCTGGCTCTATTCCTATCTCTTTTGTGAGTCTGTTTTCGATCTCGAAGTCAGACATTCTGTGCTGCACCGGGAAATCTCCGGTTTTGATCTGCTCTTCCAGATAATCGGCATATTTTTGCGGGTCTTTCTTCCTGAGCTGTTCTGTTTGATTATCATCCAGACCGGATATTGTCTGGACAGCGCGGTTCATTTCATTTCTCAGATCTTTTGCGGCATCCAGATTGTTTTGTGTTACGCCTGTATAATCTGCACCATCCTCGATAAATAAACTTGATGCGTGTGTGTTGTCTCCTTCTGCGGTGGATATAATACGGATATCCACCCACGCCTGTGCAACATCAGTATGACCTGCGTCACGCATGCTCTTAAGGGCTACACGGTCGGATTTGATCTCTCCGTCAAGTGTTTGCAAATCTCTTTCGGATTCAGTCTGGCCGGTTTTCTCTGGTTGGTTACAGTGTTCACCTTCATGTTCGCCGACCAGTTGATCCCACAATTCTTTATCACCGGGAAGGGGGCGAAGATGTTCGGGATTAAAAGCGCCAATCCCTTTTGCAAGTCCGAATAACCCATCTTTTATTAAATGGTCGGGATCAATCTCGCTTCCGTTTGGCCCATTAATGACACAAATTTCCTGATCTTTTAATAAACTTTTATCTGAAAAGGGGCCTTGGGAAAAGGCAGCAACCAAAAGCCGAGTGAGTTTGGCATTTGATACATTTGATGTCAGGCCGGGGTGGAACTCTTCCAACTGCGGACGCACGATATCGGCAACTTCTGCCATGCCTGTTTCCAGCTTTTTTCTGAGATCCTGGGGAATCTGGTTTATCTGGTCTGGGTCGTCGGGATCAAACAGTCCATCTTTAAGTGTTACTTGGTTTTTTATCTGATTGATTGTTGTAACGAGCCTCTCGATGGCGGGTTTGTTTTGGTATTGGTCAATCTGGTTGACATCTACATAAACGACAGGCTTTTGAGATTGCCTCTCAACGCCGAACTTATATTCGTCGATAAAGACTGATTTGATTGCCCCTAATATATCCATTTTCCACTCTGACCCCTAGTTTTTGGGCTTAAGTGGAAAGTCACCGCCAAAACACGGTTTTTGCGGGGTCGGTTCACAGTGGATAATGTCTTGAATCTTGACGTTCTTGTCTCTGGTATCCGGATTTTCTGAATCAGAAGCCGGAGCCATGCCCAGATTACTGCATGCAGAGGCAGAAAATGCCGTGGCAACAGCTATAATTAATGACTTGAACGACACGACACCCTCCAATGATATCTTGTATAATATATGACAAATGCTAATGGCCTGTTAATTTGGCTTCTTTGTCACAACTCTACCTTAGATTCAAATTAATATCCATATTCCTATATCTTTACATATATCAAATTATAGTGGTGGGGGCCGACTTCTTGTGGAACAGCCAAGAATAGGGAGGCTGACCTATTGGCAAAGCCGGTCATGAAGTGTATGATCCCGCTTGAAATTTGCAGTTTTTATCAGAATTTTGTCCAAGGAAGTTTCCATGCCCACACCACAAACCCCGCGTTCTGCTTCTCAACGCCCGCTTTCTCCACATTTGCAGATCTGGAAATGGTCGATGAATATGGCTTTGTCCATCTTTCACCGTGCCAGTGGTATTGCTCTGTCAGTCGGGACATTAATGCTGGTCTGGATGTTGGTGGCTGCGGCTGGTGGCTCTGAATCTTACCAAGGCTTCCATGGTTTTGCAGTGTCGTGGTTTGGCCAGTTGTGCTTGTTCGGATGGACGGGAGCCTTGTTCTTCCATATGTGTTCCGGCGTTCGTCATCTGATCATGGATACGGGGCGGATGATTACAATTCCTGCTGCGGAAAAAGCCGGTATGGTTATTTTTATTGTATCGATTGCCCTGACCATTGGCACTTGGGGCTGCCTGAAATTCTTTTATTAGGAGATTTTGATTATGGCTCAAAAATGGGAAGCAACTCCATTCAAAGGTGATATGGCGCGCGCGCGCGGGCTGGGATCTACCCATGCTGGTGTTCACCACTGGATGCACCAGAAATTGACGGCGCTTGCCAACATCCCCTTGGTGTTGTGGGCGGTGTGGTCTGTGATGTCTCTGGCGGCGGTGGGAGCTGATTATGCTAGTGTTCAAGGATTCTTCGCCCAACCTACTCATGCCATCCTGATGCTGTTGTTTCTGGCCTCGGTCTTTTATCATATGGCGCTGGGGTTGCAGGTTGTTATTGAAGATTATGTGCATTGTGAAAAAACCAAACCATTTTTCCTGATGGGAATGAAGTTGGGATGTGCCGCGTTATTTGTTGCGGCTGCCTATTCGGTTTTGAAATTGTCGATGGCAGTTGTTGTTGTCCCTGCCATTGTTGTTGCACAGCCATAATGGCAAGGCCTTCGGGCCCAGAATGTTCCGGATTTTATAAAAGGAAAAGAATATGACGTACGAAGTAATTACCCACGAATATGATGTGGTTGTGGTCGGTGGCGGCGGAGCTGGTCTTCGCGCTGTTATGGGGATGGCCGAGAAAGGTCTGAAGGTTGCGTGTTTGTCCAAAGTCTTTCCGACCCGTTCGCACACGGTGGCGGCGCAGGGCGGTATTTCTGCGGCGCTGGGGAATATGGGCGAAGATGACTGGCGCTTTCACATGTATGACACCATCAAGGGGTCTGACTGGTTGGGCGATCAGGATGCGATTGAATATATGTGCCGTGAAGCTATTCCGGCGATTATTGAACTGGAGCATTTTGGTGTGCCGTTCTCCCGTACTGCCGAAGGTAAAATTTATCAACGCGCTTTTGGTGGCATGACCACCCATTTTGGCGAAGGAACAGCTCAACGGACTTGTGCTGCGGCTGACCGAACGGGTCACGCGATTTTGCATACTCTTTATACGCAGGCTCTTAAACACAAGGCTGAATTCTTTATCGAATTTATCGCACTGGATTTGCTGATGGAGCCGAACGGATCATGCGTCGGTGTTGTTGCGTGGAATCTGAATGATGGAACCATCCATGTGTTCCGTGGCCACCAGACTGTTCTGGCGACCGGCGGATATGGTCGTGCGTTTTTCTCTTGTACTTCGGCGCATACTTGCACCGGTGATGGCAATGCAATGGTTTTGCGTGCTGGGCTTCCTTTGCAGGATATGGAATTTATCCAATTTCACCCGACCGGAATTTATGGCGCGGGATGTCTGATTACCGAAGGTGTGCGGGGGGAGGGCGGATATCTGACCAACTCCGAAGGTGAGCGCTTTATGCTTCGTTATGCGCCGTCTGCGAAAGATCTGGCGTCTCGTGATGTTGTCTCGCGCTCGATGACGATTGAAATTCGTGAAGGTCGCGGTGTTGGCCCGCTTAAAGATCATATTCACTTGCATCTGGAACATCTTGATCCGGATATTATCCATTCCCGTTTACCGGGGATTGCCGAAACCGCAAAAATCTTTGCAGGGGTCGATGTGACCAAGGAACCAATTCCGGTATTGCCAACTGCTCATTATAATATGGGAGGCATCCCGACCAACTGGCGCACAGAAGTTGTGGCGCCAACTCAAGATGATCCGAACCGTGTTGTGCCCGGATTGATGGCAATTGGCGAGGCAGCTTGCGTTTCCGTTCACGGAGCAAACCGTCTGGGTTCAAATTCGTTGCTTGATCTGGTTGTGTTTGGTCGTGCTGCTGCTATCCGTGCCGTGGAAACGGTTGTCCCGGGAGCTAAACACCGCAAGATGACTGGTGATGCACTTGAGAAAGCCTTGACCCGTTTTGACGGGTTCCGCAATGCCAGTGGTTCGATACCGACATCGGACATTCGTATGAATATGCAACGCACCATGCAAAATCATGCGGCGGTGTTTCGTGTCGGAGAAGTCTTGCAAGAAGGTTGCGAGAAAATCTCTGAAGTCTTTGCGACCAAAAAGGACGTTAAAGTCTGTGACCGTTCACTGGTCTTTAATACCGATCTGGTGGAAACGCTGGAATTGGATAACTTGCTTTATCAGGCCGTGGCCAGCATGTATGCGGCCGCCAATCGTCAGGAAAGCCGTGGTGCCCATGCGCGGGAAGATTTCCCTGATCGTGATGATGAACGCTGGATGAAACACACTGCGATCTGGGTTGACGAGGCAGGTAAGACCAAAATCGGTTATCGTCCGGTGATTATGCAGACCTTGACCGATGAAGTGGACGTCGTTCCACCAAAAAAACGGGTTTACTAGACTTTTCTAATATTTTTTTCTGGTGTTGAAGCTCTCTCTTCTGTAGAGAGGACAAATGGCCAAGGAAAGACTTATCATTTGGGATTGTGACGGGACGTTGGCGAAGTCTGATGTCCCTCTTAATTTGGCCCTTTTGCGAGCGCTGAAAGTTTACGGTATTCCTGAATTTATCAATCTGGATTACTTGAATCACGATTGCATCGGACTGGCTATCCCTGATTTGATCAAAAAAATAGCCGAAGATAGCCGGATAGATATCCCGTTATCTGTTATGGATGAATATCTGGTGTTTGTTCCTGATTTATTGAATCAGCATCTTCAGGTCGATCCGGACGCTGTTCGAGTTCTTTTTGAATTGCACAATATATACGATATGGCTGTGGGTTCGAATGGCCGGACTTTCAATGTTGAGAAAACAATTGAAGCGGTTGGGTTGTCACCTGTGTTTCACAAAAGTGTTATTTATACGCCGGAAAAGGCTGGGTTGTCTCGTGGCAAGCCTGCCCCTGATCTGTTCATGCATATCGCGCAAGATAGAGGATATGAATCTCGGGATGCAACCGTTTTTGAAGACAGTCCAACAGGGGCTCGCGCTGGGTTTTCGGCAAATATGCATGTGATCGGAACGACTATTTATTCAGACCATCCGAATGATCTGGAAGCCAAGCTGCGTGCCGAAGGCGTTGTTCAAATTGCGCGCAGTTGGGATCAGATTCGTGAACTTGCTTTGACTCGTGCTGTTTGAGGCATTTTGTCATTTTGTATAATATTCCATTGTCTGGTATGACGCCTCCTTAGGAAAAGGGAGCGATTGTGTTGCAAGTTGAATTATCACGTTTACAGGCTATGTTCGATTGTGCCGTTTCATCTGCCGTTTCGGATGAATGGCCGGATGAATGGTCTGTGGCATGTGATGTCTTGCCTGTTTCCGGCAGCCAGACTTTTTATACGGCTTCGGCGCGTGTTTATGAGTCCAGACTGGTTCTCTCCGGTGGAAAAGAGCCAACTTTTCAAGTTGGCTTTGATATGGATTTCTTGACCTCACAGGCTTCGGGGTATGATATTAAAATTCATCCGGATTATTCCCGTCGAGGAATTGGGCGTCGGGTCACAGAACATGTCCTAGATTTTTTGGGTGATTTGAAATTTCCAGATCTTAGCTTTTCAGCGATTGATATGGGGGCTTATTATTGGGGAAAGTTTCCTTGCGTATATATTTCTAACTGTCAGGCTTTATCCAATAGTTGTCGAAATATTCACCGATATCTTGAGGTTTTGCATGGCCTTGATCTTGTTACGGCTGAATTCTACCGTCAATCACAATTGACACCGCCAAAAGATTTAGGTCGGTTGGTGCATAAACTGGATACGAAAATATTTTGTCACGGAGAGTCAAATCAATCTATACAACATTATTTTAACCAAAGAGCTCACGCTTTTTGCGCGCAGTCTTTGTGGGGAGCCGCCCAGATCCTCGATAGCAAGCTATCCCATCTGAAAGGCTCGACTTTCAAAATGCCGATTGAGGCTATCCGGCTTTCCCATCTGCTGTTGTTCCAAGAGCCATGGTCAGGATATTTCAAAACACCCATCAAAAAACATGATAGGCAAGATCATACTTCTCACTCTATTTCTCTTGCCTAAATTTATGCTGCCTGGGATTTATCATTTTCTTTATCCCATTCCGGCGCCCATTCCGGATTGACGATGCGCTCATCTTGTCTGGCCAGTTTGCCAATTTCGAGCATCTCTTCTGCTTCCAGAGAGAAGTCGAAAATTTTGAAGTTGTCTTCGATATGAAGCGGGTTGGCCGCCTTAGGGATTGCCACCACGCGGTCTTGCTGAGTTAGCCAACGCAATGTCACCTGACCTGCAGATTTGTCGTATTTTTTTCCGAGATTTGTCAAAAGAGGTTCGGCGCGAATTCTTCCGCGTGCCAATGGGCAATAGGCGGTTAAAAACATATCACGTTGACGCACGAAATCGAGAACAGGTGCTTGTGACAAATAGGGATGATATTCAACCTGATTGGTTATAATATCCGCGCCCAGATCATCGGTAACTTGTTTCATCAGGTCAACGGTGTAATTGGAGACACCGATCATTTTGGTTAATCCAGCCTTTTGAATGGCTTGCAAGGATTTGACTTGCTGGTCGAGGGGAACGGAGCCAACCGGCCAATGCAATAACAACAAATCGACATATTCGGTTTTGAGTTTTTTCAGGCTGGCTTCAACGCTTTTTTGCGCGGTTTCGGGCCCGACTTTATCCATCCAGATTTTGGTGGTTAGAAAAATATCAGATCTAGGGACGTTGGAGGTGGATATGGCCTCACCGACATCGGATTCATTTTCGTAAATCTGGGCGGTATCAATGTAACGATAACCAAGATCAAGAGCCTTGCTGACGGCCTCAACACAGGTAATTCCCTGCATTTGCCATGTTCCCAACCCGATACGCGGAATTTGTGTATTTCGGACATCAATGGTTTTATACATGATTGCTCTCCTTGGTCTATGAGGTGGATGGATGGCTGACCATTAATTTAGCCTTTTTTACCTTGAAAGGAAGGGGAAAAACTTCCATGGTTTTTCTATAACAAGACCAATATCAGGCTAATATACAGTAAGTTAGGCTTCACAAAAGGGAGGGATCACTGTATTCTGATTTACGGATAGGGTTTTCAACCTTGTCGCGTTGTCTTTTATTCAAAGTTTTGAGGATTCTATTGTTATGGCTGAATTCAAGCTCCCTAAAAATTCCGAGATTCAAACCGGCCAATCGGTTGATGTTGCCAAAGGTGCCAAGAACGCCAGGACATTCAAGCTGTATCGCTATGATCCCGATAGTGGAGAAAATCCGCGTTTTGATTCCTACACGATTGACCTTGACCAGTGCGGGCCGATGGTTCTGGATGCTATTCTATACATCAAGAATAATGTTGATTCCGGCGTAACTTTGCGCCGTTCGTGCCGTGAAGGAATTTGCGGCTCTTGTGCTATGAATATTGACGGGTCGAACACTCTGGCTTGTCTGAAGCCGATCGAAGAGGTCAAAGGCGAGGTTCAGATCACGCCGCTCCCTCACTTGCCGGTAATTAAGGATCTGGTTCCGGATGTAAATCATCTGGCCGCACAATATGCATTGATCGAACCTTGGATGAAGACGGATTCTCCGATGCCAACCCGTGAACGGTTGCAGAGTCCCGAAGATGCAGAATTGCTCAATGGTTCCGATGGAAAAGGCCCTGCGGCTTGTATCTTGTGTTTTTGTTGTTCGACAGCTTGCCCGAGCTATTGGTGGAATGGGGATCGGTTCCTCGGCCCTTCGATTCTCCTTCAAGCCTATCGTTGGATTGCCGATACGCGCGATGAAGCAACAGGAGAGCGTCTGGATCAACTGGAAGATCCGTTCCGTTTATATCGTTGTCACACTATTATGAACTGCACCAAAACTTGTCCTAAAGGTCTAAATCCTGCCAAAGCAATTGCCGAGATTAAAAAACTGATGGTTGCCCGTAGTTAACATTTAATTTGAAAAGGTAAGAAAAGATGGATCCTCAAACCCTCCAACATATGATTACGTCTTGGTTGATGCCGTCTTTTCTGAGTGCGGTGGTCGCATTCCTGATTGGTCTGGTCTGGTACCATCCGCGCGTTCTGGGCGGGTATTGGTTAGAAGCGCGCGAGATGATTACAGATGATTTGAAGCGTGGCGCAACGCCGTTCATCCTGTCTTTTCCATTGTGGTTTCTGACATCGTTGTTCTTCACTTTTATGCTGATCTATATGAACATCCATAGTGGTTCCGAAGTGTTCTTGATGGCCTGTTTGTTGTGGGTTGCCTTTGCCATGCCGCCGATTGTCATGGGATCACTTTATACCGGTTATCCGTTTGCCGCAGTGGCGGTTGATGCGTCCTATCAACTGGCAGGATATTATGCACTGGCTGTGGTCAATATCCTGATGAACTATCTGGGCGTTATCTGATTATTCAGGAATGTGAACTGTATTTTGTGGGACGGACAGGATTTTATTTCTGTCCGTTTTGCCTTTTTCAATCACGATTGATGATTTGGGAATGTTCCATTCTTTCGAGAGAAGCTTGATAAGGGCGATGTTGGCTTTGCCGTTTTCGGGAACGGTGGTCACGGAAATTTTTAAGACGGTCTGATCTTGTTCATTTTTGACCCATTCCCCGATGGCATTTTTCGAGGCGCTGGGAGATAAGCGGATATGAATGATCTGGCGTTCCGGTGTGTCGTGCGCTACCACGAGAATTGTTCCTTCAAGACCCGTTCCTCCAGAGAATGCCCCGAATTGAACAGCAAGGTGCGGGTGAGGTTCTGGCTTTCTTCAATTTCGACGCTCAAAATGTCCCGAACTTCAAAATCATCGGCTGTGGCACTGACAGGGCGGCTTCCAGCCTCCAAGACGTCAAAGCGAATTTTGGCTCTGGCAGGTAGCAGGGCTCCTTTCCAGCGGCGCGGACGAAAGGCACTGATGGGAGTGAGCGCCAGCAATTGTGTTGAAAGTGGAATGATGGGCCCGTGTGCCGAGAGGTTATAGGCTGTGCTGCCGGCAGGGGTAGCAAGCAGGATGCCATCGCAGATCAATTCCTCCATACGCACGATGCCGTCAATGCTGATACGCAGTTTTGCGGCCTGACGGACTTGGCGTAAAAGGGAGACTTCGTTAAAGGCGATTGCTTTTTCGGTTTTCCCTTCGACATTGGTCGCCGTCATGTGCAAGGGGCGAATGGTGACTTTTTCTGCCTTGCACAGATGATCTTCCAATGAGTCTGGTTCATAGGGGTTCATCAAAAACCCAACCGAGCCACGATTCATGCCGTAAATAGGCAATGGATTTTCTGCTGTGGCTCGTAAGGCTGAAAGCAAGGTTCCATCTCCGCCTAATGCGACAACCAATTCGGCATCTTTCAATTCGGTATGACCGAACTTATCAGTCAAAAGAGCTTTGGCTGATTGGGCTTCGGTTGAAGAATTGGCGAAGAAATGGATTCTCACTGTAGAGGTCCGTCCTTATGCTTGTTCTTGTTTTTTAACCAGATGGGCATTGTTTTCAGCCCATTTGTCTGGGGCGTTGAGGAAAGACTCGACGCTGGCAAGTGTTTCGTCATCGAAATATTTATTTTCCCGCGCCACGTCGAGAACAGCCCACCAGTCGGTAAGGTTATAAAGTTCAACGCCTGCCGCCTTCATATTCTCGAGGGATTGCGGGAAAATGCCGTAATGGAACACTACAAAAGAATGGGCGATTTTGGCACCGGCTGCGCGCAGGGCATCAATAAAGACTTTTTTGCTGCCGCCATCGGTTTGTAAGTCTTCAATGAGAATGACATTTGCACCGTCTTGATCCATGCAACCTTCGATTTGTGCCATACGACCAAAGCCTTTCGGTTTTTTGCGGATATAGAGCATTGGTTTATTCAAACGGTCAGACAAAAAGGCAGCGTAGGGAATTCCTGCGGTTTCTCCACCTGCTACGAAATCAATATTGTCGAGGCCAACTTTCTCTTTCAAAAGAGCCGCACCCATATCCATCAGGGTTGATCGTTCGGTTGGAAAAGAGATCAAGCGACGAATATCAACATAAACCGGAGATATGCGCCCCGAGGTGAACACAAAGGGTTCACGGGAGTTAAACAGGACGGATTTTGTGTCGAGCAGAATTTTTGCTGCTATTTTTGCATTTTGGTCTGTCATTTGGTGCCTCTTTTTTCAAATCTTTCATAGTCTTAGCTGTTTGGACGTAAAAACTCAAAAAAAAACTTGCATATATTTTTTCATAAACATATATAGAGGCAACGAAAATAGGAAATAAAATTACAAAAGGTGTGCAACCATGACTCAACAGCAACAAAGAGCGTCTCTTTCCGATATATTCGGGTTAACAGAGTTAGCCAAGAAAATAAGTAAAGACGGCAATGCCGCACTCACTCGAGACGATCAGGCTCTTTATAAGGGCTTGTCGCAACAAGAGAGAGCTGTTGTTCAATCCATGCTCCAAGATTGTTCTATCTAATAGATAGATTGGCGGCAGCCAGATCAGGCTGCCGGTCTTCCCTTAATCAAATCTTCCACGACATTCGGATCGGACAGGGTTGATATATCGCCCAGCGTGTCCAGTTCGTTGGCTGAAATTTTCCGCAAAATCCGGCGCATAATTTTTCCCGACCTTGTTTTGGGCAGGTGTTGTGCCCATTGGATAACATCCGGTGTTGCAATCGGCCCGATGATTTTCCGTACAGTCTGGATGATTTCCTTTTTTGTGTCATCGGTCATGGTTATGCCGTCATGCAGTGTGACATAGGCGTAAATCCCTTGTCCCTTAATGTCATGCGGAAAGCCAACCACAGCCGATTCAGAAACAGCGGCATGTTCGTTGATCGCGCTTTCGATTTCGGCGGTTCCCAAACGGTGACCAGATACGTTGATGACATCATCGACGCGGCCTGTAATCCAGAAATATCCGTCCTCGTCACGCCGTGCGCCGTCTCCTGTAAAATACATACCTTTGAACGTCGAAAAATAGGTGAGCTTGAACCGTTCATGGTCTTTATAAACGGTACGCATCATCCCTGGCCAACTGTCGAGAATGACCAGATTTCCTTCAGTTGCACCTTCAAGGATATTCCCTTCGTTATCAACCAAGGCGGGCCGGATACCGAAGAACGGCAGGGTCGCAGAACCCGGTTTGGTAACGGTTGCTCCGGGAAGCGGTGTAATCAAATGGCCACCAGTTTCGGTTTGCCACCATGTATCGACAATCGGGCAGCGCCCTTCGCCAACAACGTGATAGTACCATAGCCAAGCTTCATGATTGATCGGTTCCCCTACTGTCCCTAGAATACGCAGGGATTGGCGTGAGGCTTTTCTGACCCATTCATCCCCTTGACGAAGCAGTGAGCGGATGGCGGTCGGGGCAGTGTAGAAAATATTGACCTTGTGTTTATCGACAACCTGCCAGAACCGCGACCAGTCCGGATAATTCGGGACGCCTTCAAAAACGAGCGAGGTTGCGCCGTTGGCCAACGGGCCATAGACGATATAGGAATGTCCTGTGACCCAGCCCACATCGGCGGTACACCAATATATATCCCCGTCACGGTAATCAAAGGACCATTGGTGGGTGAGGGATGTATAAACCATATAGCCACCAGTGGTGTGCAGAACGCCTTTTGGTTTTCCGGTAGATCCGGAGGTATAAAGAATAAAAAGCGGGTCTTCGGCATTCATCGGTTCAGGCGCGCAATCGGTTGATTGTTTATCCACCAGATCATGCCACCAGATGTCACGCCCTTCGACCCAGTCGATGGTGCCGCCGGTGCGTTTCAGAACCAGAACATTTTTGACATCCGGACAATTTTTGATGGCGGCGTCGGCATTGGCTTTGAGAGGAACTTTTTTCCCGCCACGCAGACCCTCGTCGGCGGTGATGATAAAGGTCGAGTCACAGTCCAAAATCCGGTCACGCAGAGATTCAGGTGAGAATCCACCAAACACAACCGAGTGAATCGCCCCGATACGGGCGCAGGCCAGCATGGCATAGGTGGCCTCAAGAACCATTGGCAGATAGAGTGTTACGCGGTCGCCTTTTTTAACGCCCAAGGATTTCATGGCGTTGGCAAGTCTGCTGACTTCATCTTTGAGTTCTGCGTAGGTTACATATTTGTTCTCAGACGGATCATCTCCTTCAAAAATCAGAGCTGTTTGATTGGCTCGCGCGGGCAGGTGACGGTCAATACAATTATATGACGCGTTCAAAATACCGTCCTCATACCATTTGACCGAGACGTCTCCGTTAAAATTTGTGTTCTTGATTTTGGTTGGAAATTTTTCCCAAGTTATACGCTTGGCCATATCTCCCCAGAATCCTTCCGGATCATCGACAGATCGCGCATATAATTCCTTATATTTTTCTGCGGTAATGTGGGCGTGTTTGGCTAGTTCTGCAGGTGGGTCAAAGCGTTCTTCAAAAGGCATCCGGGACTCCCGATTTTGTGGTGAATGTGGATAGCTTAATTATAACATAGCGAGAACACGCAATTCATCATGCGGCGCAACATTTTATCAAAGAAAATCAAATTAAAAACAAAGAGTTACCAGAATATTAAAGCCCGCCCATTTTGCACAAAATGTCCCATTCTTTGTCTGTGATGGGCATCACGGATAAGCGGGATTGCTTGATAAGCGCGATATCCTCTAAACGCGGGTCTGCTTTTATTTGTGCTAATGTAATAGGTGTTTTGAAAGCCTTTTTGCATTTGACATCCACCAGAACAAAACGTTCATTCGATGGATCGGGATAATGTTCTTTGACCACTTCCATGATGCCGACAATTTCGCGTCCGATATTGGAGTGATAGAAAAAAACCTGTTCGCCTTTTTTCATCGTCTTCATATTATTGCGGGCCTGATAATTGCGGACATCATCCCATGCGGCGGTTCCTTTTTCCTTGAGGTTATCCCATCCAAAAACATTCGGTTCCGATTTCATCAGCCAGTGGGGCATTTACGTTTCCTTATTCATGTTCATGACGTGCAGGACGATCAAGGATTCTATCAAAGGCATTCTTGATGGGCAGGTTTTCATACAGGCACAAGTAAATCGCATGGGTGATCGGCATATCGACTTTATGCAGTTGTGAGAGATCATGCGCGGCCTTTGCAGTGGGCACGCCTTCTGTAACACTGGTGCGTTCGGATAAAATATCATCAAGAGTCTGTCCTTTGGCCAGTGCAACACCCAATGAAAAATTTCTGGACTGCATGCTGGAACAGGTCAGCATCAAGTCACCCACACCACATTGCCCCATAAGTGTATCGCGTTTGCCGCCTAATGATTCAGAAAGGCGGGCGATTTCAGCAAGACCGCGTGTGACGAGTGCTGCGCGGGCACTTTCACCAAGATTCAATCCGTGACAAATGCCGCAGGCAATGGCGATGACGTTTTTAATTGCGCCTCCGATTTGTGCTCCAACCATATCTTCAGTGAAATAGAGGCGCAGATTTCTCGCGGTCAAGTTTTCCAACAAATATTTTCCTGTGTTGAAATCCGCTGCCAATGTCGAGGCACTGGGCAACCCCTTGGCGATGTCGGAGGCAAAATTGGGGCCGGTTAGAATAGCAACGCGGGATTTTGGACATTCTTCATGGGCTATGCTGGATAAAAGAGAATGACTCGAAATTTCAATACCTTTGGCGCAGATCACAATCGGTTGGTCGTCGCGTAAAAAAGGTGCTATATGTGACAGGCTTTCGCGCAAATATTGTGCTGGTGTCACATTGAGGATGATATCGCTTTGTACCGCTTCGGTTATATCGTCTGTGATGTTGATGGCTTTGTGAAGCTCGATATCGGTCAGGTATCTTGTGTTTCTCCCTTGTTCGATCATTTCATTTGCATGCTCTGTGCTGCGTGTCCATAAATCCACTTCATGGCCTGCTGTTGCATAACATTGGGCGAGGGCGGTGCCCCATGCCCCTGCGCCGATGATGGTGATTTTTGTCATGTTCCGAAATCCTTTAATTTTTAAGCTTTAGTTCTTCTAAGGGCCATCTTGGGCGCGCTTTGACTGATAGAGGTGATATGCGACCGGCTTGAAGCAATTCAACCCCCGCCCATGCAATCATCGCGCCGTTATCCGTACAATATTCCATTGGTGGTGCCATCAAATCAAATCCGTTTTCTGCACAAGTTTGTTCCAAAGCGCCGCGGATTGTTTTATTGGCCGATACGCCACCGCAGACAATTAGGGCTGGCAGGGCCGGATTTTCTTTATCCGGATAGGCGGCTTTGAATTTTCTCATAGCCTGTGCTGAACGATAGGAGAGTGTTTCGGCGAGAGTGGATTGGAGTGATGCGGCAAGTGCAGGAAAATCGGTTTCCGGATCAATGTAGTTCCGGACTGCGGTCTTTAATCCCGAAAATGAAAATTCAATCTCTTTACTGCCTTTCATCGGAATAGAAAAAGGGTATTTTTGTCGGGCGAATGTCAGGTCAGAACACTGGCCGGCAAGCTTTTCCAGATGGGGGCCGCCGGGATAGGGCAGCCCCATCATTTTGGCAGCCTTGTCGAAACATTCTCCAACGGCGTCATCGCGCGTGGAGGCCCAAAGATGGTAATGGCCGATTTCCTCGGCAACCAGAATTTGTGTGTGTCCGCCAGATACCAGCAAAACCAGATAGGGGAATGGAATATCCTTAACCAGTCGTGGAGTAAGCGCGTGGGCTTCGAGATGGTTGACGGCTAGAAACGGTTTATTGTGGGCCAGTGCGATTGCCTTTCCCGCCATCATGCCAACCATGACTCCGCCGATCAGTCCGGGGCCACAGGTTGCAGCAACGCCGTCCAATTGTGTAAAATCAAGTCCGGCTTGTTTCATGGCTTCCCCGATCAGGTGATCGAGATGGTCGAGATGGGCGCGGGCCGCAATTTCCGGTACGACCCCCCCAAATATCTGATGGGTATCAATCTGGCTGAGGACAAGGTGCGACAAGACCTCGCGGGTGTCTGTTACGACCGCGACGCCTGTTTCATCACAACTTGTTTCTATTCCCAGAATATTCATGTTTTATCCTTTATATCATGTCCTTAGCCTGTCCTGTGGACGAGAGCAAGATGTCGCTTTTCATATGGTTGCCAAAATAAGGGCTTTACTATATCCATGAAGGTGCAAAAATTTGAAAAAACGTAACTATATAAAGGCATTATGCTTCAAAAACTTCGTATCGGAACTCGTGGTTCCTTGTTGGCTATGACCCAGACCAATCTGGTGGCGAACGCGCTGCGCGCGGCGCATCCGGACCTGGAGGTCGAGATCATTGAAATTCTGACGTCCGGTGACTGGAAGCCGGCTCAGGGGGAAACCCGTCTCATGGAAGCCAAAGGCGGAAAAGGGCAGTTCGCGCACGAGATTGAGCAGCGTATTCTGGCGGATGAAATTGATTGTGGTATCCATTCCTTGAAGGACATGCCGTCCTTTTTGCCCGATGGTCTGGTGATTGATCATTTCCTGCCGCGTGAAGATCCGCGTGATGCTTTTGTGTCTGTCAAATATAAAAGCTTTGAAGATATGCCTGAAGGGTCTGTGGTCGGGACGTCGAGTTTGCGCCGTCAGGCCTTTCTATTGTCCAAATACCCACATTTGAAAGTGGCTCCCTTGCGCGGGAATGTGCCCACCCGCCTGGAAAAGCTTGCCCAAGGTCAGGTTGATGCAACCTTTCTGTCGGTGGCGGGACTTAATCGTCTGGGGCTGGCAAGCCATATTACCCGTATTCTGGAGCCGCAGGAATTTTTGCCGGCATGTGGGCAGGGAATTGTCGGGATCGAGATTCGTGCAGGGGACGCCGATGTGGCCAAGGCTTTTGAGGCTATTTCTTGTCCGGATACGACGCTGGTTGCGGTTGCAGAACGTGCAGCGTTGCAGGTTTTGGATGGGTCATGTCATACCCCCGTCGGGGCGTATGCTCAATTAAAGGATGGACGCATGACGCTGGATGTGGCGGTTGCCCAACCGGATGGGTCTGAATTCTTTTTAGATGATATTGAAGGGCCAGTTGCCTCTCTTGATGAAGCACGCACCTTGGGACAGGTGATTGGTCATCGCTTGAAACCCAGATTGCCCGAAGGATTGTTATAGATGTCAGATCCTTTAGTTCTGGTCACGCGTCCGCTTGAGCAGGCTAAAGGGTTTGCAGACTCTCTTCGCTCAGGCGGATTTGATCCCCTTTTATGTCCGCTATTTGATGTTCTTGTCGATCGGGGTGGATTTTCTCCCCGTCTTCCGTATGACGCAGTGGTCGCAACCAGCGGGCAAGTGTTTTCGGGTCAGTTTGATTTCTCAGCAATTTTGGAAACTCCACTCTTTTGTGTGGGCGAGGTCACAGCGGACAAAGCAAGATCATGTGGCTTTCACACGGTTTTTGCACAGCAAAATGTTGAGGGCTTGAAAAGTCAGTTGACTGAGCGGAGCGAAGAGGGAGCGCGTATCTTATATTTGCGCGGGGCAGAAATTCGTGAGGATCTGGTGCAGGCCTTGCCACAATTTACATGGGATCAGCAGATTTTGTATCAGGCGCGTCCGGTGAATGGCATTTCCCCTGAAATTGTCGCGAATTTCCAAAATCTACATTCTGTGACGTTGTTTTCTGCTCGTGCAGGTGTTGTTTTTGCTGATCTTATCCGGCACTATGGACTAGAGGGGTTAATCGGGGGTATAAATCTTGTGTCGATTTCGGCGGCTGTCGAAGAAACTGTTGCCTCGCTGCCTTGGAAAAAATCTGTGGTCGCATCACAGCCTGATACGGCGTCCATGATTGCGGCTTTAACTATTTTGCTACAGGAAAAAAAATGAGTTCGGATCAACCAGATCAAAACAACAATATCGAAAATGCAGCCCATATTATCGAACGGTTCGGCGGTATTCGCCCGATGGCGACCAAGATGGGTGTGGCGGTGACCACTATTCAGGGATGGAAACAACGTCAATCTATTCCGGCCAATCGTCGAGATGAATTGATTGCGGCCGCCAAGGCTCATAATATTGATCTGGGGAATTTACTTGATAGTGGGTCACAAGGTGAGGCTACGCCGGAAAAAGCCGTTATTCGTGAAAAAAACATCGAGTTTGGTTCCGGACAAAAGCAGTCTGGTCATGATTTTTCCGATGTGGATCGGGTGGTCGTGCGGCCTGAGCTGAAAATGCAAAGTCCGAAAACAACCTTAATTATTGCCGGTGTTTTGATGATAGCGTCGGCGGTGATCGGAACGGTTTTTGCGGTTGCGCCAAAAGTCCATGAATTGACTGAACAGGAAAAACGTCTGGTCGAACTCGAACAAGAAGTCGAGCTGATGAAGGCGGCTAAAGCACAAAAAGAAGCCCAGTTATCGGTTTTACCACAAGAATATGTGCAAAAGCTTTCCAGTTTGCAGTCCAAAGTCGGTGAACTGGCAGAACAGGCCAAAGGATATAGCAGTGTTGTCGAGGGTTTGCAGAATGATCTGCAAAGCGGAAATATGCAGCAACGTTTGGCCAAGGTGGAACATCATATGAGCGGGTTGCTGGCTCAGGCGAAGTCCATGGGCTTGCAGGATCTGATGACCCGCATCCAGTTGATGCAGCAATCTCCGGAAGGTGCCGGTGAATTGGGGAATATGGTGTCGTCGCTGGTTCAAACTGTCCAGATGCCAGAAGGAGCTACGGATGAAAATCTGGTGGCTGCCTTTACCAAGTTGAAGGACAGTGATCCGGCTGTTGCTGCAACATTCAAGGATGTTGCGCCCGAGGATATGAAAGCGGCGGTCATGTTGATGGGGATGGCTCAATTGCGAAATTCTCTGGCGCGGAACAATGATTCATTCGATCAGGATCTGGCGCTGTTGAAACAAACATTGGCCAAAGATGATCCCGAGCTTTCGGCTGCGATTGATCGTTTATCGCCAAAAGCCAAAGACGGCGTTTTGACTCCTGAGGGTCTTTCAGCCGAATTCCGTTCCTTGACAGGCGAGATTGTTGCCGCCTCTTTGTCCGGACAGGATATTTCTGTTGAAGATAAGGCACTGGCGCGTCTGGGGAATTTGGTCAAGGTTGAAAAAGACGGCCAGCAAATTTCAGGAACAGATACCCAGATCAAAGTAGCCGAGGCGCAAAAGCTTCTCGATCAGGGTGATATTGAAGGGGCTGTTCAAATCCTTCAAGGCATTGAAGGACCCGCGGCTCAAAAAGCGCAGCCTTTTATCGATCAGGCACAAGCCACGATGATGGCGCGAAAAGTTCAGCAAATGCTGGGGCAGAATCTGGTTCTCAAACTTAAAAATCAGATCAATGGTCTGGTTCGTGATGCTGCCGGCGGGTCGGGTGGAGCTTACATGGCGACAGGCGGCGGTATGGAGTCCATGATGAATGAATTCAAATCCTTCGTGCCGGAGGTAAAAGGACAATAAAGAATGATCAGAACGTTGTGGTATCTTGTTAAAATATCTCTGGTACTTGGAATCGCGACTTATCTTGCGACTCTTCCGGGCGAAGTTGTATTGGAATGGCAGGCGTATCATGTCACGGTCCAAATGGGCTTTCTGGCGGTCTCGGCGTTTATCGGTTTTTTGATTCTGGTTATTGTGTCGGGCGTTGCTTATCGCATCGTTTCTTTTCCACGCAATTATTCAAGATATCGTCAGCAACGTCGTCATGAAAAAGGATATCAGGCGCTGTTGCGGAGTTTGACCTCTGCCGCGATGGGAGATTACAAGAATGCGCGCTATCTGGCGCATCGTGCCCAGAAATTTTTACCCGAAGCAGAATCCGGTTTGCCACTTTTATTGCAGGCTCAGGCTATCCGCGAGATGGATGGTGAGTCCGATGTTGATGAACCGTATCAAATGCTTTTGAAAAACGCTGAAACATCTTTGCTTGGACTTCAGGGTTTGATCCAGAACGCTATTTTATCAGGTGATTTGGCCAAGGCGTTATTACTATCGCGCGAAGCGGTCAAAAAATATCCGAAAAATTACCAACTGCTACGAGCCGTTTATGATCTCGAGATTAAAAATCGCTTGTGGAATGACGCGTTGATCACTCTGGATCAGGCCGTTAAGCATAAAATTATTACCCGCGATGATGCCGACCATGACCGTGTTGCCATCTATTGTGCCTTGGGGGATATGGCTTTGGGCTCCGACCGAAAAGAAGAAGCTCTGGCATTTTATAAAAAGTCTGTTGGTGTGAATGGCTATTTTGTTCCTGCGGTTACCCGTTTGGCGCGTTTATATCAAACGCTTGATCAGCGTAAAAAAGCAGAAGCAGTTATTTTGAAGGCATGGAAGAAAATAGATCATCCCGATTTGATTTCCCTGTGGGGAGATCTGATGCCACCGGTTAAAGCAGGTCAGGTTTCTCCCAGATTTAAAAGAATCGAATCTGTTTCACATTTTCACAAAGGGTCACATTCTGTATATGTGGCATTGGCTCGTGCCGCAATTGAGGATGGGTTATGGGGGGATGCCAGAGCGAATCTGGCCAAGGCCGAAAAGAGCGGGGCGACCGAAGATATTTATCGTTTGTGGGTGCTGCTGGAGGAGATGACCGAAAGACGGCCTGATGTCATTCGCCAGTGGTTGGATCGTGCTTATCAATCGCCCAAAGGGGCGGTGTGGGTTTGCCCCAAGTCCGGACGACAATACGCGGTGTGGCAGGCTGTTATCGAACCGGAAGGTTTGTTCAATACTCTGGAATGGCGGGAACCTGTTGCTTCGGAAACACAGATTCTTCTAGGTTCCTGATCCTGTAGTTTTTCTAATATTTATTTTTGAGATTTTTGAAGCATCAGGTGAGCAATACCTATTCCACCCAGAAATCCGCCGATATGGGCCACCCATGCGACATTCGATCCATCCGGCGATCCCATTATTCCCATGAGGACGGAAATGACAATCCAGATGATAATGATTGGCAGGATATTACCTCCAAGAGGATTGTTCGAATTGTCAGTGCGCATCCCAAGCAAAATTGCTCCGAACAGACCGCTGATGCTGCCTGATGCGCCAACAATCGGCGAGGTGCTATGAGGGCTGAAAGCGAAGTGGGTCAGGAGGGCAATCCATGACGCACAAAAGAAAATAATCAGGAAACGCTTTGTCCCTAGCCATTTTTCAACGCCACTTCCAATCGCAACCAACATCAAGGCATTCATGCCGATATGCATCCAGCTTCCGTGCAGAAAAATAGATGTGAAGGGGGTCAAGGGCGTCCACCACCAAAAAGGGGCGACGCCAGTCCAGCTTCCTGAAATAAATCCGCCCAGACCAGTAATAAATCTACCGAGGTCAGTCACGAATAATCCGGAAATCCATAACAGTGCATAGAGCCCGATCATCCCGCCGGTTAAATATTTGGTCGCGGAAGGGATATTGAACATGGGAGGAGGCTTGATACGCTTTGTTTCGGGTTTGTCCGAAACGCGTGGTGTAAATTTAAGGATATTCTTCTGGTCAGGGTCAGTCATTTCGGAATGCTATCGGATGGCTCATCATTAGGGATAACTCCTGTTTAATCCTTTTTTAGTGGAAAATATATAAAATATATAATGGAGTTCTATGTTTTCGAGGGGTGGGCTATGAAAAAACTGAATCAATTGGCTGTAATCGGGGTGATGTGCGCATCTGTGGTTCTTATGAATGTGTCTCAGGTACGCGCCGATAGTGATTGGTATTGGTGCGACGCCGATAAAATCGTACCTAGTGCCAATGTTGCCACCCATATTCGGGTTCGCCACGAAAAAATTCTTGATAGCGGAGATTATCAGGGAAGTGATTTTTGTACGGAAGACAACCCGCTTAATCGTATGGTTAGTGCCAATATATTGTATAATCATTTGATTAGAGGAGACGATGCGATTGCCATCAAAAAGTCCTCTGCACTGGGTAAGATTGTCTATGGCGAGTGGGTCAGAAACGGATCGCCGGTTTATAAGAATTCCCAATAGTCTAAATTCATCTTCAAGACAAAGGTAAAGCCCGTTAGAAATAACGGGCTTTGGTCGTATCAGTATCTCTCTATTTCTTTAGTTGAGGGTCAGGGAGTCATACCGGTAAACATCGGTTCATTTTTCTCCCGATTATATTTATAGACTTTGTTCTCATCCCCTACTGGTTTCATAAAGGCTGGTGGAGTGAATTTCGTCACCAGTTTCCCTGCGGCAGCCATCAATTCGGTCGTGACAATTTTTGCATGAGAAATCTGGGTTTTGAGTTTCCCGACAACATTCTCATAGGCCTCTTCCGCAATTTTCTTACCCATGACCACCATTTCGACAATCTTTCCGGCATCCGGCAAAAAGCCTTCCACAGCAGACGAGAACGACAGGCGTGAGTCGCTTAGACTTTTCTTTGCGGGGCGTTTTCCTCCTCCGCCAGATTTACCTTTGCGGCCATCAGACCCTTCTCCATCTTCGTCCTCATCGTCAGGCATGTCGGTGAACTGGTCATCATCATTGGCAACGGCTTTGCGGGTAACGGTTCGCATATCCCCTGTCTGGACATCAATCTCGACATAGGTGGGGGCTTGGAAGCTAACCGGATATTTGACCAGATCTTTCGGGGCCATATCCAGACCGCTCAATCCCGCCTTGATTTCAATGCGGATGCGGGATGGGTCGCGCCAGTCATAGACGACACAATGGCTCCTGAATTCTCCCGGTTGCGGGCAGGCTTTGACAATTCGCTTCCCCGGATAAAACGGCTCGCTCAGTCCGGATTGCTCAACAAATTCTTTGATATTTACTTGCATTATACACCATCCTCCAGACCCCAATTTGATTTTGATTTTTTTGGTCTGTTCTCTTGTTTTCTATAATGCTGCCAAATAGTTTATGAGTGGTTAAAATATTCGGGAAAAGTCAGAGAAATTTTATTTTAGAAATCTCTGATAAAAAATCCTGTGATATGAATGGGTTATGGATATATTTTCTCTCGATTTTTTGATGGTTTTTCCCTTCTTTGTCGGCTTGGGATGTTTTGTCGGTTTTATTGCAGGGCTTTTGGGTGTTGGGGGCGGTGCGATACTGGTTCCTGCACTTTACTATATCGGGCAGCATTTCTATGCAGGGCAATTGGCACCGGAGGTTCTGATGCATACCGCGTTGGGGACAGCGATGGCGATTATTATCCCGACGGGGTTATCTTCCTCTCGTGCCCAGATCAAACGCGGGGCAGTTGACTGGGATGCGTTTCGTGCCCTTGCTCCGGCTTTGGTTGCGGGTGTTGTTTTCGGAATTTTTGTAGTCTCAGGTTTGAAAAGCGCACAGTTGCAATTGATTTTTGCGATCGGGCTCTATTTCCTCGCGGCTCTGATTTTCTTCAAGAAAGAGGGTGGGGCGGCACATCCTGTGATGTTGTGCTGGTTCTGGGCGTCTCCGTCGTCGGCATTGATAGGGGTTTTTTCGACACTGGTCGGGATTGGCGGGGCAACGCTGAATGTTCCCTATCTCTCGCGGGCAGGAGTGTCCTTACACCGTGCCATCGCCACCTCATCGGTTCTGGGGGTGGTGATTTCTGTACCTGCCGCGATCGGGTTTATGGTGATTGGCGACCACTCCGATATTGGGGCATCCGGTTTTATCGGGTTTGTCAATGTGGTGGCGTGGGGACTTATTTTTCCATTTAGCGTGTTGTGCGCCCCGCTGGGAGTACGGGCGTCCCACGCGATGCCAGTCAAAAAATTGAAAACTATTTTTGCTGTTTTGTTGATTTTGATTGCGAGTAAAATGTTATTCGAAGCTTTGGGATAATGGTCGGAGAAGTTTAGAAAAATGAAGGGTCATTTTTTTTCATCCTTGCCGCAGATTTCACTGTCCTGTTCTTTGTTTGTTTTGGGATGCCTGACTTATGCGGCGTTTGGCTCACCGACACCGGATCATCTCGGTTTGGTTGAGGTAATCGTTTTTCTGTGTTTATTGTTTTCTGCCCAGTTCGGAGATATTGCACGCGGACAAATTTATATCCCCCTTGTCGCCTATGGCATGTTGGTTCCGCTGCTGGCGGGCGTTATGAATGGCGCGATCTTGGCGGATCTGTTCCGTGATATTATTCCCTTCCTGTTTTTGTTTCTGGTTTTGATTTACAGGAGGCATGCAGAAGAACTGGGCGACAGATTTTATCATCTAATCGCGATGATGGGGTTCTTATTTTCTATCAGAGCGATGACCCCGTTTTTGGATCTTTATTTTTCGGGGGGTTCCTTTGAATGGGGAACCCCGCTTGATTTGTTGTATTTGTCAAACAACCCCGAAGTTCTGTTTTCAGCATTGTGGATGATTGGGTGTGCGGCCCGCCTTATCTGGAGCAAAGGACGTTGGGGGATGGCTTGCTTATTGATCGTTTTGTCTTTGTCCCCGATCCTGTCCATGGTTTTGATGATGCAACGGGCGGGACTTGTTGCGGTCGCGGTTGTATGCGGGGTGATGATTTATGAGATGGCGCGGCGCACCCCACGCCGTACAGTTATTGTTCTGGCTTTCCTTTTGTTCTTAGGGGGAAGTTTGTGGGGCGAGCTTTCTTTTGTTTCAGACGTGATGATCCGCAAAACCCATTTGGTCGGGCTGAACTCTCGTGTTCAGGAATGGCAGCAGGTCTTCTCGCTTGTCTTTGACGGGTGGGGACACGCTTTGTTCGGGTATGGCTGGGGGAGCCGTCTTGAAAATCCGGCGGTTGGGGGGCTATCGGTTCTTTATACCCATTCCCTGTTTTCGTCGCTGCTGTTCAAAACCGGATTACTTGGAATGGTTGTGATTACGGGAGGGTTATTGACTGGAATTATCCGGTCTCTTCCCGATTTATTCCGTGATCGCGTCCTTTTTTGGGCATTAATCTTTCCATTTGTCATCTCGGCAGGCTTTTACGCCAGCTGCAAATCCTTAGGGTTTGGACTTATTTTGTTGGTATTTCTTAAAACCTTCCATCAAAAGCTTGAAACAAAATCGCCTCTTGTGGCATAAAAGCCCTACTCAATATTTTACTGGTACTAAAAATCCCCTTTGGCGGGGTAATGGCAGGGCATGAAGAAACCATCTGTTTTATTCATAAATCGCGTTTATCCACCTGTTCGTGGAGCTACAGGACGTGTATTGCGGGATTTGGCGCATGCTTTTGCGCGGGACGGATGGGATGTGACGGTTTTGACCAGTGGGCCGGAATCTGGTGAAATCATGGATGGCCCGGTGCGGGTGCGCCGCGTTTCCTCCCGTGGCGGCAAAAATATCCGCTCTTACCTTTGGGTGTGGGTTAAACTTTTGATGACGGCCTTGATGCTTAAAAGGCATAATATGGTCGTAACCTTGACCGATCCGCCGATGCTGGTCGTTGCGGGGCGTATTATTTCCCGTATCAAACATTCTTCACATATTCATTGGTGTCACGATTTGTATCCGGATATTTTGCCGGTTCTGGGGCTTAAGCTTCCTTTGCGCGTGATGAATTTCCTGAAAGCAAGCTCCCGTCGCGCGATGAAATCTTGTGACCGCGTGGTCGTGGTGGGCCGGTGTATGGCCAAACATCTGGCCTTTACCGGTCTCGATATGTCGAAAGTAACAATTATTCCCAACTGGCCGGATCTTGAGCTATCCAGTTTTACTCTGGCAAGTCTGCACATTGAACCCCCTGTTCAGAGCAAACCTTCGCGCAAAATGACGGCGCGCCATACCCATGCGGGCCCAATCCGGATTAAAAATGTGGCCAATGGCAATTTTGTGGCTCAGGCGCGTGGCACCCTGAACAAACGCCCGTTCTTTCTGGATGATTCCCCGAAGTTTCGTGTGCTTTATGCAGGTAATCTGGGGCGCGCCCACCCAATCAGCACCATTCTGGAGGCTGCCGCGATGCTTTCTCCTGCGCACCCCGAGGTCGAATTTGTTTTTGTCGGAGATGGCCCCGGATATGACCGGATTGCCAGTGAACGCGCGCGGCGTGGCTTGGATAATATCCGCTTGCTTCCGGCACAACCTGTTTCTCGTCTGAAAGAATTGATGGAAAGCGGGGATGTCCATCTGATCAGCATGAAGCACGAAGCTGCCGGAATGTTGGTGCCTTCCAAACTTTATGCGGCTCTGGCAGCGGGGAGGCCTTGTATCCTGATCGGCCCAGATCATACCGAAACAGCGCGGGTGATCCGTGAGTATGGTGCAGGTTCCATAGTTGAGCAAGGCAATGCCAAAAAACTGGTGTCTGAAATTTTGCAAATGCGCATGGATGGCAATGTCTGGTTTGCGGCCCATACCGGAGCTAGCAAAGCCGGAGAAGACTTCGCACCAAACCACTCCATTTCTTCGTGGATTAGAAGTGCACGGGATACGATTCGCTATCGCGTTGCTTGATTTTTTCTCTTAATCTTGCCGCATGTCCGACCAAAAAGTCCGTCTTTATACGCTGAGTGACCTTCTGCTTTATTTGTGGGAAGAGAGACTGTCGATCGCTTTGGGGGCGGCTGTCGGCTTTTGTCTGGCGCTGGTGTTGTTCTTTACCCTAAAACCTCAATATGAAATCTGGATGATTGTGACGGCTCCGCGCGAAGGGGTGGAACGGTTTGATTTTTTAACCGATCAGGCGCGGCCCTTTCTGGTTTCCGGATCGGATCAAACGGCACTGACTGATCGTGAATATATGCGGTTCCAGCAAAGTTTGCGCGGGCCTGCTGTGGCTTCGGTTCTTCTGCGTATGGATGGAATGCTTGGCGGCTTGCAACAGGATACTCTTTTCCAAGGTGGAGCCAGCGATATGTCCGGCGCTGGCGATGTTGCAAATTATCTCGAGCGGCATGTACGCATGGATCCTGTGAAAAACAGCGAGAGTTTACGTTTGACCTATCATCATCCCGATCAGGATGTTGGTGTCAAAATTCTGCGTAATCTGGTGCGGATCGGTGACCAGTTGATCCGTCAGGATGCGCGGCGTGATGTCGATGCACGGATTGAATGGGTGCGTCGTGAATTGAAGATGACCCTTAATCCCGAACACCGTCAAACCTTGACCAGAATGTTGATGGGAGAGGAGCGGCGGGAAATGCTTTTATCCATTGATACGCCCTATGCGCTCAGCATTGTTGAAGATGCCAGTGCGTCGCCTCGACCTGCGTTCCCTAAGCCCATGTTATTTTTTCCGGTTTTGATGCTGGCTTGCATGGTGGTTGGTCTGGTTTTGTCCTATTTGCGCGTTGAACTGGGGAAACGTCGGACAAGTCATGATGTGCGATAGAATCCCTGTCTCGGTTATCATCGTCACTAAAAACGAAGAAAAAAATCTTCCCTCTTGTCTGTCCGCTTTGCGGGATTTTGATGAGGTGGTTGTCGTCGATTCGGCAAGTCGTGACCGAACAGAAGAAATTGCCCGCCAATTTGATTTTGTTACTTTTGTTTCGTTCTCATGGAATGGACAATATCCGAAAAAACGTCAATGGTGTCTGGATAAGCTGTCCTTGCGGCATGACTGGGTATTTTTTATTGATGCGGATGAGGTTGTTACGCCGGAATTGATCGCAGAGATCAGGGCCTTATTTTCAACCGGAGAACCAGATCTGGCGGGATATTTTGTTACAGGACGCTACCGGATTGGCGGAACGGTTCTAAAATACGGTATTCCCAATCGCAAAATAGCCTTGTTGGATCGCAGACGAATGAAATTTCCCGTTATTGATGATCTGGATATTCCGGGGATGGGGGAAATTGAAGGGCATTATCAGCCGGTTCCGAAAAACCTGACGGCAAAAATCGGGGCTTTATCACATTATCTACATCATGACGCTATGGAAGATGAGCGTGCTTGGGCGTTCCGCCATCAAAAATATGCAGTCTGGGAGGTGGGAATGAACAGAAAGGGAACTTGGCCACTTGATCCGGTTCCATGGCGGGAATGGCTTAAAATAAGGCTACGACAAAGCAAATTTCGGCCTGTTATCATATTATTAGTTCATTTTGTCTTTTTTTTCGGGTTCTTGGATGGAAAAAATGGTAAAAAGCTTGCACTTGGCAAATATAAATATTATAAACATATTCAAGAAATTACGGAAAATAGAGTTTTGACGGAATAATTGCGTTAGAACGTTGAAAAGGGAAAGAGAGACAAATGGTGATTAGAAATTTATTATCGGAACAAGAAGGCTCACTTTCAGAGAAATTTTCCAATGTCTGCAGTGTTGCTAGTCTGGTTTCAAAAAAATTGGTGGCCAATGTCATGCGAAAATTTTCGAAAGCGTCACAGCAGCACGGACATATTGTTGATAGGTTGGCAATGGAAGATGCGATGTCTGGTTTTCCATGTGACTATGATTACAAATAATTACAAATAATTAAAAAGGAGAAGATAATGAACAACCCTCAAGCAGGACAATCAATGAAACAAAATTTTTTTGATGCAGCAGGAACCGCTCTGGGAGTAACCGCATTGGTTGCTGATCTGGTCGTTGGTGCCGTTTCATTCGGGTGTAGAAAAGTTACTGGGCAGCAGGATGTTAAGGAATCTTCCAAGCAGCCATTATTCATTACCAGACTGATGGGCTTTGACCACGAATAAACGATCTGGTCTTCCAGTATAGATTTGGAAAAAGGCGGCGAAGGAAACTTGCCGCTTTTTGCTTTGTGGTGATAATTCGATTTTCTAATTCTGGAACTCCAGCCTGTTTTCTGGATAAGTACTGTTCATGGCGGCCAAGCTCGATTTGTGTTTGGGAAACCCCTCCACCCTCATAGATACAGATGGGTTCGGCGATATAGAGAGCTTTGTCGTGTCTTTGCAGGAAGCGCAGGGTTAAATCATAATCGGCTGCGATTTTATATTTTGTGTCGTAGCGAAGCTCTCCTAAAGACAAGCGGTTGTAGAAAATGGATTGGTGATGGGTGAATAACCCGTGGTGGATGGATGTGGCTGGTTTGGCAGATTTATAAAATGGGCTCTCCTGTTCTTGCTCTTCGTAAGAATCTCCATAGACCAAATCAAATGATTGCCCTGCGGTTTCTTCAGATACGGATTGTAAAATTTTCGGTGTGGCGAACTGGTCGCCGGCATTCATAAAGATGATATATTGACCTGTGGCGGCCTTAATTCCTTTATTCATCGCATCATAGATTCCATGATCCGGTTCGTTGGTGATTTGTGCGGTCTTATAAAGAGGAAAATCATCTTGCGTGCCATCGGTCGATGCCCCGTCGATAATTATCCATTCATAATTGGTGAAGGTCTGGGAAAGAATGGATTGTGCAGTCTTTTTTAATCCAGTGCGGTTATTGAAGGTAATGGTGATGATCGAGACGTTAATCATCATTCGCGACGTCTTCGGCAAAAATTGCGGTGGTGGCAAGGTTGGCCAGAATTTGACTGAGGTCTTTTGCGCCATCCATAAAGCTAAGCGGTTTCGGATCACGCGGGACAATGATGGTGGCCCCAGGAGGGATCATGGTGGCGGAGTTATTCCATGCCGAGACAGCGAGCGGCGAGGCGCTGCCATCCGGATAGACAACAAAGGCGCGATCCTGATCGGCGTTATAGGTAAAACCTCCGGCTTCATCAATATAGGTGCGCGGATTTTTCCCCGTCCGGAATTGTAAGGAGGCTGGGGAGAGAATCTCTCCTGCAACGCGGACTGTCAAAGGCCGTTTGGGGATATAGATTTTATCCTCTGTTTCAAGCAAGATATCCATATCCGGATGAGTTTTAAGCATGCCAGGATCGGCCTCGACTGTCAGGCGTCCCAAAGATTCTGAATTATTAAGGTCGGCAATCAGGGATTTGGCCAGCCCTGTTTCTTCGTCCTTGGGGCGTTTGTCCTCGTCCTTTTGGGCAAGGGCGGTTGCCAGTTTTAATTCAAGGTCACGGGCCTTTGCTTTGAAGCGTTGTTCTTCTCTCAATCGTTCCGATTTGCGCGAGAAAATCGTCCCTGCCGGATAGGCTTGTTCGGTGATGCCGCCTGCCCGTTCCAGAAGCTTGCTTAATGTATCTCCGGGAAGAAGGTCATAGGTTCCGGGGTTGCGTACTTCTCCAACCAGAAGAACATGGTTGTCTTCAATACGCTTGAATTTACGGTTGACGCGAATCGTATCTCCCGGATGCAAGGTGATGCTGTTGGCAGGTGTGGTCGAAAGGTTGATATTGATTCGCTGTGATGTTTTATCTGCCTGAGGTTGGGTGATCTCGATATTTTCAAGACTGGCTTCTAGGGATGGCCCACCTGCTACGGCTAGCAGAGAGGACAGCGTTGTTCTCTCAGCCAACGGATATGCACCACTATTACGGATAGAGCCTCTGATAAAGGCCGAATGCTCGAGAAGAAAATCTTTCATGCTGGTACGGGGAAGAGGATAGGATGATTCGTCTTCTCTATCAGGGCTATAGGCCGAATCATGGGAAGACTTGATAGAGGTATTAAGGCTGGCCAGTTTAAGTTCGGATTGCGAATCGGATGATTGGGGCGTCCCTAGATTTGCGATCTCTTCGCGGGAAAAGAGCAAAATACGGTCTGATTCTTTAAGGCGGATATCGGCTTCACCATGGATAACCCTTTTGGGTGAGAAGGAAATCAGTTCTTTGGAAAGTTGTTGCGTATTCCATCGCTCGATGACGCCGATTAACGGATAAATATCAGGCCCGAGAATCGATTCGCTGGATAGCAGGTAAGACAAGGTCGGGGTATCGGATAGGGCGTATAATCCATCGGCTCTTGTGTGTCCCGAAAGTTCAACCGAATCAGTTCGCTTTTCAATGCCCTTATTGACGCCGAGAATATCGCCGTCACGGAAGATCTTGATAGAGGACTCATTGACTTCTGATGTTTCATCCGTGCCATCTGTCTTTGGAGTGATGCGAATAAAGCGGTGTTTACCCGGGGCTAACGGGCCACCTGCAAACGCCAATAAGTCGTCGAGAGAAAGTTTCTGGCTTCGTTGTTCGGGGTCTTTCCAAAGAGTCTGATTGGCAGGAAGAATTTCATAGATGCCCGGGCGTTTGACGGCCCCACTGATGGCGAGTGTCGGGCCGATAGGGCCGATTTGAATCTTGTCACCATCACGCAATGATAGATCGGATGTGCCCGAGCCGTAAATCAGGATGCCGTACAGATCAATCAATGTACTGCTGTTGCCTCTCATCAATTTGATTTGGCGCAGCGTTCCTGTTTTTTGAATGCCTCCGGATTTCGACAGGGCATCCATCACCGTGTCAAAGGAGGATAACGTAATGGTTCCGGGTTGGTTGACATCACCGGAAATGGTTACAGAAATTTTTCTGGTTTTATCAAGCGAGATAAAAACATCCGTGTTGTAATAATCACCTAGCAGTGATTGCAATTCATTGCGTATGTCCTTGATCGAGCGGCCTGCGGCTTGTATTGGAGCCATATCCTCGATTACCAATTGCCCGTCTGTTGTAATGGGGATAATACGCGAAACATTCTGTTGGCCTCTGATCAGGATAGAAAGTGTATCTCCTTGCCCCAGAATATAATGATCCTGAACTGCGCCGCTTGATTGATGACGGGAAGAGTTCTCTGATGCGGATAAGCTGAAGAGATCATACCCGAACTGTTTGATCGGGCTTTCCAGCCTTTCCTTATAATAAATTTCCAATGCGGATGGTTTTGGCAGCGCCATTAGAGGTGCAGTGGAAGGTGTCAGTCTATCAGGAATATCTTGCCCTGCTGATGAAGTGCCAAGAAGAGTGTCGATTCCGATTTTGTTGAGTTGCTCTGTTTTGAGTAAGACCGGATCAAGTGCGATGGCTTGCGGGTTGATCCATTGTGAAATTGAGGAGGAGTCAGCCGCCGCTGCTGGGCTTGGCATATATGTGTATGTACTCAATGCTGCCAACGTTGTCATATAGAGGAGGGAGGTACGTTGCATCTGCGGCGTGTCTTTGCTTCTTTTCAGGGGTTCCCATCAGAGGTTCCCAGTATTTTCAGACTAAAACACGCGGGAGTAGGGTTAAAGGGGCTAAAGAACTTTATAAACAGTATATAAGGGGCAAAGGACGGGGTGGGTTTTCTGCATGGGCAACGAAGGTATTCTTATGGAAGCCCTATATTTTCTGCCAATTTTAATTTTTTTTACTTTTTTTTAAAAAAGATGTTTGACAATCAGAAATCACCCGTATATAAAGCGGCTCTCTGCAACGCTGAGGAGCTTGAAAAACCAAGCAAAACAACGTTGTAGCCCTTGAGAAAAAGTTCAAAAAAACTTTGAAAATTTTCAAAAAGGGGGTTGACGACAAGATAGCTTATCGCTATAGTCCGCAAACCTAAACAGAACGAGAAACGATTTACGGATCTCGGTGACACAAATCGCCGAATTACGGTTTGCTTGTGTCAATGGTTATTAAACATCGTGAAGACGAAACTAAAATAGAGAAGATTCGCAGGCAGCAGTAGCGTGATTATCGTCACGTTGTTATAGATCTGTTGTTTTGCGCAATCTGCTCACGCAGAAATTTTATTCTTAATTGAATAATGTTACGCAAGATGCAGGTCTTAAATTAATTTACTTGAGACAAGAACAGTAATGTTTTTGAAATCATGGATTCAAACTTGAGAGTTTGATCCTGGCTCAGAACGAACGCTGGCGGCAGGCCTAACACATGCAAGTCGAACGGACCCTTCGGGGTCAGTGGCGCACGGGTGAGTAACGCGTGGGAACGTGCCCTTCAGTACGGAATAACGTCGGGAAACTGACGCTAATACCGTATAATATCTCCGGATCAAAGATTTATCGCTGAAGGATCGGCCCGCGTCTGATTAGCTAGTTGGTGAGGTAATGGCTCACCAAGGCTACGATCAGTAGCTGGTCTGAGAGGATGATCAGCCACACTGGGACTGAGACACGGCCCAGACTCCTACGGGAGGCAGCAGTGAGGAATATTGGACAATGGGCGAAAGCCTGATCCAGCCATGCCGCGTGTGTGATGAAGGCCTTAGGGTTGTAAAGCACTTTCGACGGGGATGATAATGACCGTACCCGTAGAAGAAGCACCGGCTAACTTCGTGCCAGCAGCCGCGGTAATACGAAGGGTGCAAGCGTTGTTCGGAATCACTGGGCGTAAAGAATGCGTAGGCGGCTAAACAAGTCAGAAGTGAAAGCCCAGGGCTCAACCCTGGAACTGCTTTTGAAACTGTTTGGCTAGAGTCCCGGAGGGGTTGGCGGAATTCCGAGTGTAGAGGTGAAATTCGCAGATATTCGGAGGAACACCAGTGGCGTAGGCGGCCAACTGGACGGGAACTGACGCTGAGGCATGAAAGTGTGGGGAGCAAACAGGATTAGATACCCTGGTAGTCCACACCGTAAACGATGTGTGCTAGTTGTTGGGTGGCATAGCCATTCAGTGACGGAGCTAACGTTTTAAGCACACCGCCTGGGAAGTACGGCCGCAAGGTTAAAACTCAAAGGAATTGACGGGGACCCGCACAAGCGGTGGAACATGTCCTTTAATTCGTAGCAACGCGAAGAACCTTACCTACCCTTGACATACCAGTTGGGATTTCCAGAGATGGATTTCTTCATTTAGTTGGACTGGATACAGGTGCTGCATGGCTGTCGTCAGCTCGTGTCGTGAGATGTTGGGTTAAGTCCCGCAACGAGCGCAACCCTCGTCGTCTGTTGCCAGCATTAAGTTGGGCACTCAGATGAGACTGCCGGTGACAAGCCGGAGGAAGGTGGGGATGACGTCAAGTCATCATGGCCCTTACGGGTAGGGCTAGAGACGTGTTACAATGGTGGTGACAGTGGGCTGCAAGGTCGCGAGGCCAAGCTAATCCCAAAAAGCCATCTCAGTTCGGATTGTACTCTGCAACTCGAGTGCATGAAGTTGGAATCGCTAGTAATCGTAGATCAGCACGCTACGGTGAATACGTTCCCGGGTCTTGTACACACCGCCCGTCAAGTCATGGGAGTCGGTTTTGCCTGAAGGTAGTGCGCCAACCGCAAGGGGGCAGCTAACCACGGCAGGGCTGGTGACTGGGACTAAGTCGTAACAAGGTAGCCGTTTCGGAAGGAGCGGCTGGATCACCTCCTTTCTAAGGATGTGACGGTTTTTACTGTCTGCTGCTGCCGGCGTATCTTCTTTTTGTTAGTTTCGTTTTAAGAGTTTGATGGGCTAGTAGCTCAGCTGGTTAGAGCACACCCCTGATAAGGGTGAGGTCGGTGGTTCGAGTCCACTCTGGCCCACCATTATCTCTGATAAAGGGCCTTTAGCTCAGCTGGGAGAGCGCCTGATTTGCATTCAGGAGGTCAGCGGTTCGATCCCGCTAAGGTCCACCATCGGACTAGAGTTTAGCTTTGATATAAAAACAGACACTGTTTTTATATGAAGACTAAAGTCTTCGTTTCTTAAACATCGTGAATAATTGAATAACAAAATAGGTTCTTATCTATGACGAGCCGTTATAGATAAGATATTTTTTGTCAAGATCGAAAAAACTGAGAATCTAAAACATCAATGCGCAGCGGATTTATCCCTGCGCGTGATTAGAAATCAAGCGTTAAAGTGCATCTGGTGGATGCCTTGGCGATCAGAGGCGATGAAGGACGTGGTACGCTGCGATAAGCTCCGGTAAGCTGTGAACAAGCTTTGACCCGGAGATCTCCGAATGGGGGAACCCACAGCATTAGCTGTATCCGTTACTGAATACATAGGTAACGTGAAGCAAACCCGGTGAAGTGAAACATCTCAGTAACCGGAGGAAAAGAAATCAACCGAGATTCCCCTAGTAGTGGCGAGCGAACGGGGAACAGCCCAGTAGTTGTTCTGTAATAATTGGAAGTCGTTGGAAACCGACGCCGTAGACGGTGATAGCCCGGTACAAGTAAAAAGCAGAGCAGCTCTCGAGTAGGGCGGGACACGTGAAATCCTGTCTGAATATAGGGGGACCATCCTCTAAGGCTAAATACTACTGATCGACCGATAGTGTACCAGTACTGTGAAGGAAAGGTGAAAAGCACCCCAAGCGGGGAGTGAAAAAGACCTGAAACCGGATGCATACAAACAGTCGGAGCGGACTTGTTCCGTGACGGCGTACCTTTTGTATAATGGGTCCGCGAGTTAGTCTTGCATGCGAGCTTAAGCCGTTAGGTGTAGGCGTAGGGAAACCGAGTCTGAATAGGGCGAGAGTATGCAGGATTAGATCCGAAACCCGGTGATCTAGCCATGGCCAGGTTGAAGTTGCAGTAACATGCAATGGAGGACCGAACTAGTAAGTGTTGAAAAACTTTTGGATGAGCTGTGGTTAGGGGTGAAAGGCCAATCAAACCGGGTAATTGCTGATTCTCCGCGAAAACTATTTAGGTAGTGCGTCGTGTCTTACCTTCGGGGGTAGAGCACTGGATAGACTAGGGGGCCGCAAGGTCTACCAAATCTAACCAAACTCCGAATACCGAAGAGTACAATCACGGCAGACAGACAGTGGGTGATAACGTCCATTGTCAAGAGGGAAACAACCCAGACCTCCAGCTAAGGTCCCAAAATCGTAATTAAGTGTGAAAGGAAGTTGGACTTCCATGACAACCAGGAAGTTGGCTTAGAAGCAGCCATCTTTTAAAGAAAGCGTAATAGCTCACTGGTCTAAATAAGAGGTCCGGCGCCGAAGATGTACCGGGGCTAAAATTACGTACCGAAGCTGAGGATGCTTTATAGCATGGTAGCGGAGCGTTGTGTAAGTCTGTGAAGGTTCACCGTGAGGTGGGCTGGAGATATCACAAGTGAGAATGCGGACATGAGTAACGATAAACAGAGTGAGAAACTCTGTCGCCGAAAATCCAAGGTTTCCTGTCCAAGGTTAATCCGGGCAGGGTGAGCCGGCCCCTAAGGCGAGGCTGAAAAGCGTAGTCGATGGGAACACGGTTAATATTCCGTGGCCTGCTGGTAGTGACGGTGGCCGAAAGCTGTATATCCTTAATGGATTGGATATGCGGCCTGGGACATCCAGGAAATAACTCCAGCGTATAGACCGTACCCTAAACCGACACAGGTGGATAAGTAGAGAATACTAAGGCGCTTGAGAGAACGGTGTTGAAGGAACTCGGCAAATTACATGCGTAACTTCGGGATAAGCATGCCCCATCAGAAGGCAACTTTTGGTGGGGGGCACAAACTAGGGGGATGCGACTGTTTACCAAAAACACAGGGCTCTGCGAAGATGTAAATCGACGTATAGGGTCTGACGCCTGCCCGGTGCCGGAAGATTAAGAGGAGATGTTAACGCATTGAATTGAAGTCCCGGTAAACGGCGGCCGTAACTATAACGGTCCTAAGGTAGCGAAATTCCTTGTCGGGTAAGTTCCGACCTGCACGAATGGCGTAACGATGTCCCCACTGTCTCCAACACCGACTCAGTGAAATTGGATTCCCCGTGAAGATACGGGGTTCCCGCGGTCAGACGGAAAGACCCTATGAACCTTTACTATAGCTTTGCAGTGGCATTACGATTGACATGTGTAGGATAGGTGGGAGGCTTTGAAGCAGGTACGCCAGTATTTGTGGAGCCAATGTTGAAATACCACCCTTGTCCTTCGTGATGTCTAACCAAGCTCCATTATCTGGAGTTGGGACCCTGCATGGTGGGTAGTTTGACTGGGGCGGTCGCCTCCCAAAGTGTAACGGAGGCGCGCGATGGTAAGCTCAGGACGGTTGGAAATCGTCTTCAAGAGTGCAATGGCATAAGCTTGCCTGACTGCGAGACTGACAAGTCGAGCAGAGCCGAAAGGCGGTCATAGTGATCCGGTGGTTCCTCATGGAAGGGCCATCGCTCAACGGATAAAAGGTACTCTAGGGATAACAGGCTGATAGCGCCCAAGCGTCC
>MNUG01000017.1:0-300 GCA_001871905.1 Alphaproteobacteria bacterium CG1_02_46_17 | reverse complement strand
ACGTGAGCTGGGTTCAGAACGTAAATTACATTGCGTTCTACCCCTGAAAAGGAGTAATATACGGATGTACATCGCATCATCTGCCAGTGGCAGAAACGTATTAACTACTGACTAATATCGGTGAAACCCTACCTGAAAACGAACGATTCAGGAGGGCAATACCGAGGGAAGACATTAATGTCTAACGAAGAAAAGGCCTACATAGCTGGATTATGGATACTTGCGTCGTCGTAATGACGGCATGAGCGAGTACACCATAGTCGGCTTTAGAGAAGTGGAACATGTATTAACACTTCTGTA
>MNUG01000028.1 GCA_001871905.1 Alphaproteobacteria bacterium CG1_02_46_17 | reverse complement strand
CGTGGAGTTTTTTGCCGCGAGAGAGGGCAATTTGCAACTTAGCTCTCCCCTTTTTCAAGTAGATTTTTGTCGGAATTATCGTTAGGCCTTTTTCGATTGTTTGACCGGAAATTTTAGCGATTTCATTTTTGTGCAAAAGTAGTTTTCGCGTTCGCTGGCGATCTCCAACTGGAACGTCAATAATCCCACCAACCCACCAGGTCTCACCAGCGATAATTTTAACATGAGATCCGGTCAAATTGACTTTATTTGCCCGAACTGCCTTGATTTCTTCGCCAGTTAGAACAATCCCCGCTTCCAAACTCTCAACAAAAGTATATTCGAACCTTGCTTTTCGATTTATAAGATTCTTTGATTTTCTCTGCTTTACTTTTTTCATCAGCGTTCGATCAGCATAAAAGATCAGTGTGGTTATTCTTTCGAGAACATTTTGGAAATCGTTGGCCACTCAAAAACAACGACTGAAAGTGAAGCAGCAAGCGGAACCGATAAAATCGCTCCGACTATACCCATCAATTTTGCACCGACAAATAGCGCTAACAGAATTATCACTGGCGAAATGCCAACGGCTTTCTGCATAATTTTTGGCACCAAAAATACATTTTCCAAAAATTGAACTGCCAGATACCAAATTATCACAAAGAGTGCTTTCCAAGGAGAAACAGTTAGAGCGACTAGGGCGGCAGTGGCGCCGGAAATTATCGGCCCAACAGTCGGAATAATTTCCAAAATTCCGGAAATTAATGCCAAAATTAAAGCGTACGGCACGCCTAAAATCGAAAGCCCGATAAAATCAATAACAAAAATCGTAATACACAAAAGCATCTGACCACGAAACCAGGAACCGATAATTGCGGCAATTTTATGAATCACGGCAAGGCCGGCTTCTCGATGTTCCGGAGCAAATAATGACAATATATACTTTTTAATATTGACTTCATCGGCCAACATATAAAAAGTCAAAACAAAGATCATCAGTATTGCAAAGATTCCGTAAATTATGCCAGCGGTAAAGGAAAAGATATTGGTACCAATTGTCGCCAAATTTGACGACAAATTCTCCAGCGAATTTCTGATAGTCGGAATATATGGCCGCAGACTGTCAAAATTCATTCTGCTGATATATGCCGGAATATTATTAGCCAATTGGGCTGTTTGGGTTACCAGGGGTGGAATAATTAAATAAAATACAGCTCCGATGCTGACAATAATTATTAGAAATAAGACGATAATTGAAAGTGTCCGGCCAAGATATTTTGACCAAGTTTTGACAATCGGTGAAAATGTTACTGCAAGAATCAAGACAATAAAAAACAGGGCTACTACATCCTTGACATAGTAAAGCAAAAAAAGCAACGCAGCGATAATAAAAATCTTAAGAATTGTCCAAGTCGAAATCTCAATTTTCATTCTGTTGTCCATATATACTCCTTGTTTATTGACCGCCTTATTTGCCGTGTTGCGTTAAACCGCATTCTTCTAGGTGGTTACAGTTCTATTTTAGCAAATCTAAATTCAATCAGCTCACCTTGGGGGATAATCAAATTATCAGTGGTGGTTATTTCGAATTTACTTTTATCATCGCCGGCAATTTGCTCAATAATTCCACCTTTTCGCGTCAGAGCTGACTCTAAAACAGTTTTATTGCCAAGGGCTTTAATCTCATAGGGGGAGGAAAAATAGTTATTCGGGATGAAAAAATTGGCAGTGATTCTTTGATTGTTAATTGAGATTAAATATGTACCAATATTTCGCAGCGCATTTACAAGATCAACAATCTGTGTCTGACTAAGTGGCTTATCAATTCTCATAACCACTCCTTGCCCAGAAGTTGACACTTCCCCATTAACCAACTGAAGGGTTGAAAGTTCATTTTTGACCTTCTGAGCGACTTCTTTTGAGTTTTGATATTTATCAAGATCAGAAGTGAGCGTTGTAATTTGATGCCGCAGGTCAGCATTATTTTTTGTCAGCTTTGCGACTTCCAAAGCCAGTACTTCTGTGTTTTCCGGCTGGATAATCTTTTTTATTTGTTTTCCCGCCAAATATTGACTAACTAGAAATATTCCCAAGAGAAAACAGGTAATTCCAATAATAATGTAATCAAGACGCTTAAACATTAGTCGCTCCCCACTGTTATGTCAGAAGTCAGTGTGCCTTTAAAGGCTCCGACATTGATCTGGTCATGAGTCTGAATATCGAAAACCAAGCCTGTTTCAGAAACTTGCTTGTGGATATCAATCAGAATGCCTTTATCATTCAGCCTTGTTGCCATCTGCTCTCTATCGCCAACAGCTTTTATCACAATCGGCGTCGAAATTCTTGTGTCGTTTATCATTATCGTATTAACGATACAATCAACAGCAGTTGAGGCCACAACACGTTCATCATTGACAGAAATTGCTTCTGCTCCGGATCCCCATAGCAGGTTAATGATATCGCGAAGGTCGGCAGCATGAACTATAGAATCTTCGCTAACTGGCCCTTTAGAATCGTTAAGGGTTAGAATGATACCTGGCCCAGAAACCGCCACCATACCAGCAAGGGCTTTCTGGGAGTTTAGTGCATCATAATCAGCCTTTGAGATTCGCAGGTTTTTATTTTCTTTTTGAATTTGACTGATTTTTTCCTGCAAAGAGCTAATCTCATTTTTTAGGCTACCTTGATCAGCATAAAGAGATTCTCGAGTTTCTTTGAGCGAAACATATGGAGCGATTGGATTGACCACACGAGACGGAATAATATTTACTTGCACAATCACTAAAATACCTAGGACCACGCCCGCTAGAAGAAGGATAGCTTCGCCGTAAAATTTTTTCTCCTTATGCTTGGCCATTAGTATATATTACATGGTCGGGGATGGCAGATTTGAACTGCCGACCTCATCGTCCCGAACGATGCGCGCTACCGGGCTGCGCTAATCCCCGCTTCAGCTAGCTTTATTATATCCCAAAATTGTGCTAAAATCCAGAGTGAAATGCCCTCGTAGTTCAACGGATAGAACAAGGGACTCCTAAGCCCTAAATACAGGTCCGACTCCTGTCGAGGGTACCATTATAAACACTATGAGTAATTTGGATATCAAACAACTACTAGAAAAACTCGAAAAACTAAGAATACCAAGGGGCAAATATCTGATATACGGCTCTGGTCCACTGGCTGCAAGGGGGCTAAGGGAAATTGATGATCTTGATGTTGCGATCGACGACGAGATTTATAATAAATTGGCTAAAAAATATCCGGAAAGGCAAAAGCCAAAATTTTCCCATATTGTAATTGGCGAAATTGATCTTATTCCGGCAAAAGACACTTTGATTGAAAATTTTGACCAAACTTTAGCTAACGCCGACATTATCTTTGGTCATAAATTCGTCCGACTTGATGATTTAATTCGCTGGAAGAAAAAGATGGGGCGGAAAAAGGACTTTGAGGATATCAAATTAATCGAAAAATTTCTCAAACAAAAATAATTTTTGATTTCAATTTTTAGCTATTAGGTGTACGATCGTACACCTAATAGCTAATTTTTCCACCTGTAACTAACAACAACCATTTTTAATCTACAATTTTTTAGTCACATATATTTCACGATCGTGAAATATATGTGACTTTCTCCAGGCAAAAAATCCTCGTTTTCATTTCAACCAATATAAATTAGGGGATTCTTGCAATGAAGGTAAAAAATTAGCAGAAAATAAGTATGGTTTCGAAAGTTATCAGCAGAAATGCTGTTTTTTAAATATCTTTGCCTGACAAAAAGTTAGCAGAAAATTCTTGACATTTTCTGACGATTTGATACAACACAGGTAGCACCTCGGAGCCGTAACCGATCGTGTAATGATCGGCAATCAAACATTCCCTAAGGAGGAATGTACGATGAAACGCAGTTTCACACTCATTGAGTTGCTGGTGGTGATCGTCACCATCATCCTGGTGACGACATCGTCCCATGTTGTTAGTGCCTCTGAAGGAGACCCACTAGTGGCCCAAAACTATCAGTTCACCTCAAAGTGGGGGACAGCGGGTTTCGGACCAGGACAGTTCACGGATCTGATCTGCATAACCACGGATGCCGCTGGTCTGATTTACACCGCTGAGGATGAAGGCCATCGCATCTGCAAATTCACCGCCGAAGGGAAGTTGCTGCAGGTCATCGGGGGAGAGAAGGAAGCTCCCATGCTGTTCGGGCAGATTGATGGTTTGGCCGTGGACAAGGATGGCAATATCTATGTAGGCGACCCATGGGAAAACCGCGTCCAGAAACTGAGCAGCGCTGGGAAGTTACTAGCGCAGTGGTCTGGTTTATACGGAGGCATTGCTGTGGACCGGAGTGGGGATATCTATGTTCACCGGCAGTGTGAAGTCATCAAACTGAACAGCAGGGGGAACATCCTGAAACAATGGGGCAAACCCGGGAACCAGAACGGACAATTCAGTGGCGATTTCAACAGAGACCTCAATGATCTAGCTGTGGACACTCTCGGAAATGTTTACGTCTGCGATGCGGGCAACCATCGTGTCCAAAAGTTCACCTCCGATGGAGCTTTCGTCGCCAGTATAGGGAGTCGTGGTACTGAAGACGGAGAGTTCCTGTCACCCACAGGGATAGGGATCGATGCGGTAGGCAATATCTACGTGGCTGACACAGGTAATGGCCGGGTACAGAAGTTCACGAGCGAAGGACGGTTTGTCACCAAGTTCGGATCAACTGGTAGCGGGGATGGACAATTCAAGACTCCTATTGATGTGGCTGTTGACCCGATGGGTAACGTCTATGTGGCGGATATGGGATGCCGTGTTCAAAAGTTCCGTCCTGCTGGGTCACCCGCCCCATCTCTTCCCACCATCAGCATTCAACCGCAAGACATGGAGGAATGTCTGTTAACCCTGGATGGCAGACAGGTCTACAAGGGAACATCACCGAGCAGCTTCGCATCCCCGACCAATGTCCAATGGGATCTACTGTTTGAGCGCGCTTGGTCCGAGGGATCTATAGCGGTTTCACCCGACGCTATCTATATAGCCAATGTAGCCTACAACACCGACATCATGCCAGCCAAGACCGTAGACATCCTTACTGCTCAAGGAATTGTGGTGAAAAACATCTCACTCCCCGAGAAGCTCTTTGGGGCCAACTCAGAACTGAGCTACGGCGAGATCGAGCGCGACGGGTATAGAGTGGGCGCCCGTTGGGTTGACTGGACCTCAAACCCCAACGTCATCGTCCTAGAACTCCTAATCTTCCAGTTCGGTGGACATTACGGAAGCGTGATAGCCAGTTACGACCTTAAGCAAGATGTTCTAAACGTATTGTCTTCGGAGTGCCGAGGGAGGAGCGGGACCAATTGGGCCCTGCCGAGGGAGTTTGGCACTCTGCAGTACTTCTGGCCCTCAGTGTCGCCACAAGGAGACACAATCGTCTACAGATGGGGCAAAGACCTCTGCGTGGCTGACTACCCAAGCATGGCGAACGTCCGGGTTATCACGAAGAGTATAGAGACCGTGGATCAGAATGGCCGCTGTAAGTTGTCTCCCCCGATACGTTGGAGGCCTGATGGCAGTTGTGTTGCGGTAATCATAGCTGGGGATCTGTACATAATCTCGAGGGATGGCTCGAAATGGGGACACTGGAGGTACAACGATCACAGCGGTAGGGCTGTCTGGCCTTCCTGGTCTCCCGACGGCTCCAAGCTCATCTGGCCCGATAGTCGTGGTCGCGACGTCAAGGTTCACGTACTGGAACTGTCAGATAATCTCATACCGTCAATTCGCTGCACGTACAGTATCGGCGAGTCGCGCGATTCGTCGATGGACTCGGGGCGAGCAAGACTCATGTGGGTGAAGCTCCAGAAGCCAGGGGACCAACCAGGTAAGCTGACCGTGACATCAAATCCTCCGGGAGCCAAGATCTACATTGAAGGCAGGCTTACAGGCGAGGTCACTCCGCACACCTTTGATCTGAAGCCCGGGAATTACCGCATCAAGGTCCAACCCCAGTTCGGTGGTTTGCAGGAGCAAGCCGTGATCGTGGAAAGCAGTAAAGAGAAGAAGCTCGAGTTTGTCTTCTAGTGAGCTTGACCCGCCTTCCTTGATATGTCATGCGCCGAGATAGCTATCTCGGCGCACCTTTATTTCAAAACAAAAATCCCCATTTCGTTTCGCTTAATGTAAACCGGGGGATTTTTGTTATATAGAACTTTTATTTTAGTTTTTCCGCCAGAGGCGGATCAGCCTTTGGCCTAGATAGACCTGCCCATCGTTTGCCCTGATAGCTCAATGGATAGAGCGATTCCATCCTAAGGAAGAGGTTGGGGGTTCGATTCCTCCCGTCGGCACCAACACATCACAATTATTCCTCACTTCCCCTTCCGCACTTCGGAAGTGTGGATGCCGAAGTGAGGAAAGGAAACAAATTGTTGCAGCAGAGATGCTGTTTTTGTTGCTTTTTGATTTTTAAATGGTTATATTATTCTCTGTAACGGGAAACTTCTGTCCGACAGAAAGGAAAGTTATTGTGGACAGCGCAACCTTGTTGTGTCTTGTATCGGCGGTTTTCTG
>MNUG01000033.1 GCA_001871905.1 Alphaproteobacteria bacterium CG1_02_46_17 | reverse complement strand
GGTTGCTATACAGAATGCCATCGTGTTTTCCCCTGGTGGATCTTCAACGTCTAATACAGTCACTATCGCTGGTATCTTTGATCCGGTGTCGGCATCCATATCGGGCGGAACTGGGATGGATATTGTCAAGAATGGTTTATCTACCGGTTCAACATCGATAAGTGGATTAACTTGGGGGGACACGTTGGCCTTTACCATGGATGCTCCTACAGTTCTGGGAACAAAGAATACTGCCACCATCACCATAGGTTCCGACACCTACACTTGGTGGGTCGGATATGCCGACTCTTCCGTAACTGCAAAAATTTTCGTCACCAAGTCATCGTATTACGGATATCAGGGAGGAATGTCCACATATGATACATATTGCAATTCCAATGCGGCCACATCAACCTTAGGATTGTCAGCAAAGTGGAAAGCGATTATGTCTGATGAAACTGTTAATGCTTATGATCGAGTTCCATGGAATTGGAAGACGCTAACCAAAGTAGATGGAACCGTTGTCGTAAATAATGGAGTTGTTGATTTGTTTGATGGTAGTTTGCTATCAGCGATTGATCTTGATCAAAATGGAGATGTACGGGTCACTGATGTGCATACGGGCTCTTTCTCGGACGGGTCAAAAAATTCAGGATATACGGCATCTAGCTGGACAGCTAGTTATAGCAGTTTAGCAGAGGGATCTTCGGCAAGCTCTTCTTCAACTTGGCTCTATAAAGGGTCCGATTCATCCTCATACCAGAACGCAATTTATTGCATAGAAGATGTTGATGATGCGTCCGACGTTACACCAGTTGCGATGAGTATTCCTTATAAAACACAAGTTGCGCTTTCGAGTGTTATAACCTCTGATCAAGTTGCAGTTGGTGGAATGAGTAATGGTGCAACGCAGACGCTATCTGTTACTGCAACCGGAGGATCTCCAAATTTTGATGTTGAAAGAGGCGGTGTCACAATTGCAACGGGGGTTACCTCCTATACAGTTAAAAATGCTGATAAAATTACATTTCATATGACATCTCCGGCAACTGCAAGTACAAGCTATAAGATGACAGCAGCAGCGGGTTCAACAAATTTCTATTGGCGAGTTTGGACTGGCCCATCGTCCACTGGTGTGGTGAAAAGGGTCTTTGTAACATCAACTGATCCCAATGGAAACTCTTTTGGTGGTGCCTCTGGTGGCAGATACGCAGTGCCAATCGCGCGCCTCTGCTGCCTCTCTTGGAGGAACATGGAAAGCAATCTTGTCAGGGGTGTCTGAAACCGATTGGGCTGTAAACCGTGTCGGCTATGATTGGGATGAGCTCAGATTGGTGGATAACACGACTGTCGTAGTTAATACTGTAGGTGGGTTGTGGAGTACATTGCTTCATGCCATTGATATGGACGAGTATGGAAATCAGAGGGCTTCTGCGCGTGTTCTTAGCGGAACAAAATCTAATGGCTCTTCCTACTCTTCTTCATCTGATCTATCCAACTTGTATAATTGGACAGGAACCTCCTGCTCTGCAACTTATATGCAAGGAAACTCATCAGCCTTAAGTGCTGTTATTACTCAAGGATATTGGCTTTGCACAGGTGCAGGGGCCCTGTTTTGTATCGAACAGTAAGAGTCAGATAGAGATAAAATCTAAAACAAAAAGCCGCGAGACTATCGCGGTTTTTTGTCTTGTAATGTTATCGCGAGCGCGAGAAAGAAAGGAGCGGGGCGATTCAGAAAGCCCTAGGGAGGAGGACTTACTTCCTCTCATCTAGGTTATGGTCCCATTCTTCCTTGAGTTTATTTTTAAGAAGTTCTCTATCTTGGGGATCTGTAATAATCTTGTTCCTCTCGAAATACCAAAGGGCGGTGTTCCCTGTACTGTCCTGAGAGGAAATATCTGCTCCTGAATTTATGAGAGATAAAATAATATCCTTCTCTGCGTTCTCAGCAGCGTACATGAGGGCTGTTCTATTATCGCGTTCGAGGGTGGTGCATCTGTATTCTGATCCATCTGTTTTGATGTTTAAATTTGCACCTGCCTTAATCAAGTATTTTACACCGTTCAGGTTATTGGCTTGCGCGGCGTACATTAACGGGGTCTTTTTATACCAGTTGGTTTCCGCATTGATGTTTGCGCCTTGATCCAGACTGAGTTTGGTAAGCGTGTCATCCCCTATAGCCGCGAGCAGTGAGCGGTCAAGAAATTCTTGATATTCTTTTTCCTGATGCTCATGCCCCTTTATAATTTGATATAATTCTGTAATTCTCAAAGGCTCTGATCTGGTATAAATCAGCGCTAAGAGTAGTTCAGGATATACGGCTTCCTGTGTGTATTGATTCATGACATCTTTATTTTTAATGAGCGCATTATAGGAGGTATTTATCAGGTTTCTTGTGTTAGGATAATTTGTATCAGGTATAAATTTTGCGGCCAAAGTTATTTGGTAAGTGTCATGGCTTCTGGCGTAGATGATGTTATTTAACCAATGGCTCCAAGCAAGTTCCGCTTGCTCTTGAGCCTCTGTATTATTGTATTTGAAATATTCCTTATAGTAGTTCTCTAGATACAGAATGAAATCTGATTTTGAAGCCATTATAGTTTTATAGGTTTCCCATCCCATAGGGTCTGATAGTGCCCATGAAATAAAGCGGAGTTGTGTGGCAGTTTCTGTTTCTGTCCATGGTTCTTGCCGCGCAGGGATACTGTGAGACTTTTCTAGAATTTGTGGCCGTTCAAATATGTTGGATAGGCTGGAGTCGAGAGGTTTTGCTGTCCAGCCAAGTGTTCCCATGCAGCTGTCACCTTCACCATAAACGTTTGTCAATGCTTCGAATAATACACCTTTATCAGTGAATTCTTTATATTTCTCTTTTGCAGGGAGTAATTTAACTTCGCAGATTTTTTCCGCCCCGTCTGATTTTAGTTTAAGCAGTTCGGAAATAGTGGGTTTATCAAGTCGAGGTAACATGGGTATTGAAATTGTATAGAGATACCCATTGTCTTTAATGAGATGCACCATTCTTGGTGGGGAGTAGTTATACAATTCTGTGAAAAATTGTTCTGTATTCTTATTCCGATATTGAAGAGGTTTTACCTCTGTATTTCTTAATTTTTGTACAACAGTCTTCTCGAGTAAATCCATATCATTGACGAGATATAGGTTAACACCCAAGTATCGCCAACCCATATTCTGACTCTCCAGATATAAAGTTTCGGGTTTTTGATCTGCATCCAAGTCAGCCTCAAAGAAAAAAGCGTCTCCGTATAAAGCATCCAGAGTTTCGGGTTTTTCTCTTGGGAATGATAAGATTTCTGCTTGGGGGAAGTTTCTTTCAAGTTCGAGCTCGGTTTCGTTTATGAATTCTGTGCTGAGGAAGACATCGTTCCAGCTTTTCAGAAAAGGTTTGCATAAATTATCGTCATTGTTGAGCGTTAGGGTGGGGCTTTCCGGTTCAAATGCATGGGCATACTTTACAGGTAGGATTGTAATGGTGGTCAGCAAAAATAATCCGATAATCTTAAGACGGATATGTTCTGAATTTCGTGCCATGCCATTTTTCTCCGATAGTTGTTTTGCAAGTATAGTGGTACAAAACTCGCGCAATTGCCATCTTGAGTTCTCATGTCTTCCCCTCTATAAAGGGGCGTAGTCAGCAGAAAATGTGTGCAAATCCCAGCATTTTGGCCAAAAATTCAAAATTTTTTCAAAAAATCTTTTGAAAACAAAGCTTTAGTGATGTGGTGGTTTGTTTTGCCCGAAAACAGGCAATCTACACAGTTCCTGCACAGGTAAATTTGAAGCAAAAAAATGTAATGGAATCAATAAAATGGCCGGATACCAGTATGTGTATGTGATGAACGGATTGTCCAAAACCTATCCCGGTGGGAAAACAGTTTTGAGCAATATGACGCTCAGTTTTTATCCGGGGGCCAAGATCGGTGTTCTGGGGCCGAACGGTGCGGGTAAATCGACTTTGCTCAAAATTATGGCGGGAGTTGATAAGGAGTTTGTCGGAGAGGCCTTTTCTGACAAAAATGCGCGGGTTGGTTATCTGGCGCAAGAACCTCAATTGGACGAGAACAAAACTGTTCTTGAGAACGTCATGGAAGCTTGTCGCCCGATGCTTGATAAGCTGGCACGCTTTAATGCTATCGGTATGGAAATGTGCGAAGAGGGTGCAGATTTTGATGCGCTCACCGAAGAAATGGGCGCGCTCCAAGACGAGATTGACCATGGCAACGGATGGGAGCTGGAACGTCAGATCGAGATTGCTCTGGATGCCTTGCGTTGCCCCCCGGGGGATGCCGATGTGACCAGACTTTCGGGCGGTGAAAAACGCCGCGTTGCTTTGTGTCGTTTGCTGCTTGAGTCTCCTGATCTGTTGTTGCTGGATGAACCGACCAACCACTTGGACGCAGATTCTGTGGCATGGCTTCAACGCTTCTTGCTCGATTATAAAGGGACTGTCGTGATGATTACTCACGATCGGTATTTCCTTGATAATGTGACGGGATGGATTCTAGAGCTCGATCGTGGGTCGGGTATTCCGTATGAAGGCAATTATACAGCTTATCTGGATGCCAAACGCAAACGTATGGAACAGGAATCCAAAACCGAAGCAACACGCAAGAAAACCTTGTCCCGTGAATTGGAATGGATCAATCAAACACCGGAAGCCCGCCGTAAAAAATCCAAGGCGCGTATTGCAGCGTATGAAGATATGTTGCTGGAAAGCGAACGCGAGACTGTGGGTCGCGCGCAGATTGTTATTCCTACGCCGCCGCGCTTGGGCAACCTGGTGGTTGAAGCCATTGACATTAGCAAAGGATTTGGTGATCGTTTGCTGATTGACGGTTTGTCGTTCAAGTTGCCTCCGGGAGGAATTGTCGGTGTGATCGGGCCGAACGGAGCGGGTAAAACCACATTGTTCCGCATGATTACGGGTGTTGAAAAACCTGATAGCGGTGATTTCCGTGTTGGAGATACGGTGAAGCTTGGCTGTGTCGATCAAAGCCGCGATGCGCTTGACCCGAACAAAAATGTCTGGGAAGAAATTTCCGGTGGCAATGATATTCTGCAAATGGGAAAAATTGAAATACCAAGCCGCGCTTATGTCGGATCATTCAATTTCAAGGGCACCGATCAACAGAAAAAAGTCGGTCAGTTATCCGGTGGGGAGCGCAACCGCGTTCACTTGGCGAAGATGCTCAAAACCGAAGCCAACGTCTTGCTGCTCGATGAGCCTACCAACGATCTGGATACCGAAACTTTGTCGGCTTTGGAAGAAGCCTTGGAACAATATCCGGGTTGTGCGGTTGTGATCTCGCACGATCGTTGGTTCCTAAACCGTCTGGCAACCCATATTATGGCGTTTGAAGGGGATTCTAAGGTTGTCTGGTTTGAAGGTAACTATGAAGATTATGAAGCGGATCGTAAGCGTCGTCTGGGTATTGATGCCGATCAACCGCACCGGATCAAATACAAACCTTTAACCCGTGTTGCCTAGACAGACCATCTGGAAAATGAAAGCCCCTATACGGGGCTTTTTTTATTGGAGAATGAGGTCAAATATCTTTCTGAGGCCAGAAACAGGGGGTGGCCCCTTTTTCTGGTTGATCAAGTCAACAATGTCTTGATGCTGTGCTTTTTGCGCGGCCTCAAATGGACTCAAATGATTCATAAGCGAGATGGAAGAGCTGATTCTGGCATATGGATTGGCGAAAGGATCTTTCTCCAAAAATAATTCAACGAACTCGCGCTCTCCACTCATGCAGGCCCAGAACAGAGGGGAGGTATTAACCAGTTGAGTTGGTGGCCCTTCTATTGTTGCGGGGGTCTGAAGAAAAAAGCTCGTCATAGTCGTGGATACACCTGCACTGACCAAAGGGCGGGCCTTTTCAATATCTTTTTTGAAGATACAAAACAGCAATTCAGCGGCTTGGTCTTCCCTCCCCTTTTTGTCCAGAGGGTCTGTGCGAAATGCTTTTGTTAAATCTGTCAGGCTTCCCATCATTGAATTCCGGAATTATTTTGTCTTAGATTCCGGCTCCTCTAGTACCGTTTTACTCCTTATTTCCCTATTTGCGAAATAATTATCAGAAATAAATATTAAAAATTTTGAAATTTCCTTGTTTTCTACCTTACCGACCAAGGTTCTATTTTTGACAGAGTTTTCTCGAAGTGGCTAACTATAGCTTTCCCGTGGTTTTATCACTTGAGTGTGAAGGCTTCGCTATATGGATCTCTTAAATTCAGGCCTATGTTTTCGATAAAAACAAAAAATAACAGGGTAGGGCGCAGAATCCGGTTGACATGCCCCCCAGAGTTTCCTAAATCTCTCGGAGTTTTACAGCTCTCCTGTTTGGAGGGTGTAAGGTTTATTGACATCATCTTCAGGCAACAGAGGTTATAAATATGTCCAAAGAGAAGTTTGAGCGGTCGAAGCCGCATTGCAATATCGGAACGATTGGTCACGTTGACCATGGTAAGACGACACTGACGGCAGCGATTACGAAAGTATTGGCTG
>MNUG01000003.1 GCA_001871905.1 Alphaproteobacteria bacterium CG1_02_46_17 | reverse complement strand
GGCGCTCGCTATCTTATCCAGAACGAAATCCGCAATAACGGGTTTCCCCAAGCCTCTGTCAAGAATATCAGCCTCACGCCCGTTGGTCTTTATATTGATCATATTTCTCTGGATGGAAATGATTTTAGTACGGTTGATGAAATAAACGCGACCTTTAACTGGGTTGATCTGATTGGTCACAGAAAAATCGGATCAATAAGCGTTAAAAATATTTCTCTGATGGGTGAAATTAACGAAAACGGGCAGTTTAAGCTGGCAGGCTGGGATGCGACACTTCCAGTTGGAGCATCCGACTCTGCTCTTTTGCCAGTTGGTACTTTGTTTTTACAAGGTGTTGATTTGGATCTTGATACGCCACAGGGAAATTTCCGCGTTCAGGGCAAGCTACATGTTGAAGATGCCAAAGACCAAACCCAGTCGATCAATCTATCGTTATGGAGCGAACAGAAACAACTTTCCTTTAACCTAGATGGACATGGCACATTAGGAGCCAAGGGAGAGCAGAATTTCTCTCTGGATATTCTGGAAGGGCGAGGAGAATTTTCAGGTTTCCAGACCTCCCGTTTATCAGGACAGATCAACCTTCTTAAGAAATCTGCTGCAGAACCGCGACAAATTTCCGGACAGATTACAGCAGGTAGCATCAAGACATTAAACGCCTTGTTGCAAAATGTTGCCATTATTTTTGATACAAATAAAACAGAACCATTATTTTTCAAAACCTCTCCTGCAGGCCACCCTGATATTTCAGTTGTCGGAAGATGGAACCGTAAACCGCCTGAACAATTCGAGTTAAGCATCTCCAGCCCCGATGCCACCGCATTATATGACTTGATGGATGAGAATCCTGATCCTTCTGTGACTGAGTGGGTTAAAAAAATATCTCCTCTCACTATACAACTTGCGTTACCCATCACGATTTTTGACCAGCCGATCAAGCAGGCTGCCTGGGCCATTCTGGCAGGCAAAGCGCATACGCGTTTAAGGGGCACTGCAGCCCTTATTCCTGAAAAGGACGCCATTGACCTTGATATTCTAGATACCAATCTGAAGGCTGCGGAGATTGCTGATCTCCTCCCCTTGGATGAAAAATATGATTTGCGATTAACGGACGGAGACATCAAGACTTCCGGTTCTTTATTGATCACAACCAACGAAGGCCATCTGGATATATCCGGGCCATTAAATATTGAGATTAATAAAATTCAAGGGGATCGTGACGGCGTCTTGTTCCGTGATTTATCAGGCTCTTTGACCATAGATAAATTATATCCATGGTCGATCAATGGTAAATCGAAATTCAGCCTAACCCCCTATAATGACCAGACTGATATTGCCAAAGGCAGTGTCATGGTGTCCGGCAACCAAAAAGACGGTCTGAGACTTTCGGATATTTCATTTGCGATGGCTGGTGGGTCACTATCCGCCACGGCGTTCACCATATCACCGGATAACCACGAGAGTGCGACAACTCTCCATTTTGACCAGATTGATATTGAAAAACTTTCTCAACTTTTAGGGAGTTCTTCTTTAAGTGCCCAAGGGCAGTTAAGTGGGGATTTGCCGGTTAGCTTTGGCAGTTCCGGCCTGACGTTCAAAACCGGCAAGCTGAGCAGCGTAAAAAATGGATATTTCAAATATACGCCCGAGCAATTCCCAGCTTCACTACAGGGCGATGACCAGCGTATGCAAACTGTCCGACAAGCTTTGAGTGATTTCCAATTCTCTGCCCTATCTTTGGAGATGGACGGCCCCATGGATGGTCATATGACAACAAAACTAAGCGCCAGTGGCACAAGTCCTGTTTTGGGCACCCGCCCGATCGAGCTAAACCTCAATCTGGAAGGGGATTTGGGGCGCGTATTACAGCAAGCCTTGCAGGCGGGGGATTTAAGCTCTACACTCCGTTCTTATAAGGGAGATAAAAAATGATCAACTATCGCGCCTTATTTTCGGCTGTTTTATGCGGCTCTTTGTTATGTGCTTGTACGCCAACGGTTAAAATCGAGGCTCCTGACAAGCCCATTGAAATCAATATGAATATTAAAATCGAACAAGAAGTCCGGATTCGGGTTGAAAAAGACCTTGATGCAGAGATGCTGAATAATCCTGACCTGTTCGGTGTTTCCAAATAAACAGAAGAAAGGATTCTTCCTATGAAAAAGACCCTATTCACTCTTTTTGCGTTATTTGCCCTGCTGACTGGCTTTGCGCCGTTATCCCATGCCGCAGACATGGACCTGTCCACGGCAAAAAATGTCGGGCTGGTTGGTGAAACCTCTAACGGATTGGTGGCGGCAACCTTGCCGAATCCTTCTCCCGAAATTGCGTCTTTGGTTAATCGCACTAACAAGGGTCGATTGGTTGTTTACAAAGAAACTGCCGCCAAACAATCAATTCCTTTGGAAGAAGTCCAGAAAATTGCCGCACAGAAAATCTTTAATATGGCAGCCAAAGGAGAATTCCTGATGATTGACGGACAGTGGAAACAGAAATAACAGGGCTCTTCATCTAAGGATAATCGCAACTGTCGAATGTCACTTTGACGAATGACTTTTCCCCTTCAGACAAGGTGAAGCGATACTCACGACCTGATGCGATCATAGAGTGCTGGAAAGGAAGAATGCCTTCTCTCACGTCCTCCTCTCCATCTGCCGTTTTGAAGGTCACCGACACCTTCTGATTAGGATCATACCAAGCTTCCAGCTGACCAGAACGCCCACGGGCAGAAACACCGCTTCCGGCTACGGTTACAGCCCCCTCCCCAACCGCTACTACACTGGAAGGGCCATTATAGGCAGGAGTCCGCGCGACAAATCTTTTGCTGGATGGATCAGAACAATTGCGGGGTGGCCTTGCCGAACGGATAACAAAAGCCAAACGTTCTGGTGCCATACCATCTTCGATTTGTTTCCTGACCATTTCAAAAATCTCACGAGTTGGCCCGCCTTGCGGTAAATCCTTTTCGTATTGGGTGCGCAGTAATTCCAGCCTCGAAGTCGCTGTTTGGGCATCTGCCCGCACCGTTGTCAATTCAGTCTGCAGGTCTTTCAACTGCTTGTCGCGTTGAATCATGTCCTGCTTTAATGTCGAGAGTTGTGCTGCTGCATTCTGGCGCCCGAACATAAAGCCGATAGCAATACACCCGCCGATCAACAGAATGGCCAGCACAATACGGTTAAATCTCCGGACTGATCTTTCCCGATAACGATTGCGCGGATTATATGATGAAAATGACATGCTCAATATCCCGACCCGTAATTCAAACCATTCTTACGGGCATTAGTTATTATTGCCAAAGGTTCCCAGATTTTTCAATCCCAGCGATACTGTAATTTCAGTTGCGTTGTCACCGGTATCTTCAAATGTAAAATTCCGACGTGCGCGTGTTGTCACGCTGACGCACTGTCCAGTATAGATGACCCCGAGATCAGCATAACGCAGACCTTCATCTTCGCTGCCGAAATCATAGCGTGCGGCAGAATTCAAAGTCCATTCCGGATTAATCTGGTAAGAGGCATCCCCGTATAACTGTTCACGACTACTGTTCAAATCAGTTCCTTCCAAGGCGCGGGCATAGAGATAGGTCGCCGAGAGTCCCAGATTACCAATTCTGGTTGTCGCATCCAGTTCATGTCGTTCGGAGCGCAAAGAATCTGACCCCAACTGGAACGCATAATTCAAAGTGAACCGGTCACGGTAATTGGCAACCATTTGTCCGACGATATCGGATTTCTGTTCGGATAGACCTGATCCGTTGGGAAATGGGTTGTCCCCATTTTCAAACCGGAGGCTTTGCCCCAAAAAGACCTCCAGAGAATCGCCATCATGTTGATATAATCCGGTACGCGCGCCATAGGTCACATGGCTGCGATCTTCCACACGGTCTATTCCAGGAAAGCGGTTCGAGTCAAAAATATTCAATGCATCAATCTGGACATCCTGAGAATCTTCGTTTGGAATTCCCGTATCGTTTTTGGCGTTGGTGGATAAAGTTACAGATACAGTTGGAGCAATAACCATTTGTGCTTCGTCAAAATCTTTTTCCAACGGGTAGGATAAAGCATCGTGCATCAAAGGATAAAAGCGCGCGGCGTTCGTAGTTCCGGATCCGCCAACCAGCGAGATCTCGTCACGATCAGAGATTGAATAATAGTCCCCTCGCGCACTGGCATTGAAAACATTTACAAATCCCCATGAAAAGATGTCCCGCCGTTGCCAGCCCAATGTTGTGGACATACGCGCCACATCCTGACCATTCCCCTTCCTCATCAGCCCGAGGCCGAAGAGGTCTGCGCTCCAGCGTCCCCCCAGAAGTGAGTTGGGGTCACCAAGATAAGATGCTTCAAATTCGGGCAAAATATTCGGTTGATCAGTGGAACGGTCGCTGACGCGCACGTCCTGAAACCCCAATGCCCGAACTGCGAGATAGTCACGATGTTCGAAGCGTTCGGCATAGATCTCGTTTTCAAGCACGTCCTTGCTGGTAATATCATATTGGCGCAGATATTGTTCGTCACTTGTAATTTGTGCCTTGAATCCAGCACGCCATTTGTCATCAAGATCCCACAGACCATCCCCGAATAAATGCCCGCGCATTTCCTTGTCAGTCGTAATGGTCGTATTCCCCACCGATTCCTTGCGATCAGAATAGGTGGTACTGGCGTTAAATTTTATCTTGGCTTTTTCAAAACGCTTGCGGTATTCACCAAGCAGTTGTGGGGAGGCACCGGTAAAAACCCTTGCACCGATTGTTGCATCTTCGGACGGAGAAATTGCCCAGTAATATTGCGATGTTACCCCAAGACCCAATTGCGAGTTCAAGGAAAATTTCGGAGGCAATACCCCGCTTTTTTGTTTAATCGTCCCATCCGGATGCGAGAAATATGGCGTATATGCCACTGGAACACCATAGATTTCCAGCTTGGCATCTTCGTAGGAAATTGAGTGATCCTGTTTATCATGTGTGACTTTATCTGCTGTGATCTGCCACAGAGGCGATTTTTCGGGGTGTTCCCGACAGGGTTCACACGGCGTATAGGTCGCATTCTTCATGACAATAATATTGCCATCTGTCCGGCGACCTTCATCAGCAGAAATGCGTGACCCATCCGCCAGAATGGATCGTAATTTCTTGATGTATCCGTTGCTGAGTTGTTTTTCCAACTCAACCCGTTCGGCGAAATGCACATCTCCGGAAGAATCCATCATGGCAACATCCCCGACGGCCTCGACTGTTTCCGTCTGTAAATGATAGACAACCTGATTGGCACGAACGACCTTGTCATTCTGGGTAATTTCAACCGAGCCTTCGGCTGTAATCGTCTGAGTTACCTCGTCATATGAGACACTGTTTGCCAAAAGTCCAACCTGATCCTCGGCGGCAGGAGGTTGAGTTGTCTGTTCAACCGGATTTGGCGCAGTCGAACCATCCGTTACTGCGGCCCAAGCCGAAGGTAGAAACGATGTTGTCAGGGGAATAAGAGCAACGCCAGCCAGCAATAGCCCCACATATGCTCCGCGATGCATTGAGTGCTGGCGATGCCCCGATTTACGCAATCGGGGTAAAGGCTGGTTTTTGAAGAAAATCTGGTTGGCCATGAACGAAATATGTCAAAGATAAATAATCAGGTCTATTCTCGAGAAAAGTGCTCTCCAAGTCAATCGGGGCTGTGGATAAAAATGTGGAAAAATCGAAGATTTCAAAAATATGTCAAACTAACGACGTCCGTCGTTAGTTTTGATACCCTACAAGCGCAAGAAAGCTGGTAGGTTATTTTCTGTAAACGCATCTTCTTCCACTGAGTCGTCATGATCGCGGCGATTATGGAATGCTTTCTTCTCACCTTTTTTGGCAGAGGGCAAACTAGCCACTTTTTCCGGTCTCGTTGTTTTGGTGGGTTCTTTATGCTTACTGGTACTGACGCGTTTTTCTTTAGGCTCATCGTCTCCGGCATGTGCTAACTCGGTCGGGATTGCGTCCCCAACCAGTTTGCGGATAGCGGCAACCAGCTTTTCATCGTCTTCAGTAATTAATGACCAAGCACACCCTTTTTGTCCGGCGCGACCTGTCCGACCAATCCGGTGAACGTAATCCTCTGCATTAAACGGAATATCAAAATTGAACACATGGGATACACCGGAAACATCCAACCCACGGGCCGCCACATCGGAGCAAACCAGAAGAACAATTTTTCCATCCTTGAAGGCTTGCAATGTTTCTGTCCGCTTAGTTTGAGCCATATCACCATGAAGGGCTTCTGCGGAAAACCCTTTTTCTCTTAGCCATTTCCCCAGTGAATCGACGTCTCTTTTACGGTTACAAAAGACGAAGGCGTTTTTAACTTCTTCGCGTTCGATCAATTTTTTCAATATTGTTTTTTTGGTACGAGGCGTTACCTCTATCATCCGGTGATCAACGGTTTTAGCCGGAGACGCCGGAGGGGCAACAGATACCATCTTCGGATTGGAAAGAAACTTTTCAGACAATCTTTTGATTTCATCAGGCATGGTTGCAGA
>MNUG01000021.1 GCA_001871905.1 Alphaproteobacteria bacterium CG1_02_46_17 | reverse complement strand
TTTCTTGACATCTGGGGATAACTCGGCTTAAAACATCCCCTGTTAGCAAGACAACTTAATAGAATTTTGAAAGAGTTTTTGAATGGCCAATCATGTTTCGGCAAAAAAGCGTGTAAGACAAAACGCTAAACGTGCAAAGATCAACAGTGCAAACCGCAGCCGTATTCGGACTTTCGTGAAGAAGGTTGAACTGGCGTTGACTGCTGGAGATGTTGCAGCAGCCGAGACCGCATTGCGTGTTTGTCAGCCGGAATTGCAAAAAAGCGTAACAAAGGGAATTCTTCCTAAGAAGACAGCATCTCGTAAACTGTCTCGTCTGTCTGCCCGTATCAAGGCAGCCAAATCTCAATAATAATCAGTAAAAAGGAATAATCCTTTTTACTTTTATACCTGATCGGTTTTTGCGAAGGAATTCGCAATGACACTTTGTCGCCTTTTTTCTGGGCGTGAATGGCATATAGTCCCCTTATCCATGGGACGCATACTATTGTTGTAAAAACTAAAGAGGGAGCAAATCCCCTACTGCGTTGAGTGCCAAAGGTTTATCTAGGTACTTGGAGGAGAGTGTCAGAAACAGAGTATCAAGATATTTGATATGTCTGGTCTGAAGAGTTCAACCGTTGCTGTTTGTGAGAGATTTTTTTACAGCCGGTTGTCGTGAAAGTGCAACAAGTGGGAGAAAATGGGACATGTCTGAGTCCGGGGGAAATAAAGCATCTGTGGTATCAATCTATGGTCAGGCGTTGGCGCCTGAAACATTTGATCCAACACCCGAGGTGCGCGCCGTATGGGATAAGGTCTATAACCGTATGCGTGAGGAGTTTGGTGAAGCCATCTTCCGTAGCTGGTTAAAGCCGATGTCGTTGCAGGCTTGCTATCATGGAACATTGGAAGTTTCTGTTCCGACCCGTTTTATGAAAGACTGGATTTCTACCCATTATGTCGAGCGCATTCGTCAGATGTGCAAGGAAACCGGAGAAGAAGGCATTGAACGACTGGAAATTGTTGTGGTTCATGGCCATGCATCCTCTCCAGAAGATGCGCAAATCGAAACTGCGCCAGTTGCCCTAAAATCGAACGTCAATGAATTGGCAGAAAAGCTGGATTTATCTTCTCCGCTTGATCCACGCTTCAAATTTGAAACCTTTGTCGTTGGCAAGTCCAATGCTATGGCTCATGCCGCAGCCAGCCGCGCTGTTGAATGTAATGTTCCGTTCAATCCGCTCTTTATCTATGGCGGAGTGGGCTTGGGGAAAACCCATCTGATGCATGCCATCGCTTGGGAATTGAAAGAGAAGCAACCTGAAAAAGTTGTCATGTACCTTTCTGCTGAAAAATTCATGTACCAGTTTGTTCGTGCCATCCGTGCTCAAGACACCATGACGTTCAAGGAAATCTTCCGGTCTGTTGATGTCTTGATGATTGATGATATTCAGTTTATCGCTGGTAAAGACTCAACACAGGAAGAATTTTTCCATACGTTCAATGCCTTGGTTGATCAGAATAAACAGATCATCATTGCGGCAGACCGTGCGCCGTCTGAACTGCAAGGTGTGGATGAACGGTTACGTTCTCGCATGTCATGGGGATTGGTGGCGGATATTCATCCCAGCACCTATGATTTGCGCCTCGGTATCCTGAAAACCCGTTGTGGTCAGTTGGGTGTAGAAGTGCCGGAACCGGTTCTTGAATTTTTGGCGTTGAAAGTCACATCGAATATCCGTGAACTGGAAGGGGCTTTGAACCGTATAGTCGCCCATGCCGAAGTAACCAAGTCGAGTATAACTCTGGAATCCACGCAGGATGTCTTGCAAGATCTCTTACGTTCCAGTGATCGTCGCATCACCATTGATGAAATTCAACGCCGTGTGGCCGAACATTACAATATCCGGATTGCTGATATGCATTCCTCCCGTCGTGCGCGTGCTGTTGCCCGCCCCAGACAGGTGGCAATGTATCTGGCAAAACAATTGACCGCGCGGTCTTTGCCTGAAATTGGTCGTAAGTTCGGTGGTCGTGACCACACCACAGTGATGCACGCCGTCAAAAAAGTGGATGAGCTGATCGCCGAAGATCCAAGCTTCGCACAAGATGTCGAAGTTTTGCGTCGGACATTGACGGGCTAGTAAAGCCTTTTGAGAATATAATGAAAAACCCCGCTTTGGCGGGGTCTTTTTTATGCTTCCAGTTTCATCATAATCAGGAAAGTGTGATAACGCGAGTAGGGCCATCATCCAATGCGCGTTGATGTGCTTTTTTATAGGTGGGAATGTCCGTGAACTGGAAATCCACATATGAAGGCTGGATGTCGAGTGGGCGTCCGTGATGCAGGAAAATGGCAATCATATCCGGATGCCGATATTTCATGACCGCGAGATTTTCCGGAGTGTCTTCAATAAACACACCTTGGCTCGGGTCAACGCCGATTTCCTTAAACCCGAGATCCACAAGGGCGGGGGAGTTGTGCTTAAGTTCGAAATTCGATTGTTCAAGGCCACAAATTGCATTGTGTTGAAAAACATCACGAATGCCCATCAGCGAAAGCAAGGGGACAAGAATATTTTCGCGGCAACTATGACTGGCAATCCCATGCTTGATTAATCCGGCAGAAACTTTAAAGGCAGTTTTTAAATCTTCGCGTTGGATAAACAGATGCGGGTACGCCTGAACAAACGCTTTTTGCACGTTATGGTGATATGCTCGGTATAATGGGGCTTTTAAGGCGTCAGACTCTTCTACAGTTGCCCCCTGACTTTGGAACCACTGACGAAAGATGGTAACAGAATCGCGATATTTTTTATATCCATCCTCACCAAGAAAGGCAGCCTCGTCATAAGTTAATCCTGCCTTTTCCAGTTGGGGAATAGAAAGGGCCGCCTGAGCGAGGAGATGAACGCATAATTTATCCATCCCCTGTATGTCGAACCTGCTATAGAAAACGCCGTCGAAATCATAGATTTCGCCCTGAATATCTCTTAATTGATTCATTTTCTTATATTTTCTCCCTATGGATACGCAATAAGGCTTAGTATTATGAATACTATAGAGGGTCAAGGAAAATCATCACATCAAGTCTGTGGGAAACTTGGCAAAATGGATAGAAGTACTTGGCGCACGGTGCCTGTGTGCTATATTTCCTTATTACAAACAGAATCAGATTTATTTATTTTTAGCAGAGGACTCTTCAATGAAGTTCAGTATTGATCGCGCAGCATTTCTTCGTGCTCTGGCCCACGTTCAAAGTGTCGTAGAACGCCGCAGCACCATTCCAATTCTCTCGAATGTGAGATTAAAGGCAGAAGACGGAATGCTCTCCCTCGCGACCACCGATATGGATATTGAAATTACCGAGGCCATCGCGGCAGACGTTGAAAAATCAGGGGAAACAACAACCCCTGCGGTCACGTTGCACGATATTATCCGCAAAATGCCTGACTCGTCGAAAGTCACAATTGAACTGGATCCATCGGGAAATTTCATCACCGTTCGCGCTGGGCGTTCCGATTTCCGGTTGAGCTGCTTGCCTGTTTCGGATTTCCCACAATTTGGTGGCGGAGACTATCCTGTTTCATTTGCAACCCGCGCAGCCGATATGCGTGCTTTGATTGATCGCACCAAGTTTGCGATGTCCACCGAAGAAACACGCTACTATCTGAACGGTATCTATCTGCATGCAGCAGAAAATGAAGGTGTTCAGGTTCTTCGCGCCGTCTCGACCGATGGTCACCGTTTGGCACGTTTTGAGATGCCGTTGCCAGAAGGCGCAGCAGGGATGCCGGGCGTAATTATTCCACGCAAAATGGTTTTGGAACTTGGTAAATTGTTGGAAGAAGCCGCTGATGAAATTAAAATCAGCCTCTCGGAAAACAAAGTGACGGTCGCTTTCGATCACATTATTCTGACCTCGAAACTGATTGATGGAACCTTCCCTGATTATCAACGTGTTATTCCTCAGGGCAATGACAAAATTGTCGAAGTTGATCCAAGACTATTCTCGAGTGCAATCGACCGTGTCTCCACCATTTCCGATGGAAAATCTCGTGCGGTTAAAATTACGATCAATGGCAAAACCATGACCTTGTCGGCCAATTCTCCTGAATCCGGCAGTGCAAAAGAAGAAATCGAAGTCAGAAGCGACTCTCCGGACATCGAGATTGGCTTTAATGCCCGTTATCTGCTCGATATCACGTCACAGGTTGACAGCGAAGGGGGATGCCGTCTGTCTTTGTCCGACCCGTCCGCGCCAACCATTATTCAGGATACCAGTGACCCAAGCGCACTATATGTCCTGATGCCATTACGCGTGTGATCTTGATGGCATGACCGCACTCTCCGAACTTAGACTGCGGAATTTCCGATCCTATACCGAGGCCTGTCTAACCGGACTGGCCTCGTCCTTTGTGGTGTTGACGGGGGATAATGGGGCAGGAAAAACAAATATCCTCGAAGCAATTTCTCTGCTTTCTCCCGGGAAAGGGATGCGCAGCGCAGATCTTGATGATCTGCAAAATCGTGAAATGCGTGTGCCGTGGGGAATTTCTGCCAATGTTTCAACCTCCTTCGGGTCTGTATTGGTTGCAACAGCAAAAGATTCTCTCAAAAATAAAAGAACAGTACATATTCAAGGGGAACTGGCCAAAAGCCAGAGCTTACTGCTCGAATATTTTTCCTGTTTGTGGCTGACCCCGCAAATGGATCGCTTGTTCATTGATGCGTCTGGGGCCCGCCGCCGTTTTCTGGATCGTATGGTGTACTCGTTTGACGGAGGTCATGCGGGGCGCATCACGCGTTTTGAAAATGCATTGAGTCAACGGTCAAAACTATTAAAAGATGGCAATGCCAGTCCGGTCTGGCTCACCTCGCTGGAAAACCAGATGGCAGAAAGTGGAGTGGCCGTGGCGGCGGCGCGAAACGACTTTGTTGACCGGTTGCAGCAGGTTTGTAACCGCAGACCATCAAAAGACTTTCCACGGGCAATATTGTCATTAAATGGGTTTATCGAACAGGAATTGCAGCATCATTCCGCGTTGGAAACCGAAGAAAAATACAAGGGATTTCTCTCCCGAAACAGGGAAGAAGATGCCGTGACGGGTGGAGCCGCCGCAGGCATCCACCGGAGCGATTTTTGTGTGACCTATGCCGATAAGAATATGCCGGCACAGGATTGCTCGACCGGAGAACAAAAAGCCCTGTTAATCGGTATTATTCTCTCACAGGCGGATTTGATTAATGCTGAGCGGGGATCTCCACCATTATTGCTGTTGGACGAGGTCGCAGCCCATCTTGATCCCAATCGCCGCAAGGCCTTGTATGGACTGTTATCGGAAATTGGGGGACAGGTCTGGATGACCGGAACTGAAGCGGAAATTTTCTCTGGATTAAGTGAAAAAAATACGTCCTTTTTGACTGTGAATTCAGGACAATTTTTACTTCAAAAAATAGCTTGAATAATCTCGATTTCGGGGCTTTTTCTTTTGTCTTTTCGGGTGGCTGTGCTATAACTGTTTTTTCAATAAAACCATAATAAAATCAAGAGATTCGTGGAAAAACGATATGTCCGAAAACGCCCTCAAAACTGACACGAACAATACAGAAGCCGCCGCAAAATATGGTGCAGATTCCATTAAGGTTTTGCGCGGTCTGGATGCCGTTCGAAAACGCCCTGGAATGTATATCGGGGATACGGATGATGGCTCGGGTCTTCACCATATGGTGTACGAAGTTGTCGATAACGCGATTGATGAATCTTTGGCGGGACATTGTGATGAAGTTGTGGTGCAGATCAATGCAGATGGGTCTGTCACTGTGCGGGATAATGGGCGCGGGATTCCGGTGGGCATCCATTCGGAAGAAGGGGTCTCTGCTGCCGAAGTGATCATGACCAAACTTCACGCTGGTGGAAAGTTTGACCAGAACTCCTATAAAGTATCTGGTGGTCTGCACGGTGTGGGGGTCTCGGTGGTGAATGCCTTGTCAGATCATTTGGATTTGCGGATCTGGCGTGATGGATATGAATGGTTTGTGCGCTTCAGAAACGGTGAAGTTGAAGCTCCGCTCAAACAGGTTAAGCCTCATAATGGGCGCAATGGAACCGAAGTGACCTTCCTTCCCTCCCCTGAAGTCTTTGCGATCACAGAATTTGAATTCACAATATTACAAGACCGCTTGCGCGAACTGGCCTTCTTAAATTCTGGCGTGAACATTCTCTTGCGTGATGAACGCGGGGAAGAACCACTTGAATCTCGTCTGCATTACGAAGGCGGGATTGAAAGTTTCGTTAGGTACCTCAACCGTAATAAGACACCGGTCTTTTTGCCGTCTGTGCCAGTGAATTTCAGCAATGGCAGCATTACGGTCGAAGCGGCGATGGAATGGACAGATTCCTATCATGAAACCATGCTGTGCTTTACCAACAATATCCCTCAGCGGGATGGCGGAACGCACTTGGCAGGATTCCGTGGCGCACTGACTCGTTTGATAACAAAATATGCAGAAGAAAACGGCCTGACCAAAAAAGCAAAAGACCTGAATGTCACAGGCGAGGATATGCGCGAAGGTCTGACCTGCGTTCTCTCGGTCAAAGTCCCTGATCCAAAATTCTCATCCCAGACCAAGGATAAATTGGTGTCTTCGGAAGTCCGTCCAGTGGTTGAACAAGCCATCATGGAAGGTGTGGGCACTTGGCTCGAGGAACATCCGACCGAGGCTAAAAAGATTATCTCGAAAATGATCGAGGCCGCAACGGCTCGCGAAGCAGCGCGCAGAGCGCGGGAACTCTCACGCCGTAAAGGTGTGATGGATATCTCCAACCTGCCTGGAAAACTGGCCGACTGTCAGGAACGCGACCCCGCCCAATCAGAAATCTTCATCGTGGAAGGTGACTCGGCAGGTGGATCGGCAAAACAAGGCCGGAACCGGAGAAATCAGGCTATTCTACCGCTGCGTGGAAAAATCCTGAACGTCGAACGGGCCCGCCTTGATAAAATTCTAGGCTCTCAGGAATTGGGAACATTGATTACGGCGCTGGGAACCGGAATTCATGATGAACTGAATGTCGATAAAATTCGCTATCACAAAATCATCATCATGACCGATGCGGACGTTGACGGGTCGCACATTCGGACATTGCTGCTGACGTTCTTCTATCGGTATATGCCGGAAGTTATTTCGCGCGGGTATCTCTTTATCGCGCAACCGCCTCTTTATAAGGTCAAGCGTGGAAATTCGGGTGAACTCTATTTGAAAGATGATCCCGCACTTGAAAATTATCTGCTTGAGGCCGCGTCTGAGGAAATGACGTTCACCGATCATTCCGGTATTGTCCGCGCAGGGCGTGATTTTCTGGATTTGGTACAAAAAGCCAGAACCATGAAAATGTCCATGCATAACCTCAATGTTCGGGTTGGTAATCCCTATCTGGTTGAACAGGCCGCAATTTGCGGTGTGTATGACTCATCTGCCTTGCAGGATGTTGAAAAAGGAACTGCGGTGGCCGTTGCTTTGACAGCTCGTCTGAACAAAATGGCACTGCGGAATGAAAATGGCTGGACAGTCTCCTTCGAAGAAGGTGAAGGCTATAAATTGATGCGAACCATGCGCGGTGTGACTGAGATGATCCGTATTGGATCTGAATCAATCAACTCTCCGGATGCGGTGCGTGTTCAGGGGCTTAAAATCTGGGTTGACGAAAACTTTGCGGGTGCAGGAAAGCTGGCTGCAAAAGGTAAGGATGTGGTGAGCGTCTCGGGGCCGATGAATTTGTTTAATTCGGTTCTGGAATATGCCCGAAAAGGCTTGCAAATCCAGCGTTACAAAGGTCTTGGTGAGATGAATCCGGAACAACTCTGGGAAACCACGCTTGATCCGGAAGTCCGTTCTTTGTTGCAGGTCAAGATTGATGATGCCGTTGACGCCAACGATATATTTTCGACCCTGATGGGCGATGTTGTTGAACCGCGTCGTGACTTCATTCAACAGAATGCTTTGAAAGCCACCAACATCGACGCGTAATATAAATGACCTCACTTATTGCCCAACTCTCGGATATTGTCGGTCAAGCCTTCGGTGATGAAGGCCTTGATAAATCTTTTGGCCTTGTGCGGTTTTCTGACCGTCCTGATCTGGCCCAGTTTCAGTGTAATGGGGCTATGGCTGCCGCTAAGGCCGCCAAAAAAAATCCACGCACTGTGGCGGAGACGATCATCCAAAAACTGCAATCCAATCCGGATTTTTCAAAAATTGAAATCGCAGGCCCGGGGTTCATCAACCTGACTTTGACTGACGAGGCTCTGGGAAAATATATTTCCTTGCTGACATCGGATGATCGCTGCGGAGTAGAGCAGGTCGGCCATAATGAAACCATCATGCTTGATTATGGTGGGCCAAACGTCGCCAAACCAATGCATGTCGGACATCTAAGATCAAGTATCATTGGGGACTCTATCCGGCGCATCTTGCAATTCTCGGGCTATAACACGGTCGGCGATATTCATATGGGCGACTGGGGAACCCAAATGGGAATGATGATCTCGGAACTTGAAATCATGCATCCGGATTGGGTGTATTTTGATGAAAATTATACGGGCGACTACCCGATAGATCCGGTTGTCACCATGGAAGATTTCGAAGAGATTTATCCGCGTGTATCAGCCCTTTGTAAAACAGACCCCGAGCGTTTGGAACGATCGAAAAAAGCGGTGGTCGATCTCCAGAGCAAACGTCGCGGGTACTATGCGTTGTGGCAACAATTTGTGGCAATTTCCCTGCAATTCATGAAGCGGAATTTTACCGCTCTTAATGTGCATTTTGATTTGTGGAAAGGCGAAACCGACGTCCATGATCTGATCGCGCCAATGGTCGAGGATCTGCAAAAACGCGGCTACGCAATCGAAGATGAGGGCGCAATAGTTGTCCATGTCAAAAAGAATGACGATAATAAAGAATTTCCACCTTTGATCCTTTATAAAAGTGATGGTGGTGTATTGTATGGAACAACTGATCTGGCAACGATTGTCGAACGGGTCCGCGATTATAACCCTGCACGCATTCTCTATGTCGTTGATAAACGTCAAGGACTTCATTTTGAACAAGTCTTCCGCGCTGCCAAATTGACAGGGATCGCACCAGAACAACTGGAACTGACCCATCTGGGGTACGGCACTATGAATGGGCAGGATGGCAAACCATTCAAAACCCGTGCTGGCGGAGTTTTGAAACTGGAAGATATGATCTCTATGGGGCAGGAAAAGGCACTTCAACGCATTGAAGAAGCCGAGGCCGCCAAGGGGCTATCACAGGATGAAAAAGACGATATCGCCATGAAGGTCGCGATCGCAGCGATCAAATTTGCTGATTTGCAGAACAGTTTTTCTGCCGATTATGTTTTTGATCTCGATCGCATGACCAGCTTCGAAGGCAAAACAGGGCCGTATCTTCTCTACCAATCGGTGCGGATCAAATCTCTGTTGGAAAAGGCTGATTATAAGGCTCAAAAGAATTTGGAAATTATTCCAACCGATGCTGACCGCAACCTGATCTTGGCATTAATAGAACTGCCGCAGGTTGTTGACGTGGCTGTTCGCAATTATACACCTCATGTTCTGTGCGACCATGCTTATAAACTGGCCCAGACATTTAGTTCATTCTACGGCAATACCCATATCATGTCAGAGAACGATCCTGTACAGCGGCAAATTTGGTTAGAATTATCCCACATGGTTCTGATGCAATTGGAATTGCTATTGGACTTGGTTGGAATCAAAATACCAGAACGTATGTAGTTCTCGGGTATAACTAACGGCTCAGCAAGACATAATAGGCGTAGTAAGAATCACTGGCCATCCACTGACTGACAAAGGCCTTGCGGCGTTCGTCGAAGACTCGAAAAAAACAGGACAATCGATTCTCTAAAATCCCGCTTTTTCTCCCGCCCTTTGCGTTAAAACGCCAGCGTCATTCCCCGAATCTGCACAGCAGATTCTAGGATAATCCATATTCTTCTGGATTGCTTCGCTGTCGCTCGCAATGACGAATTCTTGGCGCTCTTCGCGTGAACGACTTTCATATGCATGAACCTTGGCCAATCCAGAGAAATACCCTCACGCAGAGGCCACAGAGAACACACAGAGTTCACAGAGAGGTTATTCTTACTCGTCATCGCGAGCGGCTGAAAGACGCGTGGCACTTCAGATATGCCGTCATCACCCGACTTGTTCGGGTGATCCATTTGAAAACTATGGATACCCCGAATAAATCGGGGCATGACAAAAATTTTGTGTTTTCCCCATAATCTCTGCGTCCTCTGTGAAAACTCGGCGTTCTCTGCGTGAGGTCTTTTTTACCTCCATACCCCCAATAGGAATAAAGTCCTTTACAATTCACTGGGCTTGTGATAGACCTAAAAGTGATACGTATCCTGCGGCTGGAAAAGTGCCGCACAAAACAGCGCCTGTGGGCGCCCACGCCTGCCTTTGTCTTTTGACGGAAATCAAAAGAGAAAACAGGAATAAAGCATACGCCTTTCTCGTGCGCCGGAGTGTTCCGGTTTTTGAAAGCAGAGAAAGACCAGTATAAATATCCCCCGTGCCCTCGAAAGAGGAACCTCGCACCGGCCCCAAAGGCCAAGGGATATGCTGTGCGGGGGAATTGAAGTGCCAAAATTTTGAAAAAATCGGATCAGACCCAGCGTTGCATTTCGCCACTGCGGTTATAGGTGACACCACCATACCCATAGATTACAGCATCCTTCAATCGATCTTCTGCCCTCTTGGCCATGTCAACCGCCTTTGTCTCTTTTGCCCGCGCAGAGAACAGCGTATGAAGACCACACACGGCGGACAAGCCCACAACCACCGGAGCCGTCACTGTGAGCGTTGGAGCTACGCCTATCGCAATTGCAACGAACGCCATACCAATCTGTGCATCATGACGACTTTCATTTCTGACTTGGTTAGCAACATCCATGGCGCAGACAATTTGTTCATCGGATGCGCACTGAATGACTCTGGAGTTCATTTTGAAATTTTCCTTGAGAGCGCGGCGGATAGAGGATGCTTTCTCTGACACATAACCAGCGTCATCCCTTTTTCGTACAATATCCCGAACGGTCGTGAACCCGTCAGCGATCAGTGAGAGATAGTTGAATAATTCTAATCCGTGTATAGATTTCATGTGGCCTCTCTGTTTATTTTTAAGACATTTATAGGCAGGGATGTGCAATATGTCAATCAATTTGGGGGTTATCGAGCACCAGAATATTTTTTTCAAGGAACGAACTGAGTTCGCGGCAGAAATGCATAGCGAAAAGCAGGCTTTTCCCTTCCCCTCACGGGTCGTTGTGTGGCATAACCCCTCAAACGAAAAGAGAGAAGATGCTTAGTATTTCCAACCTGACCTATCGTATTGGCGCCCGTATCATTCTGGATGATTGCAGTCTCAACGTCATGGATGGCTGGCGCGTGGGCGTGGTGGGGTTGAACGGAGCAGGAAAATCGACCTTGTTCAAACTCATCACGGGTGATCTACCGAACGATGGCGGCGGGGTCAGCCTGTCTGCCAATCAGAAACTGGCGATGGTGCGTCAGGATATTCCTGAAACCGACGATGCCCTGATTGATGTGGTACTGGCCGCCAATACTGAAATGGCAAAACTCTGGCACGATGCCGAAACCGAAACCGACCCGAATAAAATTGCCGATATTTATCAGGCTTTGGCCGATATGGATGCCTATTCTGCGCCCGCCAAAGCCGCGACATTGCTCACGGGTCTTGGGTTCAAAGAATCCCAGTTGAATGAACCGTTTTCATCGTTCAGTGGTGGCTGGCAAATGCGCGTGATGCTGGCGGCGGTTTTGTTTGTAGAACCTGATTTTTTGCTGCTGGATGAGCCAACCAACCACTTGGATCTGGAAGCCATTATGTGGCTGGAAAATTATCTGATTTCTTATCCGCATACCATGATGGTGATTTCACACGACCGCGAATTGCTCAATAAATGTGTTGATCATGTCATTCATGTCGATCGCCAGAAATTGACGATGTATGGCGGAAATTATGATGCTTTTGAAAAAGAACGGGCGCTGCGCACTGGCCTGCAACAAAAAATGTTTGAAAAACAACAGACCGAACGCGCTCATATGCAGGTCTTTATCGACCGCTTCAAAGCCAAGGCCAGTAAGGCCGCACAGGCGCAAAGCCGTATGAAGGCGATGGAAAAAATGGATCTGGTAGATGCCGTGATTGCCGATCGCGCAATTAAATTCAATTTTCCAAATCCTGAAAAAATCCCGTCACCGATGATCTCGATTCAAAAGGCTGATGTCGGTTATGTCGAGGGTCAACCGATCCTGCGCGGCGTATATGAAAGCATCGACCACGAAGACCGCATTGCGCTGCTTGGTGCAAACGGCAACGGCAAATCAACGATGATGAAATTGATTGCCGGAAAACTCGATGTGATGGCGGGGGAATTATTCCGCTCGGGGAAACTGCGTATCGGATATTTCTCGCAACACCAGACCGATGAACTCGATGTAGACAGCACTCCGTTTTTGGAAATGCTGCGCCTCATGCAAAAATCGGCCACTGATGTGCCAGAACATAAAGTCCGTGCCAAACTTGGTGCGTTTGGGTTCCCGCGCGATCTGGCCGATAATAAAATCTCGGCATTAAGTGGTGGAGAAAAAGCACGTTTGTTATTTGCTCTGATGAGCTTTGACGCACCTCATATGCTCTTGCTCGATGAACCGACCAACCATTTGGACATTGATGCGCGGGAAGCTTTGGTACAGGCACTTAATAATTACGAAGGGGCGGTGGTGATTGTCAGCCACGATCCGAATATGATCGAACGTGTGGCAGACCGCCTGTTGTTGGTCAAGGACGGCAAGTGCGTCAATTTCGATGGAGATCTGGAAGATTACCGGAACTTTACAATCCAGTCTCGCCGTGAAGAACGTTCAGCTGAGAAAAAATCGGCGAATGCTGAAAAGGGCAAGAATTCTGTGATTGATACAACGCCTCAAAAAGATGTCTCGCCAAAAAATCTTAATGAACTAAAGAAGAAAGCGGACAAGGCCGAAAAAGAAATTGAACGCCTGACCCGCGAAAAAGAAACTTTGGAAGCCGCAATGCTCACGCCTGACTTTTATCTAGATACGGCAAAGGTTGTCACGGTCAAGGCCGAATATGACCGCGTTGTGGCGGCTTTAGGACAACAGGAAGAAATCTGGCTCGAAGCACAGGTCGGATAAATTAAATTTCCGTGTCTGTCCCGTAATAATGGACACCGAGTTCTACTTTTTCGCGGCCTTGGGAAAGAAGCCATTTGTTACGGTCACGCAGGGAATAGATACAGCCGCAATATTCCTGCTGGTAAAAATTCTCGCGCTTGGAAATGTCGAGCATCCGGCCTGATCCGCCATTCTTGCGCCAGTTGAAATCCCAATAGGCCACACCGTCATAACGGTCTGCGGCTCGGTGTCCTGCTCCGTTGATCTGCTTGAAATCTTTCCAGCGCGAGATGCCAAGACAGGATGTAAACATCGGGAATCCATTTTCAAAAGCGTAAAGCGCCGTGCGTTCAAACCGCATATCGAAACATGTCGTGCAACGCTTGCCTTTTTCCGGTTCCCACTCCATGCCCTTGACCCGTTCGAACCAGTTGGATGAATCGTAATCGGCATCAATAAAGGGCAGGCCGAGTTTTTCGGCATATTTGATATTCTCGTCCTTGCGCAAATCATATTCTTCGCGCGGATGAATATTGGGGTTGTAAAAATAAATGGTGATATCAATGCCCGATGCCGCCATCGCTTCGATGACCTCGCCGGAACAAGGAGCACAACAGGAATGAAGCAACATCTTGCCGCCTGCTTGATCGGGCAGGGGCAATATCATGCGGGATTCCATTGTGGGTGTCGAAAGTGAGCTCATAGACGGTTTTTTAGCTGAACGGGCGATGAAGTGCAAGTTTTGATCTATCTTGTTGATATTTAATGAATTAAAACCTTTCTACCCAACAAAATCACATTTGTGATATACTAGAAAGTGGGTAAGACGTGAAGCCAGAAGGCTCCGCAGGACAGGGTTTCTTGAGGTTCGGGAAAGAACTACAGAGACCATGAAATGGAGCAGGGTAGCCATGGTTTCCGTATATGACACGATATCAACGTCGTCCACCAGCTATATCAATCGCAATGATCGCGCGCAAAGCCAATCCAATACAAGCCTTGCCAGCGGCAAGAAAATCAACAAGGCATCTGACGATGCAGCAAGCCTGGCAATTTCGGCGTTATTGTCATCAGACGTCTCGACTTTGAAACAATCTGCAACCAATCTGGTTCAAGGAACGGCACTGCTTCAAACCGCAGATGGCGCATTGGAACAGGCCGGAAATATTCTGGACAGAATGAGATCCTTGTCATCACAGGCAAGTTCCGCAGGGCTGGATACAGCGTCACAAAATGCGGTTAATGATGAATATCAAAGCTTGGCCGGAGAGTTGAATAGTCTGGCGTCTGACACAAATTTTAATGGAAAAAATCTGGTGGATGGGACGTTCAGCCAGACTTTCCAATCTGGAACAGATGGAACCACCACGCTTCAAGTCGATTTGTCTGGCGTTGATTTGTCTGGCGCTGGTCTCGGGTTGAGCGCAGCTTTTGGTGCAAACATCAACGCGCTTTCTACCCAAAGCTCGGCACAGGCGACAACCGCAGAAATTGATAACGCAATCAGCAATCTGGCGAATTATCGTTCTCAGGTTGGGGCGCTGCAATCAAGCTTCTCGACACAAGGAGAGGTCGTTGAGACGACAACCGAGAACACGCAGTCAGCAAATTCGGCGCTCTCGGATGTTGATATCGGGAAGGCCGCAACAGATTTCAAAAATTCGGATGTACTAACGCAATTATCAGTCGCTTCGGCAGCGCAAGGACATAAAATGCAATCGTCGTTGTTGCAGTTGGTTAGATAGAATCTTTTAGGGAATAAGTCCTCTCCCTTGAGGGGAGAGGATTTAGGTGAGGGTGATACATCCCCGTTCTCTGTGAACTTTGTGTGAGGAAAAAATAAAGGCTGCTATTCAGCAGCCTTTTTGTCGTCCTTTTGTAATTGTTTTTTTAGCTGTCGTTTTTCTTTTCAAAAAAATGCCTGATAAATTTTTTGGAGGGCTTTTCGAATGCATGATAGCTAATAAATGCAACCAATATGACAAGAGAGAAATAAAGAATAATGCCAAGAGGAGTCGCTAAGATATCAATTCCAAACTTTTGCTGAATAATTTTGCAAACTGCTGTTGCCCCCAGCATGATGGGCATATGCCACAAGTAGATACCATAGGACAAGTCCCCCAGATTACCCATCGCATCCGAAATTCTAGGATGTTTTGCAGGGGTTAAGGATAGCATTAAAACAATGAGCGCTATGAATAAAAAGTAGAATAATTCTACCCAAGGAGAGGTATGAAATGATACGGGCGGGAAGATGATTGCGATCAATAAAATTGGGATGATTCCCCAGGATAAAATTTTCGTAGCAACGATTTTGCGGTTTGCCAAATAACGATGAACATGAAAAATGACCCACCCCAAAGAGAATAAGAACCCGCCTGCGGCAAGATTCTTTTCAATGAATCCAAAAGCAAATTGAGAATGAGAAGTAATGAAACCCCCTTGTGGTAAGGTGAGGAGGTATAGAGTTGAAAATATACAAATAAGAGTAAGCTTATAAATTGTTTTGATAGGAAGGCAGAGAAAGAAAACAAGCATGCTGGACCAGAATTCAATTCCGATGGACCAAGAGGGACTATTAAATGATACTTTTCCGGAAAATAAAATCTGAGTCAGGCTTATGTTTTCAAAGATAGTGAGCCATGACCATTGCGCGGTAGTATTTAAGTTTACGCCCATGCTTACGGCAATGCTCACAGCAATCCAGTAGCATAAGACTAAAACGAAAGTCAGGAAGTGAAGTGGATATAATCTGGCAAATCTAGCGACAATAAATTCTCTAAAAGAATAAGTTTTAGCACATATTTGGTCATGGTATGCGTGCGTTAAAACAAATCCGGGGAGAATAAAAAAGTAGCCGACACAAAACCCACCCAAAAGTTCGGGGAATTTGTAACCTCCGTAGGGTGAAAAGTGTGCTGCGGCAACTATAAATGAAGCTATACCGCGTGTAAAATCAAGTGAAACAAATTTTACTTTTCCAAAAGTTTCAGTTAAGTGCATAGCATTTTCATATAGAGGGGTCTTTTAAGTTATTATTCTGTAGTCTTTTTCGTTGTTGTTTTCTTAGGTGCGGCCTTCTTGGTCGGAGCTTTTTTAGGAGCAGCCGCTTTCTTTGCCGCTGGCTTTTTCGCAGCAGTTTTTTTCGCAGCAGGCTTTTTGGCAGGGGCCTTTTTCTCTGCCACCTTTTTAACCGGACGTACTTTCTTTTCGCCGATCTGGGCACAGAGTTCAACCGCACGATTCATGCCGATGGTCAAAACATCTTCATCTTTCGGAATCGATTTGAACCGGTTTTGGTATTTGATATAGGGGCCGAACCGCCCGATACCGGCTTCAATCTTTTCGCCGGTTTCCGGATGGGTGCCGATCAGGCGTGGCAAGGCCAGCAAGCTCAACGCCGATTCCAGAGTCACTTGATCAAGAGGCAAGCCGCGCGGAATGCCCTGACGTTTTGGTTTGTCTTTTTTGTCGGTTGAATCTTCCGGAACATCAATCTGGACATAAGGGCCATAAGGGCCTTTACGCAAAGACACGGTGCGCCCTGTCCCTGGATCGTTGCCCAGAATTTTCGGTTCATTGCCAAGGGCTGCACCGGAATTGGCATCTTCCAGAGCTTCCCCTGTCTGGACAACCAATGGTCTTGTGTGTTTGCAATCGGGATAATTGGAACAACCGATAAAGGCTCCGTATTTTCCGACTTTCAAAGATAGCCGACCTGCTTCACAGGCTGGACATTTGCGCGGGTCAGGATTTTCTTTTGTAACAGGGAAAAAGTGGGGGCCCAATTCTTCATCCAAAGCATCCAGTACCAACGTAATGGTTAGATCTTTTGTATCGTCGACGGCGGCTTTGAAACCGACCCAGAATTGACGCAAAGCTTCTTTCCACAAAACATGACCGCTTGATATGGCGTCCAGCTCGTCTTCAAGATTGGCTGTAAAATCATAATCGACATATTTTTCAAAGAATTTTTTAAGAAAGGAGGTCACCAGACGTCCGCGATCCCCGGGGATAAAGCGGCGTTTGTCAATCGTTACATAATTACGGTCTTGCAAGACCTGAATGATGGAGGCATAGGTCGATGGACGACCGATCCCCATTTCTTCGAGCTTTTTAACAAGGGAAGCTTCCGAATAACGTGGCGGCGGTTGTGTGAAATGTTGCTCGGGCAAGACCTCTTGAGTCCTGAGCGGCATACCTTCTTTAAGGGGAGGTAAAAGGCGCGTATCGTCATTGTCATCGCCGTCATTCAGCTCATCATCAGTGCCTTCTCTATACAGAGTAAGGAAACCGTCAAAGGCAATCACCGAACCATTGGCACGCAAAATCACATCGTCAGTGCCATCTGATAAATCGGCACTGACCTGATCGAGAACAGCACTTTCCATCTGGGAAGCAAGGGTGCGTTTCCAGATCAAATCGTAAAGGGCTGCCTGACGGTCATCCAGATAACGGCGCATCTCTTCAGGGCGGCGTGAGAGGTCGGTCGGACGAATAGCTTCGTGAGCCTCTTGGGCATTTTTGGCCTTGCTTTTATACAGGCGTGGCGCATCCGGCAGATATTTCTGGCCGTAATCGCTGGTTATCTGGTTGCGGCATTGGGAGATTGCATCGTCGGAAAGGGTAATCCCGTCAGTACGCATATAGGTAATCAGACCAACTGTTTCTCCGCCAATATCAACACCTTCGTAAAGCTGTTGGGCAAGGCGCATGGTCTGGCTGGCGGTCAAGCGCAGTTTGCGCGAAGCCTCCATTTGGAGGCTCGAGGTAATAAAGGGAGGATAAGGGTTGCGGCGAACCTGCTTCTTCTCGACCTTCTGGACAGTCAGCTTTTTATTCAGGATGCGTTTAACGGCAGCTTGTGCATCGGCTTCTGTTGGAATATCCAGCTTATCAAGTTTGTTGCCGGCCAGATGGGTGAGCCGCGCCGTAAAGGTCGCGCCATCACCGGTTTGTATACGGGTTTGGATACTCCAATATTCCTGCGCGTTAAACGCTTCGATCTCGGACTCTCTCTCACAAATCAGGCGCAGCGCAACTGATTGTACGCGGCCTGCCGATCGTGATCCGGGCAGCTTGCGCCACAAGACAGGAGATAAAGTAAAGCCGACCAGAAAGTCGAGCGCACGGCGAGCCAGATAGGCGTCAATCAATGGCTTGTCGAGGGTGCGGGGTTTTTCAAAAGCAGCCTTGATCGCATTTTTGGTGATTTCGTTAAAGGTCACACGTTTTAATTCTTTTCCGGCCAGCAGATTTTTTTCTTCCAGAATTTGCTGGATGTGCCATGAAATGGCCTCTCCCTCGCGGTCAGGGTCAGTACAAAGATAGACGGTGTGGGCGGTTTTAACAGCGGTCGAGATGTCCTTGATGGTCTTGGCGGCACGGTCGGAAAGCTCCCACCGCATACTGAAATCTTCATCGGGGTTGACGGCGCCATCTTTGGCGACCAGATCGCGGACATGTCCGAACGAGGCCAGAACATAGTAATCCTTACCCAGATACTTATTGATGGTCTTGGCTTTCGCCGGAGACTCAACAATGACGACATTCGGTGCTGACATATATATACCTCGTTATTTCGCCAAACAAATTCTGTTACCCGGAAGGCGAAAAATGGTGCCATCCAGCTCCATTTCCAACAACAGCCCTTGTACCTCTGCACTCTTCAAATGGCACGTCCGGATGATTTCGTCAACTCCAACGGGTGTTGTGGACAGTTCCGGTAATATGACATCTCGAATATTTGCCGATGGAAACTCTATAATTTCTGCGCTATCCGATAGTCCGGCAAAGCCTTGCAGGCTGGTCTGGCGTTGCACATGCTCTTTCAGAAAAGATTGAACAGCCTCGATAACATCAGCCGCATGACGAACCATTGTCGCGCCATCACGGATCAGCGCATTGGTTCCTTCTGATCTGGGATCGGATGGAAATCCGGGAACGGCCATGACATCACGACCCTGTTCGGCGGCCATCCGCGCGGTAATCAGGGAACCGGAGCGGAAATTGGCTTCGACCACCACTGTGCCTTCGGATAAACCCGATACAATTCTATTTCTTTTCGGGAAATGCTGGGCAAGAGGTTGCATACCCAGCGCGCATTCGGATATGACCGCCCCATTCTCGCAGATCTTCTTGTACAGGTCGGTATTCTCTTTCGGATAGATAATATCAACGCCACCTGCCACTACCGCAACTGTACCTGATGACAAAGACCCTTCATGGGCAGCCGTATCAATGCCGCGTGCCAAACCGGATATGACAGCAAAATCAGCCTCACCCAAATCGCGCGCCATTTTACTGGCAAGCTTGCGGGCATTAAGGGATGCATTGCGGCTTCCAACGATTGACACTGATTGTTTTTGCAAAAGGTCAAGATTGCCAAGAACACTCAAGACAGCCGGAGCATCTTCAATCGCAGATAAGGACAGGGGATAACGGTCGTCTCCGGCAAAGATCATTTGCCCGCCGAGCTTTTCCAACGCGTCTATTTCACGTTCGGCATCTGCGCGTGACGCAACAGAAACCTGTTTTGTTTTAACAATATGGGGCAGGGCTGCAATCGCTTCGGAAGCTGATCCGTATTTTTGCATCAAACGATGAAACGTAATTGGCCCCACGCTTTCGGTGCGGTATAACCTGAGCTGGTCAATCTGTTCCGCACCAATATTCATTTGGGCTCGCTCTTTTTCTTGAGGGTGATTTTAGGTTCTTCCCCCTTCATCAGCCGCTCGATATTGGCGCGGTGGCGCATCCATCCGAGTGCAGAAATCAATGTCACCAGATAAAGCTGTTTCGGGTCACCAAACCACGCCACAAAGAAAGGTGCCGCCCCCAAAGCCAACAAAGCCGAAAGCGAAGAAATGCGGCTGATAACGGCAGTAACCAGCCATGTGGCACAACACGCCAGTCCGACGGGCCATGACAGGGCCAAAAAAGTTCCCAGTGTTGTGGCAACACCTTTTCCACCTTTGAATTTTAACCAGACCGGAAAATTATGACCGACAATGGCTCCTAACGCGGCACCGAACATGGCATGTTTATCGAGCAGGGCAGCCGCGACCAGAACGGCGATAAAACCTTTGCTGCTATCAAGCAGAACAGTCAGGGCGGCAAGTTTTTTATTGCCAGTCCTTAATACATTGGTGGCGCCGATATTGCCGGATCCGATTTTGCGAATGTCGCCATATCCGAAGGCCACACATAATACCAGACCAAAAGGAATGGCGCCGAAAAGATATCCGCCGATAAAACCCAGCAGACCGTTTAGTTGGATGTGATTGAGTATCGCGTCGATCATTTTTGACCTACTAATAAATCAAGGACAGCCATCCGCACAGGGACACCATTTGCACCTTGCTGGAAGATAACGCTCTGTCTTGGGTCATCTGCGACATCGTCGGCAATTTCGACTCCACGGTTCATCGGGCCTGGATGCATGACGATGGCATCGGGTTTTGCCAGTGCCAGATGACTTTGCGTCAGACCATACGCATGGAAGTAGGAGGTATCATTCGGAACGGCGGAAGCGTCCATGCGCTCTTTCTGGATACGCAACGTCATGACAACATCACAGCCTGGAAGACCGTCCTCAAGTGTTTCAAATAATGTAACTCCATCAGGAGTTTTCTGCGGTTGTAAATTTTTTGGTGCAATCAAGTGCACAGTTGCTCCCATTTTGGTCAGAAGAGGCACGTTTGATCCGGCAACGCGACTATGAGCCAGATCACCGATAATGGCGACCTTGACGCCCTCTAGACGACCTTTGGATTCCCGTATGGTGAACGCATCAAGCAAAGCTTGTGTCGGGTGTTCGCGGTAACTGTCTCCTGCATTTATCACCGGACAATCGACAAGTCCGGCCACATAATTCGGAGCATTATATTCATGGTGGCGGATCACAATCGCATCAGGGTGATACCCATTCAGATAACGCAACGTATCGCTGAATGTCTCGCCTTTCTGGGCAGACGATATCTTTTCGTCCCAATTCATCAGGTTGGCGCCCAAACGTAGGGCAGCCATTTCAAATGAATTTCTGGTGCGAGTTGAGTTCTCGGTAAATAAAGTCAAAACGACTTTATGGTCCAGCGTGCGGGGAACGGATTGATTTTTCAAAGCTTGTTTGAAAAAAGAAGCACGATCCAGAATTGTCGTAATATCATCGGTGCTGAGTGGCGCGATGTCACATAGATGGGAAACAGAAATTTTACGGGTCATAAAAAACGCTTATGACTCATTTTGAGTGATCTTGTCCAGTCTTCTCCGTCTTGTAGAAGAATCTGGCCACAATTTATTGTTTATTCCATAACGTAATTGGCGTATTGCCATATGCCAATTATCAGAATGCCGATACAAAATCCGGGCCCCGCCGGAATCATAAGGCGGTTAAGATTTGGGCGGCTCTTTTCCTTAATGCCACGATAAACGGCGACAATAATCCCGTGGATCAGGCCTGCAAAGGCGCCGACCGTCATGGCCATAACGACACCCTCAACGCCAAGCCAGAGGCCTGCAGCCCCTAACAGCTTGACATCTCCCAGACCCAGAGTGTCTTGTTTATAATAATAATTCCCGCCCATCCTGATAAGATAAAGGATTCCTGCCCCGACTGCCGCGCCATAAAACAAGCCCGAGGGCGGCATGAAAAAGAAGGAAGTACTGGCGTGAAAGGTTATGCCAAGAATTGCTAATATAAGGTTGAGCCAGTCCGGCAGAATCCATGTTCTGAAATCAATAACCGAAAGTGTTATGAGTGTCAGGATGGCGGCGATCGAGCAAAAAGCGGGAAGATAGTTGAGAAATATATCCATAACAATTCCATGTAGTGTCATATATAAGATCATACTATGCTTGCGTACATAAGTTAAGTCTATGATTGCATAACACTTATCTTTGTTTTACCCTTCACGGATACGTGCATTTATGCGCGACTTGATTCGTTCGTCTTACACCTCAAAAGTTTTGCACCCAGTTATGCCTCAAACTAGAAAAATATTAGTCGTTGAAGATAATGATTTCGTGAGAATGCAAATTGTCAGGTATCTGATTGATGCTGGATATGAAGTTATTGAAGCAACAGACGGCTCTTCGGCTCAGGAAGTCCTGTCTTCTCAGGTGGCCCTGATTGTATTGGACGTTCGTATGACCCCGATTGACGGTTTTGAATTTATCAAGATCGTACGGGGACGGGATACGCGCATACCAATTATATTAGTAACAGGTGATCAAAACCCGGACTTGTTGAACGAAGCCAGTAAATGGAATGTCAGTGCCGTTCTCATGAAGCCGGTGCACAAGGATCGTTTGGTGAAAATGGTGGAACGTGCCATAGGTCAAACTGAGAAAATCAGATAAAAAATTAAGTTGGGAATAAAGCGGAAATTAACATGATGAGAAGGTTGGGATTAATGTCATCGGTTTCAAAAAGACAAAAAATTCACAGAGGTATTCTAGCAGGATTGGCTCTATGCGTGTCATCTGGATTTATGCTTTCCGGATGTGCCGATGCCATTGGCCCCAAAGCTCGCAACGTATCTATTCCTTCCCCGAAAATTGCTGAAGAGAGAGGTAAAGCTCTCAACGAAAATTCCGACCCGATTATTTATCTGCCATTGGGGGATGATATTCTGGTTCCCCAATCTGAAACCGGAGATCCTTTGCCATCAACGATTGTGGGGCCCTTTGAGCTACGCGGAGAAACATTGGCAGGCGCGCTTCAGCTGGTTCTTGATGGGACAAATATACCTATCGCCTTTGAAACCGAAAACAGTCTGACCAAAACAATTACCATCACCAACTTGAAGGGGTCGATGGATTCTATCGTCTCTGAAATCTGCTCGTTGGGTGATATGTATTGCTCATATCAAAACGGGATTCTGGTTGTAAAAGATACTCAGGTTTTCACCGTATCTGTTCCTCCGATTGTGGCGACAGACAGTATGGCCGGATTGCTGACCAGTATCTCTGGTGCAATCGGGAGCATTACAGGCAGCGCACCGATTACAGATACCGGAACCCGTACAATTGTTTATCGTGCCAGCCAAAGAACTGCGGAGCTAGCGCAGCGTTATTTCCAGCGTTTGCGTTCCAACACAGCGCTGGTGGTTTTTGAAACATATGTCTGGGAAGTCTCTCTGGATTCAGGAAATACAACGGGGATTAAATGGTCTTCATTTGAATCTTTGGGCCGTTATAACTTCGGGATTAACGTAACGGGAGTTGCCGACCCGAACGTAGGAAGCCCTATCAGTATCGGTTTGCCAACAACAGGAATTGTTGATTTTGATGTGAGTGACGTCTTCCAGTTTGTGTCGTCCTATGGCGCAGTTAGAACTGTGTCGCAACCGCAAATCACTGTTCTGTCGGGCTCTGCGGCAAAATTGCGTGTGGCAGACACTCAAAACTATGTGGCGTCTTTATCGCGGACAACAACAGACGGTGGCACAACAACGGTTTCGACAACAACAGACTCCGTGGATAGTGGTTTTACTCTGAATATCGGTTCCAACTGGGATAACTCGACTGTTTATGGTGATATCAGTATTCTGTTGCAAGAAGTCCGCCGGATCGACACCTTTGATGATAACCCTGACGCTGTTGTTCAATTGCCCCAAACAACCGAACGGGAATTGGAAACGCAGGTACGTATTCGTCCCGGAGATCTTCTCCTGATTGCGGGTCTGGTGCGTGAAACAGATAGCCTTGATAAGGAAGGTATAGGGTCCAGTGAACCGTCGATCCCGCTCTCGCGTGCGGCTCAGGCATCCAATACAGAACTGGTTTTCTTGCTGCGTCCCCGGGTTGTTGTTTTCACATCCGAACAAATGGGAACGCCGAGAAAAGGGAATTATCCAACCAACATAAATCAAACCATGGTCATTCAGCCAAACATTCCACAACTGACTCCTATTGTTGCACCTGTGGTGCAGGAACCAACACCGTCTCCGGTTTCTGCTGTTGCCCCCGAATTGCCTGAAAATCCTGTTTCTGTCGTTGATGCAACGTCAATAAACGATCAGTCACCGGTGGTGCAATCTGTTGCTGTAGAACCCGTGAACCCAACCTTTAATCAAGTGGTTTCGAATGAATTGGAAGAGGAAATATCCTCTGAACCGGATGCCGAAACAAAGGATGTGGAGGATTCTTCTTATGAAGTCCTGCCAGTGAAGAATGCAAGGCCAGCCGTTGAGGTTTCAATGCCGGAGTCTTTGCCGGAAGACTCGGCAAAGTCGAAGCCCTCGGTTATCGTAAATTATGACGTTTTGGGACAATAGAGGATCGACCGATGAAAAAAACATGTGACACAATAAAATCATATGGATTATTGACCGCAACGGTCGTTGCGATCCTGTTTGTCCCTGCCGTGTCTTTTGCTAACGCGTTGGGTGATCCTGCGGCGAGAGGAAGCGGGACGGCCTCCGGCGAAGGGTTGGGTGCTGTTGAAAAAGAAGTTAAAGCCGGTGAGATTACGGTGGGTTCTGCTTCTCAGGTTGTTGTGAAATTCAAAAACGAATCCGGTAAAGACGTTCAAATCGGTCAGGTTAATCTTTATCCCTCCTCAACGGTTAACGCAGAGGTGTCCCTGAATGAATGTAGTAGCAAGGAAGCGTTGCCATCTGGTGCCGAATGTGCGGTCGTTGTTGCAGTTAAAGGGTTGAAGGTTGGAAACTGGCGGGTTGAGATGCTTTTACGGCATAGTGGACGCGCCCGTATTGTAACGGCTTCCATGACGGGAACGGTCGAATCTGGGGACAATGAAACTGATACATTGTTGAGTGATGTCGAGGCGATCCCGAACGAACTGGACTTTGGAACAATGGACAGCAGCCGCCCGTTGGTTAAATCGGTTATTTTCAGAAATGTGACCTCCCAACCTGTGGCTATTAAAAAAATCGGTATAGAGGCCTCTGCTCAATCCGGATACAGCATATCAAGTGATTGCGGAGATCTGGAAGTCGGACAGGCCTGTATTGCAACGGTAACATGGGCCCCAATTACAAAAGGCCAGTCTGATGGTGTTTTGATTGTCCAGCATGATGGCCCAACCAAGGTGGCCAGCGTAAATCTCAAAGGGTCTTATGATCCTGAAGATGTGACCAAAGCCAACATATTCCCTGAAGCAGTTCCGGGTGTTGGGCTATTGGTATCTTCGCAAGAGGAACTGGATTTTGGGAGTATAACCAACGAAGCTTCTATGACTTTATCTCTGGTCAATGTGGGGGATTCCGCTCTGCAACTGAGAGATATTTCATTGGCCAGCTCCGATACGGGCTTGAGCATTGCCCAGACCGGATGCCTGAATGGCGGGGTTCTTGAACCTGTTGAGGCATGTCCTTTGACATTAACCTGGTCACCAGTCAGAGCAGGCGAGTTGATCGAAGATATTCGTATCAATCATGATGGGGCGCGTGGAGTTCTTGTCATCCCTGTTCGTGGGGATGCCAAATCTGTAGTCAATCGTGATACCAAAGCTGTTGTGGTTTCGGATATCGGCACACCGGCAGTATCCGTAAAACCTGCGGATAAACGTCAGGCGCTTGAAGGGTTTATCATTACGTCCCACTCTCCGAAAAAAGCCATCATAAATGGCCCCGGTGGTAGCCGTGTAATTTCCGATGACCAGAACATTGTTCTTGGCGGTGTGGAATGGAAAGTTGATATTGTTGAAAACGGTATCGAATTCCTGAGTGGTAATGACCGAGTTCGTTTGTTGTTTGACAGATCTTTGTCATCGTCCAGTCGGACAACGTCAACAACATCGACATCGACAACTACATCTTCGACAAGTGCGGCAACGGCTGCAACTACAGGAACTTCAAACTAGGAATAAAGATGGATAAGACACCGGACTCCGAAATGTTTGAACATGATGACACATCTCTTCCAGAGGAAGAGGTAGATGTGCGCCTTGGCGTTGATCGTCGTCAGGAATCCAAACATACTCCTCCTGATGGAGTAGAGCGCCGTCAGTGGATTGACCGCCGGAAATTACGCTCCAGTGAGGGTCGCGAACGGTATCTGGATATGGTTCAGCGCGAGCGTGTGATTTTGATGGAACAGGGAGTTACACGTTCGATTGATCAATTGCTGGATATGGCTGGGGCTCCATCTGCCAGCGAAGATGACAAAGAATCGACAGGAATAAGAGATCATGCAAACGGAGACCAGTTGCGCTCGCTTTTGCCTGTTCAATCATGGTTGCCGCTCCACATTCACTTGATCGGCTTGCATGATGGTGTTTTAAAAATTGCACCTCTGAATGAACTGAATACCCGTCAGGTTGATGCCTTGATCTCCACCGCCAACCGTTCCGGTCTGATGGTCGAACGGATCGAGCCCGAGATTTGGGATCGGGCAGAATTATTGCAGACCATGCGCGCCGTGCATGACCTTTCTGCGGATAGATGTGAAAAGACCTTGTCCTTGTGGCTGAGTGATACAGACAATGGTTTGCTGTTGAACCAGTTTATGCGCGATATGTTGGCCGAAGCATTGCAAATGCGAGTATCGGATATTCACATTCTGCAAGATAACAATATTGCAAACCCGAACTGGATTCGGTACCGGATTGATGGTGATCTTTCACCTGTCCACTTGTTGCCTACCGAGGCCATGGCACGTCTGACAACCTTGATCAAGCGTGACTCTGGTATGAACTTCGGAGATCGTGTTACGCCAAAAGATGGACGTTTCAGTTTTACATGGCAAGGACGTATCATTGACGTTCGTGTGGCATCTGGCCCTCAGGCTCAAGATGGTGAAAAGTTGACCTTGCGTCTTCTTGACCGGGCTTCTTTGAAAGGCTTTGACGAGCTGTTCAAACGCCACGAAGATGTCGGGAACTATCTTGCACAATCGTTGTCACCTGAAATCAAAGGTGGTGGTGGTCTGGTGATGCTCTCAGGCCCGACAGGTTCGGGAAAAACCACGACACTTTATGCTTGTATCCAATATATTGACCGCCGCCGCCGTCATGTTTTGACCATTGAAGATCCTATCGAATATGAACTGCGCTACGCGACGCAATGGCAAGTACGTCCCGGTATGAGAGGGGGAGAGTTCTCCGACCTGATCCGCGCCGCTATGCGTCATGACCCTGACTATATCGTGATCGGGGAATTGCGGGACAGTGATACGGTGGAAACCGCATTGAAAGCGGCAGAGTCAGGCCACACAGTGATCTCGACCGTCCACGCGGATACAGCGCTTCAAACATTTGAACGGTTGAAATCCCTGATGCCTGTTGAACGGGAACGCGCTTCGACCTTCACTTTGGCACAGCAGGTGCGGGCGATCATTAACCAACGTCTGGTCAAAACCTTGTGTCAAGGGTGTGCGCACCAGGGACGGGCAGGGGACGTCCTCAGCGAAGATGAATTATATGTACTGGGGATAGATGCTGCCGAAATCGTTCGACGCCGGAATACCAGCGGCTGCGATTTATGTAACCGGACAGGAATCTTAGGACGGACTTTATTGCTTGATGCGTTGCTGATTACACTCGGGCCCGCTGAACGTGACCTGATCTATAAAGCCTTGATGAAAAATGTGAATGATATCGTGAATGAAGATGGGGTGATCGTACATACGCGCCGCAACGGGTTGATTGATCTGGTGATTAACGGTTTGGTTGATCCGAAATCGGCGTTGAATTATCTGGAGTCATAAAAGAAACCAAGATGCAGCAGTGGATTGTCCAGATTGTCTATGACACAAGATCGGGGCCAAAGACATCAACAGAGACGATGTATTTGCCGACCGAAAATGATGTCCGCGATGCCGTCCAGAATAAGGGCGGTCATGTTCTGACCATTCGCGCCCACAGCAGAACCCCGATAGAAAGACTTCTTGCCCGCTCCAGTTGGTGGCAAGTGCAGCTGTTGCGCGGGATTATGTTCCGTGCAACATCAACATCTCCCGGGGTGGCCTTGTGGAAGATTATCGAGGCTGAAACCAATCCGACCCGCCAAAATATTCTGGCGCCCGCGCGTGAAGCTTTGGCGCGTGGTCTGGGATTGATGGATGCTCTAAAAGCGTTGCAAATTTTTGATCGCTCGACTCTGGCTATTATTTCCGCCAGTGAACGGGCAGGAAAATTGGCCGAAGGCATTCCATATGCGATTAACTCGATTACTGAAAAGCGCAAAAACAAGGGCGCAATTATGGGGACGATGGGATGGCTGGCTTTTGACGTCATTTCGATTGTTCAATCCCTGACCTGGGGGAAAGGGATGGTTCTCGGCTGGTTTAAGGACAATGCCCCGAAGGGCGGCGAAGAATTGGAAAAATACCTTCGTGTCACGGCAAATCTTGAACTGACATGGAATCTCCTGATTTGGGCAGCTTATGGAATTGCCGCCTTTATGGCGTGGTGCGTTTTTTCTTTTATAATGAACCGTGGCAAACGCGACTGGCCGACGCAGCGTCTCGTCCGCAGCATCCCATTGATCGGTGGATATATGCGGGATCTGAGCTTTTCTGACTCCATGTCGGCGGCGACCCGTATGTTACGCAGTAACGTGCCGATTAACGAGACCTTGCAACAATCGTCAGAAGCCTCGAATTCTCCGGAAGTTGCAGCCTATTGGGACGCCGCAAACGAACAACTCGCGCGCGGGATTGGCTTGGGAACTGCTCTTGACAGAGAACCTTTAAGCCGTTCAGAACGTTTGGAATTGGCAACCTTGTCGGATCTCTCGCAGGTTGCTACAATCATGGAATCAATTGGAGAGCTTCGTGCTCAGGCAGCAAAGGTAAAGCATAAATTGATTGTAATGCTCGCTTTTCTGTTGACCGGTGTTTATCTGACAATTGGTATTGGTAGTGCGATCTATGCGTTGACAGTGATGAATATGAGCATGGATGGTATGATGGATGGTTTGATGGGAGGTAATATGTAATGGCGTTCGGTATTGGGCCCAAAAAAGATCAAGAGGTCACCCCCCCATCTGAAAACGATGGCACAGAGGTTAAGGCTGAACCACCAAAAGTTCAGGCTAAGCCTGTTCCGGGCATGGCCACGAGAATGGCCGGTGAAAAGAAATATTTTATTGATCAACTGGATCCTTTCTTGCCAATCGAATTGGTTGGAGGTTCCTTGCCCTACGTTCCAGGGATGGAAGATGAGGCTGTCTGGAATGCGGCCTCACAATCCTGTGCAACTGAAAAAGTTCATTACGTTTACTCGATTGAAGACAATAAAGTCTGGTATCTGGCTTGCCCTTCAACAGTGATGGTTTCCAATCCGGATAGCTGGTGCCCTCTGGCTGCCGCGCTACCGGGAAACAGCGAGTTCTGGGATAAGGAAACAGTGTACATCTATGAAAAAGATGGTGCTGCAGGAGCGTTACGCTGGGATCAGGAAACAGGACGGATGCAGATATTTCTTGGAGCATCGAGAACAATTCTGCCTCGCATTCAGAGTATGGATGCCAACTTTATCACGATCAATGATCAGCTAGCCGATATTGTCCCTTGGAGAAACAAGCAGTTAAAAACTGAACAGCTTTCACGCGCAACCGCAAGATTGTTGCTGATCTCCGGTGTTGTGGTTTCGTTGATTTTGATGGCATTTATTGCGGCTCAATATGTCATGATCAATTTTCTGGATAGAAATCTGGAGAAAGTCAAAGAACAGACTGAGCAAGCCAGCCTCAAGCTTTTATCAGATGCCAAGGATCTCTCGAAGAATGACGTTCTGGATTATACGATCCGGATTCAACAGCTTCTGGATGACTTGACCAAAATTGATGGAACGCTGGTGCGTTTCGAGGTTTCAAAAGGTAAAATGGAATGGGAAGCACTGGTTCCTGCCGCCTATTCGACAGGGATTATGAGTGTTCGCGGAAAAGCCCAGCCAGAAATTGAAAAAGATGGTCGCGTAAGGGTTAAAGGTACCCGATAGGCTCACCGATATTATGAGTGTTCCGATAAAAATAGATTTGAACGACCCGACGATGATTTTTTCATTGGCCGGGTTGTCTGTTTTTACGTTGATCGCAACTTTAATTGTCACGCATCTTATTCGTCATATGGCTTTGCGTGCAGGGATTGTTGATGCGCCCGGTGGACGAAAACAACATGAAAAGCCTGTCCCCCCCGTTGGCGGCATAGCGATGTTTATCGTTTTACTTCCAATGATGATATTGGTTGGAAATATATTCTCCATTCAAATCCCATGGGCCTTATTGCTGTCTCTGGCGATTATTCTGATCGTCGGGTTAATTGATGATGTCTGGGAAGTCGAGGCGCGTATAAAATTTGTGGCTCACTTTCTGGTGGCGGGTATTCTCGTAATTGGTGGTGGGGCTCAAATCTCCACCTTGGGGAATTTGTTGGGATTCGGAGAGATTAATTTAGGGTGGCTGGCTGTCCCGTTCTCAATCGCTTGTGTTGTTTATATCATTAACGCCGTCAACATGATGGATGGTTTGGATGGTCTGGCTGGTGGAAATGCCTTGATTATTTTCTTGTGGTTTGGTCTTTCTGCGCTTTGGCACGGATATGGAGCAGGGGTTATTGAGATTTCTCTATTTTGCTCCGCTCTGCTGGGTTTTTTATTTTTTAATGCCCGCAGCCCATGGAGAAAACATGCCAGTGTCTTTCTGGGGGATGCGGGCAGTATGGGAATCGGGGTTATGATCGCGTGGTACGCAATTACATTATCCCAAGCCCCGCACCATGTGGTTGAACCCATTTCTGTTGCGTGGGTTATTGCTTTACCGATCATAGATGCCTTTGGTCTGCTCGTGGCACGGTTGAAAGACAAAAAACATCCCTTCGCTCCGGATCGCCGACATTTCCACCACCATTTTATAAATGCAGGCTTTGGCGTCGGGGCGTCGGTTTATACGATTCTGGCCTGGTCCGTTATTCTGGGCGGAATCGGTGTGATTGGGGTGTTGGCGGGGCTACCTCAAGGAGGACTGGGATGGGCATGGGCTATATTGTGGCTATCTCACGCTGGATTGACCATTCATTCTGAAAAATTCATTCAAATCCTCTCGCGGTTTTCTGGCCGATGAACCTGAAGACGCCCTGTGGATAAATAAGTTGATAAAATGGGGATGGATTGACGCGACGTGATTCGCCAGCCACCCTGATCCTCATGAAATCCTTCAGAATTTTCTTGCTTGCGACGTCTGCTATGGCCCTCTCTGCTTGTCAGGGAACGGTGCCTGTGGATAGTGATAAATCAATGCCAAAAAATCCGGTACCTGCTGTTGAACAATCAGCACTGGATGAACAACGTCTTTCTTCTCTGGAAACGCGCGTGGGATCATTGGAAATCGATATGGCGCAGGCGCGTCCGGTTCTAAAAAAAGTTGATGCGATGGAACATCATTTTCGCGCTTTGTCTTTGGAACTTGACCGGATAGATGCAACCTACACCCAACCTGCCACTCAACCAGTGACACTTGCCCCGCAACCTGTCTTGTCAACGGCTCCTGCAGTTGAAAAAGCTGCTGCGAAACCTGTCGTAAAACCTGTTGCAAAAAAAGCTGAAAAGCCAGTTGAGAAGACAGTTGAAAAGAAAACTACTCCGAAAGCAGACCCGAAAATTGCGGCTGTAACTGGCGTCAGAATTGGCGAACAAAAAGGCGATTTGACGCGCATTGTCCTCGACACAACAAAACCTGCTGAAATTCGTTATGATCTGGATAATGACGAACATCTTCTGGTGATTGATCTGGTCGGAAACAAGTGGAACGCGCTAAAGAATATGACGTTGAAATCTTCGCCGATGGTCAAGGCTTTCCACGCCACAGAAGATGAAACCGGCGCACATTTGGTTCTTGAGCTGAAGAAAACGGCAAAGGTGGCAGAAACTGCCCGCCTTAATCCTTCAGGGTCATATGGCCACCGCGTTTATCTTGATCTGGTTCCTGCAAAATAATAACGGATAGGGCTTAAGCAGTTTTCTGCTTGGCTCTTTCTTTCATCATTTGTTCGTGTCGTGTCCGTCGAGCGTTGAGATCATCCTCTGTCAGAGAATCAAAACAATGCGGGCAAGAGACGCCAAACTCGTACTTGTCACTCATCAAATCATTGGACATCAGTGTTTCTCGACATCCGTGGCAAAGCTTGGCAGAGCCCTCTTCAAGTCCATGGGTGACACCCACGCGGCGATCAAAGACGAAACATTCGCCATTCCATTTGCTTTGCTCTTGGGGAATTTCTTCCAGATATTTCAAAATGCCGCCTTTGAGGTGATAGACTTCCTCGAACCCTTCTGAGAGCATAAAGCTGGATGCTTTCTCGCAACGAATTCCACCCGTACAAAACATCGCAATTTTTTTATGTTTGGAGGGGTCGAGATTTTCGCGGACATAGTCGACAAATTCGGTAAAGATTTTAATCTTGGGGTCGATCGCGCCTTCGAAAATTCCGATCTTGGTTTCGTAATCATTGCGTGTGTCGATCAACAAAACCTCAGGATCAGAAATAAGATCATTCCAGTTCTCTGGCGCGACATATGTTCCGACGCGTTTTGTCGGGTCGGCTTGTGGTTGGCGTAAAGTAACAATCTCCGGTTTGATACGGACTTTGTATCGTAAGAAGGGCCGGCGAGCGGCACTTGAAAATTTAACTTCACCTTTTGATATTTCAAAATGTTTTTCAAGATAATCAAGAACAGCTTCTGTTCCTCCATTGCTGCTGGCAATGGTGCCGTTAAATCCTTCATGGGCAATCAATAATGTGCCGCACAAGTCAAATTGGTCAGACAGGGCATTCAGCATCTCTTGATGATGCTCAAGGCTGGTCACAGGGACGAAACGATAAAGGGCGGCAACTTTGTATGTCATGCCGCCCTTTTAGGATATTTTTCGGAAAAAATCAAATCAGGACTTAATCGGTGCCTCTTCCGGCTCAGAAGTGGGGGCAGACGCAGGGGCAGAGGCTGGGATAGGGGTCGATTGTTGTTCAGGAACTAGTTCACTCCAGCCACCACCCAAGGCCTTGACGAGGTCAACCGAAGCGGTGAGTTTGGCTTCCAGAGCTTGCGCATAAGTATCTTCTGCACTCAGGAGTGAGGCCTGCGTATCGAGCAAAGTCTGGAAATCAATTGTTCCGACTTCATAACGTTTGCGGGAAATCTCGTAAGCTCTACGGGCATTGTTCATGGCAGACCGCAGGGCAACTTCCCGTTCTGCAGCGGCTTTGGTTGTGGCCAGGGCGTCTTCCACTTCCCTGAAAGATGTCAGGACAGTTTTGCGGTAGGTTTCAACCAGTTCACGTTGTTGGGACGTGGCTTGATCCAGACCGCCCTCTAGCGAGCCCCCCGAGAAAATCGGAGCAGTCAAAGAAGAGGCCAAAGCCAGCACAGTGCTTGCAGGATCCCCCAAAGACGCGGCGGCCGCTGTTGCTGTTCCACCTAGATTAATCGATGGGAAGAAGGCTGCACGCGCTGCGCCGATATTGGCGTTGGCGGCGATCAGTGATTGTTCAACACTATGAATATCTGGGCGACGCTCTAACAGAACAGAGGGCTGTTCGATAGCAATCTGCGGAACTGGAAAATCGGCAATATTTTTGGAACTGTCCAGACTAAAGGTTTGAGGTGCTTTCCCCAGCAACAAAGCCAGAGCGTTCTGATAAATGGCCTCTTGTTGTTTGTGCGTGGCCAGAGCAGCCTCACTGGAGGAAACAGCCACTTTCTGTTGGGACAGTTCAAGATCGGAATCAAGTCCGGTATCAACGCGAACCTGAATAATATGCAGAACTTCACGGAAGTTTTTCAAGTTATCTTCTGCAATCCTGACACGCTCGCGTGTGGTCAACAGATTGAAATAGGCGCTGGTCAAATCTCCCAAGGTCACAAGTTTCAAAGCTTCTTGCTCATATTGCTGTCCATAAAGGGACGCGCGCGCGGCTTCGATTGTGGCGCGATTTGCACCGAACAGGTCGAGATCATAGGAAATAGCTAACCCACCACTAAAATTATTGACGTTGGTCGCTTTGGCCGAAGCTGGATCGGTGCGGGTACGGCTGGCACCGAGTGAAGCATTTGCGGAGGGCAACATCGAGGCCCCGGCAATCCTTAGCGCGGCACGCGCCTGATTAACACGCTCAAATCCGGCTCTTAAATCAAGATTTTGTGTCAGCGCTTCTTCCGCCAGAGAGTTGAGTGTATCATCCTGATACAACGTCCACCATTTGGCAGGAATTTCGACTTTGTTTTCCGCAGCAGTCTCGGATTTCCAACGGGATGGAACTTCAACACTTGGTTGGCTGTATTGCGGAATAAAGGAACAAGACGCCAAAAGAAAAGTCGAGAAGGCAAGGGGTAGAACTTTTTTCATCAGAAACCTCGAAAAGTTGAATTGCAAACATATTAGAACAAAGCCCCGATAAATCAACTGATTAAGGGTGGCATTCCCGGAGCACAGACTTGTTTAATAAAACGGCCCAGCAGAGCAAATTCCTCCGCTCTGGCATCATTTTTTCTCCAAACCAGACCGATTTGGCGACTTGGTTGGGGGGCGGCAAATGGCATCACAGTAATATCGGGTGGCAATAGATTTGGTTGAATTGCCATATGAGGGAGTAGAGTTGCCCCATATCCGTGCTGAACCATTTGGGTCAGGGTTTGTAGACTGGTTGCCCCCAGAGTGCGCCCCATTCCTTGCCCGAATTGTTTACCAGAAGAAAGGTGACAGGCGGAAATGACATGATCTCTCAGACAATGCCCATCCTCAAGCAACAGAATGGTTTCATGTTTCAGGTCATCAAGTTGAGCGAGGGCTTGGGGACTTTTTTTGCCTTTCGGGGCAGAAACTTGGGCTGGTTTGGCAAGATAAAATGGCTCACTCCATAAGTCCATCCTCTCAAACTGGGGCGTGTCATAGGGAAAAGCCATCAGGACAGCATCCACTGCGCCTTTTTGCAGATTTTCGAGCAGTCGGACTGTTAAATCTTCCTTGAGTTGGAGATCAAGCTCAGGAAACTCAGTCTGTTGTCGGGGAAGAATATAGGGAAGTAAATAAGGTGCGATGGTGGGGATGATCCCCAATATCAGGTGACTTGATAACGGGGCGCGGTGACGTTGCGTCAAATGCACCAGATTTTTCAATTGTTCCAGAATTGATCGGGCCGGAGTAATCAACTCATAACCCGCAGGTGTCAGGGTCACTGTTCGCGTATCCCGATTGAACAACCTTTTCCCTAAGGTGACTTCCAATTCGGAAAGGCCGTTGCTCAATGTGGATTGAGTAATATGGCAGGTCTCCGCTGCCCGACTAAACGAGAGAGCATCGGCCACAGCCAGAAAATATTGTAATTGTCGCGCAGTTGGCAGCTTCATCTTATGTTTTTATTTTTAGAATTAGATTATATATTATTTATTCACAAATTCGATAAATGTCAATAAAATTATCTATTGGATTTTTGAATATAAAGGGGGCATGTTACGCACATACAAAATTGAAATGTACTTAACCAAAGGAGACAAAAATGCTTGGTGTTGGCGATCATATGCCCGAATTTGAAATTATCGGCGTAAAACCAAAATTCATGAAACATGAAGAAAACGGTGAAAGCGCGTTCGAAACCATTACCGAAGAAAGCTTTGCTGGTAAATGGAAAGTCTTCTATTTTTACCCAAAAGACTTCACCTTTGTTTGCCCGACTGAAATCGTTGAATTTGCAAAACTCGACTCTGAATTTGCAGATCGCGAAGCTGTCGTTCTAGGTGGAAGCTGTGACAACGAGTTCTGCAAACTTGCATGGCGTCGTGAGCACAAAGATCTGGCTAATCTTCCACAATGGCAATTTGCAGATACCAACGGAACATTGATTGATGGTCTTGGTATCCGTGAAGATTCCGGTGTTGCCTACCGCGCGACCTATATTGTTGATCCACATAACGTGATCCAACATGTGTCTGTCAACAACCTGAACGTCGGACGTAATCCAAAAGAAATCCTGCGTATTCTGGATGCATTGCAAACCGATGATCTTTGCCCATGTAACCGTCCAGTTGGCGGCGAGAATATTGACCTCAGCAAGGCTGCTTAATGATGGCATCTCTTGACGAACTGAGAAATGCTCTGCCGGAATATGCGAAAGATATCAAACTTAATCTTTCTAATCTGGCAGCAGAAGAAACGCTGAACCCACAACAATTGTGGGGATGCTACTTGGCCTGTGCCATGTCAACCCGTCAGGGTGACGTGATCGCGGCCATTGATGCCGAAGCCTCGAAACATCTGAGTGCCGAAGCACGCAACGCAGCATGTGGCGCGGCAACGATTATGGCGATGAATAACGTCTATTATCGTAGTGTCCACCTGATGAGCAACAAAGAGTATCAAAATCTTCCAGCCAAGCTGCGCATGACTTTTATTGCCAGCCACGGCGTGGATAAAATTGATTTTGAACTCTGGTCAATGGCAGTGTCTGCGATCAATGGCTGTGGCATGTGTCTCGATGCCCACGAAGCCCAAGTGGTCAAAGGCGGCATGAGCATGGAACAAATCCAGTGTGCCTTGCGAATTGCAGCGACGATCAACGCTGCAGCAGCGGCGATTGAATCTGCCAAATATCTTGCGGCAGATATGGCTCAAGCGGCATAGACTTATTCAAAAGAACATAGAAAAGCCCTCGGATGAAAATTCGGGGGCTTTTTAATTGACGGGGAAAGGGTGTTTTTTTCCGTGACGCTCGATGGCATCGAGCATATTCACTGCGCCTTGCATCGGATTGCCTGAAGGATGCGTCCAGATGTGGTGGCTGGCATCAATAAACGTCGCACCACCAGCAACAAAGGGAGCACAACTTTCCTGATCGAAGGCGCCTTCAATAGCGGCAGGGGCTTCTGTTGCAGTTGTCCACCAATTCAAAAGACTGGTTAAAGGAATCCCGTTTGGGGCAGAAAAGAAACTGACAAAATCAAGATCGAGAGATAAAGCAGACTGTGCCGCCGCTTGTGTCGATGCACGAAGGCCAATAATTGAATTTTCATCCAGAAGCTTGCGGGCGTTGGAACAGTGTTTCAAGGACGAGCATAGAACGCCGTCTGCTCCGACATCTCTTGCCAATTGAGCATTGTCAAAAACCAGAAAGATAAAACCATTCCGTTGCACGGTTGTACAATAAGCGCGGGCAATTTCGGTCAAATCTTGTGAGGAAGTCGGGTCGGGTCTGAACTCAACGATATGTCGATTGACAGCGTAGGTCGAAAAGCGATTGGCGGCATGGAGCGCCTGTCCCAACAAGAAGTTTTTTTTATCATGGTCAACGATTTCCGACACAATGATATAAAGACCACATTCTGGAACAGAAGAGGTTTGCTCTTCTGCTTCGTTCCTATCTACAGTCTTATTGTGATCGGGCAGGTCGCTCATTTCAGAATACGTAAAGATTCCATGATCAGGTTATTGGAAAAATTCTGATCCAGCGGCTCCGGGCTGCTCATCAGGTGATAAAAAACCGAACCGTAAATCATATCGACAGCAAGAGCAGTATCAAGATCCTGACGGAAGACGCCGCTTTTTTTACCGGATTGAATGATGCTGGCCAGAATCTGTTCATGTTGAAGCATGAATTTTTCAAAGAACAAGGCTTGCAGTTCTGGGTCGCCCTGCGCCTCGGCATAAAGCTCGGCAATGATTTTCCCGCCGCGTCCACGACAGATGCGCGAAAAACGCTCCAGTTGTTTGAGCAGAGAATCTTTGGGGTCTGCAGATTCAACAGGAGCAGGCAAAACACCCATCGGGCCAGAGACCGCATCCAGAATGAGACCAACCTTATTGGGCCACCAACGATAGATTGTTGTCTTACCAACGCCGGCTTTTTTGGCGATGGCTTCGATCGATACGTCACGTACCGACATGTGCAAGAGCATCTTGTTTGTGGCATCAATAATCGAATGTTTTGATTTCTCGGATCTTGGACGGCCTGTAACTTTCGCGTCAGCCTCGGTGATCGAGTCTTCCACGTCTGAGAGAGCAGAGTGTTGTGAATCTTGATGATCCTCAAACGAAATTTGTCTTGCAGCACTTGATGCCATCTATTCACCTCTTATAACCTTGAACCGTAACGCGAAATATAATATCAATTCGATCATATTGCGTAAGGGAGGTGTTCTACCCCCAAATGCATGAAAAGGGCAAGAAAAACCCGACAAAAAAAGATGTTTTCCTGTTATTTCTTTGAAAATGCAAAGCTGGACGGCGCGTTTTGGATCATAACAGCCCTATGATTTTTTATTTCCATAATACCAAGGCCACGCTCTGCCAGTCCATCTGGCCGAAACCGGAAGATTCCGTCAATTCCGGCAAAACCATTCGGGTTGGTAAGAGCAGACCGCCCATACCCCTGACCGGTTTTCGATAGAACAACAGCCAAAGCTGTCGCGTCATAGGCCAATGAGGCCAGACGGGGCGGTGTGGTTCCATACATGCTTTGATATCGGCGTTCGAATTTGGCCCTAAGGTCAGGAGATGCCGCGGCATACCAAGCACCTTGAAGCTCGATCTGGTTCTGGGCAGAAAGGTCGTCCCACATGCCAGTTCCCAGCCTTTTGACAGTCTGTGCGGTTAATCCTTGAGCGTTCAGCAAGGCAGATATTTGTGCGGCTTGCGGGCCAGAAGCGGCAATCAGGATGGCATCCGGACGGCTGGAGGTGAACAGGGTTACATCTTGCGCCGAGGGGAGTACTGATCCGCTATATCTTACCATTCCGGCATTGTTGAAATGGCGTAATTGGATTCGGGAATAAAAACTGGCCGTGACGGCATCGCCATAGGCATCCCGTGGGGCAATCAAACCGATATTCCTTAACCCGCGCGATCCGGCGTAATCAATAATTTGCTCGACTTGTGTCTGGGGGACAAACCCCATCAGGAAGGTTGTGCCAACGGCAGCAGTCGTATCTGTTGAAAAGGACACTACGCCCACACCACGTTGAACGGCCAGTGGCGCTATATCTTTTGTATCCGGCGAAAAGACTGGCCCCAGAATTAAACCTGCCCCGTCATTTAGAGCGTCCTGAGCCGCAGAAGCCGCACCTTGCCCTGTATCTTTGGGCATTAATTCAAACAAGTCCGATGCATTGAGGTCATTCATCGCCAGCAGGGCGGCATTCATCATGGCCTCTCCGGTATCTTGCCCGCGACCGCTTAAAGGCAACAGGAGGGCAACTTTGGATTTACCACCCAGAGTTTGCGGAATATTGGCCATGCTACCGATTTGGTCAACGGTCGGTGTGGGAAGAGTTTGTCCAGAAGGGTATGTGGCTTGTTGAGAGGTTGTACGGGGATTGGCCTGCCATGGGTCTCTTGGTGTGGTGGAACACGCGGATAAAAGCCCGGACAAAAGAAAGGCGGCAGAAATCACAAAAAGCAGATTGCGTAGCATTAAAAGCTCCCGTACATCTTGACTATGAACAAAAATGAAGACAGCCCAGACCCTACACAAAAGACTAAGCCGATAAAAGACCCTTTCGGGGATTTTGCCACAATAGAACACATCAAGTTAAAGGCCGGATTATATCTGGTGGCAACCCCGATAGGAAATTTGCGGGATATGACTTTGCGCGCACTCGATGTGCTGGCAGCGGCAGATATCGTGGCGTGCGAAGATACAAGGGTGACGGGCAAATTATTCTCATTGCTCGGGGTTCGTAAAAAACTATTACCATATCACGACCATAACGCGGATGAACAACGCCCGCATATCATGAGAGCCGTCCAGTCTGGCCTGTCAGTGGTGTTGGTCAGTGACGCCGGTATGCCCCTAATCTCTGACCCCGGATATAAACTGGTACGCGATTTTTTAGATCAGGGATTATATGTCACCAGCCTTCCCGGAGCCAATGCCCCGCTTATGGCCATACAATTGTCTGGTTTGCCCAGTGACCATTTCTCCTTTTTGGGGTTTTTGCCCAACAAAACCAAGGCGCGTTGTAACGTTCTGGAAAAATGGAAGCGGAACGAAGGAACCTTGGTTGTTTTTGAATCGGCCAACCGTCTTGAGGCATCTTGTAAAGATCTGTTGAGTGTCCTTGGAGACAGACAAATGGCCCTGACCCGTGAACTGACCAAAAAGTTTGAAGAGGTCTGGACGGGAAAAATTTCGGACATACTGTCCCGATTGGAAAAAGATGGCCCACCGAAAGGTGAAATTGTTCTGGTGATTGATCGCGCTCCGCAACAAGACGATGAAGAAATTGATCTTGATCAGATGATCTTGCAGGCCTTGGAAAAAATGACGGTCAAAGAAGCTGTTGCGATGGTTGTTGACCGGACCGGCCTACCCAAAAAACAGATTTATAGTCGGGCTCTTGAATTGAAAGGTTGAATCAGGTTCTTTGTGTAATGTGATGAAATGAAATCATTTTTAACCAATTATATGCGCGGACTTCTAGCGGAAATTTACACGGGGATTTATTTCATCCTTAAAGGGTATAAGATTCTTGCATGGAGATATAAAACGCATGGTGGCGAAATTGATTTTATCATATCAAAAAAGAACATCATCATATTTGTTGAGGTAAAACTTCGCCCAACGACCGATCAGGCCCTTGAATCTATTACTCCGAAAATGAAGGCACGCATTTCCAACGCCGCGAGATATTTCCTGTCCAGACAGTCCAAAGGGGCGGGGGATATTTCCCGTGAATTTCGTTTTGATGTGGTCGCGGTGTCAGGTTTTCGTATCTGGCATCTGGACAATGCATGGTTTTCGCCCACATAATAGGGGAAAGTCAAAATATCGATTCGCAATAGTCTTTGCGGTTTTCACGACGAAAGGTTTTATACAATGAGTAAATCATTGATTATGATGTTGATGGCATCTTCTGTTCTTCTATCCGGCTGTGGTGCTGTTGGTCTGGCCACTGGCGTAGGGGCCGCTGTTGGTGTGTCTGCCGCCAAAGAGGGAGGGATCAAGGGAACTGTCGCGGACGAAACGATTCGCCTGAACATCAGCGATTTATGGTTCAAAAAAGATGTAAAACTGTTCAGTAAATTGAACTTGACCGTTAATCAGGGGCGCGTATTGGTGACAGGTGTTGTTCAAAACCCCGAAGACCGCGTCGAGGCGATCCGTCTCGCATGGCAGCCCAAAGGTGTTAAGCAAGTTATTAACGAGGTGCGGGTCGGAGAAAGCGGATCAATTGGAACCTATGCTCAAGATACTTGGATTTCTGGTCAGCTGAGAACGCAGATGACTTTTGACGAGAATATTCAATCCATCAATTATTCGATTGAAACAGTTCATGGCTCTGTTTACTTGATGGGGGTTGCCCAGAGTCAGGATGAACTGGATCGGGTGGTTCGTCTGGCACGCCGGATCAAGGGTGTAAAAGAAGTTATCAGCTATGTGAAGATGTCGGGTGTGCCTGTGCAACCTGATAACGCGATGGCAACCACTTCGAACGCAGGTGACAGCGTCGTAACTTATGGAGAGCCTGTGCCGTTATCCTCGGGTATGGATACACAATATAATAATGGTATGAATAACGACGGTATGAGTAATGACATGGCGGTTCAGCCCTATGATCCTGCTTCATCTTCTGTACAATCCGAAGTTCTTCCTCCATAATATTGAAGTAGTTGGATAAAACGAAACCGACAAAAGAAAAGTTGGCCAGTGACCATACTTGTGAACATACAAACAGCCCTGACCCAGTATGGCGAGCTGCCGGATGATAAGGTTCCGTTGGTTGAAACGGCGTTGTATCTTGCGCTGGACAAGCACCCCGGACGATCTTTGGGGCCGTATCATACACATATTTCAAAAATGAGAGAGCAGGTCAGGGAACGTTACGCCGATTTGATCGCGGCAGGGGCAACAGAGTCTCCCGAGACAAAAATCGCAGCACTCAAACATGTAATCTCGGATCAACACGGCTATACCGGCGATGAGGATAATTTCAATGATCTCAGAAACGCAGATTTAATAGATGTTATTGATCGCCGTAAAGGATTGCCAATTGCCTTGTCTATTCTGGCTCTGGATATTGGAAGGTGGCAAGGGTGGCAAATCAGTGGCATCAATTTCCCCGGCCATTTCCTGTTAAGAATAGATCAGGATGGTCGCCGGATTATTTCTGATCCTTACCACCAGTTTCGTTTATTGGAAGCACCAGATCTGCGCCAGTTGCTGAAATCTGTGGCGGGGCCGGATGCAGAATTATCAGCAACACTCTATCAAGAAGCCAGCAACCGCGAAATTCTCTTACGCCTGCAGAATAATATCAAGTTCCGCCAGATCGAGCGGGAAGAGTATGCCGAAGCACTGGGGACGGTTTCAGTCATGCGGTCTTTTGCCCCTCGGGAACATCGGTTGCTGTTGGATGAGAGTGTGTTGAATGCCCGTTTGGGCAATCTGGCTGCGGCGATTGAATTGGTTCGTGAATATCTGGGGGCGGTTACCGACCCTAGGGATAAATATGATGCGGAACTGCTTTTAAGGACTCTGGAAACTACTTTGGAGTGACCCGTCGCGATCCGGCGAAAACCGTAAAAAAAGACCTTGTCCCCCCTTGCGAACTCACAGTTTTCAGTCTATTTAAGGAATAGTTTCAAAAAACCGTCCGAATCAGTTTCGGATGTCTTTGGCAGGATCACAACAACCACCTCACAGGAGTCTCTCATGACCTTTCGCAATCTTCTTCTGATGTCCGTCGCTCTCGTAGCTCTTTCCGCATGTACTTCTGATGAAGATCAGGGATTGGACACATCTGGGGCTGGCATGAACGGGTCTGAATTGTCTGGCACAGATATGGGGATGGCCCCTGTAAATGGTGTGATGCCAGGAACCCAACAGGATTTGGTTGTGAATGTCGGAGACCGTGTTTTGTTTAGATATGATCAATCTGATCTGTCTTTTGAGGCTCGTACCACTCTGGAACGTCAAGCCGCATGGATGAAACAATATCCATCTGTGACAGTGACGATCGAAGGTCATGCCGATGAACGCGGAACACGCGAATATAACTTGGCTCTCGGCGAACGCCGCGCAGCATCAGTTCGCAGCTACCTGATGTCTTTGGGTGTCGATGCAAATAATGTCAATATAATCAGCTACGGAAAAGAACGTCCGGCAGTGCCTGATTCAACACCGGCAGCTTGGACACAAAACCGTCGTGGTGTGACTGTCGTAAACTAATTGATTATAAAAATATTAAGTGAGGAGCCTATGGCTAAAATTTTTCATTCCAACGGAACCCTCACGACAATTCAGGCCGCGATAGCGGCCTGTGCTGTCTTGGCGGGAAGTGTGTCATGGTCAGGAACGGCCACGGCAGAAGAGGTGTCCAGCCGGTTAAGCCGCGTGGAGCGTGATATAGAAACGCTTTCACAAGCTGTTTATAAGGGAAAGATGCCTCCGGCCTCTGCAACCTCCTCTGGTTCGAATGAATATCAGTCAAATGTCGAGGTGCGCCTGTCTGATATAGAAGGACAGATCCGCGACATGACCGGAAAGGTCGAACAGCAAAACTTTGAAATCAACCAATTGAAAGACCGTCTTGATCGCGCTCTGGCAGATATGGAGATGAGATTATCTTCCGCAGGGACATCTTCTTCCAATACGCAGACTGGAACATTGGCTCCGAATGATATGGGTGGCCCTGTCGATAATTCTGGCGTAGGTATGACGACACTTGAACCAGCCACAATAACACAGACGCCATCAACTGCAGGCGATGTAGTAGATATGAATGCTCCGGTTGACCCCGTAACCCAGAACAATCTGGGGACATTGACCGAGTCTCCCGGCGGCGCATCAATATCTCCTCAACCGGGAAATGACCCCACCGGACAATATGAAATGGCATTTTCCTTGCTGAAAAGTGGCAAGTATGCGGCCTCTCGCAATGGCTTTGACGAGTTTTTGAAAAAATATCCGAGCCATCCTCTGGCACCGAATGCGCTATACTGGTTGGGTGAAAACTATTATGCCGAAGGCACGTTCGATAAGGCGACCCGTGTTTTTGCCGAAAGTTACAAGAAATATCCCAAGGGGCCAAAAGCACCGGACAGTTTGCTGAAATTGGGTATGGCTCTGGAAAAATCTGGAAAAACCCCGCAAGCTTGCATCACGTTGCAACAGATCAAGAAAGAGTTTCCATCCGGATCGGCTTCTATTCTCCGCATGGCCGATCAGGAACGTGCGAAGATGGGGTGTGGTGACTAATCCGGTTCAACAGGATCAGTTTATCCAATTTATGAATTCAATAGGGCTGCCTGATTTGAAACAGGATGCTGTTGCTGTCGCGGTATCAGGCGGAGCAGACTCATTGGCGCTTGCCCATTTGTTGAATGGCTGGGGTGAATTCAAAGAATTGCATATCTTGTCTGTTGACCATGGCCTGCGTGCCGAGTCTGTTGATGAAGTCAAGCTGGTCAGAAAATTCGCAAAAAAAATCGGGGCAAAATTCAAATCATTCAAGTGGTTGGGTGATAAACCTGAAAGATCGATTCAAGAAGCCGCCCGTGTGGCTCGTTATGATCTGATGGAGCACTATTGCGCAAGCAAGAAAATCGGGTACCTGTTTTTGGCGCACCATGGGGATGATCAGGTTGAAACATTTCTGTTCCGTCTGGCAAAGGGGAGTGGGCTTGATGGTTTGGGGGCGATGAAACCTCTCCAGTCTTATAATGATCGCTTGCAACTGGTCAGGCCGCTTTTGGCAGTGGGTCATGACAACTTGATTGCAACTTGTGAAAGGGCGGGAATTGAATGGGCAGAAGATCCGAGTAACAACTCTGTAAAATATATGCGTGGTCGGATGCGCGGTTCCCGTGATGCTCTGGAAAATGAAGGCTTGACGATCAAGCGCGTAGGGCAAATTGCAACAAGGTTAGATCGTGCGCGGAGTTTTATCGACCAATACACTGAAAAAAAAGAAGAAATCATAGTTTCAATAAAAGAAACGAACCGTATCGAAATTATATTATCCGAGCTCCGGACGGAGCATTCTGAGGTCATTATTCGCATAATCCGGAATTCCATCCGCCGATTGGTGCCCCATACACCTTATCCACCCCGCCTTGAGGATATGGAGCGTCTGGCAGATCGAATTGCCCGACCGGATTTCAGAGGGGCAACTCTGGGCGGAGTGAAGTTTGTTGTTAGAAAACGTGATGACCTCCTTGAACTGCTACTAGAGAAATTTTGATTTCTACAGAATTTCTTTTGATTGTTAACTTGGCGCACATGAAAAAAACTATATATAATAGTATTGATTGTTATCTCTCGGGACTAGTATAGGCATGGACGGTAGTTGTTAAACTCGATATGTTGCCCCGATGGGCTGCTTGAGGGTTTTTGAAGTCCGGTCGTATATCGGTTTTTTTATTTTGAAGGATTTTTACCGTGCAAGGAATGAATCGTAATCTGTTGTTCTGGTTGGCCATTGGCCTGACTTTGGCGTTTTTGTTCAATGTTTTCCAGAACTCAAAGGGTGCGCAAGGATCAAAGTCGGAGCCACTCGCTTATAGTGATTTTATGGCATCTGCCAAGAGCGGGGGCATTTCCGATATAACCATTCAGGGGCAAGACCTGACCGGTCATTATGCCAGTGGCGGAGCCCAGTTTCATACTTTGGTGCCCAATGGCGAAAATATCGTGGATCGTCTGGAAGGAACAGGCGTGCGGATCAAGGCCGAAGCGGTCGAGGGTGAAAAATTCTCTCTGGTAAGTGTTCTGCTGTCGTGGTTCCCGATGCTGTTATTGATCGGGGTCTGGATATTCTTTATGCGTCAGATGCAGGGAAAAGGTGGTGGCGGAGCCATGGGCTTTGGTAAATCCCGCGCCCGTATGCTAACCGAAAAACAAGGCCGCATCACTTTTGAAGATGTAGCAGGTATTGATGAGGCAAAACAGGAACTCAGTGAAGTTGTTGAATTCTTGAAAGACCCTCAAAAATTCCAGCGTCTGGGCGGGAAAATTCCGAAAGGGGCTTTGCTGATCGGCCCCCCGGGTACTGGTAAAACATTGGTTGCCCGCGCAGTTGCTGGGGAAGCAAATGTTCCGTTCTTTACCATTTCCGGTTCTGATTTTGTTGAAATGTTTGTCGGTGTCGGGGCATCCCGTGTCCGCGACATGTTTGAACAGGGTAAGAAAAATGCACCTTGTATCATCTTTATTGACGAGATTGATGCTGTTGGTCGTCACCGTGGGGCTGGCCTTGGCGGTGGTAATGACGAACGTGAACAAACCCTCAACCAGTTGTTAGTTGAGATGGACGGGTTCGAAGCCAATGAAGGTGTTATTATTTTGGCGGCAACCAACCGCCCCGATGTTCTTGATCCTGCCTTGCTACGTCCCGGACGTTTCGACCGTCAGGTCGTTATCCCGAACCCTGATGTGAAGGGACGCGAGAAGATTCTTAAAGTCCACATGAAAAAAGTGCCGTTGGCTAATAATGTTGAACCGATGGTCATTGCACGCGGAACCCCTGGGTTCTCCGGGGCAGATCTGGCCAACCTTGTCAACGAAGCGGCACTATTAGCTGCTCGTAAAAACAAGCGTGTTGTGGGTATGGATGATTTCGAGTCGGCAAAAGATAAAGTCATGATGGGTGCCGAACGTCGTTCGATGGCCATGACCGATGACGAGAAAAAATTGACGGCTTACCACGAGGCAGGTCATGCGATTGTTGCCATCAATGAACCTGAGTCCGATCCGATCCACAAGGCAACTATTGTGCCGCGTGGTCGCGCTTTGGGGATGGTGATGCGCCTGCCTGAAGGGGACCGCATCTCGATGTCAAAAGCAAAACTTGAAGCTGACCTGACCGTTGCTATGGGCGGACGGATTGCCGAAGAGCTGATTTTTGGCGCCGAAAAAGTCACAACAGGAGCCTCCAGCGATATTAAAATGGCAACTGATATTGCCCGTCGCATGGTGACTGAATGGGGAATGAGCGGCAAACTCGGCCCATTGCGTTATGCTGGCGATCAGGAAGAAGTATTCTTGGGGCACTCTGTTTCCCAAACCAAAACCATGTCGGATGAAACGGCGCATGTTGTGGATAGTGAAATCCGCCGTATCGTTGAAGAGGCTTACGCCCGCGCCACGGCTATTCTAAACGACAAAATGGCTGATTTGCATACTTTGGCCAAGGCTCTGCTGGAATATGAATTGCTTTCGGGCGATGAAATCAAAGCCTTGCTGCGTGGGGAACCGATTCTGCGCGATACCGGCAATGATGAATCGAGCACGCCGAAATCCTCAGTTCCCAAAGGTGGCGGATTGGGCGGAGTTCCTCAAAGCGCCTAGCAGTAAATAATAGAACAAATAACGAAAAGCACCCCATTTTCAGGGTGCTTTTTTGTTCTGTATGGCAATCTTCACGAATAGAATAAATGGTCTATATCAATGGTTCGATTATATAAAAGGGATAGGACAATGAAACTATTTTCCGTACTTATGGCCGCAATTTTGCTGGTGGCGGGACAGGTGCAGGCTAAATCTGGTGAGATTTTCGAGACTCTGGCCGAAGGTGGGGCAGGCGGATGGCTCAATGTCACGCGCCCCGTGACGGTAGAGGATATGAAGGGCAAAATCCTGTTGCTCGACTTCTGGACGTATGGCTGCGTAAACTGCATGCAAATTGTTCCTGATCTAGATTTTCTAGAGAAAAAGTACGGCGATAAACTGTTGATCATCGGTGTTCATTCCGCCAAGTATAAGGGTGAACAAGACAGTGCGCGCATTCTCTCGGCCTCCAAGCGTTTTGGCCTTCATCATCCGGTGATCAATGATTACGATTTTGCGATCTGGAAATCACTCGGGGTGAAAGCATGGCCAACATTGATTTTATGGGGGCCGGACGGGAAAGAGATTTCGCGTTACTCTGGCGAAGGCCATCTCAATGAACTGGATAATGACATTAACGATCATATCGGACAGGCGAGCAACGCAACATCCAATGCCAACTTTATCGATCAAAAGAAAAGTCATGCGCCTTTGTCTTTCCCCGCGCGGATTGAATCTTTCCAGAATGGTTTTGCAATCGCAGATTCAGGGCATCATCAAATCGCCCTCACCGATGCAAACGGCAAAATCACCGACCGGATCGGCAACGGACAAAAAAGTTTGAAAGATGGAACTTATGAAACCGCATCCTTCAATAACCCGCGCGGATTAAAAACCATCGGATCAAAAATATATGTAGCGGACACGGATAATCACGCGCTGCGCGTCATTGACACCAAGCAAAGAACAGTGACCACCCTCGCAGGAAATGGAAAACGTGGGTATGATCGCACTTTGAAAAATGACCAAGGAATCTCGGTCTCTCTGGCGTCTCCTTGGGATCTTGAAATCCTGCCAAATTCCGATAACCAAAAACTGGTTATTGCGCTGGCCGGACTTCATCAGCTTGGTGTTTATGATATTCCTTCTGGTGAAATCTCAGTGATTGCCGGAAGTGGGTATGAAGACATCGAAGATGGGACAGCGGATAAATCCAAATTGGCTCAACCCAGCGGCCTGACCACAGATGGCACCGCGATATATTTTGTAGATGCCGAAAGTTCGTCTCTCCGGATGTTGAAAGACGGGCAGGTCAAAACCCTGATCGGGACGGGATTATTTGATTATGGTCTGGTGGATGGAACATATCCCAAAGCTATGCTGCAACATGCTCAAGGGTTGGATTATGCGAACGGGAAAATCTATCTGGCGGATACTTATAATGATGCCATCCGGATTTATGATCTAAAGACCGGACAATTATCGACTTTGGTCAAGGGTGAGGATATTTCCGAACCCGGAGATATTCTGTTTTCAGGGGAAAAACTTTTGATTGTGAACACAGGTGGTAATTCCATAAAAGAGATATCACCCGATAGATCAAACCTGATTGATTTTCCTGTGAAATAGCGGTGCTTTTTACGAAAAACCCTTTGTCTTCAAGGGGCGAAACCGCTAAAACCCACCTATGACCAGAAAATATTTCGGAACCGATGGGATCAGGGGGCGCGCCAATGCCTATCCTATGACGGCAGATGTTGCGCTTCGGGTGGCTATGGCCACGGCTCGCGTTATGAAACGTGAAGAAGACGACCAGTCTCATAATCGTGTGGTGATCGGGAAAGACACACGGTTGTCTTGCTATATGCTGGAACAGGCATTGACCTCAGGTTTTCTGGCGATGGGGATGGATGTTGTGCTCACGGGGCCTATTCCAACACCGGGCATTGCCATGTTGACCCGCTCTTTGCGGGCAGATATCGGGGTGATGATTTCTGCCTCCCATAACAAATTCGAAGATAACGGGATCAAGCTATTTGGTCATGATGGCTATAAACTGCCCGATGATCTTGAACATCAAATCGAAAGCTGGATAGATAATCCGGACTTAACATCTGTCAATCTACCGGAACCCGCTGATGTTGGTCGTGCGTCGCGCATGGATGATGCTGTGGGACGCTATGTCGAGTATGTGAAACGCTGTATTCCTCGTGGCCAGAATTTGTCGGGCTTGAAGATCGTGGTCGATTGCGCCAATGGCGCGGCTTACAAAGTTGCCCCATTGGCATTGTGGGAACTGGAAGCCGAGGTCATTGCAATTGGTGTTGCTCCGAACGGAAAAAATATCAATAAGGATTGCGGCGCAACCTCGACCGAACTTTTGCAGAAAAAAGTTATAGAAGAACAAGCCGATCTGGGGATTGCTCTGGACGGGGATGCCGACCGCCTGATTATGGTTGATGAAAATGGCCAAAGAATTGATGGGGATCAGTTGATTTGTTTATTGGCAACCAGAATGGCTGAAAAAGGATTTTTGACTAAGAATGCCGTTGTCACGACGGTCATGTCCAATCTGGGAATGGAACGTTATTTGAAATCCCGTAACATTGAACTGATTCGCACCTGCGTCGGGGATCGGTATGTGGTTGAAAAAATGCGCGAAGGTGACTATGCGCTGGGTGGAGAACAATCCGGTCATATCGTAATCTCTCATTTTGGGACCACGGGTGATGGGTTGATGGCAGCCTTGCAGGTTCTCTCGATTATCAAAGAACAGGGAAAGCCAGCTTCGGAAGTTTTGAAAGTATTCGAACCTGTGCCGCAGATCCTGAAAAATGTGCGCTTTGAAAGAAATGCAAAGCCTTTGGAACAAAAAATTATTCAAGACGCAATAGGCGAAGCCGAAACAAAATTGAACGGGTCGGGTCGTCTGCTGGTCAGGCCTTCAGGAACCGAACCATTAATCCGTATCATGGCCGAAGGGGATGACGCGGAGATGGTCGAAACTATCGTTGATGATTTATGTGCAGTTATTGGAAAGGCATCGTAGAAAATGGGAAATGTCGCAGTTATCGGGTCACAATGGGGTGATGAAGGTAAAGGTAAGATCGTTGATTGGCTATCGAGCCGTGCCGATGTAGTCGTTCGGTTTCAGGGAGGGCACAATGCGGGACACACGCTGGTGATTGACGGCGTTGAATATAAATTGCACTTGCTGCCATCCGGCATTGTTCGGGAAGGAAAGCTTTCGATCATTGGCAATGGCGTTGTGGTTGATCCATGGGCTTTGTTTGAAGAAATCGAGACTGTCTCTGGAAAGGGCGTAAAGGTTTCTCCCCAATCCTTGAAAATCGCCGAAAACGTAAATTTGATTCTGCCCGTTCACCAGAAGACCGATCAGGCTCTGGAGGCTGCTCGCGGAAAAGGCATGATTGGAACAACCGGTCGCGGGATTGGCCCGACATACGAAGACAAAGTGGCGCGTCGTGGCATACGTCTTTGTGATTTGGCGGATACTGAGCTGCTGCGTGAAAAAGTGGAAAATCTTCTGGTACACCACAATGCCTTGTTGAAAGGTCTGGGTGCCGAAGAAGTGGATGTTGATTGGCTGTATAAAGAGCTGCTGGAAATTGCGCCGAAAATTTTGCCCTATGCTGCTCCGGTCTGGAAAGTTCTGGATGAGGCACGTCATCAGAATAAAAAGATTCTGTTTGAGGGGGCTCAAGGGATCATGCTTGATGTTGATCATGGAACCTATCCGTTCGTGACGTCATCGAATACTGTGGCTGGAAACGCCGCAAGCGGCTCCGGAGTAGGGCCAAAAGCTGTCGGGTATGTTCTGGGGATTACAAAAGCCTACACAACGCGTGTTGGGACAGGCCCGTTTCCGACAGAACAACTCAACGAAGACGGAGAAACTCTGGGACGTCGCGGACATGAGTTCGGAACAACCACGGGGCGCAAGCGTCGTTGTGGTTGGTTTGATGCTGTCATGGTACGTCAGGCGATCAAAGTTGGTGGAATTGATGGTTTGGCCTTAACCAAGCTTGACGTTTTGGATGGATTTAACGAAATAAAGATTTGCATCGGGTACGAATTGGATGGCCAAAAGCTTGATTATTATCCGGCATCCCAAGTGGCTCAGGCGAAAGTCACGCCGATTTACGAAACAGTTCCTGGCTGGAGCGAGTCAACCAGAGGGGCAAGAAGCTGGGCAGACCTTCCTCCGGCGGCCATTAAATATGTGAAACGGTTGGAAGAGCTGGTTGAGTCAACCGTGACACTGCTTTCGACAAGTCCGGAACGGGATGACACCATTCTCGTCCACGATCCGTTTTTCAGCTAGTCGGTTTTTCATCCAAATTGTCATTAATGACTGTCGAATTTACATTTCTGTTCGCAAAGGGTATGATTCTTTCGAACCCATCGGCTGCGACTTCTTTGCGGCCCCCTTATTTTTGCATATTAAATGGCAGACGAAGAACAGATACTAGAAGCCTATGAAGTTGAGGACGTCACCCCCAAAGCAAATCCTGTTTCGGGTGAAGTTTTGCTTAAAGGGGACATCAAGATCTTCCCGGGAAGTCCTCTTCCTCACATGGATCGGGGTTCGGCCAAAGCATATTTGGCAGAAACCAGAAGTGGCGGAAAAGCTTTTGCGCTGATCTGTCCGGATAATCTGGTTCCCAGAACTGCAGTGGTTCATAAATACATGAATGTTATGTCTGCATCTTTGCCGAAAATTACAGGGTCGGGAGTAGTGGACTGGCAACCAGAGCGTCGTGAAAAATATGTATTTGTTTATGAAGGGCTGCTTGGCAATCCATTGTCAGCGCAAAAAAATATCCCTGCGCTGGGACTAAAGCTTGATGTAATTTTGAGCACGATTTTCTACAATCTGGTTGATGGGATATCGGCCATGCATGATCGGGGTGTTGTGCATGGAAATATTTGTTTGCAGAATATTTTCGATGGCGGCAGTGGGAAATTTGAAAATGTCACGCTGGGCGATTGCCTGTCTGTCCCGAGTGGATATGCACAACCAGCCGTTTATGAAACAGTTGAGCGTGCCTTGGCTTTGCCATATGCAAAGGGTGAGGCTACTGCGGCAGATGATATATATGCATTGGGAATCTCGCTGGCGTCAATGCTGGCCAGTCATGACTTTACAGAAGGGATGAGCCCTGAAGACGTTATTGTTCATAAACTGGAACATGGAACTTTTAATCTGGTGACCAGTCGTGACCGTTTCCCCGGACAGATTATCGAGGTGTTGCGTGGGTTGCTGAGTGATGATGTCGCGTCCAGATGGACAATCTGGGACATTAATGAATGGATGGATGGTCGGCGCGTGACGGCCAAACAGGCAGGGCGACCTATCCCTAAATCATCTCGTCCGGTGGAATTCAGGAAAAAGAAATATTTCCGTCCCGATATATTGGCATTGCAGCTTAGAAAAGATCCGGCGGCGACGTTAGAACTTGCGGAGTCCGGAGAATTATATTTGTGGCTCAATCGTGCTTTGCAAAACAAGGATTACGAGGAAAGGTTCGAAAAAGCCGTTGAACAAGCCAAAAAATCATCAACATCCGGTGCAAATCTTGCCGAACGCATGGTGACATATATTTCCATGGCACTGGCCCCGAATTTTCCTGTTTTTTATAAGGAGAATAGTTTCTTTCCTGAACATTTTGGAAATTTGCTGGTCGATGCCATCGCAAATGGCAAGGATGCAAACTCTCTGGTCGAAGTATTCCATGGGGATATTATTCCATGTTGGGCAACATTCCGCTATCAGTATGGATTATTGGTTGGTGATGAACCGGGGAAATTCGAAACATGTAGAATGTACATGCTTCAGAAGTCGGCAGGATTTGGAATTGAACGCTGCACTTATTTTATGGCGATGTCCTCAAAATGCTTGAGTGAAAAACTAACTGAGTACTGTGTTCGGTCATCGCGGGATCTGATTATTGCCCTCGAGCGAATAGCATCGAGTAAATCAAAGCCGGCGTGGTTCTTTGACAGACATATTATTGCCTATCTCTTTACGCATGACCGACAAGTCATTGAAAGTTCATCATCAGACTTGATGTCCGATGAAAAACATCGTCAGGTTAGTGCTGCCTTGAAGATATTCTCAAGGATACAGGAACGGGAACGTATAAATAGTCTGCCGAATTTATCCCTATGGATCGGAGAGCATCTATCAACCCTGATTAACCGGTATCATGATCGGGAACGCAGGAAACAGGTTTCCCTTGATGTAAGTAAAATAAAATCAAAAGGAAATCTGGTTATGCTTGCGGAGTTATTCAATAACTTTCAGGACATCCAGAATGATACAAAAATGTTTTCCCTCGCGATGCAACATTATCAGAGTTTACAAGAAGAGCATGGCAGATTGAGTCTGGAGCTAGAGACAAATAAAAATTTTGGTAAGGGAACAGGCAGGCAGATCTCTGCGATGGTTTCCGGCTCAGTCGCAGGGTTGGTTATTCTTATCTACCTGTTTTTCAGTTTTGCTGTTTAGTGGGGATAATCGTGGCAAAATCAAGATCCAAATCCAAATCCAAATCAAAATCATCAGTTAAATCAAGAATTCTTTTGGCAGGTTTTTTTGTAACATCCATTGCTTTATTACCGACGACCGTCCTTTTGTTTTTTGGGATGCTGCCCTCCATTATTGCGCGATTTGTCGATCGCTCAAAAATGAAAACCCAGACACTAACCATTTCATTTATCAATTTCGCGGCTGTTTTCCCATTCTGGTTCCAGTTGATCAATCAGGAACATATATTGCGGAATGCACTCGATATTCTTATTGATCCTCTTCACATTGTTATTATGTATGGGGGGGCTTTTCTGGGATATATGATTGATTGGGGATTAACGGGTATTGTTGCCACCATGATGGTGCAAAAAGGGCAAAATCGCCTCAAACAGATCAAAAAAACACAGCAAGAGCTTGCAAAACGTTGGGGAGAGGAGGTTTCTGGTGAGATTCCCCTAGATCCTTTCGGGTTCCCCGTTATCAATAAGAAAGAATAAATTTCCATAAAATTATATGAATTGTTAGAGTTTTCTTATTGGCTGAATGGTACGATAGACTTGTATGTAAAGGTAACAAAACATGCCACAGGCGTGTTTTTTTATGCCTGCAATTTACAAGTAAATTAATACAAAAATAAGAAAAATTGTATATTTCGGTTCTGTTGGGAAGAAAAAGGAAGATGGTTGTAAGCTGGATCAAACGGGAAGAAGGCTCCACTGCTGTTGAATTTGCAATGGTGGCCGTCCCGTTTATCTACCTTTTGCTGGGTATCATCGAAATGTCCTTAATGTTTGTCGGCATGAGTACGTTGGATAGTGCAGCCGGACAGGCCTCACGCGTCATCAGAACAGGGCAGGCCCAACAAAGCGCGGATCCGGAACAGGCTTTCAAAGATGCTTTATGTGATGCGGCGGACACCTTTCTTGATTGTAGCAAGATTCAATATGAAGTCGTCAAAATGAACGGGTTCTCTGATTTCTCAAGCTTTCCCGTTTCATATGATGAAAATGGAGATTTGATTTCTCAAGGGTTTGATGCAGGGTCGGTGGATGATGTCATCTTGATACGGGCTGTATATAAATATCCTTTGATGACACCATTAATGGGAAGCCTGTTGTCGGACTCGGCTGGAAATACAAAGCTATTCGTCACGACCATAGTGTTGGAAACCGAACCTTATGACGTAGATTTAGTGGCTGGTGAGTTGTAGTTAAGAAAACCATATAGGAAAATGGGGGATAGGATTTTGAGTTTTTCACGGTGGATAATTTCGTGGATCAAAAATGAAGACGGTGTTGCCATGATGGAGGCGGTAATGCTCTTTCCGGTAATGCTGACGCTTCTGATGGGAGTCTATGATCTTGGAAACGGAATTAGCCTATCGGAAAAAACAATTACATCATCACAGATTGCAGCAGATCTGGTGTCCAGAAACAGAACGATAGATTCATCTAGTCTGACAGATATTATCGGCGGCGCAAAATTGGCATTCGAGCCATATGCTCTACATGGATTTGGGATAGATATTGTTAGTATCCGTTTTGATGAAAATAATAATCCTGAGATTTTATGGAGAGAGACGCAGGATATGGCACCAAATAGCGATGCAGTTGCCAGCGTTGCAGGATTGGCCGAAGAAGGAGAAGGCATGATAATTGTCACTGTGCAATATACATACTCTCCAATGTTTTCAAAATTTTTTACTAATGATATTAATTTCAAAGAAGTTGCTTTTGCAAGGGGCCGTAGAAGCCCAACAGTGACTTGGGACGGTTAAACGGGATGGTAAACATGGAAAACAAACATAGCTGGAAAAAAACCCTATTAAACAACAAAAGCCTTGGGCGGTTCTTAAGGGATACCACGGCGGCAACCGCAGTGGCCTTTGCTTTGGTATTACCCGTAGTTGTTGGGGCAGGGGGCATGTCTGTTGATTTGGCAATGGCCCAAATGGTCAAGAAAAGACTTTCTCATGCGATTGATGCGGCGGCTCTGGCTGCGGCGGCTTCGGCCAGCACAGAGTCAGACATCACCGCAAAAGTGAACCAGTTTTTCTATCAGAATTATCCGTCATCCAAGGTGGGTGCGACTTATGACCTGACCGTCTCGATTATTGGTGATGACATCGCGGTATCGGTGAAGGCTGATTATGATACATCATTCTCAAGATTGCTGGGGATCGACGAGATCACCGTTGCGGCGAATACCCGCGTGACCAGAGAAATTCTGGGATTGGAAGTTGCGATGGTGGTGGATGTCACCGGATCAATGTCAAGCAACAATAATATCGGAACATTAAAAGTTGCGGCAAAAAACTTTCTGGATACACTGTGCAAAGATTCAACATGTTCCAGCCTTGTAAAAATCGGGATTGTTCCATTTTCTGCGGCGGTCAATGTCGGGCCATATGGTTTGGGAAAAAATCCGAATGGAACAACCTACGACACGGCTTTTGTAAACAACCCCTATGGCACAAGCTTTAACCAATCCCAAAGCAGCAAATGGTGGGGATGTGTTCTGGCACGTTCAACCCCGCAGGATACAGAAAATTATGGCGCGGGATGGATGTGGGATATGTACCGCAACCCGTATAATAGCAACAAGAACAGAGGATGTAATAAATCCTATATCTTGCCGCTGACCAGTAGCTATGGAACCATCAAATCCAAAATTGACAGTCTTTATGCATCAGGGAATACATTGAGCAACCTCGGGATGGTGTGGGGGTATCGTATTCTCTCACCTGAGGCTCCATTCCGTGAAGGTTCACTCTGGACAGACAAGACAGTCAAGAAAGTTGCTTTGCTGATGACTGACGGAGACAATAATATTGGCGGAGGAAGCTATAGTTATAGCGGCTATGGCCCATGGAATACCCTCAAGTTAACCGACCATGATCTGGATGAAAAATTGGCGGCAACCTGTGAAAATATGAAAAATGATGGGATTACTGTTTACACCATCACTTTCACATCGGGAATTAACAGTTCGACCAAAGCATATTTCCGGAATTGTGCCAGCGACGAGAGCAAATATTATGATGCTCCGGAACAGCAGGATTTGATTGATTCATTTGTTGCTATTAGCCGTGAGCTTTCGAATATTCACATCAAAGAATAGTTTTCATAAAGTTAAGTGCCTGTATTTCAACCTTAACAACTTTTATGAAGCTCTTGAGTCATTGGTAATAATTCGATAAGTCCTATGGTATAATATACATTCAGAATTACGATGAATTTCTCCCTTAAATCTTCCCGAAAGGAAAAGAAGGGGGCCAGAAGGACGATTGTGGTGGCCTATAGCCGAAGAAATAGAAGACGGGTTATCCGTGCTGCCTCGATTGCAGTGCGTTACTCCCGCTATTCTCCGATGATCCTAACCGGTCTTGCCGCTGTTTTACTGGTGACCTCCATGTTCAATCCGGATATGTGGAAAGACCCACGTACCAACACAACCGATGCAGCGGCTCCGATTATCAGCGCAATTGGCGTCCCGTTCAGACTCGTCGGAGATGCCTTCGGGACTGTCACAGGCCTAACTCAAATTAGGGCTGAGAATGCACGGCTGCATTCCGAAAATGACCAATTAAAAGAATGGTATCAGACCGCCATGCTGCTGCGTGCGGAAAACCAGTCTTTGAAAGATCTTTTGAATGTTCTGCCGGAACCCGACCAAAGCTATATCACAACCCGAGTAATCGGCGACTCTGGATCATCTTTTGTCAAAACCATATTGATCGAGGCAGGAACTCTGGATGGGGTGCAAGAAGGTCAAGCTGTTATGGGCGGTCAAGGAATGATTGGCCGTGTTATAGAGGCAGGAGCCAAAGCCTCACGCGTCCTGTTGTTGTCGGATATCAACTCGCATATTCCGGTTGTGATAGAAGGAATAAATCAACGGGCGATTCTGGTGGGCAACAATGAGACCTTCCCCGAATTAACCCATCTGCCCCCTGATATATTGGTGACCAAGGGCGCAAGGATTGTTACATCAGGAACAGGTGGACAGTTTCCTGCAGGGCTGCCGATTGGTGAAGTCAATTCTGTGGTCAGTGGGCGGGTTGATGTCCGGCTATTTTCGGGAACGGAAGGGTCTGACTATGTTCAGGTGGTCGAAAAGCCAATGAACCCAAGTGTCCGGAAAAGTCTGGATATTCTGATGATGCCAACGCCATCATCTTCTAAAACCACCTTGCATAGGTAACCGGGAAGGATAAAATGCCCGGTCTCTTTTACGGTTTATCTTTGACACTGATGCAAGCGTCCAAATTCGGGCTGGTTTATCTGATGTTGATCGTCCTCATGTTCTTGTCCATGATTGACATTCCGATGTTTCAAGCTGGAGAAATTCGTCAGGGATTTTTACTGATTGGTCTTTATTTCTGGACAATTTATCGGCCACATCTTTTGCCATACCCTGTTATATTCCTGCTGGGAATCTTTACGGATTTATTATCTGGTGCTTTGCTGGGACTTCATGCCTTTTGCTTTATGGTACTTGCCATCATTATCCGTGGACAGCGCAGATATTTATTGGGGCAGTCCTGGCAAATGGTATGGGCAGGATTTTTTGTGGCAGTCACCATTACGCAAGGGTTTCAAGCTCTGGCTTATGCCATCACATCATCTGCGCTGCCGCAACTTTGGCCGCTATCCGCCAACATCATTCTGGCGTCGCTGTTCTACCCGTTATTTCATCCGCTCTTTATGTCCTATAACCACTATTTGAACGAGTAATCCGAAGGTCTTCTTGTGACCACTTCGAACCGTTCGCCTCCGGAAAGAAATTTATTTTCTGTAGAGGTAATAGTTTTCCTGACATCTTGTTCAATCAGACTTTCCCCTCGAGCCGCGACACGTTTTATATTCAGATTTTGTCTGGTGTTTTGGGACAGTTGATCTGACACAAGAGGCAAGAGATGGGGCATAAGGGCCTGTCCGATATGCATATCAACCAGATTGATGAAGCGGGCATCTTTCCCCATTAAATGAGGAGATTTAATATTTTCTTCCAGCTCTTTTTCGATTTCTTGCGCTTCAGATGTGAAAATATGAGGGGGTAGCTCTTGCTGGAACGGCGCAATCCACAAGATGATGGAAATAACTGAATCAGGAATATCTTGAACCCGCTTAACATCATAATAATCACATCCGTATTTTTTTAGATACAAATGCGAAAAATGAGCAAGTGTGTCGTAAATCAGGCCGCGCTCTTCAATGGGTTCACCTGCTGCCTCGCGCATCCTATCGGCCAGCATATTGCAAACCATATCGGTGGGAGGAAGTTCAAGATAGTCAGCAAGGTTTTCAGGTTTGCAGGTTCCGGCAACGAAAGCGCTTCTGAAGAAGGCCCCTCTAAGATCAGTTATCATAATGTAATTCCCTGTTTTATATTCTTATAATTTAGCTATAAGTTATAAACCGTTGGGGAAATTCCGTCAAACTTTGTCGGGGAATGGAACTTGGGGATAGAAAAAGGGTAAAAACTTGTTATAACTCGCACATATGGATCGGGATCAGGAAAAAGTCGATAGTTTTGCCCGTCGAGCCTTTGTTGTTGGGGGCTTGCAGGGGATTGGCGTCTCGATTTTGGGGTGGCGTTTATCATGGCTCCAGCTGGTCGAAGGGGAACGTTACACCACTTTGGCAGAAAATAACCGGATCAATGTCCGGATCATCCCACCCTCGAGGGGTCAGATTGTTGACCGTTACGGCGTACCATTGGCAACAAATTTACAGAATTTTCAGGTCATTGTAACACCGGAACAATCCGAAAATCTTGAAAAGACCCTGCGTGATCTGCAATCAGTTATCACTGTTGATGAACGCGACATTGCCAAAGCAATAAAAATGGCCAAACGATCCCCGTCTTATGTTCCTGTTGAAGTGCGGGACAATTTGGCGTGGGAAGAGGTTTCAAAAGTCGAATTGGCTTTGCCCCATCTGCCCGGCGTTACCATTCAGGCCGGAGAACTCCGAAGCTATCCGTATAAGGATTCAACAGCGCACATTGTCGGATATGTTGGCCGTGTCAGCGATGTTGGAAAAATGAAAGATTCGCTATTGTCTTTGCCGGGCTTTCAAGTTGGAAAAAGCGCGATTGAAAAGAAAAATGATCTGGATTTGCGTGGCAAGCCGGGTCGCGCCGAAATGGAAGTAAATGTTCATGGACGACCTGTCCGGCAACTGGGGATACAACCCCCTGTGCCCGGGGCGCGATTGATTTTGTCAATTGATGCCGAGTTCCAACGTTTCGTTCAGCAACGTCTGGCGACGGAGCGCTCGGCCTCGGCGGTCGTTATGGATGTCGAAACAGGGGAAGTATATGCCTGTGTTTCGCACCCGTCTTTTGACCCCAATGCTTTTTCCGGTGGTATATCGGCGATGGACTGGGAACAGTTGCGGGATGATCCCACCCTTCCTTTGAATAACAAGGCGATTAATGGTGTTTACCCACCAGGCTCAACCTTCAAAATAGTAACAGCTCTGGCGGGTCTGGAATCTGGACTGATTAATGGAAGCTGGACAGTCACTTGCCCCGGTCATTTCGATTTGGGGAAATCAAGATTCCACTGCTGGAAATCCGGTGGGCATGGAACGGTGAATGTGGTCACTGCCTTGTCACATTCTTGCGACACATATTTTTATAAACTGGCGACAGTGATTGGTATAGACAGAATTGCCGATATGGCGCGTCGTTTGGGATTGGGAAGTGTTTATGGCTTTGATCTTCCGGAGGAAAAGCCCGGCCTAATTCCTGATGTGAAGTGGAAACGGGAAGTCAAGAATGACATCTGGCATCCGGGAGAAAGCCTTGTGTCCGCAATCGGGCAAGGCGCCGTCGAGACCACGCCATTGCAATTGGCAACCATGCTGTCGCGTGTTGTCAATGGAGGAAAGGCTATCAGCCCATGGCTGGCAGGCTACGCAAATGAAATACCACTTTCGGTCAATTTGAATGCGAATGCCCCCAAAATAGATATTAAAAGTTCGAACCTTGCCTTGGTACGTCGCGGGATGGAAGCTGTTATGGAACAGGGTGGAACGGCTTATGGTTCACGCATCACGGAAGAAGGCATGACCATGGGTGGAAAAACCGGAACGTCTCAGGTGCGCCGTATCTCTATGGCAGAGAGGGCCAGCGGAGTAAGGCGACAAGAAGATTTACCGTGGCATCTTCGTCACCACGCCTTGTTTATTGGCTATGCGCCGACCGATACACCGAAATATGCCTGTTGCGTTGTGGTTGAACACGGAATAGGTGGATCGGCCGCGGCGGCACCAATCGCCCGTGATTTGTTACTGGAAGTCCAGAAACGTGATCCAAAATCCAGAAAACTGGAGGGAACCAGTTAATGTCACTTTTCCAATCCCATATCCATTCTGATGATATGTCCATTTTGGGCCGGTTGAAACAACTGGCATGGGGACAAATTATTCTGATCTGTGTGTTGGCGTGCATTGGCTTTTTAAGCCTGTATTCGGCTGCGGGCGGAACGATTGATCCATGGGCTTCTGCACAGATCATCAGGTTTCTTTTTTCGCTGGGGCTATTGCTCGGGATTGCGTTATTGGACATCAGACTGATTTTTCGCTCTGTATGGGTGCTTTACGGCGGAACACTAATCCTTCTTCTTTTGGTTGATATCATTGGCCATGTGGGCATGGGGGCACAGAGATGGCTGGATTTGGGCATCATGAAACTTCAACCGTCAGAACTGGCCAAGGTGACAACGGTTATGGCGCTGGCCCGCTATTACCATGGAAAAGAGTTGGCCGATGTCCGGAAGATAAAAAATCTTCTGGTTCCTGCCATCATCATTTTAATGCCAGTCGGGTTGGTGGTAACGCAACCGGATTTGGGAACCGGTATGGCTATTATTTTTGCGGGCACTGCAATGTTATTTGTGGTGGGCGTCCCGTATCGGCTTTTTATTGTGGGAATTCTTGGGGCGGTCGGGGCGGTACCCATTGCTTGGCAATTCCTGCGTGACTATCAGAAAAACCGTGTCCTGACTTTTTTGAACCCCGAGTCCGATCCATTGGGGGCAGGGTTCCACATTACCCAGTCGAAGATTGCATTGGGATCAGGGGGATTTACAGGAAAAGGATTTCTGGAAGGAACTCAATCCCACCTCAACTTTTTGCCCGAAAAACATACCGACTTCATCTTTACACTTTGGGCCGAAGAATGGGGATTCCTCGGGAGTATTGGTCTGTTGACCTTACTGTCCTTGATAATTCTTTACGGATACTGGATTGCATTTCGTTGCCGCAATCATTTCGCACGGCTTTTGGCCTTTGGCCTGACTGTTAATTTCTCGATCTATGTGATCGTGAATATCGGGATGGTGATGGGGTTATTGCCGGTGGTTGGGATTCCGCTGCCGTTGATGTCTTATGGTGGAACGGCGATGCTGACGGTCATGATGGCATTCGGCTTGATCCAAAGCTGTAACGTCCATCGGGATGCCAAATTACCAAGAGGTCTTTAAGGCGCTATATTTTTTGATGCGAGATGCCGTGCGCAGGCCGCCGCCGAACTCCATGCCCACTGAAAATTGAATCCACCCAGATGTCCTGTGACATCGACAACTTCACCAATAAAATAAAGTCCGGGAACCGATTTTGCTTCCATGGTTTTGGAAGATAAATCATTGGTTTCAACGCCGCCCGCTGTGACCTCTGCCGTGCGATATCCTTCGGTACCGGATGGCGTCACTTCCCAGCTTTTCAGGAATTTCACGATATGATCAATTTTCTTATCCGCAAGATTGGCCATCTGTTCATCGTACCCGCTCAGTTTGGCGAGGGCATGTGCAAGGCGTACTGGCAGAAAATTCTCCAAAACACTCCGCAACATCTTCTTTGGGTCTGTTTTGCGTGCTGATTTTAATCGCTCAACCATATTTTCCAGCGGCAACAGATTGATCTGGATAGGCGTGCCGTTCTTCCAATAGGATGAAATCTGCAAAATGGCGGGCCCGCTTAATCCCCGATGGGTAAACAGCAGGGCCTCTTCAAAGGATATTCCGTTGCAGGAAATGACGCTGGGGTCAACCGAAAGGCCTGATAGATCGCGCGCCAGATCAAGAAAGGAATCATCAAAGGTGAGCGGGACAAGGGCTGCACGGGTTGGCACAATCTTCAAGCCAAATTGTCTGGCAATGCTATACCCGAAAGAAGTTGCTCCGGTTTTTGGAATCGATAAACCACCCGTGGCAATAACAAGCGATGAGGATGTAAATTCTCCTTTGCTGGTACGGCACAGATAGTCACCGTTTTCTTCCCGTACAACGCTATCAATCTGTGTTCCGAATGAGAAAGTAACGTCGTACTTGCGACATTCATCAAGCAGCATATTTATAATATCGGTGGCGCTGTTGTCACAGAAAAGTTGCCCTCTGGATTTTTCATGATAGGCAATGCCATATTGATCGACCAACGCGATAAAATCCCGGGGAGTGTATTGGGCAAGTGCTGATTTGGAAAAATGGGGGTTTCCTGAAATGAAATGGGCAGGCTTCGTATGGATATTGGTAAAGTTGCACCGACCACCCCCGGAGATGCGGATCTTTTCACCGACTTTCTCACTGTGATCAACCAGCATCACCTTACAACCGGATTTGGCAGCAAGACCTGCAGCCATCAGGCCTGCTGCGCCGGCTCCGATGATCATGGTATCAAATGAGATCAAGAGGCAACCTGAAGGGTAATACCTTTATCGGTAAGCATTTCCTGAAGCTCGCCGCTTTCAAACATTTCCTTAACAATATCACAGCCGCCGATAAATTCGCCCTTGATATAAAGTTGAGGAATGGTAGGCCAGTTGGAATAATCCTTAATACCTTGACGAATTTCGTCATCTTCCAGAACATTAACGGAAATAAAGTCAACGCCCAGCATATTCAGGATGTTGGCGACCAGAGCCGAGAATCCACATTGAGGAAATATTTTTGTTCCCTTCATATACAAGACGACATCATTCTCGGTGACATCTTTTTTTATCCGATCAAAAATTTGTTCCTGTGACATGTTACTCCTTCGGTATTGTTATATTTTTTTATTTGTTATGACTCTGATGTTTTAATGGATAATGCATGAAGCTCGCTGCCCATTTTGGAACCCAGAGCATCATATACCATCTGGTGCTGCTGAACACGACTCTTCCCCGTAAAAGATGGGGAAACAATATCCGCACGGTAATGGTCACCGTCACCTGCCATATCTGTAATGGTCACGGTGGCATCCGGAATGCCGATCTTAATGAGTGCAATAACTTCTTGTGACGAGATAGCCATTAATTTTGATCCATTTCAGAGTTCTAACAGGAAAACATTAGTTTTGTTTGATATAAAAATCAACCATCAGTCTTTTTTTTGTGCTGCGACAAAAAAAGCGAAGCAGCAAATGGTTTCTTTCTATTAGTCAGGACACGGTAAGATTGTTTAATGGGCTCAATCATATGGTCACGAAGCGAGTAGCTTTCTTTCAGGTCATCCTCAATGCCAAATTCTATTTTCTGACCTTTTTGGGGGATAGAGAGTGTCCCGAACATCCAATCCCAAATGGCAAGACAAAATCCCATATTTTTATTAAAATGCTTAGGCTCCATGGAATGATGGATGTGATGGTGGGCAGGGGTCTGAATAACGCAAGACCAGAATTTATTCGCGCCAATCTTCACATGGGAATGCCGTAAATGTCCGATTGTCGAAAACGTCACTATCAAAAAGAACGGAAAGCTCCAGAAATAATAAATTTCAGCGTTTTCTCCGAACAGCCAGAAAGTCAACGCGTAAAGAGGACTTACAGTTGTGGCAATAACGAATGGAAACAAAAGAAGCTCAAGTGGATGTTGACGCAACTCGGTGAGGGGAGTCATAACAACCGCACTATGATGGACTTTATGATATTCCCACAGAACCGGAATGACGTGCATCCAGTAATGGGTTAACCAGTAGCCCAGTTCAAAGAGTAAAACAAAGATCACAGGAAACAGGATTTTGTACCAGACCGGAACCGTATCCAGTAGAGGTTCTGGATATCCGGACATCCAGATCAGAATGTGTTCCTGCCAGCCATTCAAATAAGTTGAAAAGGAGAGCAATAGACCAGCTTGCAGGAAAATAAAGAAGGCTCCCGCAATATAGAGTTTGAGATCAAGTGCGGTTGATGGATGTCGAAATATCTTTTTGGGGAAGAGATAGCGGAAAATGGCACGCAGACGTAAAGGCTTACCACGGCGCTTCCACATATAAACGCCTGCAGCGAAAAAAGCCGTTCCAATATAAGTCGGCCAGAATGTCTGGTATTGAGAATCCAGAAGCATGGCAACAGGATGCCAAAGCATATCTCTGAAATAAATTAATACACCCGTCATAGCTATTACCCCTGACCTGAAAACACACCTGTCAGTTTATCAACTAGCCGTTAACGAATTATCAAGCGATATATTGTTCATGTAATCTGGAAGCCAACGTTCATGAACTCTGGTCAAGTCAGAAACCGAAATTTTTTCATCAAGAATCAGCTCGGTTCCATAGGTAATTCCCAGTTTCATAATGGGGACATTAACGACGCTTGCTGCTTGTTTCAACCTTTCAGGGTTATCGGTGACCACAACATAACGGGCTTGATCTTCTCCGAACCAGAACGATGCGGCATGGTCGGCCTTATGCTCGATAACACATCCGATTTTTCCAGCCATTGCCATTTCAGCCACAGCGACCAGCAAACCGCCATCACTGACATCGTGACAGGCCGAGATTTCACCACTTAGAATTTGCGCTCTGATAAAATCACCATTGAGTTTTTCAGCCGTCAAATCAACATGGGGTGCGTCACCTTTTTCCATTCCGTGAATTTCGCGTAAGAATAAAGATTGCCCCAAATGGCCCTTGGTTTCACCAATTACAAAAATACTGTGACCCTCTTTTGTGAAGGCCAGACCGACAGCTTGTTTGTAATCTGAAATCACTCCGACTCCACCAATAGTTGGGGTGGGTTGGATCGCCCGTCCTGATGTTTCGTTGTACAGCGAGACATTGCCCGAGACGATCGGATAATCCAGTGCGCGGCAAGCTTCTCCCATACCATCGAGCGCCGCCACAATCTGCCCCATAATTTCAGGTTTTTCAGGGTTCCCGAAATTGAGGTTGTTGGTTATAGCCAGCGGCGTAGCACCAGTCGCGGTGATGTTGCGGTAACTTTCAGCCACGGCTTGTTTGCCGCCTTCGAACGGATTGGCTTCGACATAGCGTGGCGTGACATCTGAAGACATCGCCAATGCTTTATCTTTATTGGGGATTTTGACCAAAGCGGCATCGCCCGATTTAAGCGCTTGAGTATTGGCAACACCAGGAGAAAAGATGGTTTCTCCCATCACCAATGAATCATATTGTTCCCAAATCCAGCGTTTGGACGCGAGATCAGGGCAGGCAATGAGCTTTTTAAGATCCCCCAATAACCCTTTGTCAGAGACATCAAAAGCTTGGTTGTCAATTTTCTCGGGCGCTTTCGGTGGAACGGAAGGCCGGTCATAAAGAGGAGCTTGATCAACCAGTGGCGGAACTGGAATATCGCACCAGCATTCGCCATACATGTTGAGCCGTAGATGTTGATCGTCAGTAGTATGACCAATCACGGCAAAATCCAGATCCCATTTCTCAATAATGGCGCGGGCTTTGTTTTCTGAGCCCGGTTTCAAAATCATCAACATACGTTCTTGGGATTCTGAAAGCATAATCTCGTAAGGAACCATGTTTATTTCACGTTGTGGTACATGATCCAGATCAAGCACGACACCGATTTCGCCCTTGGACGCAATCTCGACGGCAGAGGAGGTGAGCCCCGCGGCCCCCATATCCTGAATGGAGATAATGGCATCAGATTGCATCAACTCCAGACACGCCTCAATCAAAAGCTTCTCGGTGAACGGATCACCCACCTGAACAGTCGGACGGTTTTCTTCATTCCCGTCCCCGAATTCGGCAGACGCCATGGTCGCGCCGTGAATACCATCACGTCCGGTTTTTGACCCGACATAAACAATCGGCTGACCGACACCGGCCCCACGCGCATAATAAATTTTGTCCTGATCGGCCAGACCAACAGTCATGGCATTAACCAGATTATTTCCGTTATAGGATTTGTGAAAATTAGTCTCGCCGCCAACAGTTGGAACCCCGACGCAATTGCCGTACCCGGAAATTCCGGCAACAACACCCTTGACCAGAGTGCGGGTTTTTGGGTGGGACGGGTCACCAAAACGCAACGCGTTCAGGTTTGCAATGGGGCGCGCGCCCATTGTAAAGACATCGCGCATAATCCCGCCAACACCTGTCGCAGCTCCTTGATACGGCTCGATATAAGACGGGTGGTTGTGGGATTCCATTTTGAACACGGCAGCTTGTCCGTCCCCGATATCAATCACACCGGCATTCTCACCCGGCCCTTGAATAACGCATTTCCCTGTTGTGGGAAGTTTCTTCAAATGGAGACGAGACGATTTATAAGAGCAATGCTCTGACCACATCACCGAGAAAATTCCAAGCTCTGTATAGGTTGGCATACGCCCGAGAATATCTTTGACCAGTGTAAACTCACTTTCGCTTAATCCGAATGATTTGGCGAGTTCGAGAGTAATAGCGGGTTCTTGAGTAGATGGTTTTTGTTTTAGAGCTGCTTGCGACATGTTTAATCCTGATTTTTCTCTATGCCAACGCTTCGACAATACTTTGGAATAATGGAATACCTTGATGCCCGTTGGCATGAGTGACAACAGAATCTTCGGGGTGGGGCATCATCCCCATAATGGTTTTGCTATCGTTAAAGACACCTGCAATATTATAGATAGACCCATTCGGGTTGGAGTCTGCGGTGGCTTGACCATCTTCATCACAATACCGGAATGCAATCTGGTTATTGTCTTGCAGAGATTTCAACGTATCGTCATTCACGAAATAATTCCCTTCGCCATGTGCGATAGGGACTTGCAGGACTTGCCCTTTGGCAAAACGGCGGGTGAAATCGGTCTGTGTGTTTTCTGCACGCAAATGAACTTGCTTACAAATGAATTTCAAAGATTGGTTATGAAGCAAGGCTCCTGGAACCAGTCCTGTTTCAACCAGCATCTGGAACCCATTGCAGACTGCCAGCAGACGCGTACCTTTCTTGGCGCGGTCAATGACTTCTTTCATGATCGGTGAATGGGCAGCCATGGCACCACAGCGCAAGTAATCACCATAAGAAAAACCGCCCGGTAAAACCATCAAGTCACAGTTGGGTAAAGAGGTGTCCTTATGCCATACCAGAGAAGGAGTTTGTCCCGAGACATGTTCCAAAGCCATTTGCATGTCTTTTTCCCGATTTGTTCCGGGAAAAACAATAATTGCTGATTTCATACATGATTCCTCAATATATATAGTATGGCTTAGGTTATTGAACAGACTGGCGTTTTTTGCAACATTAAAAGTTATGGAAGAAACGAAGATTTAACATTATGAAAATAATGAAGTTTTTTATCCGAATAAATCATTTTTTTATTGCGGGATCTGGAAAAACCGTAGTACGAAATATCTTATATTAGTTCTTTTAGCGGAGCTGGTATGCACAAACCGGATGGGAAAGATAACATTCCTAGCGGGTTGAAACAGGGAAATATAAAAAAAACTATATATAATATAAAATAATAGACCATTAGAAAAAAGCCCGTTCGCGGGCCTTTTTTATTTCAGAAAATCCGTTGACGGGCTGCGTCAAAAAGCCCTACCCGAAAAACAATTTAGCCTTTTGTGTCTTGTAAGACTTGCTCGGTGGCCATTTCAACGAACTTGATGATCATATGATCGATTTCGTGTTCCGAAACACTGACTTCATATTCGGAAAAATCGCCCATCAATTTTCTCTTGACGTCATCATAACCAGGCTCGTCCAGATTTGCGACAACAACTTCTTTTGCATACTCGGCTATGGCGTCACCCTCGAGTCCCATTTTCTCTGCAGCCCATGCCCCGATAAGCTTGCTGGCACGCGCTTCAATCTTGAACATGGATTGTTGATCCATTTCGAATTTCTTTTCGCTTGCTTTTTTACGGTCATCAAAAGACATGAATTTGTTCCTTATATTCAAAATATTCAAAGATCAGGTTCGGGTGAACAGGATCATTATTGTTTGACTAATAGAGTATATAATGATCCTAGGGCAAATATAAAATGAAAAAAGTCCCCCTTGATTGAAAAAGGGGGACTGGTCTTTATATGGATCTCAATTTAGGAGTTCATTATTTTTCGACGGGCTTGTTGGCTTTTCAGCTCAATTAACTTTTCAAGGGCATTCTCGGAAATCTCGACCGAGTTGGCGGAAAAATCGAGCATTAATCTGGCTTTCAAATCTCGGTTCCCAGGCTTCAACCCCCATTCGCTGAGTTCGAGGACAAACTGTCTGGAACTGTCAGGATCAAGACCTATCCGCTCTGCTGCCCACTCGGCAATTAGAATCTGGGTTTGGGCTTCAACTTTGAACTCTAGTTCCTGATCCTTGGCAAATTTTGTTTCAATGGCTCTGCCTAGGTCTCTCATAGACATAATATTGGTCATTGGGGTGTGGCCTCCTAAAAAAAATTTTGGTCTAAAACGCTGGGGCTTTAGATATGATTTGCGTGAAACATATCTTCTGTTATACCAAGGAACTCTAACTAAACACTTAACAAGACACCTAACCAGAAGGATATCACAGATGTTTTTTTCCGGTAGCCTGACCAATCGCCGAAAGGTGCTGTACGAAGGAAAGGCAAAGACAATTTTCGAGGGCCCTGAGCCCGGGACAGTCATCCAGTATTTCAAGGATGATGCGACGGCTGGAAACGGCGCCAAGCACGATATTATCGCCGGCAAAGGTGTTTTGAATAACCGGATTTCCGCCCATTTGATGACGCGACTGGAAGGGATGGGAATTCCCACTCATTTCTTGAAATGCCTCAACATGCGTGAGCAGCTGATCCGTCAGGTCGAAATCATTCCTTTGGAAGTTGTGGTAAGGAATGTCGCGGCCGGATCTTTGGTTAAAAAACTGGGGATGAAAGAAGGGCAGGTTCTGAACTACCCGCTCATAGAATTTTATTACAAGAAAGATGAACTCAACGACCCTATGGTGTCGGAAAATCACATCTTGAATATGGGTTGGGCTGATCCATACGAATTGGAAGAAATTGTATCTCTGGCTTGGCGCGTCAATGATTATCTCTCCGGACTGTTTTCAGGGATTGGGATCCGTCTGGTTGATTTCAAACTCGAATTTGGGCGCCTCTACGGAGAGTATGACGAGGTTTATATTCTGTTGGCCGATGAAATATCTCCGGATAATTGTCGCCTGTGGGATGAAAAAACCAACGAAAAACTCGACAAGGATCGCTTCCGTCAGGATTTGGGCGGACTAATCGAAGCCTATCAGGATATTGCCAAACGTCTTGGACTGATTCCTGAATCCGGAATTATTCAAGGGGGCAATATTGATGAACAGATCGCAGCCTCTTTGGGCGAGATTGAAAACGAGTTGGCCAAGGAAAGAAAACTGCGCTCCATCAATAAATCCTCTCCAACCAAACCGTGGAAATAGACATCACAAAAAGACTACTATCATGGAGAAGTATAGAGGTCTGATTTTTCAAGACAGAAGAGGGCGAGACGTGCCCTCTAAAGCAGATTCAGTTATGCGGCGCAGGGAAGGAGTTTTTACCTGCCCGCTTTGGAAAAACAAAATCCTTTTGATTTGGCCCGATTATGCACCGGATGTACCCGATCTGGCAGGTGGCGGGATTGATGAAGGGGAGACTGAAGTCGCTGCAAACGAGAGGGAATTCTTCGAAGAAACAGGTTTTATGGTTTCATTCGGGCAAATGACACCATTACAAAAATTTGACCAAGAGGTGTTGTTTTATGCGGATGTTCAAAATGAATTCTGGATATATAAACAGACATATTATCTGTTTGATCAGAATCTAGATAAGATATACTTTAGCGGAGAACGGGATACGCCCGAGAATGGAAAAATGAAGTGGGTGAATGTAGAAGACATTCAAAATCTGCCCATTCATTTTATGCATCAAAAAGCATTGAAAATGTTTGACCTGATGGGTTAGATAAAGCAAGATTCAAGAAAATAAAAGTTGGGAAAGATCATGAAAGCAATTGTAAAAGTAACCCTCCGTAAAGGCGTGCTAGACCCGCAGGGCAAAGCCATTGAAAGCGCTTTGCATCACTTGGGGTTTGAAGATGTTGGAAATGTCCGTCAGGGAAAATTCATTGAAATTGATGTTCCGGAAGGAACATCCCAAGATCGTATCAAAGAAATGTGCCAGAAACTTTTGGCAAACCCTGTGACTGAAGATTTTGAGATAGTGGTGTAAATTACACCTCCAAAAATTTGCATTTTCTTTTTGAATAAGAGGGTTTTGGAGATATCCTTGTATACAACAGTCTTTGCACTCATCTTTATAACAATTTTCTTTCAGTCACTTATGGGGGTTGCTTCTTCAATCATTAAGTGGGTTGTTTTAGTGGCTCTTGGCTTGCTTATCTTTAAGCTCATTTTGGAATTAAACAGCAAAAAAAGAATGACAAAAGAGATTGAAAAATATGTCCAAAAAAATGGAGATTATTTTATTTCTTTAATAGAGAGAAATAAAGTTTTTGATGAAAAGAAATTAAGGGGAGCTTTATCCTTCAAGTTTTATGAGGAAGTTGATTCCTATATCGAGGAGCATTTAAAATTTTTAATGATTGAATATTGCTCTTCTTTAAGAAAGACTAGGGGAATGCTGTTTAAAATTTTGAACAAAGAGTTGCAAAAGACAACTCCTTTTGGAATGCAGGCAGTGGATGGTGATCTTAATCACATTGGGCAGGATATAATCTCGAATTATTATTGTGGTAAATAAATATCAAAAAATTAAGGGTATGAAATGAAAACAACGCCTCTGCATCAAAGTCATCTTGATTTATCTGCCAAGATGGGGGAGTTTGCAGGCTATGACATGCCGCTCTATTATGATCTTGGCGTGCTCAAAGAACATGAATGGGTGCGCGACCATGCGGGGTTGTTCGATGTGTCCCACATGGGGCAGATCGCCATCAAAGGAAAAGGGATGCAAGACCTTTTGCAAAGACTGACTCCGTCGTCTTTTGAAAAACTGGGTGTCAACCGCACCAAATACACTGTTCTGATAAACGACCAGAACGGGATTATTGATGACTTGATGGTCACCAAAGCCGGAGACGACGATTTCCACATGGTCATCAATGCCGGATGCAAAGACAAAGATATTGCATGGATTAAATCCAACCTCACACCAGATCACGAATTCACCTATTTTGAAGACTGGGCATTGATCGCCCTTCAAGGCCCCGAAGCTGAAGCGGTCATGCGCGACGTGCTGGGCATTGATCTTTCTGATGTTCCTTATATGGGATTGTGGTTTCAGGATTACACCATGTTCGTGTCTCGTCTGGGTTATACCGGCGAAGATGGATTCGAAATTTCTGTTCCGAACGACAAAGCCGAAGAATTGTGGACTAAGCTTCTCTCTGATTCTCGTGTCAAACCGATTGGCTTGGCGGCAAGGGATTCCCTGCGCCTGGAAATGGGCTATTGCCTCTATGGGCACGATATAGATGCCACAACAACACCACTTGAAGCCGATCTCGGATGGGTAATGCGTAAAGACGCCAAAGACTCCCTGCCAACCCCAACGCGCAAAAGAGTAGGGATTGTCCTGACCGATAAAGGGGTCGCCCGCGAAGGCTCAATCGTTAAATCCAAAGATGGCAAAGAAATCGGCGTTCTGACCAGTGGCGGTTTCTCGCCAAGCTTGAAACAATCTATTGGACAGACTTATTTGCCTTTGGGCTATGCCGCGCCCGAGACAGAAATAAATGTGGATGTCCGTGGAAGACTTATTCCGGCAAAGGTACAATCCATGCCATTCTTAAAACCACGAACAAAAAATGCGGGGAAATAAACATGACAGTAAAATTTACCAAAGATCACGAATGGGTCAAACTGGACGGTGAGGGTATTGCCGTGATCGGCATTACCGAATACGCCCAACACGCGCTGGGGGATCTGGTCTTTATCGAACTTCCCAAAGTTGGAACAACATATTCGAAAGGCGCCCATTTCGCAGTTGTAGAATCAGTCAAAACCGCCGCCGAAGTCTATACGCCAGTTACAGGCGAGGTTGTCGAGGTTAATGAGGCTCTGGAAACAGATTTTGATTTGTTGAAATCGGAAACCGATGGTTGGATTGCCAAGTTCAGCATGACCAACGTCGATGAGCTGAAAGGCCTTATGGATGAGGCCGCATATCAGGATTATTTGAAGACAGTGGAGTAAATATGCGTTACCTGCCATTGACCGAGCAAGATCGTACCGAAATGCTGGAATCGGTTGGTGTCAAAACCACCGATGATTTATTTAAGGCACTGCCCCTTGCGAAAGGCTATGATCTTCCCGACCATCAAGGGGAAATGGAGGTCGAGCGTTTTATGACGGCATTGGCCGCGAAAAATGAAACCGCAAATGACTCACCGTTCTTTTTAGGGGCAGGGGTCTATCGCCACCATATCCCGTCCACAGTCGATTATATCATCCAGCGGTCTGAATTTTTGACATCCTATACACCGTACCAACCTGAAATGGCGCAAGGCACATTACAGGTCATTTTTGAATTCCAGACATTCATGACAACCCTGACCGGAATGGATGTCGCCAACGCCTCGATGTATGACGGAGCAACCTCTTGTGCTGAAGCCGCACTGATGGCAATGCGTTTGACGGGACGAGAAAAAATTGTCATCGGAAATGCTCTGCATCCACAGTATCGCGAGGTCTTGGAAAGCTACATCGGCAAAGACCATATCAGTGACGTGGAAGATGAGACAATCGCCGCAGTGATTATCCAATCCCCTGACTTTTTCGGAACGCCGCATGCTTATGCGCAGTTAAAGAATAAATGTGATGCAATCGGTGCAAAACTGATTGTCGTTATCACGGAAATTGTCTCACTCGGATTATTGCCCGCACCAATCGAAGCAGACATTGTGTGTGGCGAGGCTCAAAGCATTGGTATCCCGATGTCCTATGGCGGCCCGCATCTTGGGTTTTTTGCTTGTAAACAGGAATATCTGCGTCAGATGCCGGGACGCCTGTGCGGTGAAACGGTGGATGCCGATGGCAAGCGCGGATTTGTTCTAACCCTCTCTACCCGCGAACAACATATTCGCCGCGAAAAAGCGACATCGAATATCTGTACCAACCAAGGACTATGTGCGCTTGCATTTACCGTTCATGCTGCGCTTCTGGGCGAGGAAGGGCTAAAGCATCTTGCCCGTCTCAATCATGAACGTGCTTGCACATTGGCAGAGGCCTTATCAAAGATCAACGGCGTAAAAATAACCAACGACAACTTCTTTAACGAATTTGTTATTGAGCTGCCAATCGATTCAAAAGTGGTTCAGAAAAAACTCTTGAACAAGAAAATCATCGCTGGATTGCCTTTGGATGGAAACAGAATGCTGGTAACAGCAACCGAAATGACGACAGATCAGGATATCACGGATTTAGTTTCTGCCTTGACCGAGGTATGTTCATGACCCGCGATGAAATAGATAAAAGTCTGGAGCTCGAGAGTAGTTTCTTTTTGCCTACAGAGGATGGAAAAAAGATTTTTGTCCTTGTGAACAGGGCAGGGGAAACCCCATCTGATAAAGCTATCGTCATCGGTCATGGCCTGACTGGAAAACCGGAAGATTATCTGCATATGGTGGCTCGTGATTATTTCAATGATCGTGGCTATGATGTGTATCGTCTGGCATTTTATCGTGACGAAACAGGGTGCAGACGCTTACATGAAAGCACATTGTCAATCCACGCCGCCGATTTGAATGCGGTTCTGGATCATGTGCGGGGCAATCATAAAAAACTCTATGTCTGCGGGCATTCTCTGGGCGGCTTGGCAATGGTTTTTGCCACTCCGCAAGCGGATGCTATTTCGTTTTGGGACCCCTCCTATCAACCTTCGCGCCGTTGGCTTCTGACCTCAACTTTATCGGAAAACGGGCAATACTACGAACGCACGGGCCGCTATCGTTATACGTTGGGGCTGGCGATGATCGAAGAAATCAGAACCTTCTCGCACGAAGCGGCACAGGAAATGTGCCGGAAAATTTCAGCACCATCCCAAATATTGATTGCAGGCAGTTCATGGCTTTCCGAAGACCCGCATATGCTGTTTGATGATCTGGTTTGTGAAAAAGAAAAATATGAAATCAAAGGCGCAAGCCACTGCTTTGATACCGGCAAGACGGTTCTGGAATTGGTCGAAAAAACATACCAATGGTTCGAGAGGTTTTAGATGGACTACGCCCTGAATTACGAAGAACCATTATTGTGGGAACATCGCGCAGCAGACGGATGCGGCGTGGATTTTACCCCGCTTGAAAATGCACCGCTTAGAACAGAGCAGGTTGCGAGAAATATAATCGGTTGGCCCAAGCTGAAAGAACCGCAAATCGTCAAACATTTTGTCCGCCTTTCTACGAAGAATTTTTCAATCGATCATGGATTCTTCCCCTTGGGAAGTTGCACCATGAAACACAACCCGCGCCTGAATGAAAAAATGGCACGCCTCGACGGGTTTGCCAATATTCATCCAATGCAGCCTGAAGAAACTGTGCAAGGGGCATTGGAGTTGATGTTTGATCTTCAAAACTGGCTGGGAGAACTGACAGGGTTACGTGGTGTATGCCTCACGCCTTCAGCAGGGGCGCATGGAGAACTGGCAGGTCTGATGACAATCAGAAGGGCTCATGAGCTTAATGGCCAAGCGCACAGAAAAATTATTCTGTGTCCTGATTCCGCGCATGGTACAAATCCGGCAACAGCCGCGATGTGTGGTTATGAATTGCGCGTCATTTCTACCAAAGAAACCGGATGTGTCACGGTGGAGAATTTCAAGGCGGCGTTGGGTGATGGAAAAGACGTGGCAGGCATGATGGTCACCAACCCCAACACCTGCGGGCTGTTTGAATCCGAGATTGCCGAGTGTGCGAAGCTTTTGCATGAAGTTGGCGGTTATTTCTATTGTGATGGTGCAAATTTTAATGCGTTGGTCGGGAAAGCCAGACCAGCGGATTTTGGTGTTGATGTGATGCATATCAACCTGCATAAAACATTTTCAACCCCGCATGGCGGTGGCGGCCCGGGATCAGGCCCGATCTGTGTGGCAGACAGCCTCAAAGAGTATCTACCAGTTCCTTGTGTGGTGAAAACAGATCAGGGCTATAAACTTGAAACAATCGAAGATCGCCCGTCTTCTTTCGGACGGCTGAAAGGATTTCAAGGCCAGTTCGGGATGTTTGTGCGGGCGCTGACCTATATGATGTCCCATGGAGGGGACGGATTAAGACAGGTGGCAGAGGACGCGGTTCTCAGTGCCAACTATATCTTGTCCAAATTGAAAGGTGATTTCTATGCCCCGTTCGGTGACAAGACTTGCATGCATGAATGTCTGTTGACCGATAAGATTCAAAAAGAGCAGGGCGTCACCACATTGGACATCGCAAAAACACTGATCGAAAATGGCATCCACCCGATGACTGTTTATTTTCCGTTGGTGGTTCAAGGGGCCATGTTGATCGAGCCGACCGAAACAGAAAGTAAAGAGGCGATAGATCATTTCATCTGTGTGATGCAGCATATTGCCAAAGATACGAGTGACGGAAAGGCGAACGAGATTCATCAAAATCCGCTCTCAACTCCTCGTCGCAGATTGGATGAAGTCAGAGCCGCAAGGCAACCGGTTTTGAAAGCAACTGTCTAAAATTATAAAAATTATTTTCAAAATTTATTTCTTAATAAAATCAATATGTTGATACTGATTTTCCCGTTTCGAAATTTGCAAATTCTGATCGGGGAATGGTATGATTCGAGTATAAAAAAACCAAACAAAATATATAGATCGTTAGGTCCATCTTCCCGAATGGGAGTTGCTTTCCGCAGCGCTCACTACCATCCTGCACCATCGTTGCGCTCGGCGTTTCGTGGCGTGGAATGGATGCTTGCGGGGACATTCTCGGGCGCGACCTTGTGTAAGTTCTGGGTTCAGAGATTTATGGCGACCTTAAATCAATTACACCTGCCTTATAGGGGAAAGAAATTGAGTACCTTGTTTTCCATGATCGCCGGCTTAAACCGGAAAAGGCATGAGCCCAGAACGCAGCCACAGCCGAGATTCCGCCCGCAGTAATCGGGATATGAAAATAGTTTTCCTTCAAGAGAGAAAAAGGGGGTGGTCTGAACAGGGCCACCCTCATTTTTTCGCATTTTTTTTGATTTTTTCTTGCATATAGTGGTATATAGGACTATATATCGAAATATAGGATATAAAAGATGACGAAAAAGGAAAAAAGAAGAAGGGACATCCCCCACCTCAGCTCGGTCTGGACCAGTAGCGTTCCACTCGTTCAGGCTTCTTCTGTCGCGCATAAACGTCCGGCGTTTCTGGAGGGAGGCCCTCAGACCGCACCCGCTCCCAAAGCAAAAATATACCGTCCAGCTCCTCAACCTGCCAATCTTCCTGCCATCACCTCCATGATGGGATATAACCGCCGCATGATTGATGCCGCAGACAGCGTATCGGAACGCGGTCAGATCGGGATGCGCAAAGCCATGGCGATTGCCGCCAAATGGGGCGTGGATACCAGCCATCTACCGAAACAGGCATATTTCGCAGCCAATGCAAAAAGCGTCTTTTCCCCTGCGCCGTCCAATGTTGTTTCGATGTCCAGTTTCCGGTCAAATAAAATCTCTGTCGGTGGGCCGTCAGTTCTGGCCGAGTCATTTGGCGCACTGGTCATGCCGTTCCGCTCGCCTTTGCAAGGAACAGGCTTGACACGCCGCACGTCACCTGTTTCTACTATAGAGGCTCCCAGACCTCGCTGGGCTGCGTAGAACGCCTTTAATATATCGAAAAAACCATGATTATTCAGACACCATCACAGAACTGGGATGAGCGCGTCACGCCTCCAAAGCCTGAATATATTATTATTCACTACACCGGAACCAGAACCGCCGAGGAAGCCAGACAGAGATTTTGCGACCCCACTCCTGACGATTCCATCGGACGAATTTCTCCCCATTATATGATTGATGGAGAAGGTAAAGTTTTCCAGTTTGTCGAGGAGAGTAAACGGGCCTGGCACGCAGGCAAATCCCAATGGAAAGACATCACCGATATGAATGCCGCCTCGATCGGCATTGAAATCTGGAACACTGGCCACGAATTTGATCTGGAAGATTTTATACCTGCCCAGATTGACGCGCTGATCGAACTGGTGACCGACCTTCAGACGAGATGGATTATCCCCAACACCAATATTCTGGGTCATTCCGATATTGCCCCGGGCCGGAAACTCGATCCGGGTGAAAAATTCCCATGGCGCAAACTCGAACTGAACGGGATCGGCTTAATGCCGGAATTGCTCGACGATGACTCGGAGCCAGCCAGACAGTTGATGGAACTCCCTTCGAAATTTTATGAACATCTGGCCGAATACGGATATCGTTATACGCAAGACCAAGGCGTTCTGTTGCGCGAGTTTCGCCGCCATTTTGTTCCTCATGCCCTGCATAATCCTGATCTGGATGTCGAGACTTGCGCCGCGATCCTCTCGCTCTTGAACCAGAGACAACCATCCTGATTTGACTTTACATCACCGGCCGCACTATAGTGCCTGCGCCAGTTGGTCGGAGAACCGCGCTTGACGCAAGTCAGGTGAGGAAAGTCCGGACTTCACGGAAATACGGTGCCGGTTAACGACCGGGCAGGGCGACTTGACGGACCAGTGCAACAGAGAATAAACCGCCGATGGCCTGCTTTGCAGGATCAGGTAAGGGTGAAACGGTGCGGTAAGAGCGCACCACTCGTCTGGTAACAGAACAGGTATGGCAAACCCCACCGGAAGCAAGACCAAATAGGGGCTGCGCATGATCTATTTCCGGATCGTGGCCCGGGTAGGTTGCTGGAGGTTTGTGGTAACACAAATCCAAGAGGAATGGTTCTCGCCCCTTCGGGGGTACAGAATCCGGCTTATAGACCAACTGGCATTTTTCTTTTTTTGACTTACCTGCCAATCGTGAACTCAGTTCGTTTTTCGAAAAAAATTTTTGTGAGGAAGACTTTCATCAAAATTTGGGCAGCACAATTCCCCCGCACAGCATATTCCCTAGGCCATCGGGGCCGGTGCGAGGTTCCTCTCTCGAGGGCAAGGGGGATATTTATACTGTTCTTTCCCTGCTTTCAAAAACCGGAACACTCCGGCGCACGAGAAAGGTGTATGC
>MNUG01000001.1 GCA_001871905.1 Alphaproteobacteria bacterium CG1_02_46_17 | reverse complement strand
ACCCAGCCGATACAATCGCCACCACAGGATAAATACTGGAATTGATACCGGAGATCATATTCGCGCCACACCCCGAGCCAGAGGTGATCGGGCCATGGTTCCAAACGCAATACCCGTATTCTGTCCCCCATGGGTCTTTCTTGGAGATCCCCAAAGACAATGGCACCAGACCGCCATTGGTCGGGATAGGTTCGGTGGTCGCAGTCCGCCATTCCATCGGTTCGACAAAACCATCGGTGTCACAATCTCCGTTGTCGGCGGCACTGGCGGTTGGCCATCACGGCAATCTGCGCCCCCAGAGCCATCTGGGTTTCTGCCGTATTCATCCGTGTGATCTTGACCGACGTCGCGAGCGGCCCCTTCATAAAGGTCATGACGCCAGCGCCCAACACTCCGACCAAGGCTACCGCACCCAAAATTGCGAAAAACACATTACCCGCTTGTCGAATATTACGGTCAGTCATTTAATAAAAATCCCCAATGCCGTCTCAAAAAATGGACGACCCCAAATTACAGTGTAATGCATGGTCTTTTAACTTACTGTTAATGTCAACTCTATAGCCAATCCAGACTTTCATCTTATGAAAATCTTTATTTTTTCATCCCCGTTGCAATTTTATTGAAAACGCTATAAAAAGAGCCGGATTTAACGAAAATACCGTAATATCTACATAACCCACAAAACCCCTTGGAGACCTATGTCCAAAGAAGATCTAATAGAATTCAAAGGCATCGTCAGCGAAATTTTGCCCAATGCCATGTTCCGGGTCAAACTGGAAAACGACCACGAAATTCTGGCGCATACCGCCGGAAAGATGCGCAAAAACCGTATCCGTGTTTTGCAAGGCGACAAAGTTGTTGTTGAAATGACTCCTTACGATCTGACCAAAGGTCGCATTATTTTCCGTGAAAAATAGACCCTTTCATCTTATTCTGGCCTCTGCCTCTCCACGGCGGGTGGATTTGTTGAGGCAAGTCGGGATTATCCCCGACGACATCAAGCCCGCCGACATAAATGAGTCCCCCCTCCCTCGTGAGCTACCGCAACATTTGGCGGAACGACTGGCACGCGAGAAAGCATTGGCCATCACGCCGGATCCCAACCAGATTATTCTTGCTGCTGATACGGTAGTTGCTGTCGGACGGCGCATTCTCCCCAAGGCGGAAACAATTGATCAGGCGCGTGACTGCCTGAACCTTCTTTCCGGACGCAGCCACCGCGTGTATGGCGGCATTGCCGTGCATCTGGCAGAAGGCAAGGTTATTTCAAAACTGGTCACAACACATGTCAAAATGAAGAGGCTAAGCCTGAGCGATATTTCCCTGTATCTCGACAGTGGTGAATGGAATGGAAAGGCCGGAGGATATGCCATCCAAGGTTTGGCTGGTGCTTTTATTCAATCTATCAACGGCTCATATTCCAATATCGTGGGACTCTCTTTATATGATACACTGAGTTTGCTGGAAGGGGTTGGCTTTGGACATCATCATTGAAGAACAAGATAGTTGTTTGTGGGTTGTTGCCACTGACCGCCATAAAGTCGAAGGCTTGGAAGTTGATCCTCCGCATGAATTGGTCAGATGGGGCTCTGTTTATTGGGCGCGGGTTGACCGGATTGATTCAAAACTGGACGCGGCTTTTCTTGATCTGGATGGCGATGTAACAGGAATCTTGTATAACAAGGATGTCCGGTCAAAAGACAAGGATGGTAATCTGGTTAAAGGTGGACAGACTCCGATTGGTAAATTAATTTCCCCGGGACAATATCTTTTAGTTCAAGCCAAACAAGGATATCTCGAACCCGACTATGAAGACGATATTGCCTACGAAGACAAATGCCCTGTGGTCAGCATGGACGTGTCCATTCAAGGGCGTTATCTGATTTTTACGCCACTTGATGACAGCAACCGCATTTCTTCACGTATCCGCGATAAAAAAATCCGCAAACAGTTGACCGATATGCTTGCCCATATGGAGGATGTCCATGGCTGCATTCTGCGTGCTGCGGCACTTAATACCCAAAGTGATGTCCTGATCCGCGAATCCAAAATACTCAAAGCCATCTGGGAAGGATTAAGCGCATATGCCAAGGGCGAAGATTCCATCCTGATTATGGAAGGGCCGGATGCCTTGCAACGTTCACTGAGTGATAATTCTGTGCGCCCGATACGCCGGATCGAAGTGGTCACAATGGATCATTTTTCAACTGCCGAAGATTGGTGCGAATTATTTGCGCCCGATCTTGTGACCAAAATTAAACCCGTCGAAATTAAAAACGCCACCAAAGATCTTGCCCTTCTCGATCATTATGATCTGATCAAGCCGATTGAAGATTTGTTCCAGCCTTATTCTTTGTTGTTAAGCGGTGGAAATATTCTAATTCAGGGAACAGCTGCACTTACAGCTATTGATGTCAATCGCGGAGCAGATAAAAATTCCAACATCTCGATTAATCTGGAAGCAGCAACCGAAGCGATCCGGCAAATCCGCATCCGGAATCTGGGCGGCATTATCATGATCGACTTCTTGCGCATGAAATCTGAAAAAGAAAAACAACAGCTTCTGGATCATGTTGAAAGGCTGGTCGATGATGACCCCTGCACTGTCCAGATTCATGGCTTTACCGCGATGGGATTGCTTGAAATTTCCCGCCAACGTCGCACGCCTACTCTTCTGGAACGTGTCGGTTATATGTTCGAAGAGGCCTAAATTTTCAGAATAGACTCAACGGATAATTTCCATCCGCCGTATAATTTGTGAGCGGTCTGTTTATGCAGTGTCGGCTGAAAATGCTGTGACGCATTCCATTTTTTTGAAATATCATCCAGACTCTCAAACACTCCACTGCCCAAAGCTGCCAAATAAGCCGCGCCCAGTGCGGTGATTTCACGACAAACAGGAACATCAACTGGTGTCTCGAGAATGTCTGATAGAAACTGCACCATAAATTTGTTGGCCACCAGACCCCCATCAACGCGGATTACCTCCGGTGCAACTTTGGTATCGGCATAAAAGGCGTTCATCAAATCTTTGGTCTGATAGGCTTGAGCTTCCAATGCTGCGCGGGTGATATGGGCACGGGTACTGTCTCGAGTCAGGCCAAGAATAGCCCCTCGGACATCGGGATTCCAGTATGGCGCCCCCAGTCCGGTAAAGGCTGGAATAAAATAAACACCGTTGGTATCTTGTACCGAATTTGCCAAGGCTTCACTTTCCGATGCGTTCGAGAAAAATCCCATATTATCCCGCAGAAACTGGATAGCGGCTCCGGCAATAAAAATCGACCCTTCCAAAACATACGTGGTTTTGCCGTTCAAACGATATCCGATACTGGTTAAAAGTTTGTGGCCTGAGGTCTTAAACTCTTTGCCGATATTCATCAGCGCAAAACATCCAGTGCCATAAGTTGACTTCACCATGCCAACCTCGAAACAAGCCTGCCCTATCAGGGCGGCTTGCTGATCCCCCGCCACCCCCTTTATATCATAGGCTTTTGGCAAGAGTTTTCCATCAGTAGTTCCAAACTCTGCAACTGTATCCAATACCTCAGGCAGAATTGATTTGGGGATACCAAACAACGCCAACAGTTCATCATCCCATTGGTTGGTTATAATATTGAACAACATGGTACGACTGGCGTTGGTGGCGTCGGTTACATGACGTGTTCCTCCCGTCAACTTCCAGATCAACCAGCTATCAACGGTTCCGAACGCCAAATGTCCTTGTTCAGCCAGATATTTTGCACCATCCACATGATCCAGAATCCATTTTATTTTGGTTGCCGAGAAATACGGATCAAGAAGCAATCCCGTTTTTTCTGAAATTTTTTTCTCAAGACCTTTTGATTTTAATTCCGCGCAAAATTCAGCCGTTCGCCGATCTTGCCAGACAATGGCATTATAAACAGGGTCGCCTGTTTTTTTGTCCCATAAAATGGTTGTTTCCCGTTGGTTGGTAATTCCGAATGCAGTGACATCAGGATGTTGTTTCAACACGTCACGAATACACGAAAAAGTATCGCTCCATATTTCTTCGGCATCTTGTTCGACCCATCCGTTTTGTGGATAGTAAAGGCGCAATTCCTTTTGCGACGTTGCGAGCATTGCCCCGTCTTCAGAGAAAATAATCGCGCGCGAAGAGGTCGTCCCTTGATCAATTGCCAGAAATTTATGCTGCTGTATCATGGCTGATGATCTCCTTTATCAGTTCAGGAGTCTGTTCCTTGATCCTGTTGATATCTGATGGATCAAGAAAAATTCCCCATTTTGTTCGGCGCCATAAAATGTCATCTGCTGATCGTGCCATTTCTTGTTGGATAAAATAACGTAAATCATCTTGTTCGGGTGGTTTTTGCAGATTAACCGGACATTCAGGCAAAGCCTGCGTTGCCGTCCATGATCTTTTGAGAGCGGGGAATTCCTTTTTCAACAAATCCATGACCTGCTCGGACAAGGTGCGATAGGTGGTCAGTTTTCCACCGAAGACGCTTATTAACAATGGCCCATTCGTCCGGTCTTCATACAAACGATAGTCTCGGGAAAGTTTCCGGACATCGGTCTCCGAATCTTCAAACAAAGGCCGGACGCCGGAATATTCCCAGACAATCTCTTCTGGCTTTGTCTGTTTTTCAAAATGGGAATTTAAGGCGTCACATAGATATTTTCGCTCCGACGCGGTGGCCATAGCTTCGACTGGGTCACCTTTGAATTCCGTCTCAGTTGTCCCGCATAAATTATATTTTCCGTACGGAAAGACAAAGACCACCCGTTTATCGGGTAATTGTAACATATAGGCGTGATCGCCTTCATAAACGCGCGGGACGGCAATGTGTGTTCCCTGCACCAAACGCAAATGCGGTGTGTCATTCAAAACATGTCCAGTGTGATCAAGAAAATCAAAAGCATATGGGCCTGTGGCATTCACCACCGTTTTTGCCGTGACCTGTTGCTCTTTTCCGGACATGATATCTTGTAATGATACGTCCCAATAATCACCCTTAGCGGTTAGGGACGTGCACCTTGTGTAATTGCGAATATCTGCGCCGTGGTCTGCGGCATCCAAAATATTCAATATCACTAGTCGGGCATCATCAACCCAGCAATCGGAATAGGTAAAACCTCGACCAAGGGCTTTCTTTAGCCCCATGCCATATTTGTGTGATTCCAGATTGATCCAACTTGACGCGTTCAATTTTTTGCGCGGCCATAAATGGTCATAGATAAACAGTCCCAGACGCACCATCCACGCCGGACGAATTGTATTCTGGTGCGGAATGCAGAACTCCATGGGGGTGACAATTTGCGGTGCGATCTCCATCAGCACTTCGCGTTCGGCCAGAGATTTTCTGACCAGTCCGAAATCATAAAATTCCAGATAACGCAAACCACCATGAATCATTTTGGAACTGGACGACGAAGTGCAGCCTGCAAAATCCCCTTGTTCGACAAGAAGGACTTTTAACCCGCGACCCGCAGCGTCACGGGCGATTCCTGCTCCGTTGATACCCCCGCCAACAATACACAAATCGTAAATTTCTTGTGTCATGTTTGCATGGTAAACCAGCAAATATGCTCATGCAACCCGCCAGACATCAATTCTTTGGGGCAGCAAACTTTTCTGAATTGCTCTTCACAAAACCAACCCTTCGGCATGGCTGATTTTCCAGTAATTTTTATTTACATCTTACAGTTGAAATAATGTCCTGAATTTCCTGACAGATCACTTTGACATGCCGATGTATTTACTACAGATTGAAAGCTCCCGAACAGACTTAAATTGAATAAGGATATGATGAGCAGGCACAAGCCCTTTCCTGCCACAATACTCGGTTGTGTATTTTTGTTCCTTTGCTGGCTCTCGACACCGAGCCACGCAAATGACAGCGCGTCTCTGACTGGTACGCTTGGCTTGAACGTCATCCCCAATGCGCGGATGGATCCGGTCGGGACAATTCGTGCCACCTATTCCCATTTTGGCCCTTACGATCACGGGTCGGTCGGGGCGCAAATTGCAGATAATCTTTATCTGGGATTTCGTCAAACGGCAGATGACGAACAAGATACCCATTTGTTTCCTGGTATGGATTTGAAATTCCGGCTGTTTAATGAAAAACGTTTCAGACCGGAAATTTCGTTCGGGATGCAATCCGTTCTGGGGCATAAGCGCATGGCCGGAGAATATCTGGCCCTATCCAAACGATATGAGAATTTTGATTTTACTTTTGGTGCAGGATGGGGCCGGATGGGAACCCGTCAGACCATTGCAAATCCTATGTTGTTCAAAAATTTTTCTTCCTCGCATCGTTCCTTGGACGGAGAAAGTCCAAACTCTCCTAAGGACTGGTTTTCCGGCCGTGCTGGATTGTTTGCCGGACTTCAATATGATGTTCCTGCTGTTCGCGGTTTCTCTTTTAAAACTGATTGGAGCAGCGATGACTGGAACGCAGAACGGCACGCCTATTCCGAATTTGATGCCCCTCCCCCTTGGAGTATAGGGATTTCTTATCGACCTTATGACTGGATTGATGCAGGATTTGCGATGAGCGGACTTAACCACATGATGTTACGGCTCAGCTTTTCTCCCAATCTTAAAGACTGGGTCCCTCGCGCGGCGGAGACACCTGCCTTTGTCGAGATGATCTCGGGACGCCCTGACGAGATGCCCCTTCAACATCACAGCAACGAAGAAACTTCTGAACAGTTGGGGTTGCGTCATGTCGATTTTTCAAATCTGCGCGCCGATGCCGATCTGGAAATTTCTCCGACTTTGCCGGCAGCCTTTCAAATTGGCCAAGGGGCAAGACATCTGTCCAATATCTCAGGAAAAAATCCGGAACAATTGTCTTTTAGTCTGATGCACTATGGTTTGCGGGGGCCTAATCTGACTTTGAACCGTCGTGATCTGGAACAAGCCAGCCTGACCCATCAGGGAAGTGCGGAAGAAATCTGGCACAATACCTTGATTGACGACCAGATTGAGCGCGCCATGCCCCCTGCCCTCAAACGTGCCAAAGAAAAGTTCAAGCAAAGTTTCGGATTCAAAGTCGATTGGGTCAGTGATTTTTCATTAGCCGAAGACGACGCCGGAATTTTATATCGTACTGCACTGGTACCGTCCTTGACCAAGCGGATTGGCAAACATTTCACCACCGAACATGCTGTGCGCTTTAATCTGGCGGACAATCTGCAACAACTTTCACAATATCGCGGGGTGAGTTTATATCCGGTGCGTTCGGATATTTCGGTGTTCACACAAAATGGTATTCTGGTTGACCGTCAATATCTCGCTGGGTTTGCTACGCTCGCGAAAGATGTTCATGTGTCGGCCAGCATTGGTTATCTCGAAGAAATGTATGCCGGCATTACGGGGGAGATTTTATATCGCCCCTTCGATAAACCTTGGGCGATTGGCCTAGATCTCAATCAATCCATGAAGCGCGACCCATATGCGATCTGGGGACTGGCGTCTAATGGCGATCATATTTTAAGCGGGTTTGTAAACGGATATTATGAAGTCCCAAATACAGGGGCGACATTCAAAGCCAGTGCGGGACGTTATCTGGCAGGGGATGTCGGCGGGTCGCTCGCTCTGGATAACGAATTTGACAATGGCGTCAAGGCCGGAGCGTTTATCGTTGCGACCAACCGTTCTGATTTTGATTTATACGGCGGAAAAACAAATCTCTATGCAGGCATGACTATATCCATGCCGCTTGGCAGTTTGCCGCTTATTCCCGATGGCAGCAGGATGATCTCCCATACAAAACCGCTGGGTCGTGATACGGCCCAACGATTGGATAATCCTGTTTCTCTTTATGAAGTTACCGAACCGATATCGTACCGGTCGATTACGCGGCACTGGTCTGCGTTGACGCACCGGCCTTGAAAATTTCTTCAGCCAGTTGATCCGATGATTCACCGGTTGGAATATTCTTGTTATCCGACAGGGTAAACACACGCCCCAGCGTCTCTTCAATCCGCGCAACATGTGCCATCATTGTGGCACGCGTCAAATCATATGTGTATGGGTTGCGCTGTGTGCGCCAGAAATATTCATACCCGACGCTGGTAATTCCACCTGAATTGATCGCATAATCGGGTGCATACACAATGCCACGATCTTTTAACATCTGATCATGGCGGCGTTCTGCCAACTGGTTATTGGCGGCACCCCCGATAATTCCTGCTTTTATTTCTGGAATCGTCCGATCATTCAACCCTGCCCCCAGTGCACACGGAGCAAAGATATCGGCCTCGACTGCATGGATTTTTGATGCGTCGGCGATGATAACCTGATCGCCAAACTGGGCTTTCGCTTTTTCAAGAATATCTGCGTGAATATCTGCAACAATCAATTGTGCACCATCTTTAGCCAGATATTCAGCCAGAGCATAGCCGACTGCGCCCATTCCTTGAATGGCGATGGTGCGAGCGCCAAGAGACGCACTTCCATATTTTTCTTTGGCACAGGCCTTCAACCCGCAATAAACGCCATAGGCCGTCACAGGGGACGGATTTCCTGCGACACCTTCTCCGCTTTCGTCTTCGGGAAGACCTGCCACATAACTTGTGGATTTTGAAATCTCGATCATATCGGCTTCCGTCGATCCGACATCTTCTGCTGTAATATATTTGCCTTCCATTTCTTCAACCGCTTGTCCGAAGACCCGCATCATCTCCGGTGTTTTATCAAGGCGTGGGTTGGCAATAATCACAGCCTTTCCTCCACCCAGAGGCAAACCGGCCAAGGCAGATTTATACGTCATGCCGCGCGAAAGACGGAGGACATCGTTGATGGCATCATCTATACCGGCATAGGGGTAAATCCGGCACCCCCCAAGAGAGGCTCCAAGATTGGTGTTGTGAACCGCGATAATTGCCTGAAGTCCGGTTTCCGGATCTTTGAAAAGAACAACCTGTTCATGTTTATCAAAGCTGGGGTGGGATGACACATCAAGAACTTCACGCAACAACATTCGGTTTTCCTCTCATTTGAAAATTTGATGGATTACAAAAGCCTGAATATTTTTATACGTCAAGCAAAAGGGATAAAAAAAAGCCGTCTCAAAAGAGACGGTTTGTGAAGTTTTGGGTACCACCAGAACGGAAAAACACTAAAAATCTTACGCTCTTTATTTAATTCCCAATTTTTATTTACCCCTTAGTATCCCCGCCACCATCTGCATACACACCATTTTACTTACCTATTTTAGACCAACCGGACATGAAGCCCGTATAACTACCCCATATCTATAATTTACATAAAATTTTAGATAAAAACAAGTTTATTTTTCATAATTCAAGCATCTGATTGAAATATATGGAAATTTTTGTGGTTGTTACCCTGCAAGGGGTTTCAAATCCATGCCGAAATGATGGTTGGCAATCGTGATAATCAAATTGACCCGCGCAAACATAGGGGAAGCTGGCTCAATATCCTTGAACAGGATTATCCCACCTGTTCCACTCATATCTGACGTCAGTTTCGGGTGAATATCCAGAATGACGCAACGGGAATACAAGTCATAATAACGACGGGCATAAATATCATCGCGCTTGCTGTTGGGTTTGCCCTGTAATCTTGTCCCCAGCGGGTCATCTGCACCACCACTTCCAATTTCCTCAACCCACCCATCTGCGTTATAGCGGATCCGGATATTATTGGAGATCTGAAATATATGTTTTCCTTCGACCGGATTGGGGACGTTCTGTGTCATATTACCTTCTCCTAACATTTATCTTCTACAATGATATGGTGTGTATCGAATATCATATTCAGCAGGCTTTCCGTTCCGCGACTGACCATTTCAAAAACCTGAATAAAATCTTCTATGTCTCCATAATACGGGTCAGGAACATCCAATGTTCCGTGTCCTGCATATTCCATGAATAATCCAATTTTATGATCTTTTCCTGCTGGCGCATGCTCTTTCAAAAACTCGACATGGCCTTTATCCAATCCGAGAATCAGATCGAAATGTTCGTAATCCTTCGGCTCGATAACTCTGGCGCTTAACCCGTCAACATTTACCCCGTTTTCGTAACATAGCTTCAATGTCCGGTGATCAGGGGCGTCTCCGACATGATACGCTTGGGTTCCTGCGGAGTCGATATCACATAAATGGTCTTGACCGATTCTTTTCAATCTACACCGCATCATGGCCTCTGCCATCGGGGAACGGCAGATATTTCCGGTACAAACAAAAAGTATGTTGCGAATCTTGCTCATTTAACTACGATAAGGGACATAGCTGGATTGAACAAGAAAACAAGAAGGTTTTCCGTGACATTTGAACAGAATCAAGCCGATCCGTCGTCCGATCTTAATAATTCAGAGGACAGTCAGGATCGTATTGTATTGCGTATCGCGCAGACAGAACAAGAAGTTCGTGCCGCCCAGCACCTTCGGTATATTGTCTTCTATGAAGAATTCGGGGCGCATGCTCCTCCGGAAATGGTGGCAGATCGTCGTGATTTTGATGAATATGACGACTATGCGGATCATTTGATTATTGTTGACGAGGCCCGCCGTCCGGAAGATGGGCAAATCGTTGGCACATACCGCCTGTTCCGAAGGGAAAAATTGCCCCAAGGCAAAGACTTTTACACCAGCCATGAGTTCGATATTTCCCCCCTAATCGAAAGCGGAGCAAAACTTCTCGAGCTGGGACGGTCTTGCGTTTTGCCTGAATATCGTACCAAACATATCATGCAGCGTCTCTGGGCTGGCATTGCGGATTATCTGGCTGACCACCAGATTGATCTGATGTTCGGATGCGCCAGCCTTCAAGGTACTTCCGCCGAAGCCGCACTGGGGCAACTGGCTTATCTCCAGTATTTTCATGCACCGCCCGAGGATTTGTGTCCTGTCGTTTTGAAAGATTGTACGCAAGGTCTTCCGTTTCCTGAGAAAGAAACTATCAATCCCAAAAGGGTTTTTGCCTCCCTCCCCCCTTTAATCAAGGGGTATTTGCGTTTGGGAGCTTATATCGGCAAAGGGGCATATCTTGACGCCAACTTTAACTGTATTGATGTGTGCATTGTCTTGCCGACCAAACAGGTAACATCGAAATACATCAAGCATTTCGAGCGCAAGGTCCAAAAGGAACTCATTAGCGATTCCAGCTTCAACCAGAATTTTTCAAAAGAAAATAAATCCGAATGACCTCTCTTGTTGCCTTTTTCAAAATCGTTTTACTGCTGCTATGGACTCTGCCTCTTGTCACCACCCAGATGCTTGTCCTGCTTTTTCACAAGGGTCAGGGGGCTTATATCGTGCCCCGATTCTGGCATAAGGGTGTATGCAAAATTATAGGCCTCAAAACAGAAATTTGTGGTGTTCCCGTTCACGAGACACAGTTGATCTTTATCAGCAACCATTTGTCTTATCTGGATATTCCTGTGATTGGCTCCTATCTTCTGGCCTCTTTTATTGCCAAGGAAGATGTTGCTCATTGGCCGGTGATCGGATTTTTATCAAAAGTCCAGCAAACAGCCTTTATCAGCCGCACATCGGCTCATGCCAAAAAAGTCGCAAATGCTCTGGATTCCATGCTGAAACAAGGAAAGAGCCTGATCCTGTTTCCAGAAGGGACTTCTTCGGCTGGAACAGGTGTGCTGCCGTTCAAATCCAGCCTGTTTTCCCTATCAATGCCCAAGGATATGGCCCCGATCCCCATTCAACCCTTTATTCTGGAACTTGTTTCGGTTAATGGGCGTCCCCCGACATCACAAAACCGTGATATCTACGCATGGTATGGAGATATGGATTTTGGTCCGCATATATGGGAATTCCTTAAAAACAAAGGGGCAACTGTGCGCTTGACCTTTCTTCCTGTCATTTTTCCAGAAAACGGGCATGACCGAAAAACGCTGTGCCAGATCGTTCAGCATAAGATCGAAGCTGGACTAGCTCCCCAATAATGGCTATGAACATAGGCATAATTTATATTAAGTGAGGATCAAATGGATATTAATAAAGCTGATATCGCCAAGCTTCAGGGCTATTTGCAGAAAAAGTTCGGAAACCCTGGCCTGACTATTCGCGAACGCCGCGTGGCCGATTCTGTCGAGGTTTATCTGAATGGCGAAGCTATTGGCACGATTTACAAGGACAATGACGAGGACGAAATCTCTTTTGATTTCAATATGTCGATCCTCGATATTGACTTGGAAGAAGCTTAATTTGGGGTAACTATCAGGTTTGTTTTGCCAAGCACCCCCATCCTATTGTAAACTATAGGGTATGTGGTCGCTTTCTCTGGCAGGATTCTGTCAGGGGTCTGTATTAGATTTGGGAGTGGAATATGGTGTCTTCAGGTTTTTGTCGTAGATTTGTTGCTTTTTCAACGTTATTCGCCTGCATTCTATTCGCAGCCCCACAAACAGCACCTGCTGCAAACGCCGTGATTGACGGGGCTTGTGACGCGACTTTTATGGATAAACTCAGACAAAGAGCCTGGATGGAAGCCCAACGCGAGATCATGACCAACCAGCAAATGATCTGGAAACCTGACAGTGTTCTGGCGCTTGGATGTTATAGTGCTTGGATCAGTGCCATGACCATCTCTTTCTCGAATGATAGCGGAAGCGGGTTGAACAGCACTAAAAATCAGGCCTCCACCTATTTAAGCACTGCATTTCCCCATAGCCTTGGGGGAGGGAATGCCAGCGGCTCCAACAGCAGCAATTGTGCAAACATCAATAATTTGTGGAAAGATTCACAATGTAAAAACCTGAACCTGTCCCAGTTTCTGACCTTGAAGGATGCGAGCGGGACAGATCCCCGTGTGGCTCCAAACTCATGCGGCAGCACCGGATCATGGGGAACTCCCGTTTCAACCATGGGAACGACCGGTCTGGGCGCACCGTTCGACAGTATGAACCTGTTTACCAGTGTTGTTGCACCACTTTCCGAAACCGGGAGCCCGAACAAATGTTCGGTTGGGATTCCAACTGGTGTCTTGATCGGCGGCGGAACGAATCGTGAGGCCGTTTGTCCAAACCCTGGATGTTCTCCTGATGGGGCTGCTAATCCGAAATGTTGTAAATCAGGAAGTACTTCTGCCAATTGTAGCGCGGCTCTTCCATAAAGCTTGCCTCTTGGTTTTCTTGCTCTCAGGCCCTATAAAGGGCCTGAAGTATTTTTGGAGACACTATGAGTTTGTTCTGGCTTTATAAAAAGACCATGACATATGGAACCCCTGTGATCCGCAGGGTGATCCATCGCAGAATTAAATCCGGCAAGGAAGACCCTGACCGGATCGGGGAACGTTATGGCTGCCCTTCCCTTGATCGGCCCGCCGGCTCCCTGATGTGGGTGCATGTTGCCAGTGTCGGCGAGGCGCAATCCATGTTGCAGATGGTCGAATTGTTCCTGACCCAAAACCCCCATGCCCATGTTCTGGTGACCACCATTACCAGAACGGCGGCCTCCTTGTTGCAAGGCCGACTGCCTCATCGCGCCTTTCATCAGTATCTTCCCGTTGATCGACCACAATGGGTTCGGTCTTTTCTGGATCACTGGCAACCGGATATTGTTTTGTGGGCAGAATCAGAACTCTGGCCCTTTATGGTGTCAGAACTGGGGAAACGCCGCATCCCCACAGCCCTTTTGAATGCCCGTATGTCGCCAAAATCTTTTGCAAATTGGACGCGTGCCAAATCCATGGCCGGTAAAATTCTGTCTGCCTTTACCGTGATCCTCACCCAGACTGAGCAAGACAAAGAATATTATTCGGCTCTGGGGGGGCGCAGTGTTGTTGTGACTGATAATATCAAATATTGTGCTAGCCCTTTACCTTGTGACCAGCAAGAGCTCGAGACTCTTTTATATGCAATCGGGTCACGACCTGTCTGGGTTTATGCCAGCACCCATAAAGGGGAAGAAGAACTGGCTCTTGAAACCCATTTGAAATTGAGTGAAGACTTCCCCGACCTGTTGACAATTGTTGCCCCACGTCATCCGGAACGCTCCCCTGCCATTGAATCATTTTATGAAGAACATGGTGTAACTGCCCAATTACGAAGCAAGAATCAGCCCCTTCAAAGTAACACGCAAATTTATCTGGTGGATCGTTTGGGAGAGTTAGGTTTGTTTTATCGTGCGGCCCCCATTGCCTGTATCGGGCGAAGTTTTAGTGATGATGGTGGCGGGGGGCATAATCCGCTTGAGGCCGCCCTGCTTGGCGCTGCGGTTCTTCACGGGCCAAATGTCCAGAACCTTCAGGAAATTTTTGACCAGATGGATCAGGCATCGGCGGCTCTTCCGCTTTCCCACAAATCCGATCTTGCCACCAGATTGCAAAACCTGTTCCGCAATCCTTCCGATTTGGCAGACCTGCAACACCGCGGATATGGTTTTGCCGTCGGGAAGTCCCATATTCTTGATCGGGTGATCGAAGAGCTGGAACCTGTTTTTATGCTGGCTCATCTCCCTGTCCTGACGAATAATAAGGGGTGATCTATCATGAAGACCCCTGCTTTCTGGTATAAAGATGCTCCCACGCCTCTGGCGCGGTTTTTAGCTCCGCTCTCTACCCTCTACAAAACCATATCAAAACACCATCAATCTAAGGCCACTCCGGCACACATGGATATTCCGGTGCTTTGTGTTGGGAATCTTGTCGCCGGAGGAAGCGGTAAAACTCCTGTGGCGATTGCTCTTAACAAATTGCTACATGCACATCATATTTCGCAGTCACCCGCTTTTCTCACCCGTGGCTATGGTGGCAATGTTCAGGGGCCAGAAGCAGTTAATTCTGCCGACCCCGATCCACAGATGTGGGGAGACGAAGCTTTGCTTCTGGCACACCACGCCCCGACCATCGTGGCCAAAGACCGCGCAGCAGGAGCCAGATATGCCGAAGGGGCCGGAGCCGACCTCATCATTCTTGATGACGGGTTACAAAATTATTCTCTGATTAAAGATATAAGTTTTTGTGTGGTTGACGGGTTCAGCGGCTTCGGGAACAGACAAGTTCTTCCGGCAGGCCCTTTGCGCCAACCCTTAGAAGATGGATTTAAGGGAATTGATGCGTGCATCCTGATCGGTGACGACACACGAAATGTCCGGAAGGATATTCCCGACCATATTCAAATCTTTACCGCCCGACTTGTTCCGACTAATCTGAATGACCTTCCAGATTCTGTTTCCTATTTTGCTTTTTGTGGGATTGGTGTGCCTGATAAATTCAGAAAAACGTTATTGGATCACAGTTTCAATATAATCGGGTTTTATGATTTTCCAGACCACCACCCTTATACACTCCATGACTTATCCGGTTTGGTTCAACAGGCTCTGGATCATAATGCCCGACTGATTACGACCGAGAAAGATTTTGTCCGGCTGCCGGAGTTTCCCCAGAAAACGATGATTGATGTTTTATCTGTTGACGTGGTTTTTGATGCTCCTGATGATGTTGCTGCTTTCATTAAAGGAAAACTGGGCAGATGAAAAAAATTCGTTACCTTTTCGAAGCCGCGCTGGTCAGGACTCTGATTGCTCTTTTTGGTCGGCTCCCCCCTCTAACCGCTTCCAATCTGGGCGGGATGATTGGCAGAACAATCGGCCCTTTACTGTCTTCCAATCGCAAGGCCACCCGTCATATTCAGGATTCACTTCATACTGATGCACAAACCACCCGCAAGATTATAAAAGATATGTGGGAAAATATTGGTCGGGTTTTTGCCGAATACCCTCATCTCGAACATATTGGCGCCCATCATGTCGAGTTGGTAAATGCCGAAAGGCTACATACCCTCTCTGCCGATCCGGAGTTGCCCGCCATCTTCGCATCCGCTCATCTGGCCAACTGGGAAGTTGCAGGGCCTACAGTGCACAAGATGAATATTGATGTAGATGTGATTTACCGCGCCCCGAACAATCCCTACGTTGCCGGAATTTTGCAAAAGTGCCGGAGTCTGGATGGCACATTACAGACCTATCCAAAATCTTCTGCGGGCATGCGTCAGGTGCTTGGCGCTTTGAAACGGGGGCGAAAAATCGGCATTCTGATTGATCAGAAATATAACGAAGGTATGGAAGTCGAATTTTTTGGTCGTCCGGCCATGACTTCAACGTCCTTCATCCAAATGGCTCGGAAGTTCGACTGTCCTTTATTTCCTGTGCGCGTCGAGCGGATCAAAGGTATTGATTTCCGCGTTACGATTTTTCCGCCTCTGGATACCCAGAAAGACGAAATACTGTTAATCAGAGAAATGCACGACTATCTGGAACAGTGGATTGCAGAACACCCCGGCCAGTGGCTTTGGCTCCATAAACGTTGGAAAGTTTGAAAATTTGCCCTTTTAATAGTTTTTTACCGTAGATTGAGATGGATTTTGCATGGCGTGTTGCACTTTCGTGTTTCACCGTCCAAAATCATAGCTAACCGTCAGGAGGGACTGTGATTAAAAATATAACTTACTGATATATATAGTATTTTAAGATACAGTACATCAGCGATGCCCCCATTTATGCCCCCAGAACATAATGACCACATACTTATTTATCTGCGTTCACATTGAAACGTATCTAAATTTTTTATAAACACAAGATACATAATCGTGAGACATTCCACCCAATAGGCAACATTTTATTTTTTCTTAATTGGCACAGCTCTGTTCAATCTAGCATCCCACTCCATTCCAAAAGAATGAAGATAAACATTCCTATTTACCACCCTATTCAAATCAAAGGCCCATACCATTCCAAACTCAGCTAATTGCCCATTTAAAATGTCAATTGTTGCTGGATCCAAATCTTCTCCTGATAAATCATAGGCTGATATAAAGTCCCCTTTAGAGATTGTGCCTGCAATAAATACATCTCGGACCACATCAATTATAAAAAACGCTGAGGGATCTCCTCCACTGTGGGGGGCCATTCCATTTGCTACATAGAATCGCCCATGATTATAAGTAGCCACGGCTCCTGAAACTGACATATTATAACGAAGTTTTTTAAACTGTTGAGCCGACATCTTGCTCAAGAAAACATCTCTAGCTTTAGCGTTACCAAGAAGAGTATCTGGATGCTGCCCTACAAAAACACCATAATCAGCGATACTTGACTGAGGAATAAAATTAAGGCTCCCACTAGATCTTGAATACCTCATTTTAATCGGGGTAAAATCTCCAAATTCGTTCTTCAAAAATGTTGATACACCTTCTAATTCAAATGTATTGGTATCCTGTTTAATTAATTTAACATTTGACGCAAGCAGTTCTGGAATATTTCCAACAAGTGGTTCCTTATTATTTTGCAGGTCAATAAAAATAGCACTTGCCCTTCCGCAGCTACTTCCACCACAATCCTCAGAAGCAATTATAATCTCTGGGCTATCTGGATTAGGGTATATATAGCTTAAGCCGATATGATCAGCCTTAAATATCTCCACACCATTTAATTCAACTGTATCTGAGTTATCGCCATTAATAATAGCAACAGAACCATGGCTATTAAAAAAAACATTTTTTCCTTTCTGATTCAATGTGCTTATTTCTGTGGCTTGATCTGCTTCACTCTTAACGCTAGAAATAAAATATAAGGCCGCATCATTATCATAATTTTGTACCAAGAAGGTACCCAAACAGATTATTCCAATTGCAAGAGGGATTCCCCACATAATCTTATTAACTGACGCATTGGCAAACACTTTGGACTTTTGATTCATAAGCTACTTCCCTGACTATACTCCAACAACAAGACCAAATATAAATTTGGTGCCGAACAAAGTCCTAACGATAGTTGCTATTGTAATCATTTTGCCGATAGGAATTATTATCTGATGGATCGTTGGCTGAACGATTATAACCTGGGAAAGGATCTGTTCCCGCAGGAGGGCTTTCTAATCCATATTTCTGCTCATAACTTCCTATTGTGCCACCTTCGCGAGAATGATTATATTGTTGGGCTTCAATCCGTTGCCTTTCTTGATCATATGTTTCAAAACCATTTGAGTGGCCACATCTAGGATCATTTCCAAGACAATCCGCATATGCGGGAGATGCAAGAGCCAAAGAAACAAGCATGGTAAGAACATAAAATTTAGACATGAAAACCTCCTTTTAATAAAAAAATCACTTTAAGCGAAAATAACTCGCAATTAAGGCTCTAACAGGTATAGGCGTGTTGCACTTTCGTGTTTCACCGTCCAAAATCATAGCTAACCTATTGATTTCAAATATATGGTGCGCCAGGAGGGACTCGAACCCCCGACCAAGCCGTTATGAGCGGCTTGCTCTAACCAGCTGAGCTACTAGCGCGAACCAATGCCGTAATTAACCGTAAAACAGAATAAAAATCAAGGGATGGTGATGATCTCGCTTAAAAATAGTTGGAATACACGACATCCAGTTTAGGATCCGTAGCTATGCTGACAGGCGTGATTATATCTTCTTCCAGAATCCTTACCCAACAGGACTCAAAATCCTTTTCTTTGTTGGAACTACATAACGGATATCTTGACCATCTTTGCTCTATTAATTTTCTAACTGGAGCAGAATTCAGTGATAAATCCCCTGTCTTTTCGAGTGTTCCTATCTTAAGACCGCTTTTTTTATAAGCACGCCACACCAGCTCACTGCAATACATCTTATCCTCCAACATGGTAAAAAAACCATCATATGGCCTTCCCTCATAAACAAGGGCATTTTTTATGATCTGATCCGACTGGGAAGGAGAGATATCTCTGAGGCGCAGAATGGTGAGGCGCCCCAACCGCCCTCTCTCTATCCACTCTTTCAATGGGATCGGTTCAACAACGGAGGCCGATTCAATCACATCAATTTTTTCACCATTCACATGAACAATTCCCATGTGGGTGTATAAACTGCCCGTTGCAAGCCCTATTGCCAATGATTGGCTGGAATCCGAGGTATGGAGAACAATATCTCCATTCTGAAGTTTCGGCAGATCATCAAGATCGGCCCATGAGACCATAAGAAATATAAAAAATACCACACCAAGGAAACCTGCACTCAAGCTTCCCCATATAAAAACTTTGTACAGATATTTTTTAATTTCCATGCGCCTTTAACATTGTTAGCAGATAATTTTACAAAAGAATAATGCCTCTATCATCTACCGAATTAAGCCTAAAACAGGACAGGAATCAAGAGACTCTGGAACATTTACGCCGCCTGAACATAATTGTCGAAACCAAAGCCGCATTCATGATGACCATGCCGATCGAATATATGATCGTTGCAGGGACAAAATTCTGGACGGCGAGCAATACAAAAATATGTTTAACCATTGCTATGCCGTGGGCTGTGGCCATTTCCTCATACGGTTTGGCCCAGACTTTGCGTAAGGTCGGGATATAACCCGCGCTATCGATCAGCGTAACCCAAACCGCAGCCGCAACTGGATTTTTCGCCATGTCTGACAGAAGCAATCAGAATTGCAAAGCATAAAACTGTTGAAATGCCACCGCTCCACGCGCCACTTCCTGCCCCTTCCAGATACTGGATGAAAAACGCAATCGCCGTGAGCAACGTCCATATCACCCACGTAAAAATATGAGGTTTATTCGTACCTTTAAGTGTTGCCCACAGATACGGCCCCAGAGAAAAGAGGGCCAAAGCAACGCTCAGCCCTCCCCATATCTCGGGTGAGATTACCATTCTATGTATCCAAAAAGCTACGCAGTTTACGGCTTCTGGATGGGTGCTTGAGTTTTCTCAACGCCTTGGCTTCAATCTGTCTGATCCGCTCACGGGTCACATTAAATTGTTGCCCGACTTCCTCCAGCGTGTGGTCGGTGTTCATGCCGATCCCGAAACGCATCCGCAGAACACGTTCTTCACGCGGAGTGAGTGTTGCCAGAACGCGCGTGGTGGTTTCGCGCAGGTTTGACTGGATCGCACTCTCAACTGGAAGAATTGCGTTTTTATCTTCAATGAAATCTCCGAGAGATGAATCTTCCTCGTCTCCGATCGGCGTTTCAAGCGAAACCGGTTCCTTGGCGATTTTCAAAACTTTGCGCACTTTATCAAGTGGCATATGCAAACGGACCGCCAACTCTTCTGGTGTTGGCTCACGGCCAATTTCGTGCATCATCTGACGCGATGTCCGAACCAGTTTGTTAATAGTCTCGATCATGTGAACCGGAATACGGATGGTGCGGGCCTGATCGGCAATTGAGCGCGTAATGGCCTGTCTGATCCACCATGTGGCATAGGTCGAGAATTTGTATCCACGGCGATATTCGAATTTATCAACCGCCTTCATCAGACCGATGTTGCCTTCTTGAATCAAGTCAAGAAACTGCAAGCCACGGTTGGTATATTTTTTGGCAATCGAAATCACGAGACGCAAGTTGGCCTCGATCATCTCTTTTTTCGCGCGATTGGATTCCTTGTCACCTTTTTGAACGGTCGAGACAATACGTTTATATTCCAGAAGAGGCAGCCCGGATTCAGAAGCAATGGAATCAATCTGGTCACGAATGGCTTCGACATCTGTCGTATGACGTTCAAAGAATTTATCCCAGCCTTTTCCGCTCAGGTTCTTGGATGAAGATTTCCAGTTTCCGACCAGCAAGTGGTCTTCATATTGTTTCAGGAAAATTTCACGAGTGACACCACAATCGATTGCCAAACGCATCATCCGGCCTTCCAATGACACCAGATCGCGGTTCATTTTATAAAGACGTTCAATCAACTGGTCGATACGAGCCGCATGCAGACGGACTTCATTCATAAGCCCGACCATTTCCAGTTTTACTGCATCATATTTTTTAATGATTGCTGCTGGCGCAGTTTTACCTGCTTCGATTTTTTCGTGCTGGGCCTTTTGCAATTTTTTATAGGTTTTTTTGATCTGTTCGAAAATCGGGAAAACTTTCGGTGCCAATTCGGCTTCCATCGCGGCCAGAGACAATGAGTTTTCATCATTCTCATCCCCGGAAGAATCTTCTCCGTCTTCTCCATCCGGACTTACAGTTTCTTCGTCGGAGGATTTACCGTCTTTTACTTTTTCTTTCGGCTTTTCCTTTAGGACAGGAACTATGGGTACAGCAGGCTTGACTGGTGCGGCTTCACCAGAACCATCAAACGCATTATCTCCGCCATATGTGGCTTCAAGATCGATCACTTCGCGCAACAGAATGTCGCCTTTAAGCAAAGCTTCATACCACGCAATGATAGATTCAATCGCAAGAGGCGCTTCACAAATACCACCGATCATGGTTTCACGACCGGCCTCAATACGTTTGGCAATCGCGATCTCGCCTTCACGGGACAACAATTCAACGGTTCCCATCTCGCGCAGATACATCCGCACAGGGTCGTCAGTCCGGCCAGTATCATCATCCGAGATGTTCCCGCCGCTTTCATACTCGTCATCGCTGGATTCTTTTTTGGATGGCTCTTCGGCTTCATCGCTCGCGTCATCGGCATTATCAACCAGTTGGACACCAGCTTCAGAGATTGTGGACATCGCGTCTTCAATTTGATCCGACGAAAATTCTTCAGCGGGCAGCAGATTGTTCAGGTCATCATAGGTAACATAACCTTGCTCTTTGCCTTTGGAAATCAGTTTCTTGACGATTTTTTCAAGATTGCCTTTTTGACCGGTTGTAATGGCCAACTCTGCCGGAGGCTTCTTATCGGCCATCGATTTTTCTTTTGTTTTGGAAGAGGCTTTTTTAACGCCTTCTTTTTTCTTTGCAGGTGCGATCGGAAGTTCTTTTTCTACCGTCTCTACTTTAACTGTTTTTTCTTTTGTGGCCGTTTTGGTTTTTGGCATTTTTTCTGTCTGTTTTTCTATTGCGCTTTTTGCGGTTGTCTCTTTTGTCTTATGGGTCGCCTTGGTCGCTTCTTTGGCTTTGGGCGTTTTTGTTTGTTCTATTTTTTTCGGAGCGGAATTCTTAACATCCGCTTTCTTTGTGGGCTTTGACACTACGGTTTTCGTGTCTTTCTTCGCCACTGCCTTTTTTGCAGGGGCCTTTGCTTTCTCTGCCACTTTGGCGGATTTGGCTTTTGAAGGCGCGATCTTAGACGCCTCCTTGCTTGCCGGTTTTCCCTTGCCTGCTGGTTTCGTAGGTGTTTTCGGTTGCTTTTTTGCCGCCATCGCCGCTGCCTGTTTTGCCCGTGTCTTACTTCAAATCAATTTCCGGCGAAGGCCAGATTATGCGCCTGAATTCTCTACTCGAATTCATTGGTGCGAATCACCCGTGCCGAATCGATTCGATTCGCTGATTAAACCCGATTTTGCAGAAAAAACAAAGAGCTAAGGGGGAGAAAGTTAATCTCTTTCCTCAACCTGTTCCATCTGCATTTGCTTAAGTGCCAGTACCCTGCTTTCATTCTCTTCGGTCATTGCGGCTGCCAAGGTTAGTCTGGCTGCCTGCAAGTCCGCAGAAAATCTGGATTTCTCCCACTGGGAGATCAAGGATTTCCATCCTTCCAGCACTTTTTCCGGGGCGACGTCGGGCCGGGCAAATCCGGCATGGACATATAGGCGTTCATTTGTCAGAAGCCTGTCGCTGATTTCAGTCAGCCCCAGCGCAGTTATCTGGCTTAAAAGAGTTGCTTTGTCAAGGTCTTCCACTTCCAGAGTTTCCAGAATCTGAACCATATTTTCCTGCAAGACCCTTAAATCGGCATCCTCGGGGTCTATACGATGGCAATCTTCCTGAATATAAGGGTAAATCTCGGGGTGGTTGAGAACGGTCAACAGCAACAGCCGCGGGATCATATTTTCGGCCTGACGCTTTCCAACGGGCGGCAACGTAATGCCGGTCATGCCCTGCCCCTGACTTTTATTTGTGCCGGAAAATTTTCCCTTTTGCCAGTTGCGTCCAAATTGTTCATTCAACTTGTCGCGGAAAAACTGGCGGTAATAATATTGCAACTGCTTATCGGGAATTTTTGCGGCGATGTCTTCGAGTTTGGCAGATAGACCGGCGCGTAATTCCGGAGTAGCAAAATTCTGCCCCGCTGAATGATGCCTCCATAAAAAATCAACAAGTGACAAGCCGCGTTCCAGCAACTGGGTAAAGGCCGCCGCGCCATTTTCGCGAATATAGGTATCCGGATCGTCCCCTTCCGGCAGAAACGCAAACCGGACAGATTGGGATGGTTTCAACAACGCCATCATCCGGTCGGCCGCTCTGACGGCTGCGCGGTATCCTGCCTCATCTCCGTCAAAGCACAAAATAGGTTCTTTGTGATCGTGCGGGATCAACTTCCACAAGATCATGATCTGCTCTTCCGTGAGTGCTGTTCCCAACGGAGCCACTGCCCCCTTGAATCCAGCCTGTTGGCAGGCAATCACATCCATATACCCTTCGACCACGACAATTTTATGATCTTTGGCCGCGAGCCTTGCGTGCTGTCCGGCATAGAGCGTCCTGCCTTTGTGAAACAGCAGCGTATCGCTTGAGTTGATATATTTTGGCGGGGTAAAATCCGACCGTGAGGGTGGGCGCATATGCTCGGGAAGGATACGCCCTCCAAAGGCCACAACGCGGCCCTTGGCATCCATCACCGGAAAAATAACGCGGTCACGAAAGAACGCGTATGGATCGGTTCCTCTGGAGGATTCCTTCATGACGCCCGCTTCGATCATCATCGGGTTGGAGTATCCCAACTTCAATAAATGCTGGCGCAAGGCCTGATCGTCGGATGGGGCATACCCCAAGCGGAAGGAGTTAATAATCTCGTGTCCCAATCCACGCGATGTCACATAGTCCAGGACTTCGCGATTTCTAGGACTATGCAATTGTTCTTCAAACCATTTGGCGGCATCTTCACAAAGCTGGTGTAACCCCTTTTCTCTCTTGGCTTGTATCTGATCCTGTGGTGTCGCTTGGGGAACCTGCATCCCTACTTTGGCGGCCAGAACCTCGACAGCCTCGATAAAAGACAAATTGTCATGGCGCATAACAAAGCCGACGGCATCACCATGCGCTCCGCAACCAAAGCAATGGAAAAACTGTTTTTCGTCATTAACCTGAAAAGACGGGGTTTTCTCGCGGTGAAACGGGCAACACCCTTTGAATTCACGTCCGGCACGGGTGAGCTTCACCCTCCCGCCGATAATCTCGGACAAGGACAGGCGGTCACGCAATTCCTGTAAAAAGCGGGGTGAAATGGACATAACCTTTTCTTACAGCAACGCAGGGGATGATTCCACTGGGAAAATATGCTAAATGCCCTCTATGAAGACAATTTTATCGATTCAATCCCATGTGGCTTATGGATATGTTGGGAACCGTGCTGCGGTTTTCCCTTTGCAACGCATGGGATTTGACGTGGTGGCGGTTCATACCGTCCAATTTTCCAATCATACCGGATACGAAACATGGACAGGTGACGTCTTTGGCGAGGATCACATCCGGCGGGTACTTGCCGGCCTTAAAGACCGTGGCGTCCTCGATCATTGTGACGCCCTGCTGACTGGTTATGCCGGATCAACCGCAATTTGTGATATTATTTGCGAAACGCTGGATCACCTCCCTCCCTCGACTCCATGGATTTGTGATCCGGTTATGGGGGATACGGGGCGCGGCTTTTTTGTCAAAGACGGCATTCCTGATTTCTTCAAAAACACGGCCCTGACGCACGCTCATGTTCTCACGCCCAATCTATTTGAAATGGAATATTTGTCGGGGCAGGATATTCACTCGACTGAAGATGCTTTGCGCGCTTGCCAGATCATTCATGAGTCCGGTGTCCCGACAATTCTTCTGACGTCACTCATTACCAAAGACACGCCGGATCATCATATTTCCATGCTCGCCAGTGATAAAACACACGGGCAATTTCTTGTCACAACACCCATGTTCAATCTTGATCCTGCCCCAAATGGATCAGGAGATTGCACGGCGGCGCTTTTCGCTGGACATCTGCTTGCCGGTCAAACACCGGACATTGCTTTAGAAAAAACTATTGGCAGCATTTACGGATTATTTGAAAAAACACAGCAAGCAGGAACGCGTGAATTGGCTGTTATTGCCGCGCAGGATGAGTTTGTAAGTCCCACCCATAGCTTTTCAGCAATCAAAATTTCATAAAAAAATCCCTTCATTTTCGAAGAGATTTTCTTTTTTATCATTCTGTTATCTTGTACTCATCGGAGCAGGATAAGGATATGGCTGGATCGTTACATCGTCGCCGCCATTTCCGTTACTTGGCTGGGCTTCGAGTCCTGCGGCAGTCTTGGCCTTATGAACCAATGTGATAAACTCTGCACGGTATCCGAACGGGTCTGCCCCTTTGGATTTGTTGGCAAGATTGAGAACATCATCGTAGGTCATTTGTCCGGTATATTTTCCACCTTTGAGGATTTGCGCGAAACTTGCCACGGCAACCGCCCAATCGGTTTCTGATTGTAATTTTTGTGCCTGAGGTGCAACCCCCATGTTCATATCAGGAAGGACTGGTGTTGTAATCAACTTGCTTTCATTTTCGTCTGGCAATTTATACCGGACTTTTACAAAAGCCAGCTCTCCGGCTGTTGATGGCACAGAACTATCTGCTCCTGTTTGTGGCGCATAGCGACTTGGGTCAACCGAGGTGGGCGCACCGACCGGAGTCACTTCATAAATCGCGGTCACTTCTGCACCTGCACCGATATCCCCTGCATCAACTTTATCATTGTTAAAGTCTTCAGTTTTCAGGGCGCGGGTTTCATATCCGACCAGACGATATTCGGCGACCGTTGCCGGATTAAATTCGACCTGAATTTTGACGTCCTTGGCAATCGGGAACAACGTCTTGGTTGCTTCTTCGACCAGTACTTTACGGGCTTCGTTGATATTGTCGATATAAGCCGCTGTGCCGTTGCCGTTTTGTGCCAGAGTTTGCATCATCGCATCGTTATAGTTGCCGCGACCAAAGCCCAATACAGATAAGAATATGCCTTTGTCTTTTTCACGTTCGACAAAATCTTTCAACTCTTCCTCATTGGTGATACCGATATTGAAATCCCCATCTGTGCCGAGGATCACACGGTTGACGGCATTTTTATCAAAGTTCTGTCCGGCCAGTTGATAAGCTTGACGGATACCTTCGGCTCCTGCTGTTCCACCGCCAGCAGAGAGATTTTGCAGCGCCATCAGAATTGCCCCCTTATCAGCCACTTTGGTTGGTGGCAGGACGGTTCCGGCACTTCCTGCATATACCACAATCGAAATCGTGTCGGTTGGTTTCAATGTATCGAGCAACATCGAAATGGATTGTTTGAGCAATGGCAATTTATTCTGTTCATTCATTGACCCCGAAGTATCAAGCAAAAACACCAGATTACTATTGGGCATCGCAGTTTTGGGAATATCATATCCCTTGATACCAATGGTCATCAGTTGCTTACCGTCGCCCCACGGGGAAGGTTTCATCACGACATTGGTGCTGAATGGTTGTTGTTTGCTGTCAGGCAGAGGGTAATCATAATCAAAGTAATTAATCATTTCCTCAACGCGAATAGAATCTTTTTGCGGCAACACACCACGATCCAGACTTGACCGCGCAAAAGAATAAGACGACGTATCAACATCAATCGAGAAGGTTGAAATTGGATCAGCTTTTACGGCCTTGACTGGACTTTCATCAAAATTCTCAAACTTGTCACGACCAAATTCTTGTTGCTGAGCTTGAATACTCTCTCCTTGCAACATCTTTAACCTGACTAAAGGATCTATATTTCCAAAAGAACTTGATGGCACATTCAACAATGTTTTAGGTGGATCCAGTGGCACTGCTGCGACTTCATTTGAAATGCCGCTGTCCATCCTTCTTTGCGGGGAGGCATCCCTGATTTCGCCCTCGGCCAATTGCATGACCGGTTCATTCAGGGTACGGCCCATTTCGATCGGCGGCTGCGCAGATGATGCAGACGCCATATCCAGCGCATCCACGTCCTTTTTCTCTTTCAGGACGCCGGATGCATTCTCTAAAGCTGCCAAATTGGACGCAGGCATAATATTATAGACCAGCAACGCGACACATGCCGTTGCTAAGCCACCGTAAATTACTTTTTTCTTGGAAAATGACATCTTTTCACTCCTCTTCTTATCTGGATGAATGGGTTTGTTTCCTATCAGACGGCTCCAGAATCCATTTCCTTGGAAAGTTTTTTCATTTTTTTTGTTTTTTTCGAATTCCGCCACGGCGAGGTTCAACGCCACCTTACGGGCGTTCTCGCTAGGGGCAGGAATTTCCTCAGCTTCAAAGAGGTGTTTGAGGTCGTCTTCGATCATATTTTTCCTCCCTCTTTCAGAATTTTACGGGCTTCGTTAATACGCCACGAGATTGTGCCTTCGGCCATACCCATAATATCGGCAACCTGTTTATGGGTTAGACCTTCCCCGAACACCAGCCAGACGATCTCCCGTTCAGGTTCGGGCAAGTTGTAAACAGCCGCCATCTTTTGACTGGTTTCAAGGCGCTGTTCGGGATTATCTGTCGTTGGCAGGGTATTTTCAACGGTTTCCAGCCCTACAGCACCCCGATCATGGCGAACTTGGGTGCGCTTCCAATCCCGTGCCGTATTCAGGACAATGGTATAAAGCCATGTGGTAAAGGCTGATTGCTCTTTATAACTGCCAATATTCTGGGCCAGCTTAATACAAGTCATCTGGGTTACGTCCTCGGCGTCCGGCTTATTGCCACAAAAACGGAACGCCATGCGATAGATGGTCATATAATGGACATCCAGAACGTCGCGAAAGGCTCGCTCGTCTCCGTCAACTGCGCGTTTTATCAGCGCCATATCCTGTGTTTTCCCATCTCTCATGGTTATCCATGATAGTGAGACGCAAGCGAGATGTAAATCCTTGGAAAAAAGTTATAGGCGATTTACCAGCCGCCACCACCGCCGCCGCCACCGCCGCCGCCGGATGATCCTCCCCCGCCTGATCCTGAACTGGATGCAGGAGGGGTGCTGGCTGACGAGATCCGATCGTTCAAATGACCCAATCCATAGGACAGGGACGACAAATCTGCAAATATCAGGGAACGGGAAACATACCCCATTTGGCGGCCTTGCATCCGTGTCCGTTCTTCTTCTGTCATCTTGGCAGTATTTTTTGCAATCTGTCTGGCAAAAGCCTCGCTCCATTTTTGTTCAACACCCAAAGCAAACGCATAGGGTAGGAATTTCTCAAAAATTTCGGGAGTCACATCAGCAGGATATAGGCTGTTCAAACGCGCTTCTTCGGCAACATCCAGATAAAGCCTTAACCCTTGTGCATAATCGGCGATCCGTTGCCCTTCTTTTGTGTATTTATTCATTGGCTTCCAGAACAGAATAATCATTCCCCCTTGAAGAAGAACAATAGAGCCAACCAGAATAGCGATTTGTTCGGGAGTATGTCCCCACAAGAAGCTCAGACCTATTGCCAGCAACATCACCAGAATGGCTTTGGTTTTTATCGGTTGGTTGGTT
>MNUG01000020.1 GCA_001871905.1 Alphaproteobacteria bacterium CG1_02_46_17 | reverse complement strand
GGGATATTTATACTGTTCTTTCCCTGCTTTCAAAAACCGGAACACTCCGGCGCACGAGAAAGGTGTATGCTTTATTCCTGTTTTGTTACTCAACAAAATCAGGCGTGGGCGCCCACAGGCGCTGTCTTGTGCGGCACTTTTCCAGCCGCAGGATACGTATCGCCTTTACATCTATCATCTCTTTTACAAAATGTAAAGGACTTTATTCCTATTGGGGGTATGGAGGTAAAAAAGACCTCACGCGAAGAACGCCAAGGATCGCCAAGGGCGCAGAGCAATTTTTACCACCAAGGCACGAAGACACCAAGGGTTCGTCATTGCGAGTAAGAGTGATGCAATCCAGTTCTTTTCTGGATCCCGTTCGTGCGAGCGCCCCTTCGGGACGCACCAACGGGATGACGGTATGGATGGGAATACAACTTCGTAACTTCGTTTCTTCGTGTTTTTCTGAAGTGTATGAAAGTCGTTTATCAGCATTGTTCCGAGAAACATTTAGGCCGCTACTTGGTTGAGAAGGTCATTTATAATGCCAGCCCATTTTGCGGAGAAGGGGGTGGCTTGCTTGGGCTTTGCTCCGGTTCAAAACGATCTTTTGGCAGCCCCTCCGGTTGGGGAACATGAAAGCTTGAGGCTGACGCATCTCCGCCAATGGATATAGAGGGAACGAAAAACAACTGTCCCTTGAGGCCATTTTGCAGATAAGAAGAAGCAGGCAGAATGCTGGCCTTATCATTAACCAGCTCGGAGACATCCCACGAATTCGGCGCGGTCTTGACGGCAAGATTTGCATGATCGAACAAATGTTCGCCTTTGTTATTGTACACTGCACCCGACAAAACCTGGACATCTTGAGGCGGCATTCCCATCCTCTTGAGAAGATCGGCACCCAGTATGGCGTAATCCTCACAATCCCCGTGGCCATTGTCCAGCGTTTCTCTTGACGTCTGGGCATAATCTATTACATCCGGCATCGGGACGTTGGGTCGTCTGGGAATGTCCGCATCTGCTTCGGCAGAAGAGTAAGTTACATTCTCGTTGAGAATATCTTTTACCAGTTCGAGCTTCTTTGAAGGGGGAAGGGTCTTTCCCAGATCAATGGCCCTCTGAAGAGAGATGTCCTTTCCTGATAGCTTTATAGGAAGCTCACCCAGATTTTGATCCTGATCGCTGTCTTCCAGTGCGGCACCATGCAGAAAAATGGATTGTCTGTCAGAGAGAATGCGCGTTCTTTGATCTTCCGAAAGATTTCCGAATTGGGCAGCAGTCATGACCGGCTGGCTATATTGGGCAACATTATATGGCCCGATCCGGTCAGGCTCCTTGTTAAACTGTTCGCTGATCCCTTTTGTGTTTGTTTCCACGACACCTGATAATTTGATCTTATGAAATCAAACCAGCCTCCACAAGGTGAGTATAATCAGCGAAAGATAAGAATATGTAAAAATAGAAATGGGAAATTATCCACAGAGTTTTCCCCATCTATTTGGCGAAAACTCTTTGATTTGTTTGACGTCCCACGAATTCCCATGCTATCCCATTAAAGAAGGGTTAATTCCCATTAGAAAACGTTTCAGGACTAAAATCGCCCCAATGCCATTATTTCTCTCAACCTATGTGAACAAAGTCGATAAGAAGGGCCGTGTCTCGGTTCCGGCAACGTTTCGTGCGACCTTGGTTGACCAGTCATTTCAAGGTGTTGTGTTGTTCAAGGCGACCAATCATCCCTGCATCGAAGGATTTGATTTTGGAACCATGGAGGAACTGTCATCCCGTCTGGATCAGTTTGATATGTTCTCGGATCAACAGGATGATTTGGCGACAGCGATTTTTGCAGAATCCATTCAATGTCTGTTTGATAGCGAAGGCCGGATTAATGTCCCGCAATATTTGCTCGATTTTGCGGGTATCCATGATGGCGCGGCCTTTGTCGGTCTGGGACGCAAGTTCCAGATTTGGGATGCCGATGCATTTGAAAAACGGCGTGTTGAAGCACGCGGAAATGTGATCCGTGACGGGTTGACATTGCCAAAAGATGGCCAAAAAACTGGCTCAAAAACTGGCCCCAAAACTGGAAAGGGGGAATAGATCATGGATCAAATTGCCCCGCATATCCCGGTGATGTTGAATGAAGTTCTCGCGGCCTTGTCCCCGAAAGGTGATGAGACTTATGTCGATGGCACGTTGGGCGCAGGTGGATATACGCGCGCAATTCTTGATGCTGCGCCTGCCTGTCATGTTGTGGCGTTCGACCGCGACCAGACTGCGCATGATCTGGCGTCCGCATGGGCAGACAAATATCAGGGCCGCTTAACTTTGGTAAAAAACAGCTTTGCCAATCTGGAGCAGGCTTTGCAGGATTTGGAAGTCGAGAGTGTGGATGCAGTTATCCTTGATCTGGGCGTGTCCTCCATGCAGTTTGATGAAGGGGATCGCGGTTTTTCATTCCGTTTTAACGCACCTCTCGATATGCGGATGGATCGCACGTCAGGGGAAACTGCCGCTGACCTCGTGAACAATCTTCCTGAAAAAGAGTTGGCAGATTTGATTTACTTATATGGGGAAGAGCGGAAATCCCGCCAGATTGCCTCTGCGATCGTGCGTCACCGCACAGAGCAAAAGATTGAAACCACGTTCCAGTTGGCAAATATCGTGCGCGATGTTTTGCATTTTTCAAAGAAAGATAAATCAGATCCCGCCACCCGTACGTTTCAAGCTTTGCGGATTGCCGTCAATGATGAATTGGGCGAATTGGAATCTGTTCTGGAAGCGGCTGAGAAAATGCTCAAGGAAAATGGCCGCTTGATCGTGGTAACTTTCCATTCTTTGGAAGACCGTATTGTTAAAAATTTCCTCGGCAGCAGGGCCAAACCTGCTCCATCCCCCTCGCGTCATCTCCCTTCGGTGGTTGATGAATCCGCAAACAGCAGGTTGAGCTTTTCGCTCCTCACAAAAAAACCTGTTCTTCCCACTGAACAAGAAATGAAAATAAATTCACGCTCGCGCTCGGCCAAATTACGCGCAGCCATCAGGAGGGCAGTATGAGAAAATTTGTTCTGCGCCTGTCAACTTTGTTTGTTTTAATGGTTGCGGTGCTGTCTGGCGTCGCGTTGTTCTGGGTTTCCCAGCAGGTTCAGCAATTGGAGCGGGATCAAAGGCTGATCCGCCAGCAGGTTTCAAGTGAGCAGGAAGGTATCAGGGTATTAAGCGCAGAATGGGATTATTTGAATCGTCCGGAGCGCCTTGAATATCTGGCCAACCGTTATTTGAAAAATATGGAGCGGGTTGCACCGGAAAATCTTTTGAGCAACGCAAATGCTGTGCCACAAAAGCTGGATGCTGAAGAGGAAACCAGTGGTATTATTCAGGTCGTAGCCCCTGAGAAAAAACCATCCTCAATCAAAAAAATATCCAGAAAAGTTGACGATGTGCCTCAGGCGCCGATCCGTGACAACGTTTCTGCCGCAAAGAATGATTTTGATTCTGTGTTGAAACAGATCGAGGCGGGTGCGGATGAGTAGAAAATCTCCATTCTCTCGCCTGACAATGCGTATTATGGGCGAAAAAAGCAGCAACCTTGATCTGGTTCGCGGTCGAATTGTCCTGTTGGTCAGCCTGTTTATTATTTTCTATCTGGTCGTCATGGTGCGCTTGGTTGATGCCACTTTGATCGAAGGGCTGATCGGGGAAGCTGACGGATATGTTGGCGCCCCGCAAGCCGATATCGGGGAAGAGCAGGACTCAAAATTCCGGGCCGATATTGTTGACCGCAACGGCGTGTTGTTGGCCACTTCTTTGAAAACAGCATCGTTGCATGCTGACCCGAAATTCATTCTTAATCCAGTCGAGACAGCCAAGGGTTTGGTTAAAATATTCCCTGAAATGACATATGGCGAGATCTTGAAAAAGTTGCAAAGTGACAAGCGCTTTGTCTGGGTCAAGCGCAATATGACCCCTGATGAACAGAGCAAAGTCTTGCAACTGGGAGAGCCCGGTCTGGTCTTTGATTATGATTACCGCAGATTTTACCCACAGGGAAATCTGGTCTCTCATCTGGTGGGCTACGCGAATATTGATGGTAAGGGGCAAGCCGGTGTAGAGCGAAGCTTTAACAAGCTTCTGAAAGAAGAAGAGCAGTCGATCAAATTGACGATTGATGTCCGGATGCAGCATATCCTGCGTCGTGAAGTTTCCAAAGCTATGACAGATTTTACCGCTTTGGCGGGGGTCGGCATTTTGATGGATGTCAACACTGGGGAAGTTCTGGCGGCAACGTCCTTGCCGGATTTCAATCCTCACGATCCTTCGGGAAATGCCAACGCCCCAGAGATGTTTAACCGTCTCACATTGGGTATGTACGAGTTAGGGTCATCTTTCAAGATTTTTACAACGGCCGCTTTGCTGGAAAAAAAGCATGAACGGCTGTCCAAAAAATATGACACAACGGAACCGATAAAAATCGGCGGGCATACAATTCACGATTATCACCCCGAAAAACGGCCTCTATCAATTCCGGAAATTTTTATGGTGTCGTCCAACATCGGGACAGTCCATATGGCGCAGGAAGTTGGAACCGAGGGTCTTAAAAGCTTCTTTTCCGATCTGGGGCTGATGGACAAAATGGAATTTGAAATTGATGAAGTCGGAAGCCCCATTATTCCATCCCCATGGCGTGAAGTGAATACATTGACGGCCTCTTATGGTCATGGGATTGCTGTATCTCCAATGCAATTGATTGCCGCGACCAGTTCGGTCGTAAACGGCGGATTGCGCATTCATCCTCATTTGGTCAAGCAGGATAAAGAGCCTTTATCAACGACAAGAGTTATTTCGAAAGAAACGTCGTTGAAAATGCGTCAACTGATGCGCTTGGTGGTTTCACACGGAACTGCCAGAAAAGCTGAAGTGTCAGGTTACGAGATTGGCGGAAAAACTGGAACAGCACAAAAGAATGTTCGTGGTCGTTATGATAATGACAAAAGAATTGCCGTTTTTGTCGGAGCCTTCCCGATCAATAATCCACGCTATGCTGTTCTGATTATGATTGACGAACCCCATCCGAATAAAGGCAGCTATGGCTATGCCACGGCGGGCTGGGTTTCCGCCCCTGCCGTTGCGCGTGTTGTGTCTTCTGTCGGGTCGTTGCTGGGTATGAACCCTGAACCTGATGCGCTCGATATATCTGACCCGCTATTGCAGTTTATTTCAAAAGAAGAGCGGGAGAGATAAGATCATGAATATTTCCCTTCCCGATATGACGAAATTCTCTGGTATCAGTTCCGATAGCCGGCAGATCAAGTCCGGATATATGTTTGTGGCCATTCCGGGCGCCAAATTTGATGGACGCGATTTTATTGACGCTGCGATTGAAAATGGAGCATCCACTGTTGTCGTGCCGACCGGAACGCCTGTCGAAAGTCCAAATGTAGAAGTCATTGAAACAGATAACCCCAGAGCGTATTTGTGCCACGCTGCCGTTGCATTTTACAATGCAAAAATTCCATATGTCGCGGCAGTAACCGGAACCAACGGCAAAACATCAACGGTTCATTTTGCCCGTGAAATCTGGAAGGCCTTGCATGAAAAAGCGGCGTCGCTTGGCACATTGGGTATGGTGGGTGAGGGATTGGACGGATATTCCGGTATGACCACGCCTGATCCGGTCTGGCTGCATCAGTCTTTGAAAAACCTTGCCGATAAAGGGTTTACTCATCTGGCGATGGAGGCCTCCTCAATTGGCATCGAACAATACCGTCTCGACGGCATTAAAATCAAAGCCGCCGGATTTACCAACCTGACCAGAGATCATCTGGACTACCATGGAACGATGGAGTCCTATCTTCAGTCCAAGATGCGTCTGTTCTCGGAACTGTTGGATAATCAGGGTATAGCAATTGTCAATGCCGATGTCCCTGAATTTGAACAGATCAGACAGGTTTGTGAACAGCGCAAGATCCCTTGCTGGGGTTACGGCGTCAAAGGAAAAGAAATTACATTAAAATCCAGAGAGATTTTCCCTCAGGGGCAAAAAATCGAACTGGAAGTTCTGGGACAGAGTTTTTCAGTGATGCTGGCATTGGTGGGATTATTCCAGACCATGAATGTTTTATGTGCCTTGGGATTAGTCCTCGCCGAAAACAAATTTGATGTGGCTGATGTGGTCAATAACCTGTCGCATCTTTCCGGCGTTCCAGGACGGTTGCAGCAAGTGCGCGGGACAAATGATTTTGCAGTTTATGTTGATTACGCCCACACGCCGGATGCGCTGGAAAATATCCTCAACGCTTTGCGTCCGCACACCGAAAATCGTCTGATTTGCCTGTTCGGATGTGGTGGCGATCGTGATACAGGAAAGCGTCCGGTGATGGGCGACATATCAACCCGTTTGGCCGATGTAGCCATTGTCACAGACGATAACCCACGCAGCGAAGACCCACAAAAAATCCGCGCTGATATTCTTAAAGGATGCCAAAAACAAGTTCTTGAAATTGACGGACGGCGCAATGCCATTCGTCAAGCTGTGCAAATGCTTCGCAAAGGAGATGTTCTGGTTCTCGCCGGAAAAGGTCACGAACAAGGACAGATTTTTGCAACCCATACCGAGCCGTTTGATGACGTGACCGAAGCCGAAGCTGCGTTAAGGGAGGCGCCGGACAAGTCTTAATCATTTCATTTCTTCCTCTGATCTTTCCCACATAATCTTCCTCTCCTCTGCCTTCCATCTAACGTATTCCGTTTCTTTTTATTTTTTTGAAAGTACATTTTATGACCGCACAAAACTCTTCCAATGTGATCTGGACATCTATCGAAGCCGCAACAGCAACAAAAGGTGTGGCAAAAGGCACATGGTCAGCCACAGGTGTTTCGATAGATAGCCGCGCCACCAAAAAAGGTGATCTGTTTATCGCCATTCGCGGAGACAACACGGATGGACATCTTTATGCCGCCAAAGCCATTGAAAATGGCGCGGTTGCAGTTGTGGTCGATCAAGCCATAGAGGGGATTGCCGAAGATAAAATCCTGATGGTGAAAGACACGTTCAAGGCCATGCAGGATTTGGGAAGTGCTGCCCGCGCCAGAAGTGCGGCAAAGATCATCGCTATTACCGGCAGTGTCGGAAAGACCGGAACCAAGGAAATGCTGGGTCGCGCATTCTCAGCTTTGGGTCAAACACATTATTCGGAAAAAAGCCTGAATAATCATTGGGGAGTGCCTTTATCATTATCACGGATGCACGCCGGATGCGATTTCGGAATTTTTGAAATGGGAATGAATCATACCCATGAAATCGAACCTTTGACAAAGATGGTGCGTCCACATATGGCGATTATCACAACGATTGCATCCGTCCATAGTGAACATTTTGCAGATGGTCTGGACGGCATTGCGCGCGCCAAGGCCGAAATTTTCCAAGGTATGGATGAACACGGGATCGCCATTTTGAACCGTGATAATGTGCAATACGATGTATTGAAATCATCTGCGCAGAAATGTGGCATCAGAAAAGTATTTTCATTTGGAAAACATGAAGACTCCGATGCAAAATTGAATAACTGTCTGGTCGCAAGCAACGGCACCAGAATTTCAGCAACCATTCTGGGTGAGGATTTTGAATTTACCCTGAAAGATGCCGGTGAACACATTGCCTTGAACGCGTTGTCTGTTTTGTTATCGGTTAAACTTCTGGGTGGGGATGTTAAACAGGCAATCAACGCGCTCAAAGGAATTGAACCGCCAGCAGGACGCGGAAAGCGCGAATATATCAATGTCGGTGACCCGTCAAACCCCGTAACCCTGATTGATGAAAGTTATAATGCTTCGCCAGTTGCGATGGAAGCCGCCTTCAAAGTGATGGCCTTGATTGATCCGGGTCGTGGTGGTCGCCGCATTGCCATTCTGGGCGATATGTACGAATTGGGAAATAATGCCCCGCAAATTCACCGTGATCTGGCATTGCCGTTACAAGCCGCAGGCGTTGATCTGGTTTATACTTGCGGAACCTTGATGAAAAATCTGTACGACGCCATTCCGGAACAAAACCGTGGAGCACATAGCGAAGACAGTCCAGAATTGGCACAGATCGTGCCTGATGTTCTGGTTCCCGGGGATGTCGTTTTGATTAAAGGATCGCGCGGCGGTGGAAAAATTCCAAGAATGCAGGTTGTTGTTGAGGCTTTGCGTGAACTGCCAAAGAAAATGGCACATGTTGCCAATACCATTCAGGAAGGAAAAATGTAGTCATGTTATCTTTGCTCGCCGAACTGAAAGACTTTAGTATTATTTTCAACTTGTTCAATTACGTGTCTTTCCGTACTGGCGGGGCCATATTGACGGCCTTTATTCTCTCGCTCTATATCGGGCCGCGCATGATTGTCTGGTTGAAATCACTGCAAGGAGCGGGGCAGCCTATCCGCAATGACGGGCCAGAAACCCATTTGAAAAAAGCAGGAACCCCAACTATGGGCGGGTTGATGATTTTGATCTCGGTCACGGTGAGTACTGTTTTATGGGCATCACCTGCCAACCCGTTTATCTGGATGGCGTTGCTGGTGATGGTCGGTTTTGGCGCACTGGGATTTGTTGATGATTTCCTGAAACTGACCAAGCGCAATACAGACGGGATGTCCGGAAAACTCAAACTAGCCGGACAAGCCATAATTAGTATCATTGCAACGTCGGGCATTGTGTATTGTCTGCCCAAAGAAATTGCAACCGATGTTGCTATTCCATTTTTCAAGAACTTCTTTGTACCATTGGGGATCTTTTTCTTTCTATGGTCCATTCTGGTGATGATCGGGGCCTCCAACGCCGTGAATCTGACCGATGGTCTGGATGGTCTGGCGATTGTGCCAGTCGCCATTGCGGCTGCTTGTTTTGGCTTGATTGCCTATCTGGTGGGACGTGTAGATTTTTCAGAATATCTTCAAATCCCTTATGTGCCGGGCACAGCGGAGCTGGCAATTCTATGCGGCGCCTTGGTCGGTGGCGCAATGGGATTCTTGTGGTTTAACGCACCGCCAGCCATGATTTTTATGGGCGATACCGGATCATTGGCTATGGGGGGCGTTCTGGGAACCATCGCCATTATGGTGAAACATGAATTGGTTCTGGCAATCGTTGGCGGACTTTTCGTCATGGAAACTCTGTCGGTCATTATTCAGGTTCTGTCTTTCAAAATCCGTGGAAAGCGCGTATTTTTGATGGCGCCAATCCATCACCATTTCGAGAAAAAAGGGTGGTCGGAATCCACCGTTGTGATCCGCTTCTGGATTATTGCGATGGTACTGGCTTTGATTGGTCTTTCAACTTTGAAACTGAGATAAAATGATAAATCTGGAGCAAATACGAGGTATGCGGATTGCCGTGATGGGGTTGGGGAAAACTGGCCTCTCGGTTGCGCATGCGCTCATTTCTGCCGGAGTTGAAGTTTGTGTCTGGGACGACAGCGAAGAGAAAATCGCAGATGCAGAACAAGAAGGACTGTTGGTTAAGGATTTGCGGGTGATGCCGCTGGATAATCTGAACGCTGTTTTGTGGTCACCCGGCATTCCGCATACTTATCCGGCACCGCATCCGGTGGCGGTCAGAGCCCGCGCCGCGATGATCCCTCTCATTTCGGATATTGAATTATTGATTAAAAATTCCCATGGAACAGATTTGGTGACCGTCACCGGAACCAACGGAAAATCAACCAGTACTGCTTTGCTGGGTCATGTGCTTGACCATTTTCGCCCGACAGAGATTGGCGGAAATATCGGTCTTCCGGCACTGGAAATGAAAGAGCTGGGTAAAGACGGAACATATGTTCTGGAACTCTCATCCTATCAGATAGAACTGACGCCGTCTTTGTCACCGCAAGGCGTGATCTTGCTCAATATCACACCCGACCATCTGGCACGCCACGGGGGAATGGAAGGATATGTCGCAGCCAAAGAACAGATATTTGCCAACCCGCCGATTGATACCAGAAAACCGATTGCCGTGATTTGTGTCGATACCAAACCTTGTCAGGAGATAGCCCAACGCCTGAAAGAAGGGGATCTGTGGAATGTCATACCGGTTTCGACCAACAAGAAACTGAGTGAAGGCGTGTTTGTTGAAGATGGAATATTGTTTGAAGTCCGCGCTGGAGAACCCATTGAGATTGGTGACCTGAAAATTCTGCCGACCTTGAAAGGCCAGCATAACCATGAAAATGCTGCGTGTGTTTATGCGTTGGTTCGACACCTATATGGGATAGACCCCCAGCATATTCTCACTCAAATGAAATCATTTGGCGGTTTGCCACATCGCCAATTTCCTGTCCGCACGATTAATGGCGTGTCTTATATCAACGATTCAAAAGCAACAAATGCAGAAGCCGCGGCCCGTGCCTTGGCATGTTACCGTCGCATCTACTGGATATTAGGAGGCCAGCCCAAAGAGGGTGGGTTAAGTGGCCTGGATGAATTTATGCCGCGCATCGAAAAGGCCTATCTGATCGGAGAGGCCGCACAGGAATTTTCCAAATGGCTCGAGCAGCGTAACGTCGCCTTCGAGTTCTGTCATACACTTGATGTTGCCGTCAAGGCCGCCCATCTGGATGCTCAAGCTGGCCTTGGTCAACCGGGAACCAGCGGGTCAGGAGTTGTCTTGTTATCTCCGGCTTGCGCCTCATGGGATCAGTTCCAGTCCTTCGAACATCGTGGTGATTTGTTCGCGTCACTGGTCATGGAATTGCCGGAAGAGGGGTTGCAGAAATGAGCTTGTTGACATCTCCTTTGGCATCCTATTTCGCAAGAACAGACCGTTCTCTGATTTCCAGATGGTGGTGGACGGTCGATAAAGGCATGTTGTTCGGATTATTGACCCTAGTCATTATCGGGATCAGCATGGTGGCCTCTGCCTCTCCGGCGGTGGCCACGCGGATCGGGGCAGACCCAACCCATTTTATCATCAGGCATATCATTTTTGCAGTTCCTGCAACTATTCTGATGGTCGTGGTGTCAATGCTGAGCCATCAGGTAATTCGCCGTCTGGGTATTATATTTTTTGTCGGAGCCCTTTTTCTGATGATGATTGTCCCCTTTGTGGCTTCCGATATTAAGGGGGCGCAGCGATGGATTCCGGTCTTCGGATTTTCTTTGCAGCCTAGCGAGTTTATCAAACCTGCTTTTGCCATTGTCGCAGCTTGGTTGATTGCTCGTCGCAAACAACATGAACAAGGGCCCGGCTATATGGTTTCGGCGGCGCTCTATGTTCTGGTTGTTTTCTTGATGTTGATCCAGCCTGACTTCGGTATGACTTTTGTCATCACCTGCATGTTCTTCGCACAGGCATTTATGGCGGGACTTCCTTTCCGTTATATGGTGACCTTGGGATTGTTGTCTATCGTTGGAATCGTGTGTATTTATTTTACCTTCGACCACGTCCATAACCGGATTGACCGCTTTATGAATCCGGATGGGTCTGCTGACACCTATCAGGTTGACCGGTCTCTCGAAGCCTTTGCCCATGGTGGAGTCCTCGGAACAGGGGCAGGACAGGGGACGGTTAAAAATACAATTCCTGACGCCCACGCCGATTTTATTTTTGCCGTTTTTGCCGAAGAATTCGGATTGATTGTGACCTTATTGCTGGTTGGATTATATGGATTTATCTTGCTACGCGGCTTTTCAAGATTAATGGAAACCACTGATTTATTTGTCATTCTCGCCGCTGGCGGAATCTTGTGCATGTTCGGGATACAAACCTTTATCCATATGGGATCAAGTCTTCATTTGCTCCCCGCCAAGGGGATGACACTTCCCTTTATCAGCTACGGGGGGTCTTCTATCATGGCAATCGGGTTTTCAATGGGCGTCGTATTAGGCTTGACGCGGAGAGAAGCAAGGCGCACTATCGCCAAAAGAGGGTTGTCCCTTTCAACGCGTGTGTAATAGAGTTTTTGAGACATGGTGGTATCCACGAACTCTCGATCCGTTGTGATTTTGGCAGCCGGAGGAACCGGCGGCCACGTTTTTCCTGCCAGAGCATTAGCCGAAGAATTAATGACCAGAGGCCTCACGGTTGTCCTGATGACGGATCAACGGGGCTTGAAATATTTTGAAGGTCTGGATCAGGTCGAACGATTTGTCATTGCATCTGGGGCATACCAGTCTGGCATCAAAGGAAAAATTCTGGGTATTCTCGGTTTGGCCAAAGGGTATTTTCAATCGCATAGAATTTTATCCCGATTCAAACCGCTGGCCGTAGTGGGCTTTGGTGGATATCCGTCAGCCCCTCCGGTTTTTGCCGCACAGCATCGCTGCATTCCAACAGTTATCCATGAACAAAATGCTATCCTTGGGCTGGCCAATGCCTTGCTGGCGCCACGGGCGAAAAGAATCTCCCTCTCGACACAAGACACCACTGGACTAAAGCCGCAATGGGCGCAAAAATGCATCACAACCGGAAACCCCGTCCGTCATGATATTGCAGCATTGGCCGAGGAACCTTATCCGGAGATGACCGGAAAATTATGTCTGACAATCGTTGGTGGATCGCAAGGGGCAAAAAGTTTTGCCACAATTGTCCCCCATTCGGTTGTGGGATTGCCTGAAGAACTAAGAAAACGCTTATTTGTCTTTCATCAGGCGCGCCCCGATGATCTGGATGCCGTTAAGGCCATCTATGAAGGATCAGGCATTGAAACCGATATCCGCCCGTTTTTTGACAATATGGCCGAATGTATCGGAAAATCACATCTGCTGATTACCAGATCAGGGGCCAGCACGATTGCAGAACTGGGGGCCGCAGGCCGCCCCGCCATCTTTATTCCGTTCCCGTGGAATAGGGATAACCAGCAATTTTTCAATGCCGAACAGGTCGCCAAACATGGCGGAGGGTGCGTGATTGAAGAAAAAAACCTCACGGTTGACGGTCTGAGGGATAAGCTGGCCGGTTTGCTGGAAAATCCTGCCCAACTGGAGACTATGGCCAGAAAAGCAAGCCTGTTGGGGATCACCGATGCTACAAAACGCCTGACTTGCGTGATTTCAGGGGTACTTCCCGGCGGCGTAGCAGGCAAGTTTCTTTGTAAAGGCCCAAGTAAAGCTCAAGAGTCGTAAAATTTATTGAGATTTTCGTCAGTCTTTGCAATAAAGACCAGACAGAAAAATTCACCGAAAGACAAATTATGCGGCATATTCCACCTGAAATCGGCACTTTGCATTTTATCGGTATCGGCGGTATCGGTATGAGCGGGATCGCCGAGGCTTTGGCGATCCTCGGGTATGAGGTTCAGGGGAGTGATCTGTCCGAGAATTACAATACCAAACGCCTGCGTAAACAGAATATTCAAGTGATGATTGGGCACGATGCCGCAAATTTGAAATTGCAGGACGGGAATTTTGTCGGTGCTGTGGTGGTATCGTCTGCGATCAAGCAGGATAATCCGGAACTGATGCTGGCGCGTGAATTAAAAATTCCCGTTGTCCCGCGCGCTGAAATGCTGGCGGAACTGATGCGCCTGAAATGGACGGTCACAATCGCCGGAACCCATGGCAAAACCACAACAACTTCTTTGGTTGGCGCGATGCTTGAAGCCGGAGACATTGACCCGACTGTTATTAACGGAGGGATTGTCAACTCATACGGAACCAATGCCCGTTTGGGGCAGGGCGACTGGATGGTGGTCGAAGCCGACGAAAGTGATGGATCATTCACCAGACTTCCGGCCACCATGGCGATTATCACCAATATTGATTCCGAGCATATGGAACACTACGGATCGTTTGAAAATGTTCGTGCAGCCTATCTTCGCTATCTCGGGCAAATTCCATTTTATGGATGTGCTGTTTTATGTCTCGATCATCCGGTGGTGCAAGGATTAATTCCGGAGCTGAGCAATCGCGCCGTTGTCACATACGGATTCAATAAACAAGCAGATGTTCGTGCCGAAAATATCCGGTCGAACGCTTTAGGATCGACATTTGATGTGGTGATCGCCGGGCATTTATGCGCCGATGAACAATCCCGTGAAATCCGCGATATCTTTTTGCCGATGATGGGACAACATAATGTCCAGAATGCTTGTGCCGCCATTGTTGTCGCCTGTCGCCTGAAAATCGACGATGCTGCAATCAAAAGGGCTTTGGGCGGGTTTGAAGGGGTCAAACGTCGTTTTACCAGAACCGGCGTGACGAACGGCATCCTGATTGTCGATGATTATGGTCACCATCCGGTTGAAATTTCTGCCGTCCTCAAAGCAGGCCGCCAAGCCGTTGCTGAAAATGAAGGACGGATTATCGCAGTGGTGCAGCCGCACCGTTATTCCCGTTTGCACGATTTGTTCGAAGATTTCTGCACCTGTTTTGATGAAGCAGATACCGTGATCGTCGCGGACGTTTATGCGGCAGGAGAAAAACCAATCGATGGGATAACCAAAGAAAAGCTGGTGGAGGGTATCAAGGCTCATGGACACCGCCATGTGGTCGCCCTTGAACAGCCGGAAGAACTGGCCACGATGGTTTCAAAAATTGCCCATCCTGGAGATGTTGTGATTTGTCTGGGCGCTGGAAATATCACCTACTGGGCGCAGGATCTGCCCCAACAATTGGATGAATTGTTGGCATCCGGTTCGGCGATATTAAAAGAGGTCGTTCATGGCTAACTCCTCCCGCCAACCCATTCAAAGAGAACATCTGCCGAATATTCGCGGGCGTTATACGCCGGACGCGCAGTTGGGTCGCGTGAGTTGGTTCAGAACCGGCGGCAATGCCGAAGTTTTGTGTAAACCGGATGATGTAGAAGATCTGAGAGAATTTGTCATGGGCTGTCCGCATGATGTTCCGGTTACTATTCTGGGCGTTTTGTCGAATGCGATTATTCGTGACGGCGGCGTCTCCGGTGTCGTCATCCGATTGGGGCGCGAATTTGCCAATATTACTCCGGTTGGAAATGATTGTTTGCAAGTCGGAGCCGCTGCTCTGGATGTGAATGTCGCCGAAGCTGCCGCAGCACATGGCATTGCCGATCTGGAATTTTTATGTGGTGTCCCCGGATCAATCGGAGGGGCGTTGGCCTTGAACGCAGGAGCCTATGGTTCCGAATTAAAAGACGTTCTGGTCAGTGCCAATTTTATAGATACGAAAGGGAAGACCCACAACGTCACGGCAAGTGACCTGAATATGGGGTATCGCCATTCCGAGATTCCGCAAGGATGGATTGGGATCAGTGCCGTCATTCAGGGCAGCTCAGGTGATCCGGATAAAATCCGCGACCACATGACAGATATTCGGGATCAGCGAGCGCGAACCCAGCCAATTCGTTCCCAGACTGGCGGATCAACTTTCAAAAACCCGACACCGGAAGACATGGCCGAAGCCGGATTGCCGGAAACCACAAAGGCCTGGCAATTGGTTGATATGGTGGGCGCGCGGGGCTTAATGGTTGGTGGTGCCCAAATGTCCGAACAACATGCCAATTTCATGATCAATACCGGAACAGCAACGTCTTCGGATCTTGAAATGCTGGGGGAAGAAGTTCGCCGTCGTGTCATGGACCATTGCGGTTATGACCTGAAATGGGAAATTGCCCGTATCGGCAACCCTTGTGGGCTTTGAGGCCTGTTTCCTTCGCTCGTGCGCCGAATTGCCGCCAATTTTCAATATTTTATTTCACAAGTTTATGATAACCTGATGTCATGAAGTGAAGAAATTCCTTTTGATTCTCTGATTTGTCCTTTTTTGCCCAGTCTCTGGGGGTTTTATGTCCATTATCAAACAATTTTTAACATATTGCCTGTACCGTTGTGGTTATAAGAAGGCGGGTGAACCGCTGGAACCAGACACTCGGCGAGAGATACAGCCAGAAATGCCGTTAATCGGCACGAATGGCCCACTCCTTGCAGATATGCTGGTCATGCAAAAGGATGGGCGCACCGTTTTGGTCGTCGATCATGAGTTTGAGGACATTCCTGAATGGGTAGAGTGGGATATTTCCCGTAATACCATAGGGATTGTTCAAATGGGTGGGGCGGTCGCGGAATTAAAAAGCGTGATTCCTCCAGAAAAAGTAGCTATGTTCCGGAACGCTAAAAATTTGAATCTGGCGGTTCGGTTCGATGGAAAACACGTTGTTCATGGAGTCTATATGGTCGTCCGTGAATAACAAAACGGAGGACTATAGAAATGACTTGTGTAGCATGGGTGTCGGAAAATCCGAAAAATCTTGAAGAATTACTGTTAACGGCTGCGTCTGCGCTGAACATCACCGAAGCCAACGGACAAGAGCTTACTCCACAAAATGAATTACCCGAAAATATCCAGTTGCATATGGCAGGAAGAGTTGTTGATCTGCAGGCGACAGGCGATCTTGGTGGGCAATTGGCCAGTAAAATTCCTGCACGCACCGAGGCCAATTTCAAACATTAGTTAAAGAAATCCCATGACTGAAAAGAAACGCAATCATGATGCCGCGGCCTTACCCTTTTTAAGAGGGTATATTCCCTCTGTTCTGGCTTTGGAAGAAGGCGGGGAGCTGTTGGGCGAGATGATTGCAAAATCCGAGAGTGCAGCCGAGTTGCTCAATTATGACCTTGATCATATCAAGATAGCAACTCAAGGTCTGCTGGGCAAAGAAGTTCTTGGTGGAATGCATAACCCGACTTCGAACGGCGTTGCGCGTCTGGCAAAAACTTTGAAACTTGATCCTGATCTTTATAATACATTTGTTTCCGCCTTCGCCGCAGGAATCAAAGAGGCGTATGGCAAAGTGGCAAGCGGCCAACATAAAGATCACAACATCGCTGTTCTCGAGGAACTGGTGAGTAAACATCCCCGTTTGAAGCAGTCATGGGAAGACGCAAAATCCAGCTCATCTCCTGTGAATGGAACACCGAAAAAATCCACCTCCAAAACTCCTGAAATGGCTCTGGAATAGGGATAACCCCTTATTTATACGCCTTGCCTCTGGACAAAATTCTCGATCTTGTTAAATAGGTCGTATGACACACGAACAGAACTCTCAAAACATGGATTTTGGCGCCGATGTATCGCGCCTGCTGGAAATTGTAACGCATGCCCTGTATTCGAATAGGGATGTGTTCTTGCGCGAATTGATCTCGAATGGCGCTGATGCCTGTGACCGGTTGAGATACGATTCAATTTCAAATGCCGATCTGTCGAAGGGACATAAGGGTTTTGAAATTCGCGTCGATGTGAACGCCCCCGACCGTCTGGTGATGGTACAAGATACCGGTATCGGCATGACGCGAGATGAAATGGTTGATCATCTGGGAACCATTGCAAAATCCGGAACCCGCAATTTGATGGAACAACTGAAACAATCGAATGCGACAGGTGCGCCGAACCTGATCGGGCAATTCGGGGTTGGATTTTATTCGGCCTTTATGGTTGCAGACAATGTAAAAGTTATTTCCCGAAAAGCCGGATCGGAAGAAATCTGGGCTTGGGAATCTGATGGTATTTCCGGTTTTTCAATCAATCCTGCCACAGCGGAAGACTCAGAAAAACTGACCACAACCAGCGGAACTTTGATTACCCTGCATATCAAAGATGATGCGAGCGAATATTTGCTCGAGGAAAAACTCAAACGTATCATTGTGATATACTCAAATCATGTCAGCCTGCCGATCTATGTCGGAACCAACGAAGAGGAACCGATCAATTCGGCGTCTGCCATCTGGATGCGTCCCAAATCGGAAATTTCGCCAGAACAATATCAGGAATTTTTTACCATGGTATCCGGTTCCATGGGTCTGGATCAACCATCTGTCACAGCGCATTGGCACGCCGAAGGAAAAATAGAATATACCGCACTTCTTTATGTTCCAACTCTGCGCCCGTTTGATTTGTACGATCCAAGTCGTCGCCACGCGGTCAGACTCTATGTTCGCCGCATCTATATCACGGATGAATGTGAAGGCCTGATGTATCCATGGATGCGCTTTGTTCGTGGAGTGATTGACAGTGAGGATTTGCCACTCAATATCAGTCGTGAAATGCTTCAACAAAATGCTGTTGTAACCAAAATCAGATCAAGCGTTACCAAAAAATTATTGGGGGATCTTGATAAGCTCTCGCGCGACGATAAAACGGCGTTCAATGCCTTCTGGCACCAATTTGGTGCAGTGGTCAAGGAAGGTCTGTATGACGCCGTTGAACACCGCGAAGATATTTTCAAAATTGCAAGATTCTTTACCACCAATGGTCAGGATAACTTGACGTCGCTGGACGGATATATTGAGCGCATGAAGGACGGGCAGGATTTCATCTATTATATCTCCGGTGAAAATGTCGATACCATGCGCAATTCCCCGCAAATCGAAGGTCTGAAAAAACGAGGGCTCGAGGTTTTGCTGCTTAAAGATACGATTGATGATTTCTGGCTGCCAGTTGTCATGGATTTTAAGGGCAAGAAATTTGTCTCGGTCACCAAGGGAGCAATTGACCTGTCCAAATTCCCCTTGCCGGATGCGGATCAACCAACTGAAAATGACAATCAGGACGGAACAAATAACAATAATAAGGATCGCGCCAGTCTGATCGCCTATCTGGCCGACCGTCTGTCTGACCGGATCTCGAAAGTCAGGATTTCAGACCGTTTGACCGACTCCCCGGTGTGTCTGGTTGCAAGTGACAGCGATACCGATTTGCACATGGCACGCGTTTTGAAAATTCACCAGAAATATGAAGCGCCAGCAAAGCCTGTTTTGGAAATCAATCCATCCCACATATTGATTTCCAGACTGGATTCATTGGCAGGAACAGACAAGGAGTCTGAAATTCTGGCTGATGCGGCGGAACTGCTCTATGATCAGGCCCTGATTATCCAAGGCGAGCCAGTCAGCGACCCGTCCGCCTTTGCCAGACGGATGTCCGTGTTTCTTGGTAAGGGATTGGCAGCCTAGGCATTCGGCACATAAAAATCAATGATTTACATAATATTTGACTGTGGCTGTGAATTCAGCTACAATCCCTAGATTGAATTCAAAAAATATGAGGGATGTAATGACTGAAGCCAATGAAATCAATGAAATCAAGGATGCATATAGCTACCTGACCCACACCATTGTAAGCCATTTTGCCAATGCATCAATTCATACCAAAGATGTTGAGGGGCAGCGTACGGCCACAATTACGACAGAAGGGGCGCTCCCCATACAATACAAAGTAGATTGCCGCGAGATTATAGAGCAGGGCGAGCAGTTGATTGCCGACTTGTGCGACCCCGAAAAGTCTCGAGGTGTGCTTAGCGCTATTTATGCTGCACGTGGAAAAGGGGCCGATGATATTCCAGGTAGTATGGGATTCAACGCACCAAGGTTTGTAGCTTGGGAAGTTGAAACGGCGAAGCTTCACTTAGGTATGCAATACAACGCACACCCTTAAGTCTGGTAGGATCTTTTGGCTCCTCTGTCATGGATTTGAGCGGCTTAAATATACGAAACTTGCAAAATTTCGTAAGAGCGGCGGCCTTTCGGGGAATGAACCTCGACAGAATCGCCGATGGCTTTGCCAATCAACCCGCGCGCCATTGGGGCGGTCACGGAAATCTTGCCGTTATCGGCATCAGATTCATAAGCCCCGACAATCTGGAATTTCAGCTCTTCATCGGTTTCTTCATCGACAATAATCACGGTCGCGCCAAATTTGACCACTTCGCCGGATAGCGAGGTGTGGTCAATAATCTGAGAAGATGAAATGACCGCCTGAAGTTCCTTGATCCGCCCTTCGATAAAGCTCTGGCGCTCACGGGCGGCATGATATTCGGCATTCTCGGACAGATCACCATGGGCGCGTGCCTCCGCAATCGCTTCGATTACAGCAGGGCGCTCGACAGATTTCAGGTTTTTCAGCTCTTTCTCCAGAGCGTCAAAACCAGCTTGTGTCATCGGGATCTTGTCCATATGAAAACTCCATCTTACTCAAAAAACGAACCCGCCCAAAACCGGGCGGGAATAGGGTAAGCCTATAGATTCTGACCATAAAGGTCAAGAAATACAAAAATGTTGACATAATAAATATACTATTCTAGTAATTTTACTGTAAAGCCGGAGTACCGGAAATAGGGATAGGGAAAAACAAAATATGAATGCGACAGAAGACTTTCTAAAAACAGTGAATGCCAGTGGAAGTGTCAGTGCCGAAACAAGTCCTGCCATTGCATCAATTGAGACATCATCTCTTATGTTGAGAATGGCAGTAGGCGACAGGAACAGAGTCGACCAAGTATTCAAGGATTTTCCTATTCTCACAAAGGCATGCGCCGAAGTTCTCCACGGCTCGAAGAGCACATACACTTTGAGCGATGTCAGACAGACCCTTGCGGAAAAGGATCTGGGTGCCGAGATGCTTTATAATGCCATCAAAGGAAGACTCGAGAAAATAGCGGAGGAGTTTGAGCTGCAAAGAAATGCAGAATTTGATCGCAAGGGGTCCCAACAATTATTTGGCCGCCAATTATCTCGGTAGGAAAAATTCCAAAGTAAGACTGATATCAAAAAGGCGGGAGAGATCCCGCCTTCTTTGTTAGAAATACGCTTGTAATGGTTTTACATCAAGGTCTTTGGCATTAAGAGCGCGGATCGCCATGACGGCGGCCTTGGCCGAAGTCAAAAGCGTGTAATACGGGATTTTGTTCATCAACGCCAAGCGACGGATCGAGAACGCATCGACAATGGTCTGCGCCCCTTTGGTCGTATTGATAATCAAATCAATTTCGCCATTAATCAAGGCATCGGCAATGTGTGGCTGGCCTTCCATGACTTTGTTGATCCGCTTGACATCAAGTCCCGCAGTTTTTAGATGGGCACAGGTGCCACCCGTGGCAACCAATTTGAATCCCATTTCAGAAAGCTCTTTGGCCAATGGAATAAGCCCGTCCTTATCAGAATTTTTAACCGATAGAAAAACCGTTCCGGAAGCTGGAATTTTGACACCGGCCCCCATTTGCGCCTTGGCAAAGGCATGACCAATCTCGCGATCAAGGCCAATGACTTCGCCGGTTGATTTCATTTCAGGCCCCAGAATAGGGTCAACACCAGGAAAGCGCGAAAAGGGGAACACGGGAGCCTTGACCGCAATATGATCCGGCGTCATGCCCTTGAGCAAAGATTTGAAGGCAGATAGTTTTTCACCAGCCATCAAACGTGCCGCAATTTTAGCAACTGGAACGCCCGTGGCTTTTGCCACAAAAGGAACTGTCCGTGACGCACGAGGATTGACTTCGATGATAAACACATCATTCTCACCAGTGTTCTTATTGCGTTTAACCGCATATTGCACATTCATCAATCCGGTTACTTTGAGCGCGCGCGCCAGTTTTTCCGACTGTTTTTCAATTTCGCGCACAGTTTTATAAGACAAGGAGTGAGGGGGCAGCACGCAGGCACTGTCACCTGAGTGAATGCCCGCTTCCTCGATATGTTCCATCACACCCGTGACATAGACATCTTCGCCGTCGGACAACACATCGACATCCACTTCAACCGCACCGGACAGATAACGGTCAAGCAAAACGGGAGACGAACCGGAAACACGCACAGCGTTGGAAATATAGCGTTGCAGTTCTTCCATCGTCTGGACAATTTCCATTCCCGCACCACCCAGAACATAAGACGGGCGGATTACAATCGGGAAGCCCAGCGCTTCGGCTTTCTCATAGGCATCCTTAACCGAGGTTGCCAGAGCGTTTGGTGGCTGTCTTAATTTCAAGTCATGCAATAATTTCTGGAATCGTTCCCGGTCTTCGGCAACGTCGATCGAATCCGGATCAGTTCCGAGAATGGGAATACCCGCCGCCATCAGATGTTTGGTTAGCATCAGTGGAGTTTGTCCACCCAATTGGACAATCGCCCCTTTGATCTCTCCGTTTTTGCCTTCGGCCTTGATGATTTCGATCACGTCTTCCGAGGTCAGCGGTTCGAAATACAAACGGTCAGATGTATCATAGTCGGTGGAAACGGTTTCAGGGTTACAATTAATCATAATCGTTTCATAGCCAGCCTCTTTCAATGCATAGGCCGCATGAACACAACAATAATCAAACTCGATCCCTTGACCGATACGGTTTGGCCCGCCCCCCAGAATAATCACTTTTTTCCGGTCAGTTGGATTCATTTCACAATCGGCAGGGGTCAACCCATTCCCTTCATAAGTCGAATACATATAAGGTGTATCAGAAGGAATTTCCGCAGCACATGAGTCAACCCGTTTGAACACAGGGCGAATATTATGTTTGTGCCGCGCACGGGTAACGGCTTCTTCCTTGACGCCAACCAGTTTGGCCAGACGGGCATCGGAAAAGCCCATGGATTTCAATTTCATCCATCCATCGCCTGAAACAGGGAGCCCATGCTCTTTAACCGATTTTTCGGTATCAACAATATGTGCAATCCGTCCCAGAAACCATTTGTCGAATTTGGTAATGGCATAGATATCATCCAAAGACATGCCTAGACGAATGGCCTGTGCAATATATAAGATACGTTGCGGGGTAGCCTTTGCCAACGCTGCACGAATTTGATCCGGTTCGGGAGTATCGCTGCCACCAATTAGAATTTCATCAAATCCAGTTAGCCCTTTTTCCAAAGACCTCAAAGCTTTTTGCATCGATTCTTCAAAGCTGCGCCCGATCGCCATCGCTTCGCCAACCGATTTCATGGCTGTTGACAGATTATTGTCTGTGCCACGGAATTTCTCGAAGGCAAAGCGCGGAATTTTTGTAACCACATAATCAATGGTTGGCTCAAAAGATGCAGGCGTGCGGCCTCCCGTAATATCATTTCCCAGTTCGTCAAGCGTATAACCAACCGCCAGTTTTGCCGCCACCTTGGCAATCGGGAATCCTGTGGCTTTGGAGGCCAAAGCAGAGGAACGCGAGACACGAGGATTCATCTCGATCACAACCATCCGTCCATCTTCAGGATTAACCCCGAACTGGACGTTTGATCCGCCTGTTTCAACACCGATCCCGCGCAGGACGGCCAGCGATGCATTCCGCATGATCTGGTATTCTTTATCAGTCAGGGTAAGGGCAGGGGCAACGGTGATGGAGTCACCCGTATGAACACCCATCGGATCAATATTTTCAATCGAGCAGATAATGATGCAGTTGTCATTCTTGTCGCGAACAACTTCCATTTCATATTCTTTCCACCCCAGAACAGATTCTTCGACCAACACTTCATTAATTGGTGAGGCATCTAATCCTTCACGGACAATTTTTTCAAATTCGTCGCGGTTGTACGCAATGCCGCCGCCTGTGCCACCCAAGGTAAAAGACGGGCGGATAATGACAGGTAAGCCAACTTTCGGAAGGGCTTCCATGGCTTGTTGCAACGTGTTGACGACTTCACTTTTCGGACTCTCTAAGCCCAGCGTGTCCATGATGTCGCGGAATTTCTGGCGGTCTTCGGCTTTCTCGATCGCATCTTCATTCGCCCCAATCAATTCGACACCAAGACGTTTCAGTGTCCCGTTCTTAGATAAAGCTAATGCGGTATTAAGCGCGGTCTGTCCCCCCATGGTTGGAAGTAACGCATCGGGGCGTTCTTTCTCCAGAATTTTGGCAACGATCTCCGGCGTGATTGGCTCAACATAGGTGGCATCCGCAAGATCAGGATCCGTCATAATCGTAGCAGGGTTGGAATTGACCAGAATAACGCGGTATCCTTCTTCTTTAAGGGCCTTGCAGGCTTGTGTTCCGGAATAATCAAACTCGCACGCCTGACCAATCACAATTGGCCCCGCGCCGATAATCAAGATGGATTTTATGTCTGTACGTTTTGGCATTCTAGTTGGTCTCCGGTCTTTTAATAGCAATCAGTATATTTATTTCCCCAAATTTTTTTGGGCTACAGGCATCAATAAAATCTTGTTCTGGAATTTCTCGGTTCTGGAATTGATTGGTCGGCGTTCCATCTTTATCGTTTTCACCGGGGTCATGGGCAATAAACATTCCATTTTCATATCCGTGAACAAGAATGAAATGACCAGAGTAACCATCTTCTTTGTTCAATTTGCTGGAATTTACCCATACAGCCAGCAAATAGCCATTCTCCAGCAAGTCTTTATCAATTTGCGCTGAATGACTCATAGGGTAGCGTTGAAATTTATGCTCTTTTGAATAGGCTATAAGCTGTTTTGCCTGAGAGAGAACCTGATCCATATCAGAGTTTGCAATGTTATTCTTACACCCAGTCTCACCATATTTTTCAGTCATATATTCAACGGGATTTGAAACAAATCTTTCATTGTCAAAGGTGCTGTATATGACCAAATCCAACCCCATATTTGTTAAATTTATAATGGGCTTGAATGGCCATGTATATTTCCCCAGAATAGCCCCGCAAAAATCATCCATATACTCTTCTGTCCATTGTTGTTCAGGATAGAGGTGGGATAAAGCCATGCGATAAACACATTGTCCGCAACTTTTTCCATTATGGTTCCCAACGAATGGGATATGGCGAAGGCTATTACTCATTTTACCTCCATGAGAGAAATAAATTTCTTTTGGTCGTATGAATATTCCATCAAATCACCATGCTCCATATCAAATAACCACGGGCGGATATTTACACGGTTTTCCGAGAGCGCTTGGGTAACACTTGGATAGGTTTTGAGGTTTGCCACACTTTGCAGCACAATTTCTTCTTCTGTGTAGCGCAACAGCTCATCATGAGTGCACGCATTTGCGCAGCGTTCCTGAGCGTGTTGCAATCCCTGCTGGGCGACATCGATAAAGCTTCTGATTTCATCATCATTGATTTTATTAACCAGACTCTCTATCGCGCCGCATCCGGTATGACCAAGAACGATTACATCCTTGACTTTGTTGTGGATCAGGGCAAATTGTAACGCTGCCGCCAGTGCCGTTCCCTTGTGATAAGGACGAACAATAGCCCCCATCGCCTTGTGTGCAAGGAATGCGCCCGGTTCAGCGCAGAAAATTGTCCCCGGATTTGACCGTGAATCAATACAAGATATTACAAAATAATCGGGGTCTTGACCGTCCTGAACCAGACGGGGCATTATGGCGTTATGGCCATCATAATGTTCGGATCTGAACTTACGAAATCCGCTGAGAAGCTTTTCTGTCATTATTTTACCTCACGCAGAGTGCACAGAGATTGATCAGAGGCCGCAGAGTTTATGATCCTGTATATACCATTTTTCAAAACAGGCTCCTTAAAATTCAAAATAAGTCCCAATTCAAATTGACCCATTCTAAGATATGTCAGAAGCTGTGATTTATGCATATCTGTGACGTGTTCAACACTTTTTAGTTCGACAACAATTTTTTGGTCAACTAAAAGATCAATCCTGTATCCAGATTCAATTTTTTCTCCGTCATAAAAAACTGGAAAAGCGTTTTCGGTCAGGAATGGAATATTTGCTTTTTTCAACTCGATTTCCAAGCAGCGATGATAAACGGATTCCAAAAGGCCTGAACCAATTTTTTTATGCACCTCAATGGCGCATCCAATAATCTGTCCGGTTAATTCATTCATGTTGGGTGACATTCCAATTGTCTCTGCTTTCTCTGTGAAAACTCTGTGTTCTCCGTGTGAGGCTCTCTTTACGCGGCCTTTTTCTTTTTATGATCTTCAATCATCTCGATAAAGCGACCGAACAGATAGTGACTGTCCATCGGGCCGGGGGAGGCTTCAGGGTGATATTGCACACTAAAGGCAGGTCTATCCAAAGAGCGAATGCCTTCATTGGTTTTATCGAACAGAGAAACATGCGTAACCTCGACAGTCTTCGGCAGGCTGTCAGGCAGTACATGGAACCCATGGTTCTGAGAAGTAATCTCGACCTTGCCGGTTTTCAAATCCTGAACAGGGTGGTTCGCACCACGATGCCCCAAATCCATCTTGGTGGTTTTGCCACCCAGTGCCAAAGCCAGCATCTGGTGTCCCAGACAAATGCCAAAGATTGGCATATTTTTATCAAGCAAGGCCTTGATCGTCGGCACAGCGTACACGCCAGTTGCTGCCGGATCGCCCGGGCCATTCGAAAGAAAAACCCCATCAGGTTTTAGCGCCAGAATATCATCCGCAGAAGTCTGTGCCGGAACAACAGTTACTTTGCAGCCAGCAGCAGCCAGACACCTTAGAATATTGCGCTTGGCGCCGAAATCCATCGCCACAACATGATATTGCGGAGCAGTTTGCTGCCCATATCCTTTGCCCAACGTCCAGAGCGTCTCCGTCCATTCGTAACGCTGGGTACAAGTGACATCCTTGGCGAGGTCAAGCCCATCAAGGCCACACCATTCTGCGGCTTGGACCTGAAGCGCAGGAATATCGAACGCGCCTTTGAAATTAACGCAAATCACACCATTTGGCGCACCCAGATCACGGATGCGGCGGGTCAACGCCCGCGTATCCACGCCGCAAATTCCCGGAATATTATGCCCCTTGAGCCATGCATCCAGATTTTGTGTAGAGCGCCAGTTGGACGGGGCGGTGATTTGTTCGCGCACGATCATCCCGCGAGCCGCAGGGTTGATGGTTTCGATATCCTCGGCATTCACGCCGACATTCCCGATATGTGGGAAGGTAAATGTGATGATTTCTCCGGCATAGCTCGGATCTGTCATAATCTCTTGATAGCCGGTAATGGAGGTATTGAAGCAGATTTCGCCGACTTGGGTCGTTTCGGCACCAAAACCATACCCCCAAATGATAGTTCCATCGGATAAAACAATAGCCGCTGTTGCGTTCGGCGGCTGTTTCGGGGTAGTACTGTCAGTGGTTTTAGTCATTTTCTAGCGCTCGCTTGGCTTTGAGTTTCTATATGGCACTAGAAAAGCATTCTATAGACAACCACCCGAAAAAACACAATAGGAAAATGAAACATGTCACAGGAAATTTTGTCAAAACGCGCAGAGCTAAGTTCAGCACTCAAAGAGGCCATGAAAGCCAAAGATGAGCAGACCTTAGGAACCGTGCGGATGATTATCTCGAAAATGAAAGAACAAGACATAGAAGCCCGCGTTAAAGGCAATATGGACGGGATCGAGGATGGCCAGATTCTCTCTCTGATGCAAGGAATGATCAAACAGCGTCAGGAATCAGCCAAAATGTACCAAGAGGGCGGTCGTCCGGAATTGGCCGAAAAAGAGGAAGCCGAAATAGTAATTATCGAAAAATTCCTGCCCACTCAAATGTCGGATGATGATATTGCCGCAACCATTGTAGATTTGATTGCATCAACAGGGGCCGCCAGTATCAAGGATATGGGCAAAGTCATGGGCGAACTGAAAGCCAAATATGCCGGACAACTCGATATGGGCAAGGCTGGTGCTATTATCAAACAAAAACTGGCTGGGTAAAAATATATAAAAAAAAGGTCGAATAAGATGATATCAACACTGATTGTTCTAGGCGTAGTTGCCGTTGTCGTGTCTTATGCAATCGGGATATATAACACTCTGGTGACAAAACGCACCATGTCAGAGGAAGCCTTCTCGGGCGTGGATGTGCAGTTGAAACGACGTGCCGACCTGATCCCCAATCTGGTGGAAACCGTCAAAGGATATATGGTTCACGAAGCAGCGACTCTGGAAAAAGTAACCGCTATGCGTGCCCGCGCCCAAAATGCAACCTCGCCGGATGAACGGTTCAAGGCCGAAGCGGGGATTTCTTCGCTGCTCGGAAATATCATGGCCGTATCGGAGAATTATCCCGATTTGAAAGCCAGCGAGAATTTCACCAACCTGCAAGGGGAATTGTCACAAATTGAAGAGCAGATACAAATGGCGCGTCGCTATTATAACGGGTCGGCCCGCGAGTTGAATATCATGATCGACCAGTTCCCGAGCAATGTGATTGCCAATATTTTCGACTTTGAAAAGAAAACATTCTTTGAGATCGCCAATGAGGCTGATCGTGAAGTCCAGAAAGTGAGCTTCAAATAATGATCAGATTATACGGATGGTTGTTCATATCATTTTTATTGATGACAACACCTGTCAGAGCAGAAGAGATCATTCATGATTTTGCCGTGCAGGCATCCGTACATTCTGATGGCCAAGTGTCGATTATCGAAGATATCAAAGTCACTGCCGAACATTACCAGATTAATCACGGAATCTATCGTGATATCCCGACTGAATATACAGACCGGTTCGGCAATCGCGTTCTGGTACCGATCTCGATCACCTGCACCATGCGCGATGGACAAAAAGAAGATTACCACACAACCCGCCAGACAAACGGTTTGCGAATTTATCTGGGCAATAAGGATCGCGTGGTTTCAACAGGCATTCATATTTATCGTATCTGCTATGACATTGATCGTGCGGTCGGACGATTTGAAACCATGGATGAACTTTACTGGAATGTAACAGGTAATGGATGGATTTTCCCGATTGAAAAAGCCAGTGTCGACGTAATATTCCCCCCCGATGCCGTTATTCGTCAGACCGCCGGATATAGTGGAGCGTTTGGCGCACACGAGCAAAATTTTATCTCGCGCAAGACGTCCAATGAATATCACGCAGAGATATCAAAAAGACTGGAACCCTATGAGGGATTTACCGTCGCCGTCGGGATCGAAAAGGGGAGTATTGCCGCCGTTTCGGTTGCACAGCGGATCAAATATTTTTTCTTTGATAACCGCGCGTGGATTATTTTTATCACATCGACCTTTGGTTTGATGCTCTATCTTGGTTTGATGTGGAAACGGTACGGCGATGATACGCCCGGTCTGGTTATTCCACGGTTTGATATTCCGGAGGGTATGACACCTTCCTTGTTAAGATATATCTGGCGTCAGGGGTATGATCGGGCGAGCCTCACAGCAAATCTGATTGATGCGGCGCTCAAACAATATATTACAATCACTGATACCGAAGATGACACCATCATCAAACAAATCAGACCGGCTCTGGATGTTACAAGTGCCGAGCTTCAATTTTTGTCTCCTTTGTTTTCCGATGGCCCAGAAATCACATTGCCTAAAT